>NZ_JAAQWL010000012.1:0-220383 GCF_012985495.1 Pseudomonas sp. WS 5146
TGCTGTTGCTGTTGCTCCGGCCCTTACATCCTTTTCGATGACGAAGTCAGCGGTCTTTTGATCTGCGCTTTTGATCTTGATCTGAAATCGCCCCGTCAAACACGATGGCCGGAATTCGACAGGGATTTGGGGGGTAAACCGGCAGGGATGCCGGTTTAGCCGCGCTGGGCCAAGGATGGCCCATCGCGGCGGCCCCCCAAATCACTGGCGGATTGCGGGCATGCCGAGCCACAGCGAGGCACCGAGTGTTGGGGCGAGGACCTTTTGCTTACTTTTCGGTCCTTCGAAAAGTGAGTCGCTGTAAGAGCGAAACCATAGGCCGCCGTTACCGCAGCAATGGATATGTACCCCGACCAAACACCCCGCCAAACCGCTACCGCAGGCAAGCCAGCTCCCACAGTTGATGATTGCATTTCAGCCCAAGGCAGGCCGAACCCTAGTGAATACCGATGGACCAACTCTGCGTGGTCTGGTCTTCGTGCCGCTGCTCCAGGTCATCCTCATACTGACAACGCGGCCCCTTGCACTTGTACTCAAACGTCACCGGCGCCTGGGTCTGAACCGGGAACAACGATTTCGCCGTCGCCGGTGCATCGTGTGGCACCGCCTCAAGCACAGGCGCTTCGTAGCTCAAGTCCAACGCTGTGGCATGGACCATAACCGGCAGGACGGCGAGCACTGCACTCGCCATAAAAGTCCTTGTAAATAGCATCTAAAACAACCCGCGCAACAAAAAATGAAGCGCGGATTATAAGCCGGATGCGACCGCACATGCAGGGTTCAGAGCACCCGCGGTGCTTCAAGGTGTTCAGTAGGGAAGGCTTTGGCATAGGCCTGACACACCCTCAACACCTGCTCATCCGCAAACCGCGCAGCCACCACATGCAAGCCCACCGGCAAACCATTCGCTGCCAACCCGCAGGGCACCGAAGCTGCCGGTTGCTGCGTCAAATTGAAGGGATAAGTAAACGGCGTCCACTCCATCCATTCTTTCATCGACGAACCCGGCGGCACATTATGCCCAGCTGCAAACGCTGTAATCGGCATCATCGGCGAGACCAGCACATCATAATGCTCATGAAACGCCGCCATCCTTGCCACCAACGCCGCGCGGGCTTCAAGGGCGTCGTTAAAATCGCCGAGGCTTAACTGCTGGCCGTGTTCGGCAATACGCAGCAAACCGGGGTCCAGCAATTGTTTTTGCGCATCACTCATGGAGCCCGTGAGGCGAGCCGCACCGGCTGCCCACAAGGTGCTGAATACCTCCAGCGGGTCGCTGAAACCTGGGTCGATCTGCTCGACATGCGCCCCCAGCTGTACCAAACCCTCAACCGCCTGGGCGACCACTTTGGCCACCTGTGGGTCCACGTCCACATACCCGAACGTGGGACTGTAGGCCACGCGTAAACCCTTCAAATCCGTAGCGCCCGGCAACCACGGCGTATGGCGCGGCGCCCCGATCAGGCCATCACGCGCATCCGGTTGGGCCACGGTTTGCAGCATCAGTACCGTGTCTTCCACCGTGCGGGTCATCGGCCCCAGGTGCGACAAAATCGTCATGGAACTGGCCGGCCACTGCGGCACATACCCGAAAGTTGGCTTGATGCCGAACGTACCGGTGAACGCACAGGGAATGCGGATCGAGCCACCGGCATCGCTGCCCTGGTGCAGCACGCCCAGGTTCAGCGCCGCCGCCGCACCGGCGCCACCCGACGAACCGCCCGCTGTGGTGCGCGTGTCCCACGGGTTGCGCGTGATGCCGTACAGCGGGTTGTCGGTGACGCCTTTCCAACCGAATTCCGGCGTGGTGGTCTTGCCCAGCAGCACCGCGCCGGCTTTGCGCATAAAAGCCGAGAAGGGCGCATCCACATCCCACGGCCCGTCGGCAGAGGAGGTGCGCGAACCCTTGCGGGTGGGCATGCCAATGGTCAGCGTCAGGTCTTTGATCGAGGCAGGCACGCCGTCCAGTGCGCCGCAGGGTTCACCTTTCAACCAGCGTTGTTCCGAGGCCCGCGCAGCGTTCAATGCGCCTTCAGGGTCTACGTGGCAATAGGCGTTCACCACCGGGTTATAGCGCTCGATCCGCAGCAGAGCGTCTTCAGTGACGTCTACCGGTGACAGGGTCTTGTCGCGAAAATGCTGCAGCAGTTGCACCGCCGTCAGTTGGCCAATCTCACTCATGCCACCTCTCCCTGCGCCGCGTTGACCATGGCGCGCAGCAGCACCGCGCAGCCCGCCGCCAGGTCATCCGGCGCGGCGTTTTCGATTTCGTTATGGCTGATGCCGCCTTCGCACGGCACAAAGATCATCCCGGCCGGGCCGAGTTTGGCGACGAAAATCGCGTCATGCCCGGCGCCACTGACGATGTCCATGTGGCTCAAGCCCAATGCCTGCGCACCGTCACGCACGGCGTTGACGCAGGCTGGGTTGAAGTCCAGCGGCGGGAAGTCGGCGGTGGGCGTCAGTTCAAAGGTCAGGCCATGCCGGGCGCAGGTGGCTTCGATCACGCCGCGCACTTCATCGACCATGGCTTGCAGTTTGTCGGCATGCAGGTGGCGCAGGTCGATGGTCATGTGCACCTGGCCTGGAATCACATTGCGCGAGCCGGGGTGCAGGTTCAGGCAACCGACCGTGCCGCAGGCGTGCGGTTGCTGTTGATGGGCGATGCGGTTGACCGCGCTGACCACTTCGGCGGCGCCCACCAGGGCGTCCTTGCGCAGGTGCATGGGCGTTGGGCCGGCGTGGGCTTCGACGCCGGTAAGGGTCAGGTCGAACCACTTCTGGCCGAGGCAGCCCATGACCACGCCGATGGTGGTGGCGCGGTCTTCCAGCACCGGGCCTTGCTCGATATGCGCCTCGAAATATGCGCCGACCGGGTGGCCAAGCACCGCGCGGGAGCCGGCGTAGCCGATGCGCTGCAATTCGGCGCCCACGGACAGGCCTTGGTCATCGAGTTTGTCGAGGGTGTCCTGCAAGTCGAACTTGCCGGCAAACACCCCGGAACCCATCATGCACGGCGGAAAGCGCGAGCCTTCTTCGTTGGTCCACACCACCACCTCGATGGGGGCCTGGGTCTGAATATTCAGGTCATTCAAGGTGCGGATCACTTCCAGCCCGGCCATCACGCCGTAGCAGCCGTCGAACTTGCCGCCGGTGGGCTGGGTGTCGATATGGCTGCCGGTCATCACCGGGGGCAGGGCGGGATTGCGTCCGGCACGCCGCGCAAAGATATTGCCAATGGCATCGACACTGACACTGCACCCGGCAGCCTCGCACCATTGCACAAACAGGTCGCGGGCCTGGCGGTCGAGGTCGGTAAGGGCCAGGCGGCACACGCCGCCTTTGACCGTGGCGCCAAGCTGGGCCAGGTCCATCAACGATTGCCACAAGCGGTCGCGGTTGATCAGCGGGGCATTGCTCTTGAGCGGTTGCGCAAAACTATTCATGTGCAAATCTCCGGTCAGGCACTCAGGGCCAGGTAGCGGTTCTTGATGGTCGGGTCGGCGCGGAAGTCAGCGGCGCTGCCCTCGTATACGACGCGGCCCTGTTCGAGCACGTAATGGCGGTCGGCGAGCTTGTCGCAGACCATCAGGTTCTGTTCCACCAGCAACACCGGCAGGCCGTCGTCCTTGACCTTGCGCAGGATTTTCACCAACTCGTCAACGATCACCGGCGCCAGGCCTTCGGTGGGTTCGTCGAGGATCAGCAGCTTGGGGTCGTTGAGCAGCGCGCGGGCGATGGCGAGCATCTGTTGCTCGCCGCCGGACAGTGCGTGGCCGGCGTTTTTACGCCGTTCCTTGAGGCGCGGGAACATGCCGTACACGTCTTCGAGTTGCCAGCGGCTGGTCTTGCGCACGGCGATACGCAGGTTTTCCTCGACCGTCAGCAGGCGGAAAATCCCGCGGTTCTCCGGCACCAGCGCCAAGCCCTGACGGGCGATTTCAAAGATCTTCTGGCCCACCAACGCCTGGCCGTTGAAGTGAATCTGGCCCTGGCGCGGGCAGATAATCCCGAGGATGCTGCGCAGCGTGGTGGTCTTGCCCGCGCCATTTCGGCCCAGCAGCGTCACCAGTTCGCCGGGATTGACCGTGAGCGACACGCCTTCGAGCACATGGCTCTTGTCATAGTAGGAATGGATATTCTCGACAATCAGCATCAGGCAGCCTCCCCAAGATAAGCCGTACGCACACGCTCATCGGCACGCACGAATTCCGGCGTGCCCTCCACCAGAATCTGCCCGTGACTCATCACGGTGATGCGTTGGCTGATGGACATGACAATGCTCATGTTGTGTTCGATCAACAGCACCGTGTGGTCGCGGCCAAGGTCGCTGATCAGCTGGGTCATGATCGGAATGTCATCGATGCCCATGCCCGACGTGGGCTCGTCGAGCATCAGCAGTTTGGGTTTGGAGCAGATCGACATGCCCACCTCCAGCACGCGTTGCTGGCCGTGGGATAACTCGCCCGCCAGGGTGTCGGCGCGGCGGGTCAGTTGCAGGCGTTCGAGGACTTGATCGGCCATCTCCAGGTGCTCGCGCTTGCTGTCGACGCGGCGCCAGAAGTTCAGCGCCCGCGCACCGTCGCGGCCTTGGGCGGCCAGGCGCAGGTTTTCGCGCACGCTGAGGTTCTGGAACAGGCTGGTGAGCTGGAACGAGCGCGCCATGCCCAGGCCCACACGGCCGTGGGCCGGTTTGCGTATCAGGTTCTTGCCGTCAAAATGAATCGCCCCGGCGGTGGCCTGGCGCTCGCCGGTGAGGCAGTGAAACAGGCTGGTCTTGCCCGCGCCGTTGGGGCCGATAATGGTGTGAATGGTGCCGGCTTCGACCTTGAGGTTGACGCCGTTGACCGCATGGAACGCGCCATAGGCCAGTTCCAGGTCTTTGGTTTCCAGCAGGATGCTCATAGCCCTTCCTCCTTGGCGACGACGGCGGTCTTGCGGCTGCCGCGTACCCGTTCGAACAACGACGCGAGGCCGCCCCACAAGCCGCCGCGCATGAAGATCACCACAAAGATCAGGATCACACCCAGCAGCATCAGCCAGCGTGGCCACAGGTCGGAGAGGAAGTCCCCCAACAGCACGATGGAGCCTGCGCCCAGCAATGAGCCGAACAGCGAGCCGGTGCCGCCGACGATGGTCATGATCAGGATGTTCTCGGACATCGCCAGGTCGATGTTCGACAGCGGCACAAAGTGCAGCAGCATCGCGTACAGCGCCCCGGCGATGCCGGTGACCGCGCCGGACAGCACGAACACCAGGATCTTGAAGTGGCGCGTGTCATAGCCGATGGCCGAGGCGCGGGTTTCGTTTTCGCGGATCGCCATCAAGGTGCTGCCGAATGGCGAGGTGATCACTCGGCGCGCGCCGATAAAGATCAGCAGGAACAGCACCGCGACAAAGCCATAGAACACCCGGGCATCGGCCAGCGACAGCAGCACGGTGTCACCGATGCGGATTTCCGGGCGCGGCACACTGAGCAGGCCGTTGTCGCCGCCGGTCCAGTCGCTCAAGGTGTAGGCGACGAAGTAGGCCATCTGGCTGAATGCCAACGTGAGCATCACGAAGTAAATGCCGGTGCGCCGGATTGCCAGCGCGCCGACCAGAAGCGCCAGGAAACCACCGGCAATGGCCGCGCCGAGCAACGCGGTGAACAAGCCCAGTTGCAGGTGGATCATCAGCAGCGCCGCGCAATACGCACCGGCACCAAAGAAGATGCCTTGGCCGAACGACAACAGCCCGGTGTAGCCCAGCAACAGGTTGCAGGCCAGCGCGGCGAGGGCAAAGATCAGGATCTCGGTGGCCAGGGTGGCCGAGGGCAGAATCAACGGCAAGCCGATCAGCACCGCCAGCACCCACAGCAACATGGCTTTGGATTGGGTTTTGGCAAACGGCAGGGGGTTTTTCTCGCTCATGTCAGGCTCTCCCGAACAGGCCGTAAGGGCGTACCAGAATCACCACGGCCATCGCGCCGTAGATCATCAGGCTCGCGCCTTGGGGCCAGAGTGTGGTCATCAGGCTTTGCACCACGCCCACCAGCAAACCGCCGACCAGCGCACCGCTGAACGAGCCCATGCCGCCGATCACCACCACCACGAAGGCCACGCCGAGGATCTCCGGGCCGACAAAGGGTTGCGCGCCGCGCAACGGTGCAAACAGCACACCCGCGACACCGGCCAGGGCCACGCCGAGGGCAAAGGTCATGGAAAACAGACGGAAGATATTGGTGCCCAGCAGCGACACGGTTTCGGTGCTTTCACTGCCGGCGCGCACCAGGGCGCCGAAGCGCGTGCGCTCCAGCAGCAGCCACAAGGCCAGGCCGATCAGCGCGGAAAACACGATGAGAAACAGGCGGTAGTAGGGGTAGACGAAATCGCCCACCACCAGCACGCCGCGCAGCAGTTCAGGCACGGCGACACTTTTGCCCACCGGGCCCCAGATCATCACGCTGGCTTCCTGGATGATCAGCGCGATCCCCAGGGTCACCAGAATCTGGAACATGTGTGGCAAGTGGTAAATCCGCTGGATCAACAATCGCTCGATCACCCACGCCAGCGCGGCCACCACCAGCGGCGCGATCAGCAGCGCCAGCCAGAAGTTGCCGGTGAGGCTTACGGCGGTGTAGCAGATGTACGCACCCAGCAGAAAGAACGCGCCGTGGGCGAAGTTGACGAAGTTGAGCAGGCCGAAAATGATCGTCAGCCCGACCGCGATCAGGAAGTAGATCATCCCCAACCCAAGGCCGTTGAGGATCTGGAACAGGTAAAGATTAAGCATGCAGAAACCCTCGGCAGGCAGCCGCTCGCGCGGCCCTGCGCTAAGCAATTCAGGGGATCAGGCGAGCGTGCAGCCCGTCGCCTCGACCGGCGGGAACGATTGCCCGGCGCTGAGCACCTTGGCCAGGTCGTCCTTGTCGGCCATGTCGCCGGCGGCTTTGCCGATCAGCAGGTAGTAATCCTTGATCACCTGATGGTCGCCGGCGCGGATCGACTCCTTGCCGGTCGGGCCTTCGTAGCTCAAGCCTTGCAGGGCTTTGGCCACGGTCGGGCCGTCGAAGCTGCCGGTGCTGATGATGGTTTCCAGCATGACTTTGGTGCTGATGTAATCAGCCGCCAGCGGGTAGGTGGGGTTGATGCCGTATTTGGCTTGAGTGAGCTTGACCAGTTCACGGTTGAGCGGGGTGTCGACCTGGTGCCAATACTGGGCGCCGAGGTACACGCCTTCGAGCACGTCGCTGCCCAGTTCCTGGAACTGGTCGAGCCCGGCGGACCATACCAGCAGCACTTTCATGCGCTCCTTGATACCGAAGTTCACCGCCTGGCGCAGGGTGTTGGACGACTGGCTGCCGAAGTTGAGCAGTACCAGCACATCGGGTTTGGCGGCGATGGCGTTGGTCAGGTAGCCGGAGAATTCCTGTTCCTGCAATGAGTGGTAGCTGTTGCCGACGTGTTCCAGCCCGTTGTCTTTGAGCACGGTTTTCGCGCCTTCGAGCAAGGCTTCGCCAAACACGTACTGCGGGGTGATGGTGTACCAGCGCTTGGCGTTGGGCAGCAGCTTGATCAGCGGCAGCATGGTTTCGCGGATCGCGCCGTAGGTGGGCACCGACCAGCGGAAGGTCGCCTTGTTGCAGTCTTTGCCGGTGACTTCATCGGCGCCCACCGGGGTCATGAACACGCCGCCGACCTTGTCGACTTCCTTGGCCACCGCCAGCGCGGAGGACGACAACGTGCAGCCCTGGAAGAACCGCGCGCCGTCCTGCTGGATCGCTTCCTGGACCTTGCGCACGGCTTTGCCGGCATTGCCTTCGGTGTCGATGACCTTGTAGTTGAGCGGGCGGCCGAGTAACTCGGGGTGCTGTTCCACCGCCAGGCGCGAACCCATGTCGGCAAACTTGCCATAGCTGGCAAACGCGCCGGACATGGACTTGAGGCCGTAAAAGGTAAAAGGCTCGGCGGCGAATGCAGAGCGCACACTCAGCGGAAGGCTGAGCGCGGCTGCGGCGGTAAGACTGGCTTTCAACAACGTACGACGCTGCATGGGGTGACTCCCTGGTTTAGTTATTGGCAGGAGCGGCAAGGGCGATACGGTGGAGCAAGGGCCTGTGGGCAGGCCTGTTATTGAATTGGGTGAAACGGTCTAACGGTTGGAACCGGCTCAAGTGTGGGAGCTGGCTTGCCTGCGATGGAATCAGTCAGGTTCAACTGATACACCGAGGCGCCCGCATCGCAGGCAAGCCAGCTCCCACATTGATTGGGTTTTCATATTGGGATGGGGTGCGCCTCAGCTATGATCAAACTCCAGCAAAAAGTGCGGGCTGACCTCGCCTTCCAGCGCCGTCATGTGGTGTTCGGCGTCGCACATATGTTCATGCATCAGGTTGCGCACGGCCGTTTCATCACCGGCGCGAAAGGCCAGCAGCAACTGCTTGTGATAGTCCAGGTTGGCCGCGTCAAACTGTTTGCGCTTGGGCTTGTAGGCTTTTTTCAGCACCACCAGGTCGCGCAACAGGTCGTTGAGAAACTGCGCCATAAAGCTCAGCAGCGGGTTGGGGCAGGCCTTGGCCAACAGGTTGTGGAACTCCAGTTCCGCCAGGCGCTGTTCGCGCTGGCCGGCTTCGCTGTCTTCGGGTGCGCTGCAAAAATCCACGTTGTCTTGCAGGGCTTGATAGTCGTCTTCGCTCAAACGACCCAGCACCGATACTGCCAGTTCTACCTCGATGACCTTGCGCAGTTGGTACACCTGCTCGCCATCCAGGTGCTGGAAGTGCAGGTAGTTACGCAACGCGCGGCTGGCCGGTTCAGTGCCGGCCTGGTTCAGGTAGGCGCCACCACTGGGGCCGGTGCGTGTGCTCACCAGGCCTTCCACTTCCAGGGCCTTGAGCGCTTCACGGGCCGAGCCTTTGGAGCACTGGAAGCTTTCCATCAGCTCGCGCTCGGTAGGCAGGCGGTCGCCGGGCTTGAGCGCGTCGGTGACGATCGAGCGTTTGACCGACTCGACAATCACATCGGAAAGCTTCTGGCGTTTGCGTCGTAGCGGGCGGCTGAGCATGCTGTTCTATTGATCCTATTAATGCGGATTAATAGCACTTAATAACGATTGAGCCGGATCGTCAACGCAAGGTGTCGTTTTCGGCCTGAAGTGGTCGCAAATGCGCGGGTTATTCCCAGCTGCCGAGGTCGAGGCAGCGTGTGGACGCGGGCGGCTGTTTGCCGAATACGAGAAAATCGCCGACCCAGCGGTTAATGCACCCGGCGGCGGTGCCAGGCCGGGCTGGCTCTTTGAGCAGCAATTGCTCGATGCCGGCAGCGACCGGCTCGGCCTGCTCGGCATTGACCAGCACCATGCGTGCGACGCGCTCGGGAAACAGCGCGGCATAGCGGCTGCCGAGGCGAGTGGCCTGCGCGTTGCCGAGGTAATTGAGCTGGGCCTCGCCGAGTTGGGCGCGCACATACTCCATATCACGCGCCGCTTGCTCTACGCCGCTGGGCTGGCTCAGGTCACGGGGGCTCAGTTCGATCACGTCATAGCGGTTGGTCAAGGTGCGATAGGCCTGGGTAGCATAGGACTCCCAACGGCTGGTCAGGTGCAGGGCGAAGGTTGCGCCTTGGCCCTTTGGCGGCTCGCCACCCTGGATAAACACCACGCCTTCACGGCTGAGCGGCTGGCGGGCGCCCACGCGGGTCAGGGCCAGGCGCACACTGCCGCGTTTGGGCGCGGCATAGTCGCGGGGCACATTCACACTGGCGCATTGGGTGCGTTCCAGCACTTCGGGGTCCGGCCGCTCCTGGGCGGGGAAGGGGCAATCCAGCAGCCAGTCAATCGCGGTCGGCGCGATCAGCGGCTCGGGCAACGCCTGGCCGGCGATCAGCCAGAGGCCGATACACGCCAGGTTTTTTACCAGAACGCTGGGTTTCATCAGGAGGGTCCGGGCTGCCGTATGAGGACGGCTTTTTTACCAAGGACCCAGGGTCGAAGAATGTAGGGCGAATAAACGCTTTGTGTAGGAGTTTACAGTTTTATTGTCGGATCTGCGTATCCCAGCCGCCGCCCAGCGCTTTGTACAAGGCAATGCTGGCTTGCAGCCGCGACAGCCGCAGTTGCACGTTCGAGTCTTGGGCCGCATACAAGGTGCGTTGGGTTTCCAGCACCGTCAGCAAGTCCTCGGCGCCTGCCTGGTAGCGGCTCTCGGAGATCTGGAAGGCGGCCTGGGCCTGTTGCAGCTCCTCGGCCTGCCATTGGCGTTGCTGGTCCAGGCGCGTGATGCTGCTGAGGGCTTTCTCCACATCGGCAAAGCCGTTGATGATCGCACCGCGATAGGTTTGCAGCAGTTCATCCTGGCGGGCGCGAGCCTTGTCGCGCTCGGCGCTTAATCGGCCATTGTTGAAGATCGGCGCGACCAGCCCCGAGGTCAGGTTGTAGAACGGGCTGCGCAGGATGTCTTCAGCTTTATAGGCGCCGGAGCCAACTGTCGCGCCCAAGGTTACGCTGGGCAGCATCGCTGCGCGTGCCACCGTGACGTCGGCACTGGCCGCCGCCAGTTGCGCCTCGGCGCGGGCCAGGTCGGGGCGACGACTGAGCAATTGGCTCGGCACGCCCGGGCCAATGGTTGGCCAGGTCAGCGCCTGGAACGGCTCGGTGCCCAGGTCCAGGGCTTGTACGGGTTGACCGAGCAGGGCGGCGAGGGTGATCCGCGATTCTTCGGCCACTTGCGCAATCAGCGGCAATTGCCGTTGTTGGCCGGCCACCAGGCTTTTCTGTTGGGCCAACTCCAGGGCGGTGGCGGAGCCTGCGCTGTAGCGGGTTTGCACCAGGTCCAGCACGTTGCGCGCATTGGCCAGGTTCAGCTCGGCGATCTGCTGGCGTTGCTGCGCGGCGAGGGTTTGCGCGTAGCGGTCGGCGACGTTGCTGAGCAGGGTCAGCTCCACGGTGGCCTGGTCGAACTCACTGGCGCGCAGGCTTTGCAGGGCGCTGTCGCGGGCGGCAACGCGGCCGCCCCAGAAGTCCAGTTCATAGCTGGCTGAGAGGTTGGCACCGAAACTGTCGACGGTCTTGTTGCTGTCGGTGGCGTCCAAGGAGGCATTGCCGCTGCCGCGCAGCAGTTTTTCACGGCTGGCGGTGAGGTTGAACTTGACCTCAGGTAACAACGGCGCCCCGGCAATTACCGCACTCGCCTGGGCCTGGCGCACGCGTGCCATGGCGGCGGCCACGTCATAACTGTCGCGTCGCGCCTGGTCGATCAGGCGGTTGAGCGGCGGGCTGCCGAAGTGTGTCCACCAGCGTTGGTTGGTCGCCTGCGTGGCATCGCGTTCGGCGTACTGCCAGGCGGGCGGCGGCGCGAGGCCGCTGTCGACGCTCGGCGGGTTGCCGGTACAGGCGTTGAGCAACAGGCATACGCCCAGCAGGGAAGATCGTTTATTCACTGGTCAACGCCTTAACCGGATCGAGCCGGGCAGCTTTACGGGCCGGCATAAAGCCGAATACGACACCGGTGACCAGCGCACAGCCAAACGCGCCAAACACCGCCACCAGGGAAAATTGCACCGCCACCTCGGCCAGTACCAGCACGCCGCCCACCAGCAGCGCGAGGGCGATGCCGAACAGGCCGCCAACCACCGAGAGCATCACCGCCTCGGTGAGGAACTGGCGCAGGATGTCGCGCTGGCGCGCGCCGGTGGCCATGCGAATGCCTATTTCGCGGGTGCGTTCACGCACGGTCATCAGCATGATGTTCATTACACCGATCCCGCCCACCAGCAGGGAAATCGCCGCAATCGAACCGAGCATCAGCGACAGCGTGTTGGCCGTGCGGGCTTCGGCCTGGATCATCGCGGCGTTGTTGGTCAACTGGTAGTCACGTTTACCGTTGTGCAGCTTGAGCATCAGTTGATCAATGGCCATTTCAGCCTCATGGACCTTGCGCGCATCGGCGGCGGCAATCGCCACGTATTCGGGGTTATAAGTGCCGAACAGGCGCACGCTGGCGGCGGTATACGGGATGGCGACCCGGTCATCGCTGTCTTTATTGCCGGAGGCGGAGCCTTTTTCGGCGAGGACGCCGATGACCTGGAAAGGCACGTTTTCGATCAGGATGTATTGGCCGATCGGGCTGGCGACGTTTTTGAACAGCTTTTCGCGGATACGGTGGCCGATGACCGCGACGGTGGCGCCGGCGCGCTCGTCTTCCTGGGTGAAATAGCTGCCCTCGACCACCGGCCAGTTGAAAATTTCGGGGAAGTTGACGTCGTTGCCACCCACATAGGCCAGGTAATCCAGGTTGCCAAAGCGAACCCCGGCGTCGTTGCCGTTGACCGGCATGATGCGCTTGACCTGGGGCAACATCGCCAGTGCCGCGACATCGTTGAGGGTCACGATACCCGGCGGCGTGCGCGGGTTGGGCGAGGAGCCGCTGAGGTAAATGATATTGGAGCCGAACGCGCCCATCTGCGCCATCACCTGGCGCTTGCTGCCTTCGCCGACGGCCAGCATCACCACCACGGACGCCACGCCAATCACGATCCCCAGCAGCGTCAGCGCGGTGCGAAAACGATTGATCCACATCACTCGCCAGGCCGCGCGGACCGCATCGAGCAGTTCGGCTTTCCAGGCACCGTTGTGCTCGGCACCGTCGGCCAGGCGCTGGCGCAGGTCGACGGCTTGCAGCGCGTCGCTGTTGGCCATGGCCGGTACATGGGTGTCACTGTGCGCCGAGTCGCTGATGATCTGGCCGTCACGAATCTCGATGATGCGGTTGGCCCGCGCCGCGACTTCGCGGTCGTGGGTAATCAGGATCACCACATGGCCCTGGCTCGCCAGTTCGTCCAGCAGCGTCATCACCTCGGCGCCGCTGTGGCTGTCGAGGGCGCCGGTGGGTTCGTCGGCGAGGATGATATGCCCGCCGTTCATCAGGGCGCGGGCGATCGACACCCGTTGCTGCTGGCCGCCGGAGAGTTGGTGCGGGCGGTTGGCGGTGCGGTCGGCCAGGCCCAGGCGCGTGAGCAGGGCCTTGGCGCGGGCATGCCGCTCGGTGGCGCTGATGCCGGCATAGATCGCCGGCATCTCGACGTTTTCCTGGGCCGAACCGGACGGAATCAGGTGGTAGCCCTGGAACACAAACCCAAAGGCCTCGCGGCGCAGCCAGGCCAGTTCGTCGCTGCCCAGGTGCGCGACGTTTTCGCCGGCGAACAGGTAGTCACCCTCGGAAGGGCGGTCGAGGCAGCCGAGGATGTTCATCAGCGTGGACTTGCCGGAGCCGGAGGCGCCGACAATGGCGACGAATTCCCCGGCGTGGATCGACAGGTCGATGCCGCGCAACACGTCGACCTGCGGGCTGTCACCGCCGCCGTAGGATTTGCGGATGTTCTTGAGTTCGATCAGCGGCGTGGTCAACTCAACCCCCATTGCCGTCGGCTGGGCCGATCAACACGTGGTCGCCCTCGCTGAGGCCGTCCAACACTTCGACGCGCAAACGGTCACTGATGCCCAGGCGCACGTCGCGTTCTTCGATTGAGCCGTTTTTGGCCACGACGCGGGCGGTCTGTTTATCGGTGCCGTGGCTGCCGAGCAAGGCCGCAACCGGCACGGTGAGCACATCCTTGACCTGGCTGGCGACGAAAAAAACTTGGGTGGTCATTTCGGCCATCAGGGCATTGTCGGCGTTGTCCACATCCAGCAGCACGGTGTAGAGCACCACGCGACCGCTCCCGCTTTTGCTGGTGCTGCTGGGGCTGCCGTTGCCCTGGCTGGTTTCATTCAGGGGCTTGGGCGGGATCGGCAGGATCTGGCGCACGGTACTGGTCCAGCGCCGGCCGCCGCCGCTGAGCGTGGTGAAATAGGCGGTCATGCCGGGTTTGACGTGGCCGATGTCGGCTTCGGAGACCTCGGCCCATACGGTCATCGGCGACAACTTGGCGATACGCAGGATCAACGGGGTCTGCTGCTGGGCGTTGAGGGTCTGGCCGACCCGCGCATCCACCGCCACCACCGTGCCGCTCATCGGCGCGAAGATGCGTGTATAGCCCAATTCGGCCTCGTCGCTGCGCAAGCTGGCCTGGGCCTGGCGGATCTGCGCCTGAAACATGTCGACCCGTGCCTGGGTGGCACTCAGCTCGGCCTTGGCGGTTTGCACGTCTTCTTCGCGGGTGGCGTTGCCGGCCACCAGGCGTTGCTGGCGCTGGTATTTCTGGCGCGCCAGTTGGTGCTGGGCTTTCTGCTCCTGCAACTGGGCCTTGAGGTTGTCGATGGCATAGCGGCTGGCATCGAGCTTGGCCTGCTGCGTGGCCGGGTCGATTTCGACCAGCAACTGGCCTTCTTTGACCTGGTCACCGGCCTCGACATGGATCTTGCGGATCTGCCCGGATGCCTGTGCGCCCACATCGACATACCGGCGTGGTTGCAGGGTGCCCAGCGCCGTGACGCTGTTTTCGATATTGCCGCGAGTGACGGTGACAGTGGCGAGGCTGTCGCGGCCCGGCGGCAGTATCTGCCAGGCCGCCAGGGCAACGATGGGAATCAGGCACGCGACAACCAGCAGGGCGCGTCGGGCGGGGCGAGGGCGTTTCATGCGTTGGTTCCAGCCGGGAAGTGTGGACCGCAGTTAGCGGAGGGCTGACAGTTATACGAGAAAATTGCCCGACGATTTAGGCGCTTACATAGGTAGTAACAGCTCTGTCGAATAAAAAAATCGACGGTTGATGCAAGACTTCTTTAAAAGTAGATGAGAATTACTATAAATTGCACGCACTCAAACTGCCATCATCCATGGCCTGTCTTCGTAAGCACTCAAGGAACTGATGCCGTCCCCCCAGACGGTCGGGAGTCATGTTGGAAAACTACTATCGCGAGCTGGTGTGTTTCCTCAACGCCAAGCTGGGCAACCGTCAGGTGGCCGAAGATGTGGTGCATGACGCCTACGTGCGAGTACTGGAGCGCGCCAGCGACACGCCGATCGAACAGCCGCGCGCGTTTTTGTACCGTACTGCGCTGAACCTGGTGATCGACGGCCATCGGCGCAATGCCTTGCGCCAGTCCGAGCCGCTGGAGGTGCTGGACAGCGAAGAACGCTTCGCCACCAGTTCGCCCCACGCCAGCCACGATCAGGCCCAGCGCCTGGCCCTGCTCGAACGTGCCCTGGCCGAGCTGCCCAGCGCCTGCCGCGACAGCTTCCTGCTGCGCAAGCTCGACGGCCTTTCTCACCCGCAGATCGCCGAGCGCCTGAGCATTTCCCGCAGCCTGGTGGAAAAACATATCGTCAACGCCATGAAGCATTGCCGGGTGCGCATGCGTGAGTGGGACGCGCACTGATCACAGATCAGTTAAATTTTATTTCATTGTCCTCGTTTCCTATCAACACATGGCCTGTTGTTCAGGCTTTGCAGGTATTCCCGCCCCACCGCCAAGGGGCTTATCCAGAGGACACTGGAATGACACAGGCAATTGCTTCGCCCGCGGTTCACGATCTGATCGGGATCGGTTTCGGCCCTTCGAACCTGGCGCTGGCCATCGCCCTGCAGGAGCGTGAAAAAGCCCAGGGCAAACTGGACGTGGTGTTTCTCGACAAGCAGGCCGACTACCGCTGGCACGGCAATACCCTGGTCACCCAGAGCGAACTGCAGATTTCGTTCCTCAAGGATCTGGTGACGCTGCGCAACCCCACCAGCCCGTACTCGTTCGTCAACTACCTGAAGGCCCACGACCGTTTGGTGGACTTCATCAACCTGGGCACTTTCTATCCGTGCCGCATGGAGTACAACGACTACCTGCGCTGGGTCGCCGGGCAGTTCCAGGCCCAGGCGCGGTATGGCGAGGAAGTGCTGGCCATCGAGCCGATCCTGCACCAGCAGCAGGTTGAAGCGTTGCGCGTAATTTCCCGTGATGCCCAGGGCGAACAGCATGTGCGCACCACCCGTTCGGTGGTGGTCAGCGCCGGCGGCACGCCACGTGTGCCGGAGGCGTTCAAGGCGCTCAAGGACGACGGCCGGGTGTTTCACCATTCCCAATACCTCGAGCGCATGGCCCAGCAGCCGTGCGTGGACGGCAAGCCTATGCGCATTGCCATCATCGGCGGCGGGCAGAGCGCGGCCGAAGCCTTTATCGACCTCAACGACAGCTTCCCGTCGGTGCAGGTGGACATGATCCTGCGCGGTTCGGCGCTCAAACCGGCGGACGACAGCCCATTCGTCAACGAAGTGTTCTCGCCGGCCTTTACCGACCTGGTGTTCCAGCAAGTCGGCGCCGAGCGTGAGCGCCTGGTGGCCGAGTACCAGAACACCAACTATTCGGTGGTCGACCTGGACCTGATCGAGCGCATCTACGGGATTTTTTACCGCCAGAAAGTCTCCGGTATCAACCGCCAGGCCTTCCGCACCATGACCGTGGTCGAGCAAGCCACGGCCGGGCCGCTGGGCATCGAACTGGTGCTGCGCAACAACGCCAACGGCGACACCAGCGTGAGCCATTACGACGCGGTGATCCTGGCCACCGGCTATGAGCGCCAGATGCACCGCGAACTGCTGGCGCCCCTGCAAGCCTATATGGGCGACTTCGAAGTGGCCCGCGACTATCGGATCGTCACCGACGAGCGCTGCAAGGCCGGTATCTATATCCAGGGGTTCAGCCAGGCCAGCCATGGTTTGAGCGACACCTTGCTGTCGGTACTGCCGATTCGGGCCGATGAGATTGCCGCCTCGTTGTATGAAAACGATCGTCACCGTGGCAAGGCGCGCTCGGTGCAGGATTTACTGCTGGCCACTGCCAGCTGATTACTGTGGCGAGGGAGCTTGCTCCCGTTCGGGTGCGTAGCGCCCGCACGTTTTTGGGGCCGCTTCGCAGCCCAGCGGGAGCAAGCTCCCTCGCCACAAAAGGCGCGCTCCTACAGACGGCACTTGTGACAACGTCGGGCTATTGGTACTGTACAAAAAACCAGTATCGGTAGCCCTTCATGCAGTTGATCGAAAAACTCAGCATCCTCGCCGACGCCGCCAAGTACGACGCTTCCTGCGCCAGCAGTGGCGCGCCCAAGCGCAGCTCCGAGGGCAAGGCCGGGCTGGGTTCTACCGATGGCATGGGCATTTGCCACAGCTACACGCCGGACGGGCGTTGTGTGTCGTTGCTCAAGGTGTTGCTCACCAATTTCTGCCTGTACGACTGCCAATACTGCGTCAACCGCCGCTCCAGCGACGTGCCCCGTGCGCGTTTCAGCCCGGAGGAGGTGGTTACCCTGACCCTGGACTTCTACAAACGCAATTGCGTCAGCGGGCTGTTTCTCAGCTCCGGCATCATCCGCTCGGCCGACTACACCATGGAGCAACTGGTTCGAGTCGCCAAACTGTTGCGCGAAGAGCATGACTTTCGCGGTTACATCCACCTCAAGACCATTCCCGAAGCCGACCCTGCGCTGATCGTCGAAGCCGGGCGTTATGCCGATCGCCTCAGCGTGAACATCGAGTTGCCCACCGACGCCAGCCTGCAAACCCTGGCGCCGGAGAAGCAGATCGGCTCGATCAAGCAAGCCATGCAGACCATCTACACCGGCGAGCAGACGGTGTTCAACGAGCCGCGCGCACCGCGTTTTGCGCCAGCGGGGCAGAGCACGCAGATGATCGTCGGCGCCGATGACACCGACGACAGCACCATCCTGCACGGTGCCGAGGCACTGTATGGCAACTACAAGCTGCGGCGCGTGTATTACTCGGCGTTCAGCCCCATCCCCAACAGCCCCAAAAGTGTGCCGCTGGCCGCGCCGCCGCTGATGCGTGAACACCGCCTGTACCAGGCCGACTTTCTGCTGCGCAGTTACGGTTTCAGCGCCAATGAGCTGTTCGAAGGCCCAGGCCATCTGGCGCTGGATATCGACCCCAAGCTGGCCTGGGCGCTGGAGCACCGCGAGGTGTTCCCGCTGGACCTGAACCGCGCCGAACCCACGCTGATCGCGCGTATCCCCGGCATTGGCCTGCGCACCACCCAGCGCCTGGTCGACCTGCGCCGCGAACGCAAAATTCGCTTTGAAGACCTGGCGCGCATGCGTTGCGTGCTGGCCAAGGCCAAGCCGTTTTTCATCACCAGCGACTACCACCCGCAACAGGCAGACAGCACCAGCGTGCTGCTGCGCGAGCAATTGCGCGATCGCCCTCAGCCGCAACAAATGGGGCTGTGGGGATGATCAGCCTGGAATGCGACAACCTGTTCAGCACCTGGCGCGAGCAGGCGCGCTGGCTGCTCAGCCATCAGGTCGACCCCAGCCAGGTGAGCTGGGGTGAGGCCGAAGTGGCGGACCTGTTTGCCACGGACGAGCCTGTGCCTGAGCAGCTCGGGCCGTTTCAGGCACGAATCCCCAAGGCGTTGCTGGAGTTGTTGGAATCGGCCGCGTGTTACCACGGTGATCAGCGTTGGAGCCTGTTGTATGAGGTGTTGTGGCGTGTCAGCCATGGCGACCGCACCGCGATGCTGGCCGGGGACAAGTTGGGCAGTGAGTTACAGCGGCGCATCAAACAGGTCAGCCGCGAGGCCCATCACCTGCATGCGTTTGTGCGGTTTATTGCCTTGCCTGCGCAGGCCGGCCCGCAGTTGCCTGAGTATGTGGCGTGGCATGAGCCGGCCCATGACATCTTGAAGTCCGCCAGCCAGCATTTTGTCGGGCGCATGGGCCGCCATCGCTGGATGATCGCAACGCCTTTGGACGGTGTGTATTACGACGGTGAGCAGTTGATTCATCAACGCCAGTGCCCTGAGGCATGGCAACAGTTGGCGCAAAATGTCGAAGACCCACACAGTGCGATGTGGCTGACCTATTACAGCCATATCTTCAACCCGGCGCGGTTAAACCCCAAAGTGATGGAAGGGCATTTGCCCAGCCGGTTCTGGAAGAATCTGCCGGAGGGCAAGCTGATACCGGGGTTGATCAGCGAGGCGCGCACGGGCAAGCAGAAGGATGGGCAGGCGAAGCTGATCGGGGCCAGGCCGGGCAAGAAAATCTCAAGCGGGCACAGTTAAAAATGTGGGAGCTGGCTCGATGATCGTTCCCACGCTCTGCGTGGGAATGCCGCCCTGGACGCTCCGCGTCTGCTTTGAGGTCGTGACGCGGAGCGTCACTGGATGCATTCCCACGCGGAGCGTGGGAACGATCTATGGGCAGGCGAAGCTTATTGGCGCCAGGCCGGGCAAGAAAATCTCAAGCGGGCACAGTTAAAAATGTGGGAGCTGGCTCGATGATCGTTCCCACGCTCTGCGTGGGAATGCCGCCCTGGACGCTCCGCGTCTGCTTTGAGGTCGTGACGCGGAGCGTCACTGGATGCATTCCCACGCGGAGCGTGGGAACGATCTATGGGCAGGCGAAGCTGATCGGGGCCAGGCCGGGCAAGAAAATCTCAAGCGGGCACAGTTAAAAATGTGGGAGCTGGCTCGATGATCGTTCCCACGCTCTGCGTGGGAATGCCGCCCTGGACGCTCCGCGTCTGCTTTGAGGTCGTGACGCGGAGCGTCACTGGATGCATTCCCACGCGGAGCGTGGGAACGATCTAGCGTGGGTTTCAGGCCAGTTCGGTCGCGGTGTTTTTGACTACCGCCAACTCCGGATGCGCCACCAACTTATCGATGTGCAGCTCATCGTTGTTCAGCCAGGTCTCCGTCAGCACCCGGTAATGCTCCATATCCCGGCAGCGCATGCGCAAGCTGTAGTCGAACGGCCCGCTGATCAGTTGGCACTCGAACACCTGCGGGCAGGCTTTGACGCAGGCCTCAAAGGCCTTCTGCGCCGAGCGCCCGCTCTGATTGGACAAGGCCACCAGCACCAGCAGCGACAGCCCTGGCGAGACCATCTGCACATCGATGATCGCCCCATAACCACGGATCACCCCGCGTCGCTCCAGCTTGCGCACCCGTTCCAGGCACGGCCTGGGTGTCAGGTGTACAAGCGAGGAAAGCTTTTCGTAGGTGATACGCCCCTGGTGGCGCAACACGTCGATGATCGCCTCATCGATGCGGTCCAGCGTGGGCGAAGAGTGGGGTCCGTTGGCCTTGGTATCCATGAGTTCACTTCAAACGGTTGGAAAGAAATTGCTGCAAGCGTTCGCTGTTGGGATGGTCGAGGATCTCGGCGCCGCCTTGTTCCTCGACTCGGCCCTGGTGCAAAAACAGCACTTGGCTGGACACCTGGCGGGCAAAGCCCATTTCGTGGGTGACCATCAGCATGGTACGACCTTCCTCGGCCAACGTCTGTATGACTTTGAGGACTTCTCCTACAAGTTCCGGGTCCAGCGCTGAGGTCGGTTCATCGAACAGAATAATTTCCGGCTCCATCGCCAATGCCCTTGCGATGGCCACGCGTTGTTGCTGGCCGCCGGACAGAAACGCCGGGTATTGATCGGCCACGCGGCCGGGCAGGCCGACCTTGTCCAGGTACAGGCGTGCGCGTTTTTCCGCCTCTGCCGCGCTCACGTCCAACACCCGGCGCGGGGCCATGGTGATGTTTTCCAGCACGGTCATGTGGCTCCACAGGTTGAAGTGCTGGAACACCATGGCCAGGCGTGTGCGCAGGTTTTGCAGTTGTTCCTGGTGCGGCGCGCGGGTGCCGGCGCGGCCCTGGCGCATTTCGATGCTGATGCCATCGAGGGTGATGACCCCGGCGTCCGGCTGTTCGAGAAAGTTGATGCAGCGCAGCATCGTGCTTTTGCCCGAACCGCTGGCGCCGATCAGGCTGATGACGTCGCCGTTGCGTGCATTGAGGGACACGCCCTTGAGCACTTCGTGGTCGCCGTAACGTTTGTGGATGCCTTCGACTTGAAGCTTGATCGCAGCGGTTGCCGGTTTGGCAACGGGGGCGTCAACAGGGTAAGCGGCCAGGGCCTGCGCGGACTGATTCATGGGTTAGCCTCGGGTAGGAACAAGAAAACGCATCCAGCGACGTTCGGCCAGTCGGAACAGGCCCACCAGTGCAAAGGACAGCAGCATGTAGAGCAGGGCGGCGATGCCGAAAGCCTGGAACGTCAGGAACGTCTCGGCGTTGGCGTCGCGGGCGACCTTGAGGATATCGGCGACGGTGGCGGTAAAGGCCAGCGAGGTAGCGTGCAACATCAGGATCATTTCATTGCTGTAGGCCGGCAGCGCACGGCGCAGCGCGGCGGGCACCACCACAAACAGGTTGAGGCGCCAGCCGTGCAGGCCATAGGCACGCGCGGCTTCGATTTCTCCGTGGGGAATGTTGCGGATCGCCCCGGCGAAGATTTCCACGGTGTAGGCGCAGGTGTTGAGCACAAACGCCAGCAACGTGCAGTTGAGCGCATTACGGAAAAACTGATTAAGTAGCGCGTTGTCCTGCACCACTTCCAGGCTGTAAAGCCCGGTGTAGCAAATCAGCAATTGGATATACAGCGGCGTGCCACGAAACAGATAGGTGTAGACCTCCACCGGCCAGCGCAGCCAGACGTGCTGCGAGACGCGCGCCAGCGCCAGCGGGATCGACAGCACAAAACCTGCGACCACCGAGATGATAAACAGCCACAAGGTCATGGCGACTCCGGACAACCCTGTGCCATCGCTGAACAGGTAGGCCAGGCCGTATTGCTGGAACAGTTCGATCATCGCGCCATCCCCTTGATGCCGAGGTTGTAGCGCCGTTCGAGGCGCTTGAAGATGCGGTTGGAGAGGGTGGTGATCACCAGGTACACCAGGCCCGCGAGGATCAGGAAGTACAGTGGCTCATTGGTGGTCTTGCCCGCGTTTTGCGCAGCCTTGACCAGGTCCGACAGGCCGATGATCGACACCAGCGCCGTGGACTTGAGCAGCACCAGCCAGTTGTTGCCCAGGCCCGGCAGGGCAAAGCGCATCAGTTGCGGGAACAGCACCAGGTGAAAGCGCTGCCAGCGGCTCAGGCCGTAGGCGGTGGCGGCTTCCAGTTGCCCGGCCGGCACACTGAGAATGGCGCCGCGAAAGTTTTCGGTGAAATACGCGCCGTAGATAAACCCCAGGGTGATCACCCCGGCGGTAAACGGATCGATTTCAAAGTAATCCCAGCCGAACACTTCGCTCAGGTCGTTGAGCCATAGTTGCAGGCTGTAGAAAATCAGCAGGATCAGCACCAGGTCCGGCACGCTGCGTATCAGCGTGGTGTACAGGGTGGCGGGCACGCGCAGCCATTTGGCGCTCGAAAGCTTGGCGCCGGCGGCGATCAGGCCCAGGGCGAGGCTCAGGGTCAGCGCCAGCAACGCCAGCTTGAGCGTCATCCAGGCACCCTGGGCCAGCATCGGGCCGTAGCCTTGCAGGTTGAGGAGTTCGTTCATTGAGGAGATCTCGATCAAGCACAGAGATTAACGGTGGGAGCTGGCTTGTGTGGGAGCTGGCTTGCCTGCGATGGCGGTCGCCGCCTCCAACATCTACAGTGGCTGACCCACCGCTATCGCAGGCAAGCCAGCTCCCACAGGGGCCGGCGTAGGCCTATTCGTTGTAAATATCCTGATCGCCGAAGTACTTCTTCTGGATCTGTGCGTAGGTGCCATCGGCCTGCACGGCGGCGATGCCCTTATTGATCAGCGCACGCAGTTCGGCGTCGTTCTTGCGCAAGCCCATGGCGATATCCAGCGGCAAGGTCGGGTCCTTGAAGGCCGGGCCGGTCTTGTAGTCGGCGCCTTCAGGCTTGGACAGGAAGTTGAGCTGGGCTTCGAGCTTGTCGGTCAGGGTGGCGTCGAGGCGGCCGTTTTGCAGGTCGGCGTAGTTCTGCTCCTGGGACTGGTACGCCTTGATCTGCGCGCCGAGCCTGGCCAGGTGCGCACGTGCATAGGCTTCCTGCAGTGAACCTTGCAGCACGCCCACCTGCTTGCCTTTGAGCGACTCCGGCGTGTCGCCGAACTCGGCGTTTTTACGGGTGATCACCGAGGTGGGGCTGAGGAACAGGCGGTCGCTGAAGTCGATGACTTTTTCGCGAGCCGGTGTGACCGCCATGGACGACATGATCGCGTCGAACTTGCGCGCGCGCAGGGCCGGGATCATGCCGTCGAATTCGTTGTGCACCCAGGTGCATTTGACTTCGAGCTTGGCGCAGATGGCGTTGCCCAACTCGATATCAAAACCTTGCAGGCTGCCGTCGGCGGCGACGGACTCAAAGGGCGGGTATTCGGGGAACACGCCGAAGCGGATTTCTTTCCAGTCCTGGGCGTGGGCGGCGCTCGCGCACAGTGGCAACAGCAACGCGGCGAAGAGTGATCGCAATGGAGTCATGTGACAGTCCCTATATTTTGTAATTGATGTAAGGGCGGTGAATCGCTGGGAGCAGAGAATGCTTCATGGTGGTGCGTTTTTTGTGTCGTTTACCCCGTGCATAAAGCGCAAATTGCGCTGTTAAAAAGCGCAATGCAGCGGAATCGGCTGCGGCACGCGCAAAATCGGCTTTTAACTGATGTAAATCCGGCCTGCCTTGGGCGCAAAGCGGCAGGCCAGAGCGGTTTCAGGCGCGCTTTTTGTGCTGTACGCATGGCTGTTGGGCCAGGCGTGCAAACAGGTCTTTCGGGTCGGCGAGGTCCGGCACCAGCTCAAGTGTGCTGCCCACATCCAGCGCCTTGGCCACGTCCAGCACGTAACGCAGGGCCGAGTAGTCTTCGATGGCAAAACCCACCGAGTCGAACAGCGTGACTTGGCGCGCGTTCTCGCGGCCGGGCTGCTGGCCATTGATCACTTGCCACAGCTCGGTCACCGGCGAATCTTCGGGCATGTGCTGGATTTCACCTTCGATACGGCTTTGCGGTTCGTACTCGACGATCACCCGGGCGCGCTCGACGATGCGGCGGTCCAGCTCGGTTTTGCCGGGGCAGTCGCCACCCACGGCATTCAGATGCATGCCGGGCTCGATCATGTCGTCGGTGAGGATGGTGGCGTAAGCCTTGTCGGCCGTGACGGTGGTGACGATGTCCGCGCCTTTGACCGCTTCGGCCACGCTGGCGGCCAGGATCACCTTGATCGCCGGGAACGCCTTGAGGTTGGCCGCCAGCTTGGCAGTGGCCTTGGCGTCGATATCGAACAGGCGGATTTCGGTGATACCGAGCATGGCGTGGAAGGCCAGGGCCTGGAACTCGCTTTGCGAGCCGTTGCCGATCAACGCCATGCTGCGGCTGTTGTCGCGCGCCAGGTAGCGGGCTACCAGGGCAGAGGTGGCCGCGGTGCGGATCGCGGTGGTCAGGGTCATTTCGGCCAGCAGCACCGGCTTGCCGGTGTCGACATCGCCTAGGGCGCCAAAGGCCATCACTGTGAGCATGCCGGCCAGAGTGTTCTTCGGGTGGCCGTTCACGTACTTGAAGGCGTACAGCGAGGCGTCGGACACCGGCATCAGCTCGATCACGCCGTCCGGCGAATGGTTGGCCAGGCGCGCGCACTTTTCGAAGTCCTGCCAGCGCAGGTAGTCGGCGCGGATGTATTCGGCCATTTCGCTGATGCAGGTTTGCAGGCCTTTTTGTGAAACCAGGTAGCTGAGGTCGTTGACGTCGATATAACGGGTCATGGCAAGACTCCTTATTGAAATGAGGCGCGGGCGGGCAGGTGCACTTCCGCCAGCATGCAGCGGGCACTGCCGCCGCCGATGCGTTCGATGTTGTCGATGTTCACCACCACCGGGCGGGTGTGGCGTTCTACATGCGTGCGCTGGGCCGGGTGCAGGGCGCTCCAGGCGCTGGCCGACATCACCAGCAGCGGCTGGCCGTCACGGTCGTGGACTTCAAGCATGTTGCCGGCGAAGGCTTCGAGCTGGTCGAAGTCGAGGGCAAGGATGTCTTTGCCGGTGTCGCGCAGCGAGCGTTCCAGGGCCTGGCGTTCGCTGGCATCGGGCAGGGCTTGCAGGCACACCACCGAGAGGTCGCGGCCGACACTCATCATCACGTTGCTGTGGTAGATCGGCGCGTGGTGGCGGTCGACGGCGTGGAAGACGCAGAGTTGGTAGTCGAGGCGTTCGGCGAACTGGCGCAAGGCGTCTTGGTGGGTACGCCCGGAGTGGCAGGCATAGCTGATACGGTGCTGGCGGTCGAGCACCATGCTGCCGGTGCCTTCGAGGAAGATGTTCTGTTGTTCGAGGGGGCTGAGGTCGATGGTGCTACGGATCGCAAAACGCTGCTCCAGCACTTGCAGCACACCTTTGTTGCGCTCCAGTCGTCGGTTCTGGCCTTCCATCGGGTACAGCACCAGGCTGCCATCGGCGTGGCTGCTCCACCAGTTGTTGGGGAAGATCGAGTCGGGCGTGTGGGGTGCCGGGGTGTCTTGCACCACCAGCACCTCTACGCCATGTTGGCGCAGGGTATCGACATAGCCGTCGAACTCCTGCAGCGCTTTTTGCTGCGCGCTCAGCGGGTCAAGTGGCTGGCGTTGGAAGTGGTTGTTGATCGCGGTATCCGGGTTGAAGGCAAAGCGCGCCGGGCGAATCATCAAGACAGTGTTGGTGGTTTGCATGGGGGCACGAATCCATGGGGTGAGCAGTGGGGCTATTTTGTGCGCTGTGGCGGGTGAATCCCGGCTGATATAGCGGGGCGGCTCAGCCGGGAAAGCTGAAAAGTGGGGTAGGGCAGCCGAATCGGCTGGCGAGTTGAAATGCAATCAAACTGTTGGAGCTGGCTTGCCTGCGATGGCGGTCTGTCTGCGCCAGATGCGCTGACTGACAGACCGCTATCGCAGGCAAGCCAGCTCCCACATTAGTATGGTGGCGGTCGCGAAACCCGAGCCAGGAAGGAGAATGCATGTCTACCGCTGTTCGTCTTGCCCAACCCACCGATGCCGAGGGCATCAGCCAGGTCATCCTGGCAGCCTTGCACAGCAGCAATGCGCGGGACTACCCGGCAGATGTGATTGCTCGGGTTGCCAGCAACTTCACACCCGACGCCGTGCTGGCCTTGCTCCAGCGCCGGGTGGTGCTGGTGGCGACCCAGGATCAGATGATCGTCGCCACCGCCGCCCTTGATGGCAATGTGGTGCGCTCGGTATTCGTCAACCCGGCGTTGCAAGGGCAGGGCATTGGCCGGCTGCTGATGATCGAGATTGAGCTGCGGGCCGTTGAAGCCGGGGTGACGGTCCTGAGCGTGCCGTCATCGCTGACGGCCGAGCCGTTTTATACCAAGCTGGGCTTTCACACGGTACGCGACGTTTACCATGGCAATGAGCGCACGCTCGTGATGGAAAAGGCCTTGTTATCGCGCCATCCCATCGGGCCATATCGCGATCGTCCGCACCGATCCCAGGTGGTAGCGTTGTGGCAGCAGGCGTTTGGCTATGACACTGCGCATAACCTGCCAAGCCTGGCAATCGACAAAAAGCTGGCGGTAAACGATGGGTTGTTCTTTGTGGCGACGGATAAAAAGGCCGTGATCGGCACTATTCTGGCCGGCTATGACGGGCATCGCGGCTGGTTGTATTCGGTGGCGGTGCACCGCGATTATCGTCGGCAGGGCCTGGGTGCTTCGCTGGTGCGCTATGCCGAGCAGGCGTTGACTGCGTTGGGTTGCATGAAGATCAACCTGCAGATTACGGGGGGCAATGACGCGGTGGTGGGGTTCTACGAGGCGTTGGGGTATGGGGTGGAGCCGAGGATCAGCATGGGCAAGAAGATTGCGGTGAATATTCCCAAGGACTTGTGAGCACACCGAAATCAAATGTGGGAGCTGGCAAGCCCACTCCCACATTGGGTTTTGCGTTTTTTGGGGTTAGACCTTGACGATCCAACCCTCTGGCGCTTCAACGTCGCCGGTCTGCACGCCGGTCAGTTCTTTGTAGAGCGCCTGGGTGATCGGGCCCACTTCGGTTTCGCTGTGGAACACGTGCAGCTTGCCGTCGTACTGGATGCCGCCGATTGGCGAGATCACGGCAGCGGTGCCGCAGGCGCCGGCTTCCTTGAACTGGTCCAGTTTGTCGATGAACACGTCGCCCTCGACCACTTTCAGGCCCAGGCGGGTCTCGGCCAGTTCGATCAGCGACAGGCGGGTGATGCCTGGCAGCACCGAAGGCGACTTCGGCGTGATGAACTGGTTGTCGCGGGTGATACCAAAGAAGTTGGCCGAACCGACTTCCTCGATTTTCGAGTGGGTCATCGGGTCCAGGTAGATCGCGTCGGCGAAACCGGATTTCCTTGCTTCAGCGCCCGGCATCAGGCTGGCCGCATAGTTGCCACCGACCTTGGCGGCGCCGGTGCCCTGTGGCGCGGCGCGGTCGAACGTGGAGATCTGGAAATTGTGTGGCACCAGGCCGCCCTTGAAGTAGGCGCCGACCGGGATGGCGAATACCGAGAAGATAAACTCCGGTGCGCTACGCACGCCGATGTTTTCACCGGTGCCGATCACGAACGGGCGCAGGTACAGCGCGCCGCCACTGCCGTACGGCGGGATGAACCGCTCGTTGGCCTTGACCACTTGTTTGCAGGCTTCGATGAAGTCTTCGGTGGTCACATGCGGCATCAGCAAGCGTGCGCAGCTGCGTTGCATACGGGCGGCGTTCTGGTCCGGACGGAACAGGTTGATCGAGCCGTCCTTGCAGCGGTAGGCCTTGAGGCCTTCAAAGCACTGCTGGCCATAGTGCAGGGCGGTGGAACCCTCGCTGATGTGCAGCACGTTGTCGTCGGTCAGGGTGCCCGCTTGCCACTCGCCGTTTTTCCAGGTTTGGAGAAACCGTTTGTCGGTCTTGATGTAGTCAAAACCCAGCTTGTCCCAATTGATGCTTTCGTTACCCATGACACCCTCTATCTCTGGTCAACCGCCTGGTCGAAGGCAGGCTTGTCGGTTTTTTACTGGATGGGCGCAACAATACTTCATTCTTGGCCGGTGTGGGAGCAGGTGGGCGGACCATTGAGCGTGTGTATTGGCTGATACACCGCTATCGCAGGCAAGCCAGCTCCCACATTTGGAATACATTGCCCTGTGGGAGCTGGCTTGCCTGCGATGGCCTCACCACGGTTTTACAGGTGCAGCGCGTGGCCCAATGCTCTTAAAGCCGCTTCCTGAACCGCTTCGCCGAGGGTCGGATGCGCATGGATCGTGCCCGCCACATCTTCCAGGCGCGAACCCATCTCCAGGCACAGGCCAAAGGCCGTAGACAGCTCGGACACACCAACCCCCACCGCCTGCCAGCCGACAATCAGGTGGTTGTCACGCCGCGCGACCACGCGCACAAAGCCGGTTTTCGACTCCAACGTCATCGCCCGGCCATTGGCCGCAAACGGGAAGCTCGACACGATGCAGTCCAGGCCGGCCGCCTTGGCTTCGTCCGGGGTCTTGCCGACCACCACCAGCTCAGGGTCGGTAAAGCACACCGCCGGGATCGCCGCCGGGTTGAACTCGCGGTGTTTGCCGCTGATCAGTTCGGCGACCATCTCGCCCTGGGCCATGGCCCGGTGCGCCAGCATCGGCTCACCGCTCAGGTCGCCGATGGCGTACACATTGCGCATGCTGGTCTGGCAACGGTTGTCGATCTTGATCGCCGCGCCGTTCATCGCCAGGTTCAGCGCTTCGAGGTTCCAGCCCTGGGTGTTGGGTTTGCGGCCCACGGCCACCAGCACCTGATCGGTTTGCAGCGACAGCGTGTCGCCGTTCGGGTCACGTACCTGCAGGCTGTTGTTTTCGAAACCGGTGACGCTGTGGCTGAGGTACAGCTTGACCCCCAACTGCTTGAGCGATTCGGCCACCGGCAGCGTCAGTTCGCCATCGTAGGCCGGCAGGATACGCTCCTGTGCCTCGACCACACTGACCTCGGCGCCGAGCTTGCGATAGGCAATGCCCAGCTCCAGGCCGATATAGCCGCCGCCCACCACAATCAGGCGCTTGGGCACGCGGGTCGGCGCCAGTGCTTCGGTTGACGAGATGATCGGCCCGCCAATCGGCAGCATCGGCAGGTTGACGCTTTTCGAGCCGGTGGCCAGCAGCAGGTGCTCGCACTGAATGCGCTGGTCGCCGACGTCGACGGTCTTGCCGTCCACCACCTTGGCCCAGCCGTGGATCACCTGCACTTTATGCTTCTTGAGCAAGGCGGCCACGCCGGTGGTCAGGCGATCAACAATGCCGTCTTTCCATTCCACGCTCTTGCGGATGTCCAGGGTCGGCACATCCACTTCAATGCCCAGTTGCGACCCTTGGCTGTGGTGCACGGTTTGCTGGAACTGCTCGGCCACGTGGATCAAGGCTTTGGAGGGAATGCAGCCGATGTTCAGGCAGGTGCCGCCCAGCGCCTGGCCCTCGACCAGAATGGTCGGGATGCCCAGCTGGCCGGCACGGATCGCCGCCACATAACCGCCAGGGCCGCCGCCGATAATCAGCAGCGTGGTGTTCAATGTCTGAGGCATGCCTTACTCCAAAAACAGGCTGGCGGGTTGTTCGAGCAGGCCACGAATGGCCTGGATGAATTGCGCCGCGTCCATGCCGTCGACCACACGGTGATCGAAGGAGCTGGAGAGGTTCATCATCTTGCGCACCACGATCTGGCCCTTGATTACCATCGGCCGTTCAACGATGCGGTTGACGCCGACAATGGCGACTTCCGGCAGGTTCAGCACCGGCGTGCTGACAATGCCGCCCAATGCGCCGAGGCTGGTCAGGGTGATGGTCGAGCCCGACAGTTCATCGCGACTGGCCTTGCCATTGCGCGCGGCGCTGGCCAAACGTGCGATTTCCTCGGCGTTGCCCCACAGGCTGCGGGCTTCGGCGTGACGTACCACCGGCACCATCAGGCCCACATCGCTTTGGGTGGCGACGCCCACATGCACCGCGCCCAGGCGGGTGATGACTTGGGCTTCGTCGTCGTAGCGTGCGTTGATCTGCGGGAAGTCGCGCAACGCCACGACCATGGCGCGCACGATAAACGGCAGCAAGGTCAATTTGCCGCGTGTGGCGCCGTGCTTCTCATTAAGGTGCACGCGCAGCTCGTCCAGCGCCGTGACGTCGATTTCTTCCACGTAGCTGAAATGCGCGGCGCGGCGGGTGGCGTCCTGCATGCGCTGGGCGATCTTGCGGCGCATGCCGATCACCGGGATCTGTTCTTCGCTGTTGCGTTCGGCGTAAGGGTTGGCGGTTGCCGAAGCCTGGGTTGCACCTTGTTGCAGGTAAGCGTCCAGATCTTCGTGCAGCACCCGACCTGCCGGGCCGCTGCCCTGTACCAGACGCAGCTGAATGCCGGCATCCAGCGCGTGTTTGCGCACGGCAGGCGAAGCTAACGGGCGTTCGTTCGCGTCACGCGCAACCGGTGCCGCAGCAGGTTTGGCAACTGGCTTTGCTTCAGCCACAGGCGCAGGCGCTGGCTTGGCTTCAACCACCGGCGCTGGCGCAGCTTTCACCGGCTCAGCCACCACCGGCGCATCCTTGGCATTCCCGGCGCCTTCGACTTCAATGCTGATCAAAATACTGCCCACCGCCATGACTTCGCCGGGCTCGCCGCCCAGAGAAATCACTTTGCCGTGCACCGGCGAGGGAATGTCCACCATCGCCTTGTCGGTCATCACATCCGCCAGCACCTGGTCCTCAACCACCAGGTCGCCGACTTTTACATGCCATACCGACAGTTCAACTTCTGCAATGCCTTCGCCAATGTCCGGCATCTTGATAACGTGCGTGCCCATTCAGACCTCCATGACCCGTTTCAACGCCGCGCCCACGCGGGACGGCCCTGGGAAATACGCCCACTCTTGCGCGTGCGGGTAGGGCGTGTCCCAACCGGTGACGCGTTCGATCGGCGCTTCCAGGTGATGGAAGCAATGCTCTTGCACCAGCGACACCAGTTCGGCACCAAAGCCGCAGGTGCGGGTGGCTTCATGCACCACCACGCAACGGCCGGTCTTTTTCACCGAGTTGACGATGGTTTCCAGGTCCAGCGGCCACAGGCTGCGCAGGTCGATGACCTCGGCGTCGATGCCGGTTTCTTCGGCGGCGACTTGCGACACGTATACGGTGGTGCCGTAGGTCAGCACCGTCACCGCCGAGCCCGGACGCACGATGGCGGCCACGTCCAGCGGTACGGTGTAGTAACCGTCCGGCACTTGCGCTTGCGGGTGTTTGGACCAGGGTGTGACCGGGCGATCGTGGTGGCCATCGAACGGGCCGTTGTACAGGCGCTTAGGCTCGAGGAAGATCACCGGGTCGTCGTTTTCGATCGAGGCGATCAACAGACCCTTGGCGTCATACGGGTTGGACGGCATCACCGTGCGCAGGCCGCAGACCTGGGTGAACACCGCTTCAATACTCTGGCTGTGGGTCTGGCCGCCGTAGATGCCGCCGCCGCACGGCATGCGCATGGTCAAGGGTGCGGTGAACTGGCCGGCCGAGCGATAACGCAGGCGGGCGGCTTCGGAGATGATCTGGTCGGTGGCCGGGTACACGTAGTCAGCGAATTGAATCTCGGCGACCGGGCGCAGGCCGTAGGCACCCATGCCCACGGCAACGCCGACGATGCCGCTTTCGGAGATTGGCGCGTCAAACACCCGCGAGCTGCCGTACTTGTTCTGCAAACCTTCAGTGCAACGGAATACGCCGCCGAAGTAGCCGACGTCCTGGCCGAACACCACCACGTTATCGTCACGCTCAAGCATCACATCCATGGCCGAGCGCAGGGCCTGGATCATGGTCATGGTGGTGGTGGTCATGGCGGTTTCCAATTCGATGCTGTTGTTGTGATCGTTCATGTCAGACCCCCAACTCTTGACGCTGGCGCTTCAAGTGCTCCGGCATCTCTTTATAAACGTCTTCGAACATGGTCGCGGCGCTTGGAATCTGGCCGCCGGCCAGGGTGCCGTACTGTTCGGCTTCTTTCTGCGCCTTGACCACTTCGGCCTCAAGCTCGGCACTGACTGCCGTGTGCTCTTCTTCGGACCACTGGCCAATTTTGATCAGGTGCTGTTTGAGGCGCGCAATCGGGTCGCCGAGCGGGAAGTGGCTCCAGTCATCGGCCGGGCGGTATTTGGACGGATCGTCCGAGGTGGAGTGCGGGCCGGCGCGGTAGGTGACCCACTCGATGAGGGTTGGCCCAAGGTTGCGGCGCGCACGCTCGGCGGCCCAGGCAGACGCTGCATACACGGCGATAAAGTCGTTGCCGTCCACACGCAGGGAGGCGATGCCGCAACCCACGCCGCGTCCGGCGAAGGTGGTGGCTTCACCGCCGGCGATAGCCTGGAAGGTGGAGATGGCCCACTGGTTGTTGACCACGTTGAGAATGACCGGCGCGCGGTACACGTGGGCGAAGGTGAGGGCGGTGTGGAAATCCGATTCGGCGGTGGCGCCGTCGCCGATCCAGGCTGAGGCAATCTTGGTGTCGCCCTTGATCGCCGAGGCCATGCCCCAGCCCACGCCTTGCACGAATTGGGTGGCGAGGTTGCCGGAAATGGTGAAGAACCCGGCGTCCTTGACCGAATACATGATTGGCAACTGACGGCCCTTGAGCGGGTCGCGCTCGTTGGACAGCAGTTGGCAGATCAGGTCCACCAGCGGCACTTCGCGGGCCATCAGGATGCTTTGCTGGCGATAGGTGGGGAAGCACATGTCGTCTATATTCAAGGCCAGCGCCTGGGCGCTGCCGATGGCTTCTTCGCCAAGGCTTTGCATGTAGAACGACATTTTTTTCTGACGCTGGGCGACCACCATGCGGTTGTCGAAGATGCGCGTCTTGAGCATGGCGCGCATGCCTTTACGCATGATCTCGGCGGATACCCCTTCAGCCCACGGGCCAAGAGCCTGGCCCTGGTCGTCAAGCACGCGGATCAGGCCCTTGGCCAGGTCAGCGGTGTCGGCGGGTTCTACGTCGATGGCGGGTTTGCGCACCGTACCTGCGTCAGTCAGGCGCAGGTAGGTAAAGTCGGTCTTGCAGCCTGGGCGGCCCGAGGGTTCGGGAACGTGCAGGCGCAGTGGTGCATACGGCTGGTTCATGGCTTTCTACGCTCGATCTTGTGAATTTCTTGTAGTGGGCGCGCTAGCTGACAGTCAGTCTCCGGATAGGAGAAATCTTGTCCTACAAACATCATAGGCGTGGCGTAGAAGAATATTTATCTGTGTTTCATTGCGCTCAAGACCATTTGCGGATAAAAAAACTGCATAAACATAATAAACAGGTGATTTTGTCTCATGCGCAAACTGGACCGTACCGATATCGGCATTCTCAATGCCCTGCAGGAGAACGCCCGCATTACCAACGCCGACCTGGCCCGTTCGGTCAACCTGTCGCCCACGCCATGCTTTAACCGGGTGAAGGCCATGGAGGAATTGGGGCTTATCCGTGATCAGGTCACGTTGCTGGACGCCGATCTGCTGGGGCTGCACGTGAATGTGTTCATTCATGTGAGCCTGGAAAAGCAGAATGAACTGGCATTGCAGCAGTTCGAAGGCGCGATTTCTGACCGGCCGGAAGTGATGGAGTGTTACCTGATGGCGGGCGACCCGGATTATCTGATCCGGGTGCTGGTGCCGACGATCCAGTCGCTGGAGCGTTTCATGATGGACTTTCTGACCAAGGTGCCGGGCGTGGCCAATATTCGCTCGAGCTTTGCGCTCAAGCAGGTGCGCTACAAGACCGCGCTGCCGTTGCCGGCTAATGGCATCAGCCTGGGTTCCTGACACAACACAGGACAATTGTGGGAGCTGGCTTGCCTGCGATAGCGGTGGGCCAGTTGACACACGGGTTACTGATGCATCGCTATCGCAGGCAAGCCAGCTCCCACAAAGGAATCGGCGCTTTTTACAGTTGGTTAAGCGGAATCTTCAGATACGTCACCCCGTTTGCTTCCGCCGGCGGCATATTCCCCGCGCGCACATTTACCTGAATCGCCGGCAGCAATAGCGTCGGCATTCCCAACCCGGCATCACGCTGGGTGCGCATCTCTACAAACGCCGCCTCATCCACCCCGTCATGCACATGAATATTGCCCGCGCGCTGCTCGGCGACCGTGGTCAGGCACTTGGCCTCGCGGCTTTCAGGCGGGTAGTCATGGCACACGTACAGTTCAGTCTCCAATGGAAAGGCCAGCAGCTTGCGCATCGACGCATACAACTGTCGCGCGTCACCACCAGGGAAGTCGCAACGCGCGGTGCCTACATCCGGCATGAACAGCGTGTCGCCTACCAGAATCAAACGACCGTCGATCAGGTACGCCATGTCGGCCGGGGTGTGGCCAGGCACATGCAGCGCCTGGGCCTTCAAGTTGCCGATATGAAAGATTTCATCCGGCGCAAACAGGTGGTCGAACTGCGAGCCATCGACGCGGAATTCCGGCTCCAGGTTGAACAGGCTCTTGAAGACATCCTGGACCTTACTGATGGATTGGCCGATGGCGATTTTGCCGCCGAGCGTGCGGCGCAGGTAAGGCGCAGCGGACAAGTGATCGGCATGCGCATGGGTTTCCAGCAGCCACTGCACCTGCAAGCCGTGCTCACGCACGAACGCGATGACTTTATCGGCTTGGGCGGTATCCGTGCGCCCGGACGCGGGGTCGTAATTGAGTACCGAATCGGCGATGGCGCACGGGCCGCCATCGTGTTCATAAATGACGTAGGTGAAGGTCGACGATGCCTCGTCCAGAAAGGCTTGAATCAACGCTGGCATGGCGGCGGTCCCCGGAAGCGAAAAAAGTGGTTACAATCAGTTTACGTTTACACATAATGTTTTGAGCTTAAGTGACATAAAGGACCCGAGGCAAATGGAATCTACTCTGAGTGAGGGCGAAGTCGCCCAGTTGCGCGCATCGGCGTCCAAGGCGTGCTCCTTGCTCAAGGCACTGGCCAATGAGGACCGCCTGTTGATCCTGTGCCAGTTGACCCAGGGCGAGCGCAACGTCGGCGAGCTGGAAACCATGACCGGCGTGCGTCAGCCCACACTGTCACAACAGTTGGGCATTTTGCGTGACGAAGGGTTGGTCGCCACCCGTCGGGAAGGTAAATACATTTTCTACGGGCTGGCCAGCCACGAAGTGATTCAAGTGATGAAGACCTTGTCCGGCTTGTACTGCGGCGCGGTCATAAAAAGCTGGGCGTGACGCCATACGGCAACGACCCTTGTGTGCATTGACGATAAAAGGCAAAAGACCATGACCGAGCAACACTGGGGACCGACCATCAGTGGCGACATCGTAGTCATCGGCGGCGGCTCGGCAGGCATCGGCCTGCTGGCCAGCTTGCTCAAACGCGACCCGCAGCTGAACATCACCCTGATCGAACCTAACGACTATCACTGCTATCAGCCGGCCTGGACGCTGGTCGGTGGCGGCGCCTACGACCTGAAAAAGACCCGACGGCCGTTGGCCGACGTACTGCCCAATGGCGTCGCCTGGGTGCAGGCCGCTGTCGCCGAGTTGCTGCCCGACGAGCAAACCCTGGTGCTCGACAACGGCCAGCGCGTGAGCTGGAACAACCTGATCATGTGCCCCGGCCTGCGCCTGGCCTGGGAAAAAATCGACGGCCTGGAACAGACCCTTGGCCAGAACGGCGTGACCTCCAACTACAGCTACGAGCACGCGGCCTACACCTGGCAGCTTGTGCAGCAGTTGCAAGGCGGCAAGGCGATCTTTACCCAGCCGGCCATGCCGATCAAATGTGCAGGCGCGCCGCAAAAAGCCATGTACCTGTCCTGCGATCACTGGCTCAAGCAGGGTAACCTGAAAAACATCGACGTCGAATTCAACCTGGCCGGCGCCGCGCTGTTTGGCGTGGCGACCTTTGTGCCGCCATTGATGAAGTACGTAGAGAAATACAACGCCCGCCTGGCGTTCAACGCCAACCTGGTCAAGGTCGATGGCCCGGCGCGCAAAGCCTGGTTTGAAGTCAAAGACGCCGAAGGCAAGGCCACCGTCGAAGAAAAATCCTTCGACCTGTTGCACGTGGTCCCGCCGCAGGTTGCCCCGGATTTTATCCGCCAGAGCTCGTTGGCCGACCCCGCCGGTTGGTGCGAGGTGAACCCGCACAGCCTGCAACACCTCCGCTACCCGCATATCTTCGGCCTCGGCGATGTGTGCGGCACCACCAACGCCAAGACCGCAGCCGCCGTGCGCAAGCAGATCGTGGTGGTGGCCGAAAACCTGCTGGCCCTGCGCAAACAGGCGCCGCTGCCGCTCAAGTACGACGGCTATGGTTCCTGCCCGTTGACGGTGGAGAAGGGCAAGGTGGTGCTGGCCGAGTTCGGCTATGGCGGCAAGCTGCTGCCGACCTTCCCGCTGGACCCGACCCAGGCACGTCGCTCGATGTGGTTCCTCAAGGCCACGCTGCTGCCGTGGTTCTACTGGAACGGCATGCTCAAGGGCCGCGAGTGGCTGACCCGCCTGAGCAAGGTGGATTAAATGCTGCTGGCAAGTCTGTTGGGTTTATTGATGGGCCTGGTCATGGGCCTGACCGGCGCGGGCGGTGGCATCCTCGGGGTGCCGGCGTTGGTGCTGGGGCTGGGCTTGACCATGACCCAGGCGGCGCCGGTGTCGTTGCTCGCCGTGGGCGCGGCGGCGGCGGTCGGCGCCATTGACGGGTTGCGCCATGGCCTGGTGCGTTACCGCGCCGCGTTATTGATCGCCTTGCTCGGTGCGCTGTTTTCGCCACTGGGTGTGTTTATTGCGCACCAGTTGCCCGAACACCTGCTGATGGGCCTGTTCAGCGCCTTGATGGTGCTGGTGGCGTGGCGCATGTTGCAACGCGAAAAGGTCGAGGCCGGGCCAAGCGACCATGGCGCCGCGTCCTGGGGCCAGAAAAACTGCATGCTCAACCAGCAGACCGGGCGCCTGGCCTGGACTGCCAAATGCAGTGCCACGTTGGCGGCTTTGGGGGCCGTGACTGGCGCGGTGTCGGGCTTGCTTGGCGTGGGCGGTGGCTTCCTGATCGTGCCGGCGTTCAAGCAACTGACCGATGTGCAGATGCGCGGGATTGTCGCCACCTCTTTGATGGTGATCAGCCTGATTTCGCTGATCGGCGTGGCTGGGTCGATGCAGGCCGGTGTGAGCATTGAGCCGATGGGCTGGGTGTTTATCGGTGCGAGTATTGTCGGCATGTTGGCTGGTCGGCGTTTGTGTTCGGTGATCCCGGCGCGGGCGTTGCAGGTGGGGTTTGCCAGCCTGTGTGTGGTGGTGGCTGCGGGGATGCTGGTCAAGGCTGCGCTTTGATGCTGATGTGCAACACAATTTACATGTGGGAGCTGGGTTGCCTGCGATGGCGGTCTTTTGGTGGTGTACATATCCGTTGCTGCGGTAACGGCTGAGTAGGGTTCCGCTCTTACAGCGGGTCACTTTTGTAAAGACACAAAAGTAACCAAAAAGTCTTCGCCCCAACACTCGGTGCCTCGCTATGGCTCGGCATGCCCGCAATCCGCCAGTGATTTGGGGGGCCGCCGCGCTGGGCCATCCTTGGCCCAGCGCGGCTAAACCGGCATCCCTGCCGGTTTACCCCCCAAATCCCTGTCGAATTCCGGCCATCGTGTTTGACGGGGCGATTTCAGATCAAGATCAAAAGCGCAGATCAAAAGACCGCTGACTTCGTCATCGAAAAGGATGTAAGGGCCGGAGCAACAGCAACAGCAGAGCCATACTCGGTCTAATGTGGGAGCTGGCTTGCCTGCGATGGCATCAACTCGGTGTACCTGACACACCGAGGTGTCTGTATCGCAGGCAAGCCAGCTCCCACAGAAAAGCAGTTCTTCAGTGCATGCAAATCCGCTTAAGGTTGGATGCGGTCAATTGTGGGAGCGAGCAAGCCCGCCCCCACAGTTTTGACCGTGCCCGCACGAGACATGGCAAGATGAACGCCTCTCAGGTTTACTGGTCCCTGAGTAACGGATTTACCGACCTTGCACGTCGGCTCATCAAGGTCATGCGATGGATAAATACACCCCCCACACTTGGCAACCCCACGAGCGGCCGAGCCTGCCCGGCTCGCCGTCGACGCCGCTGCACCCTACGCACAAGCGTTGGCTGTTTGCGTTGGTCGGGATCCTGGTGGCAATTACCGGCGGGCTCGGCAACGCCCTGGTGATCGCCAACCTGCAATATCTGCAAGGCGCACTGGGTGCCACCACCGCAGAAATGGCCTGGCTGCCGGCCGCCTATGTGATGACCAACGTGTGCATGAACCTGCTGCTGGTGAAGTTTCGTCAGCAGTTCGGCCTGCGGGCGTTTACCGAGGTGTTTCTGGTGCTGTATGCGCTGGTGACCTTCGGCCATTTGTTCGTCAACGACTTGAGTTCGGCGATTGCAGTACGGGCAGCTCACGGTATGGTCGGTGCGGCGCTGAGTTCGTTGGGCTTGTACTACATGATCCAGGCGTTCCCCGCCAAGTGGCGGCTCAAAGCTCTGGTGCTGGGCTTGGGCACTGCGCAGTTGGCGCTGCCACTGGCGCGATTGTTCTCCGAAGACTTGCTGCAAATTGCCGAATGGCGCGGGCTGTACCTGTTCGAGCTGGGCATGGCGCTGATCTGTCTGGGCTGCGTATTCATGCTCAAACTGCCGCCCGGCGACCGTTTCAAAACCTTTGAAAAACTCGACTTCCTCACCTTTGCCATTCTCGCCAGCGGCGTGGCGTTGCTCTGTGCGGTGCTGTCGTTGGGGCGTATCGACTGGTGGCTGGAAGCGCCCTGGATCGGCGTGGCCTCGGCCTGTTCGCTGGTGTTGATCATGGCCGGCCTGGCCATTGAGCATAACCGCGCCAACCCGATGTTGATGACGCGCTGGCTCGGCAGCGGGGCGATGATTCGCCTGGCGCTGGCGGTGGTGCTGATTCGCATGGTGCTGTCCGAGCAGTCCACCGGTGCGGTGGGCTTTATGCAGATGCTGAACATGAGCTACCAGCAGATGCACACCCTCTACGTGGTGATGCTGGCCGGGGCGATTGCCGGGCTGGTGGTCAGCGCGCTGACGATCAACCCGGCGCACCTGCTGATGCCGTTGATCATCTCCCTGGCGCTGATGGCTACCGGTTCGGTGATGGACAGTTTCTCCAGCAATCTCACCCGCCCGCAAAACCTGTATATCAGCCAGTTCCTGCTAGGCTTTGGCGGCACCTTCTTCCTGGGGCCGACCATGGTGCTGGGCACTAAAAACGTTCTGACCAACCCGCGCAACCTGGTGAGTTTCTCGGTGATGTTCGGCATCTGCCAGAACCTCGGCGGCCTGATTGGCGCGGCGTTGCTGGGCACGTTCCAGATCGTGCGGGAGAAATACCATTCCAGCATGATCGTCGAACACCTGACCTTGCTCGACCCACGCGTGGCGGCGCGGGTGCAGAGCGGCGGCTCGGCCTACGGCGGTGTGATTGCCGACCCGGAACTGCGCAACCTCATGGGCATCCGCAGCCTGGCCACGGCGGCCACGCGCGAGGCGAATGTGATGGCCTACAACGATGTGTTCATGCTGATCGCGATCATCGCGATCCTCACCATGCTCTGGATCTTCACCCGCAGCCTGTGGCTGATGAGTACCACCAAAACAGCAGCCCCTCCCGTTCAACCCAGCGGCGTTACTTCATGACCGAAACCACCACCACAACCACGACCAACGCCATCGCCTCCACCCCGGAAGGCACGCCACCACCGGGCTCGACCGTTACCGAGCCGCGCTCGCTGCGGGTGCGCATCGTCTCGTCGCTGGGCTTTGCCGCGATCGCCATCGTCGGTGTGTTGATCGTGCTGTATGCCTGGCAATTGCCGCCGTTCAGCAGTGCGGTGGAAACCACCGAGAACGCCCTGGTACGTGGCCAAGTGACGATTATCGGCCCGCAACTGAGCGGCTATGTGTATGAAGTGCCGGTGCAGGACTTCCAGTACGTCAAGGCCGGCGACCTGCTGGTGCGCCTGGACGACCGCATCTACAAGCAGCGTCTTGACCAGGCGCTGGCGCAATTGGCGGTGCAGAAAGCCTCCTTGGCCAATGTGGTGCAGCAGCGCAACAGCGCCGAAGCCACCATCAAACTGCGCCAGGCCGCGCTGGTGGACAGCCAGGCCCAGGCACGCAAAAGCACCGCGGACCTGCGCCGTAATGAAGAGTTGATCAGCGATGGCTCGGTGTCCAGGCGCGAGCTGGACGTGACCCGCGCCGCGAACGCGCAGACCATCGCAGCGGTGGCCCAGGCCCAGGCCAACCTGGAAATCGCCCGCCAGGACCTGCAAACCGTGATCGTCAATCGCGGCTCCCTCGAAGCGGCGGTGGCCAGTGCCGATGCGGCCGTGGAGCTGGCGCGTATCGACCTGTCCAACACCCGCATCATTGCGCCGCGTGACGGCCAGCTGGGGCAGATCGGCGTGCGCCTGGGCGCCTACGTCAACTCCGGCGCGCAGTTGATGGCGCTGGTGCCGCCGCAGCTGTGGGTGATCGCCAATATGAAAGAAACCCAGATGGACAATGTGCAGGTCGGCCAGCCGGTGACGTTCACCGTGGATGCGCTCAACCACCGCAAGTTTCACGGCACGGTGCAGCATATTTCCCCGGCGACCGGCTCGGAGTTCAGCCTGTTGCAGGCGGATAACGCCACCGGCAACTTTGTGAAGATCGCCCAGCGGGTGCCGGTGCGGATTACGGTGGACCCGGATCAGGCCGAGAGCGAGCGCCTGCGGCCGGGGTTGTCGGTGGTGGTGAGTATCGACACGGCGGGCCGCCTGAAAAACAGCCCGCCTTGACACCATGCGGATCAAAAATGTGGGAGCTGGCTTGCTCGCGAAAGCGGAGTGTCAGTCAATTCATCTGTAACTGACCCACCGCATTCGCGAGCAAGCCCGCTCCCACATTTGGAATATATTTCAGGGTGAAATCGAGTTGGGTTGATTGGCCTTGCTCCAGCAGCTTCAGCCCCGGCCGCCCAGGCAGGTGGTGTGCATTCACCGGGTGACTCACCGGCTCGATGCAAAAGAACCCCAACCCCGGCGGGCAGAACAGCAGGAAGTAATCGGCGCCGCTGGCCTGGCATTCCAGTGCATAGCCCAGCTCCGGCTGTTCGATGCGGCAACGCCCGTCCCACTGGCAAAACCCGTTGTCCACCAGGCCTTGTGGCAACCCCTTGAGCTGAGTGAAATCCCATTCGGCAGGCACCGGCGCCAACTCGGTCGGCAGCTTGGACGCATCACTCATCCACACCTGCGACGCCTTGGCTTGCAAGCGCGTGCCCGGCCTGCGCGGTAAATACGGATGTAACCCCAGGCCGTGCCACGCGGCGTCTTCGGCCAGGTGCGTCACGCGCAATTCGAGACTCAGTTCGCCGCCACGCAAGCGAAACCGCTGCTCGGCGCGATAGGCAAACGGCGTGTCGCACACCACCTCCAGCACCACTTCATCCGCCGTCTGGCTGACCACCTGCCACGCCTGTTGCCAGGCCGAACCGTGAATCGGCAGCGGGTCGAGCGGGCTGTTGGGCGTGAGTGCCAGCCAGCCGCCGGGGTTATCGAAACCGCCTTGGGCCACTCGATTGGACCACGGCGCCAGCGGGTAACACGCCAGCTTGCCCGGCAGCCCGGTGTTCAGCGCCGCTTCATCGCTATGGCGCAACAGCGGCTGCCCGGTGGCGCGCACCGTCCAGTTGACGATGCTGCCACCCACGGCCGGGGCGAGGGTGAGCTGAGTCAGGTTGTCTTCAAGTTCAATCATCAGAGCACCAGATGCGGCAACCAAAGTGACAGAGCGGGAATGTAGGTGACCGCCATCAAGACCAGGAACAGTACCGCATAAAACGGCAGCAGCGCCGCCACGGTTTTCTCGATACTGACCTTGCCTACCGCCGCGCCCACAAACAGCACCGCGCCCACTGGCGGAGTGATCAGGCCGATGCCCAGGTTCACCAGCATGATCATGCCGAAGTGCACCGGGTCGACGCCGATACCGAGCACCACCGGCAGCAGGATCGGCGTGAGGATCAAAATCAGCGGCGCCATGTCCATCACCGTGCCGAGCATCAGCAGCATGACGTTGATGCACATCAGGATCACGTAGCGGTTGTCCGACAGGGTCAGGAACAGCGTGGTGATCTTCGCCGGGATCTGCATCAGGGTCATGATGTAGCCGAAGCTGGCGGCGAAGGCGATCAGGATCATCACAATGGAAATGGTGCGCACCGTGCGGTGCATCAGCTTGGGCAGCTCGCGCCATTTGTAGTCGCGGTAGATGAACATGGTCACGAAAAATGCCCAGAGCACGGCAATCGCGGCCGACTCGGTGGCAGTGAAAATGCCCGAGAGGATGCCGCCGAGAATGATCACCATCGCCATCAAGCCCCAGAGTGCATCGGCGCAGATTTTCAACGCCTGTTTGAGCGGGATGACTTCGCCCTTGGGGTAATTGCGCTTTTTCGCGAAGATCAGGCACAGCACCATCAGGCACGCGCTCATCAGCAGCCCAGGCACTACGCCGGCCATGAACAACGAGGCAATCGAGACCGTGCCACCGGCCGCCAGGGAGTAGAGCACCGAGTTATGGCTGGGCGGCGTCAGCAAGGCTTGCACCGAGCCGCTGACAGTGACGGCGGTAGAGAACTCACGCGGGTAGCCACGGCGCTCCATTTCCGGGATCAACACCGAACCGACCGAGGCGGTATCGGCCACCGACGAGCCGGAAATCGCGCCAAAAAACGTCGACGCCACGATGTTCACCAACGACAGGCCGCCGCGCACAAACCCCACCAGCACCCCGGCAAATGCAACCAGTCGCCGCGACATGCCGCCTTCGGCCATGATCGCCCCGGCCAGTACAAAGAACGGAATCGCCATCAGCGAAAACTTGTTCACCCCGCCCGCAACCTGAATCATCAAGGCCTGGAACGGGATGTCGATCCACCACGCGCCGATCAGCGCCGACAGCCCGAGGGCGTAGGCCACCGGCATGCCGATCAGGATCAAGGCGATAAAACTGCCCAGCAGCATCAATGCGTCCATCAGGCAGCCCCTTCGTTTTCTTCAACCAGATCAAAGCGCACCACGCGGCGCTGGCTCTGGTCACCGAGCAAGAGTTTTTCCAGCACGAACACCAGCGTCAGCAGCCCGCCGATCGGGATTGGTATATAGGTGATGCCCACGCGCAGGGTGGGGATCGCACTCATGAACTGGTTCCAGGTGGACAGGCACAGCTTGCTGCCCCAGACGGTCATGAACAGGCAGATGGTGGCCATCAGCAGTTGCGTAATAACGCCGACGATTTGCCGTTGGCGCGCTGGCAGGCGGTCAGTAACTACGGCCACCGACATATGCGCGCCGGCACGGTAACTGGCGGCGGCGCCGATAAAGGTGAACACCAGCATCAGCAGGATGGCGGTGGGCTCCGGCCAGCTTGCGCCGGTGCCGAGGATGTAGCGGGCGAAGATGCCCCAGGGGATGATCAGCGCGACCCCGAGGACCGAGAGGCCGGCGACCCAGATGCAGGTCATGTAAATGCGGTCGTTGATGCGCAGCACTAAATTCTTCATGGCGTTCACCGTAACCGGGCGCGTCGATGCCGACCGCGCCGGGCCTGACTAAAGGAAAGGGTGATTACTCGACCGCGTCGATGCGCTTGATGATGTCGGCGTAAGCCGCACCGTACTTGGCGCGAACCGCTGCGGTGGCGTCATAGAAGGGTTTTTTGTCGACGGTGATGAACTCGACGCCGGCCTTCTTGAGCTTTTCCTCGCTGCTGGCGGACTTGGCGTCCCACAGCGCGCGCTCATCGGCCTGGGCGGCCTTGGCGGCTTTTTTCACCAGGTCTTGCTGGTCGGGCGTGAGTTTGTTCCAGGTGATCTTCGACATCACGATGGGTTCGGGCAGGATCAGGTGCTCGGTGAGGGTGTAGAACTTGGCGTTCTGGAAGTGGTTGTGCTCCAGCATGGTCGGCGGGTTGTTTTCCGCGCCGTCGATCACGCCGGTCTGCAAGGCACTGAAGATTTCGCCGGTGTCCATGGCAATACCGTTGGCGCCCATCGCGTTGAAGGCTTCGATGAAGATCGGGTTGCCCTGTACACGAATTTTCATGCCCTTGAGGTCTTCGATCTTGCGCACCGGCTTCTTGGTGTAGAGGTTGCGCGTGCCACCGTCCATCCAGGCCAGGGCCACCAGGCCGAACTCGGAGTCGGTGATCTTGGCGAGGATTTCATCGCCGATCTCGCCGTCGATGATTTTGCGCATATGCGCCTGGTCGCGGAACACGAACGGCAAGTTGAACACGTTCACGTCCGGCACCACCGGCCCGACGATGCCGAGGCTGACGCGGGTCATCTGCACCGCACCGACCTGGGCCTGTTCGACCACTTCTTTTTCGGAACCCAGGACACCGCCCGGGAAGTATTTGAAGGTCAGTTCGCCGTTACTTGCCTGAGTCAGGGCCTTGCCCATGTTCTGTTCAGCGACGACGGTGGGATAGCCGGCGGGATGGATGTCGGCGAATTTGATTTCCAGCGCGTGGGCGGCGGTACTGAGGGTAAAGAATGCAGCGGCGAGCAAAGTGCGTTTGAAGTCCATAGGGTGTCACTCCTGTCTTATTGTTGTTGTATTCAAGGCACAGCGATGCAGCTAGAGGGTGAACGTGGGCTCCGGCAATCCGCTGACGCCGGGGTTGAGGGCAAACACGCCGCCGGCGACCGACTGCTCACTGTGGTCATCACGAATCGAGGTGACGAACAAGGTGTCCAGCCGGCTGCCGCCGAAGGCGCACATGGTGGGTTTTTTTACCGGCACGCTGAGGGAGCGGTCCAGACGGCCATCCGGGGTGAAGCGGTGAACCAGCCCCGCGTCGTTGGCGCAGATCCAGTAGCAACCCTCGGCGTCGACTGCCGCGCCATCGGGGCGCCCGAGGAATTGATGCATGTCGATAAATACGCGGCGGTTGGATGGCGTGCCGGTGTCGATGTCGTAATCGAACGCCCAGACCTGCTGCACCAGCGGGTGTGAATCCGAGGCGTACATCGTGCGGCCGTCCGGGCTGAACGCCAGGCCATTGAGGGTGATGAACCCGTTCAGTTGCGCATGCGGCGCGGCGCCTGACGCATAGCGGTACAGGGTGCCTTCGGCCGCATTCAGGCCCATGTTCAGCACCATGCTGCCAGCCCAGAAACGGCCCTGGCGATCGCAGCGGCCATCGTTGAGGCGCATGTCCGGGCGTGGGTGCTCGATGCTCGCCAGAGGCGTGGTGTCGAGGCTGCCGTCGTTATGCGGGGTGAGTTGGAAAAACCCGCTTTCCATGCCCGCGAGCCAATTGCCCGCGTCGGTGCGGGCAATACAGGCGAGCATCTGCGGGGCTTTCCAGGCGGCGACGTGGCCGGTGGCGGCGTCCCAGCGTTGCAGGCCACCGTTGGGGATGTCCACCCAGTACAGCGCGTTTTCCTGCGGCACCCACACCGGGCATTCACCCACGGCATTGCGGGCGTCGACGATCAGTTCAGCGGTCATGGCAACTCATTCCCTTGGGTTGATGTACGTTCAGTCACCAAACGGCCCCGCCGCGCAGAACGCGCCGCCCTGGTAGACCGCGGCCGGGTCATCGGCGGCCACTGGCGGCTGGGTTTCGACCTTGGTGCGGAACACCTCGGAGCTGTCCTTGGGCACAAAACCCAGGTGCGCGGCGTAGCGGTTGTCCCACCAGGTGTCGAGGTTATCCGACATGCCGTAGACCACGGTGTGGCCGACATTGGGCGTGTACAGCGCGCGCTCGAGCAGTTGGGTCAGGTCATCGAAACTCAACCAGGTGTGCATCATCCTGCGGTTCTGGGGTTCCGGGAACGAGGAGCCGATGCGGATGCTCACGGTCTCGATGCCGTAGCGGTCGAAGTAGAAGCTGGCCATGTCTTCGCCGTAGGATTTGGATAAGCCGTAGTAGCTGTCCGGGCGACGTGGGGAGTGGGCGTCGATCTGTTCGTCTTGCTTGTAAAAGCCGATCACATGGTTGGAGCTGGCGAAGATCACTCGTTTCACGCCATGGCGGCGGGCGGCTTCGTAGATATGGAAAACACCGCTGATGTTTGCGCCCAGCACTTCTTCGAAAGAGCGCTCCACCGACACACCGCCGAAGTGCAGGATGGCATCGACGCCTTCCACCAGTTGGTGCACAGCCTGTTTGTCGGCCAGGTCACAGGGTTGCACTTCTTCGAACTCACCGGCCGCCGGGGCCATGTTGGCGATGTCCGACAGGCGCAATACCTGGGCATAAGGGCGCATGCGTTCGCGCAAGACTTTGCCCAGGCCGCCGGCGGCGCCGGTGAGCAGCAGGCGGTTGAAGGGGACAGGCGTGGTGGTGGTCATGGGAATTCCATTGTTGTTGTAGGTTGTCGTATGACTTGATGGAAGTATCGTTTTGGACTCCCTGGGTTGTCAACGCCCTTGCAGGCAAGTGATGCTCAAAAGGTGGGAGCTGGCTTGCCTGCGATTGCGGTCGGCTAACTGACATTTCTTTTGCTGATCCTGCGCTATCGCAGGCAAGCCAGCTCCCACACAAGCGGGCTGCTACACATGTCAGTGCCTGCAGGGAGCGCGTTACAGCAACGAGATCGGGTAGCTGACAAAGATCCGATTCTCATCAAACTCGTTGTTGCTGAAATCCCGACGCATGGTCGAGTTGCGCCAGCGCACATTCAAATCCTTCAGTGTGCCGCTCTGCACCGTGTAGGCCAGCTCCGACTCGCGGCCCCATTCCTTGCCGTCGGTGATGGCGCCAGTGTGTACGTTATTGCCGCTGATATACCGGTTCATCATGGTCAGCCCCGGAATGCCGAGTACCACGAAGTTGAAGTCATGGCGTATCTGCCAGGATTTTTCCTTGGCATTGTCGTAGCTGGCGTTGTAGCTATCGTTGGCCAGGGTGCCGCCGCTGGTGCCGTTGACCCTCATCCACACGCTGTCGCCGGTGAGTTTTTGCAGGCCGACATAGAAGGCGTTGCCTTTGTATTTGGCCGAGAGCAGGGCGGAATAGGTTTTGTTATCGAGGTTGCCGGCCAGGGCGCTGCCGTCCTCCTTGCCATTGAAGAACCCCAGGTTGGCGCCAAACGTCCAGTCGCCGACCGGCTGGCTGTGGGTCAGGTTCAGGTATTGCTGCTGGTAGATGTCGGTGAGTTCGGCGTACCACACGCCGACCTGGGTGCGTTTGTCGTTGAAGGTGTATTCGCCGCCGCCGAAGTTGAAACGGTCCGAGGTGAACGCGGCTTTGCCGTTCATGAACATGTCTTCCATGCTCCCATCGTTGCGTGGGCTATTGCCGCGAAATTGCCCGCCGTAGAGCGTCAGCCCGGCGATTTCATTGGAGGTTACCTGGCCGCCACGAAAGGTCTGCGGCAAGGAGCGGCCGTCGTCCGAGCGCAGGATCGGCAGTACCGGCATCCATTCGCCAACTTTCAGTTCGGTTTTGGACAGCCGGGTTTTCAGTGCCACGCCCAGGCGTCCGAAATTGTCGGCAGGGCGGCCATCTCTGTCGAGCGGCAACAGTTGGGTGCCGCCGGTGCCTTTACCGCCATCGAGCTTCTGAGAATACAGGCCGAGTACGTCAATCCCGAAGCCCACGGTGCCTTGGGTAAAGCCGGATTTGGCGTCGAGAATGAAGTTCTGCGTCCATTCTTCGGCCTTGGCTTGTGGGTACGTGGGGTTGGTGAAATTGCGATTGAAGTAGGCATTGCGCAGGTTGAGCGTGGCTTTGGCATCGTCGATAAAGCCTTCTGCCTGGGCGCTGAGGGGCAGGGCGAGTGCCAGGCTGCTGAGGCTGATAAGACCGAGACGCGAGGAGGAATTACGGGCGAATTGAGGCACAGTGAAGCTCCCTTCCATTTTGTTGTTTTTATTATTTGTTATACGTTGTCGTACAACATTGCGAGGGATATTTGCGGGGTTTTCGGGGGCTGTCAAGCAGAAGTTATACGATGACCAAGAGCGCATCGATGAAAAGCGGGCACGGTCCATGTGGGAGCTGGCTTGCCTGCGATGGCATCGACGCGGTGTAACTGTGGGGCCGCGGTGTCTGCATCGCAGGCAAGCCAGCTCCCACAGAGATCTTCAGCCGGCCATCACCATCGGTGGCAAGGTGCCCAGCAGGGACACCGCGGCTACTGCTGCAATACCCAGCAACCATTCGAGCATCACACTGGCTTTCAAACTGCCCACTCGCTCCTCACAGCGCTCGATACGCAACCGGTTCAACAGCGCCAGCGCCAACATACCCAGCACCAGCAGCACCTTGATCAACAGAATCAGCGCAAACCCGTTAAACAGCGGCGTGGGCCACAGCTGCCCGGTCAGCACGCGAACATTGATCAAACCCGTTACCAGCAAACCGGCAACCAGGCCATAACCCACGCCGCTGAAGCGCTTGAGGATCGGCTCCAGCGCAGGCTTTGGCGACAGCCGCAGAATCAGCACCAGCAGCAACAACCCGCCCAGCCAAGCGCCGACGCACACCAGGTGCACCACTTGATTGAGGATCAGCAATTGGCCGCTCAGCCCATTGAGCATGGCGCCATGGCCGACCGGTGCCAGCGTCGCCAACTGCAGTGCGGTCAACGGCAGGCGCAAGGCCGGCCGGGGTTTGAGCAACACCACTACCAGCAGCAGGTTCAGCAACAGATGCCAGACCCACACCTGGCCGAAAAAGGTTTTGCCCAGCACCAACTGTACGGTGGCCGGTTGCAGCGCCGCGTCCCAGCTGTCCGCCATGCTGGCGGTGATCAACAGCAGCCAGGCCACGCCGGAGAACAACCCCAGCCAGGCCAGGGCGCGGGTGATGCGCAGCAGTTGTCGGTCGAGTACCGGTTGCACTTCGTTGCCCAGCAGCCAGGGCCTGAAGGCACAGGCCCCGAACATCAACAGCACGACGATGAAATGCACGAAGCGGCACAGCACCAGCAGGGTTGCCATGGGTTATTGGCCGACCTTGAAGGTGTACTCACCGTTGCTCTTGTGGGTGTCGACCGAGACGGCGTTCCACACCACTTTGTAGTTGCCGGCGGCCAGCGGCGCGGCGGGTGTGACCACCAGGGTTTTCTTGTCGGCGTCCGGGGTTTCCAGGCCTTTGATGGCGAGTTCGGTGCCGTCTTTGCTCAGGGACACTTTGGTGAAGGTGGCCTCGACGCCTTCGCTGAAGGTCAGGCGCAGGTCGGCGGGCGCAGCAACCGTGCTGTCTGCCGCCGGTGTCGAACTTTTGAGATGGGCGTGGGCAAATGCCGCAGAGGCGCCCAGCAGGGAAGCGAGCAGGGTGACAGTGGTGAGGGCTTTCTTGATCAGCATTGTTCAGTACCTTCAAGTGAGTGAGTCGGTAATGCCATGTGCAACAAGGGAAAGGGTTTGCCTTCGCCATCCAGCGGCGAGCGCGCGACCTGGATAAAACCATAATGCAGATAGAAACCCACGGCCTGCGGGTTTTGTTCGTTGACGTCCACGGTCAGCGTGTCATGACGGGCGCGGGCGTGGTCGAGCAATTGGCGGCCGACGCCCTGGCCGCGGCGCTCGGGGTCGATAAACAGCATTTCGACGTTATGCCCGCCAGTGCCGATAAAACCGGCGATACCGTGGTGGTCTTCATACACCCACACGTCGAGGGCCGGCATTGGCAGGTAGGCGTCGCGCACCAGCGGCAGCAAACGCTGGATGTCGTCCTCGGGGAGGAAGTCATGGGTGGCTCGCACCGAGCGCTCCCACAGTGCGCCCAGCACCGGGTCGTCGGCGGCCACGCGAGGTCGAATAGTCATTGCAATGATCCTTCAAGTGGACCGCGATCCTAACCAATCCGTTTTTGGCGGGAAAGGTTCGGGTAGGAAGTTTCATCACTCGGCGGCCAACCGCAGCCTTTTTATCCTGTACATATCGCTGTCTGCGTGGCTGAGCAGGGTATCGGCGTCTGCACCGTCGGCCGGATAAAACGCCACGCCCACACTGCACGACGGCATCTTGACCGGGCCAAACTCAGCGCCCAGCGGCTCGGCCATGGCCGCGAGAATTTGCGCGACTTTGGCGCTAACCGTTTCGTGTGACTGCACATCGGTCAGCAACACCGTGAATTCGTCGCCGCCCATGCGCGCCACCAGGTCGCTGTCACGCACGCAACGTTCCAGCCGCCGTGCAATCACGCAGAGCACGCGATCGCCCACCGCGTGGCCATGCACATCGTTGATGCCCTTGAAGTCATTGACGTCCAGAAACAGCAACGCCAGCCGGGTGTTATGACGCTGTGCGGTGTGCAGGGCCGACGCCAGGCCATCGTTGAACAACGAGCGGTTGGTGAGTGCCGTCAGCGGGTCATGGTGGGCGAGGAAGCGCAGTTCCTCCTCGGCCTGGGTGAGCGCCGTCCCGTCGCGCGCCACGCCGATGCGCGCGCCGACTTCTTCGGACCAGAACGCCGCCCACAGGATGTGCACCACGCTGCCATCCTTGCGCAGATAACGGTTGCGAAAATCCACATGGGGCCGGCCATTCATGACCCGCACAATCGAAGCCCGCGTGCGCGCCAGGTCTTCGGGGTGCATGTAGTCGGTAATGGGCGTGCCGGTCAGTTCATCGGCGCGGTAACCGAGCAGGGCTTCGCAGGCATCGCTGACAAACACGATCAGGTTGTCACTGTCGACCACGAAGACCGTGTCCAGCATCAAGTGGATCAATTTCGGGTAGAGGGCGTGCAGGTCAACGGCCATAGGTCAGGGGTGTCCGGTTCAGATGCGCCGATCATAGCTCGATCACGCAGGCTGACGCCTTGGAATACTGCGGGCTTTGAAGCGCTGGCGCCGATCTGGCGATCAATGGCGTGTAGCCTAATGAGGCGGTTCATGATGTGATGGTTGAAAATGAATTGTATTTAAAAGTGACTGGGGCTCCATCATCCATGGGCAATCACAAGATCGGTATCCGGCGCAGCAACGTCGAGAAAATCCTGCTGGCGGCAGAGAAAGTCTTTGCCGAGAAGGGCTATGGCAGCACCGCCATGGCCGATATTGCCGAAGAAGTGCAACTGCCGCGCTCCAACCTGCATTACTACTTCAGCACCAAAAGCGAGCTGTACAGCGCCGTGCTGTTCGACCTGCTGGACCTGTGGAAGCAGGACGCCCTGAGCTTTGAAACCTTCGATGACCCGCGCGTGGTGCTCAGCAGTTACATCCGCGCCAAGATGCAGCGCTCACGCACGCGGCCGCATGGTTCGAAAGTCTGGGCGAATGAAATCATCCACGGCGCGCCGACCCTCGGTGAGGCGCTGGACGAAAGCCTGTACGACTGGGCCAAGATGAAGGAGGCGAAAATTCGTCAGTGGGTGGAAGACAAGCGCATCCTGCCGGTGGAGCCGTCGAGCCTGCTGTATATGATTTGGGCCTCGACCCAGCACTATGCGGACTTTGATCACCAGGTGAAGATCTTGAATGATCACCAGCCGTTGTCGGACAGGCAGTTCGAGAAGGCAATCCAGACGGTGACCAGTGTGATTTTGCGTGGGATTGGCTTGGAGCCTTGATGATCGTTCCCACGCTCTGCGTGGGAATGCCTCACTGGACGCTCTGCGTCCGCTCTTGGGACGCGGAGCGTCCCTGGCTGCATTCCCACGCGGAGCGTGGGAACGATCATTTCAAAAGGTAACTTACACAGCCTCGCGGTAAGGGTTACGCGGATCCTGCGTCCAGTTCAAAAACGGCTTGCCCGTTTCTATCGGCACCATCTCGATGCAATCGGCCACCGGGCAAGTGATCTGGCACAAATTGCAGCCAACACACTCATCATCAATCACCTCGTATTTGTGCGTGCCGTCCGCCTGCTTCAAGCTGGCAATCGCCTGGTGCGAGGTGTCCTCGCAGGCAATATGGCAACGCCCGCAGCCGATACACGCCTCCTGATCGATCTTGGCAATTACCTGATAGTTGATATCCAGGTACTTCCAATCCGTGGTATTGCCCACCGCCCGCCCGGAAAACGCCTGCAGGCTGGCGTAACCCTGGCTGTCCATCCACCGCGACAGCCCGTCCTTCATCTCTTCCACAATCCGAAACCCATGCAGCATCGCCGCCGTGCACACCTGCACCGCGCCGCAGCCCAGGGCGACAAATTCCGCCGCGTCGCGCCAGTTGCCAATGCCGCCGATGCCGCAGATCGGCAGCCCTTGGGTCTGCGGGTCGCGGGCGATTTCGGCGACCATGTTCAACGCAATCGGCTTGACCGCCGAGCCGCAATAACCGCCATGGGTACTTTGCGTGCCGACCACCGGCAGGGCGACCATGCGCTCCAGGTCCACACTGGTGATGGAGTTGATGGTGTTGATCAGCGACACCGCATCCGCGCCGCCGCGATACGCCGCGCGTGCCGCCACGCGGATGTCGGTGATGTTCGGCGTGAGCTTGACGATCACCGGCAGCGAGCAGTAGGTCTTGCACCAGCGCGTCACCTGTTCCACATACTCCGGCACCTGGCCGACCGCTGCGCCCATGCCGCGCTCGGGCATGCCGTGGGGGCAGCCGAAGTTCAGCTCGATGCCATCGCAACCGGTGGCCTCCACCAGCGGCAGGATGTTCTTCCAGGACTCTTCAACGCACGGCACCATCAGCGACACGATCAATGCGCGGTCGGGCCAATCCTTTTTCACCTGGGTGATTTCCTTGAGGTTGATCTCCAGGGAGCGGTCGGTGATCAACTCGATATTGTTGATGCCCAGTACCTCGCGGTTGGCGCCATAGTGCGCCGAGTAACGGGAAGATACGTTGACCGCCGCCGGGTCTTCACCGAGGGTTTTCCACACCACGCCGCCCCAGCCGGCTTCGAAGGCGCGGACCACGTTGTAGGCCTTGTCGGTGGGCGGCGCGGAGGCCAGCCAGAACGGGTTGGGGGCTTTGATACCGGCAAATACAATCGAGAGATCGGCCATTACGCAGCCTCCACGTTCAGCATGAGTTGGGCGTGCATGGCTTCGGCGGCCAGCTTGCCGTGTTGCACAGCCTGCACGGTGAGGTCCTGGCCGAGGCTGACGCAATCGCCACCGGCATAGACGCCTGGGATACTGGTTTGCAGCTGCTCGTCGACGAAGATGCGTTCGCCCACGCGGTGCAGTTGCTGAGCCAACGGGTCGTGCAGCGCCTCGTTGTCAAAACCCTGGCCGATGGCTTTGAAGATCGCGTCGCAGGCCAGTTCAAAGGTCTCGCCAGTGGGGAGCAGGCGACCGTTCTCCATGTGCGTGCGCAAAAAACGCATGCCGCGCACACGGCCTTGATCATCCAGCAACACTTCATCCGGTTGAGCCCAGGTCAGCAGCCGTACCTGATTGGCCTTGGCAATCTCTTGTTCATGGTGAGTGGCGCCCATGTCGGCCAAGCCACGGCGGTACACCAGGTTGACATCGCGGGCGCCCAGGCGGGCCATTTGCACGGCCATGTCGATGGCGGTATTGCCGGCGCCGAGCACGATGCAGCGGTCGGCCAGCGGCAGTTGGCTCAAGTCATCGGCCTGGCGCAGTTCGCGGATATAGTCGGTGGCGGCGAGCAGGCCGGGCGCATCTTCATGGGGCAAGCCCAGCTGTTTGCTGGCGGCAAGGCCGAGGCCCAAGAATACCGAATCGAATTGCTGATGCAGTTCGCTCAACGTCAGGTTGCTACCCAGGCGCTGGCCGTGACGGATCTCGATGCCGCCGATCTGCAGGAGGAAATCCAGCTCCTTCTGGGCGAAGTCATCCACCAGCTTGTATTTGGCGATCCCGTATTCGTTCAGGCCGCCAGCTTTTTCCCGTGCTTCGAAAATCACCACGTCATGGCCATGCAGGGCCGCGCGGTGTGCGCAAGCCAGGCCCGCAGGCCCGGCGCCGACCACGGCGATGCGTTTACCGGTCGGTGCAGCGCGCTGGAACGGGTGTTCGCGAAAGTGCGCGTTGTCGATGGCGTAGCGCTGCAACAGGCCGATCAGCACCGGCGCGCATTCTTCGGCGTTGTTACGTACGCAGGCTTGCTGGCACAGAATCTCGGTGGGGCACACGCGAGCGCAGCTGCCGCCGAGGATATTGGCCGAGAGGATTTTCTGCGCGGCGCCCTGCACGTTCTCGGTGTGGATATTGCGGATGAACGACGGGATGTCGATTTCGCTGGGGCACGCATTCACGCAAGGCGCGTCGTAGCAATACAGGCATCGCGAGGCTTCCAGTTGCGCCTGGCGGGCGTTGAGGGGCGGCGCCAGGTCGGTGAAGTGGCTGGCGAGTGTCGGCCCATCTTCATGGGGATGGGGGAGGTGGGTCAGGGTCTGGATCACGGTTTTGGCCTCACGGTTTTTTTGGGATTGCCTCTGGCGGGCATTTTTTTTGCCTGTACCGGCCTCATCGCAGGCAAGCCAGCTCCCACATTTGAATGTGTTCGCACATCAACATGTGGGAGCTGGCTTGCCTGCGATAGCGGTCTCAGCGCTTTACAGCAGTGGGCCTGGAATGCTCAGCCCGCTTGCTCAACTGCTCAAACACCGCCGGGTACGCCGGCCGTTCCACATACCGCCCGGCACCGCGCTCGGCGCGCAAATCACCATCGGCCCATACCAGCTTGCCCTGGCTGATGGTGTGGCTCGGCACGCCGCGCACGGTCTTGCCTTCGAAGATGTTGAAGTCGACTTTCTGATGGTGGGTCTTGGCCGAAATCGTGCGTGTGCCCTGGGGGTCCCACAGCACCAGGTCTGCATCGGCACCCACGCGGATCGCGCCTTTGCGCGGGTAGAGATTGAAGATCTTCGCGGTATTGGTCGACGTCAGCGCGACGAACTCCTGCATCGACAACCGCCCGGTGTTCACGCCCTCGTGCCACAGCAGTGCCATGCGGTCTTCGATACCGGCGGTGCCGTTGGGGATCTTGCTGAAGTCATCACGGCCGGCAGCTTTTTGCTCGGCGCAGAAGCAGCAGTGGTCGGTGGCGGTGGTGTGCAGGTTGCCGGACTGCAAGCCGTGCCAGAGTGCTTCCTGATGCCCTCGCGGGCGGAACGGCGGGCTCATCACATAGCCTGCGGCGGTTTGCCAGTCGGGGTGCTGGTACACGCTGTCATCCAGCAGCAAGTGCCCGGCGAGCACTTCGCCGTAGACCGGCTGGCCTTTGCCACGGGCGTAGGTGATTTCATCCAGTGCCTCCTGGGTCGACACATGCACCAGGTACAACGGCGTGCCGATGGTCTCGGCGATGCGAATGGCGCGGCTGGCGGCCTCACCTTCCACCTGGGACGGACGCGACAGTGGATGCGCTTCCGGCCCGGTAATGCCCTGGGCCATCAACTTGCGTTGCAGGTGATACACCAGTTCACCGTTCTCTGCGTGCACCGTCGGCACCGCGCCCAGTTCCAGGCAGCGTTCGAAGCTGGCGACCAAGGTGTCATCCGCCGCCATGATTGCGTTCTTGTAGGCCATGAAGTGCTTGAAGCTGTTGATGCCATGGTGGCTGACCAACTCGGCCATCTCCTCGCGCACCTGCTCGCTCCACCAGGTGATCGCCACGTGAAAACCGTAGTCGGAGGCGGATTTTTCCGCCCAGCCGCGCCACTGGTGAAAGGCCTCCATCAGTGATTGCTGCGGGTTGGGAATCACAAAGTCGATGATCGAGGTGGTGCCACCTGCCAGACCTGCCGCCGTGCCACTGAAAAAGTCTTCACTGGCCACAGTGCCCATGAAGGGCAGTTGCATGTGCGTATGCGGGTCGATGCCGCCGGGCATCAAGTATTGGCCACTGCCATCGAGTGTTTCAGTGCCGGCGGGAACGTCCAGATTCGTGCCAATAGCGCGAATTAGACCGTCTGCGCATAACACATCGGCGCGGTAACTTTCATCATGGGTAATAACGGTGGCGCCACGGATCAACAGCGACATGTCGAGTTCCTCACAGGCTTGACCGGCTTGTGCCAGTTCTAAGTGTTGTAATGCTGCTTGCCGATGCAGGGTTTAATCCTGTCATCGGTGACAGGAATAGAAACTAGCCCGAGTTTTTCGAATGGGCAAGAAGATTTTTTATAAGCATATATCGTTATTAATTTATTGATTTATAAGGATAAAAACTAAAAATCACCAAAATGTAGCGCCCCTTCACCATTTTGACGCACTTGACAGGTTCTTGAATTGAGCAACATTTCTTATTGCAAATCAGGCGCTTGAGACATGCCGCTTGACGGCGTGGGTAAATAAAAATAATTGTGTTGCACCAGATTGAGTCCTGACAGTTCGGGCAACTTTCGCGTTATTTAGCCTGAGTAAGGCGACAAGTACCCAGGGCACAATCGGAAAGCTGATAAACATCAGCGAGTTATATAAGCGGTGCGGGTTCAGATGCGGTTGTCGGCACGGATTTTGAGTGCAGTGGCGGCTGGCCGAGCCCGTGATGTCATGTTGTTTACGAGGTACTCCGGCCATCCGGCGCCACGCGCTGGATGAGCAACAATAATTTTAAAAAAACCGTGGAGCGGCCATGCAACAGAACAGATCGCAAGTCATTGAACGCAACGGCCTGTATGAACTCGACGCCGGCCCCGACGTCCTCGACAGCCCACGCTACAACCACGACATGGCACCGACCAAGGTGCATGAACGCACCTGGAACAAGTGGCACATCACTGCGCTGTGGGTCGGTATGTCGATCTGCGTGCCGACCTACACCCTGGGCGGGGTGCTCACCGCCTATTTCGGGCTGTCGGTGGGCGAGGCGCTGATCGCGATTTTGCTCGCCAACATCGTGGTGCTGATCCCGCTGACCCTTAACGCTTTCCCGGGTACCAAGTACGGCATTCCGTTTCCGGTGCTGTTGCGTTCGTCCTTCGGCATCCTCGGCTCCAACGTGCCGTGCCTGATTCGCGCGCTGGTGGCCTGTGGCTGGTTTGGCATCCAGACGATGTTCGGCGGGCTGGCGATTCACCTGTTCCTGGGCTCGATTTTCGAAGGTTGGAAGTCCCTTGGTGGCACCGGTGAAGTGATCGGCTTCATGATTTTCTGGACCCTGAACCTGTGGGTGGTGCTGCGCGGCGCCGAGTCGATCAAGCGCCTGGAAACCTTGTCGGCGCCGCTGCTGGTGGCGGTGGGAATAGGCTTGCTGGTGTGGGCGATGCCGAATGTGTCGCTGAGTGAACTGATGGCGATTCCACCCAAGCGCCCCGAAGGCGCAAGCCTCACCGGTTACTTCATGGCCGGGCTGACAGCCATGGTCGGGTTCTGGGCCACCTTGTCGCTGAACATTCCCGACTTCAGCCGCTACGCCAAAAGCCAGAAGGACCAGATTCTCGGGCAGATTTTCGGCCTGCCGCTGACCATGTTCCTGTTCGCCGCCCTCGGCGTGATCATGACCGCGGCGTCGGTGAAGCTGGTGGGTGTCAGCGTCTCCGATCCCGTCACCCTGATCGGGCACATTCAGAGTCCGGTGTGGGTCGCCATCGCCATGGCGCTGATCATCATCGCCACCTTGTCCACCAACACCGCCGCGAACATCGTCTCGCCCACCAACGACTTTCAGAACATCGCGCCCAAGCTGATCAACCGCACCACGGCGGTGATCCTCACCGGCCTGGTCGGGCTGGCATTGATGGCCCACGAACTGCTGAAAAAACTCGGGCTGATTGTCTCGGATGTGAGCCTGGAAACCGTGTATTCCAACTGGTTGCTGGGCTATTCCAGCCTGCTCGGCCCGATTGCCGGGATTATGGTGGTGGACTATTTCATTACGCGCAAACAGCAACTGGACCTGGCCGGTTTGTACCGCGACGACGTGTACCCGGCATGGAACTGGAGCGGCTTTGTTGCCTTCGGCGTGCCGGTGGTGCTGACCTTGCTGTCGCTGAGCAGTGATGCGTTCAGCTGGTTTTACAGCTACGGCTGGTTCACCGGCTCGGCGTTGGGTGGGGTGCTGTATTACGGCCTGAATGCCAAGCGTGGCATCAGACCGGTCGCCGCCAAATCACCTGTGTAAATACGGTCACTGTGGGAGCTGGCTCCCACACAAGCTCGGTTCACATTGGATCGAGTTAAATCATAAGAAACACAGCCTGAGGAGATCCCCATGAACGCTGCCCTGGACGTTCTGCAATCGACCCATCAGCACATCAACCGCGACCGCCTGTGGCAGTCGCTGATGGACCTGGCCAAACTTGGCGCCACGCCCAAGGGCGGTGTTTGTCGCCTGGCCCTTACCGATCTCGACCGCAAGGCCCGCGACCTGTTTGTGCAGTGGTGCGAAGCAGCCGGTTGCACCGTGACCATCGATGGCATCGGCAATATTTTCGCCCGACGCCCTGGCCGCAATCCCAACCTTCCACCGGTGATGACCGGCAGCCATATCGACACCCAGCCTACGGGCGGCAAGTTCGACGGCTGCTTCGGCGTGCTGGCGGGCGTGGAAGTGCTGCGCACTCTCAATGACCTCAAGATCGAAACCGAAGCGCCGCTGGAAGTGGTGGTGTGGACCAACGAAGAAGGCTCACGCTTCCCGCCGTGCATGATGGGCTCGGGCGTGTTTGCCGAGAAATTCAGTTTGGCTGATACCTTGGCCAAGGTTGATGTGGACGGCGTCAGCGTGGGCGATGCGTTGAATGCGATTGGCTATGCGGGCACGCGTGCTGTCAGTGGCCACAAGGTGGGCGCGTATTTCGAAGCGCATATCGAGCAAGGCCCGATTCTGGAGGACGAGAAGAAAACCATCGGCGTGGTGCTGGGGGCATTGGGGCAGAAGTGGTTCGACCTGAAATTGCGCGGTGTTGAGGCGCATGCAGGGCCGACGCCGATGCACCTGCGCAAGGATGCGCTTGTGGGCGCGGCCGCCGTGGTGGCGGCGGTGAATGCCGCGGCGTTGGGGCATCAACCCCATGCGTGCGGCACTGTCGGTTGCCTGCAAGCCTACCCAGGCTCACGCAACGTGATCCCCGGTGAAGTGCGCATGACGTTGGACTTGCGCCACCTGGAACCCGCGCGGCTGGATTCGATGATTGCGCAGGTGCGCAAGGTGATCGATGAGACCTGTGCCAAGCATGGGCTGACGTTCGAGCTGGAACCCACTGCTGACTTCCCGCCGTTGTACTTCGACAAAGGCTGCGTGGACGCGGTGCGCGATGCGGCGAACGGGTTGGGTTTGTCGAACATGGATATCGTCAGCGGGGCAGGGCACGACGCGATCTTTGTCGCTGAACTGGGCCCGGCGGGGATGATCTTCGTGCCATGTGAAGGAGGCATCAGCCATAACGAAATCGAGAATGCCGCACCGGATGATCTGGCGGCAGGGTGTGCCGTCTTGCTGCGGGCGATGGTGGCGGCGTCGGCGGCGATTGCCAGTGGGAAGCTTGCTGCCTGATAGGGGGCTATCGCAGTACAGGTATCTAAGCAACTTCTGTTGAATACAAAGTCTGTGGCAAGCGGGCTGTTGTGGCAGCTTTAAAAAGGTGGGTAGATACCTATGCTCATCGCAGGCAAGCCAGCTCCCACCTTTAGTCCCAGCTGTGCTTTGCAGATCGTTCCCACGCTCTGCGTGGGAATGCCGCTCTGGACGCTCTGCGTCCACCCTTAAAGTCGTGACGCGGAGCGTCACCGGCTGCATGCCCACGCGGAGCGTGGGGACGATCTACAGGGAGTCTCTAAGCAACTTCTGTTGAATACAAAGTCTGTGGCAAGCGGGCTGTTGTGGCGAGCAGGCTTGCCCTGCGTTGGGCTGCGCAGCAGCCCCAAAAAACAGACGCAGAGTTGCAGATCGTTCCCACGCTCTGCGTGGGAATGCCGCTCTGGACGCTCTGCGTCCGCCCTTAAAGTTGTGACGCGGAGCGTCACCGGCTGCATGCCCACGCGGAGCGTGGGGACGATCTACAGGGGAGTCTCAGGCGCCGGGTTGCCAGCCACCGCCGAGGGCCGTGACTAACCCTACACTCGCCTGCAATTGCCGCGTTTGCACCGCCTGCAAGGTCCGCTGCGCCTGCAACGCTGCCGTTTGCGCGGTCACCACATCCAGATAGCTCACGGCCCCGGCCTGATAGCTGTTCATCGCCAATGCCTGCGTATGCTGCGCCGCATCCGCTGCCGCTTGCTCATCCTGGGCTTCCTGCTGCAGGTCCCGCAATTGCGCCAGGTTATCTTCCACCTCACGCACCGCTTTGAGCACATGGCTACGGTACTGCGCCGACGCCTCTTCAAACTCGGCCTTGGCCTGCCGTTCATTGGCGCTCAGCCGCCCACCATCAAAGATCGGCAGATTCACCAACGGCCCCAGCGCCCAGTAGCGGTTGCCGGCAGACAGCAGGTTGCCAACCCCTTGGGTCTGCCCACCGATTAACCCGGTGAGACTGAAATCCGGATACCACGCCGCCTTGGCCACGCCAATATTGGCATTGGCCGCGAACACCCGCCGTTCCGCCGCCGCAATGTCCGGACGACGTTGCAGCAGGTGGCTCGGCAGTTGCGATGGGATGCCCGGAAGGGCAATCAATTGCCGGCTTGGCGGCAACGTGAAGTTGCTGGCTGCCACCCCCACCAATTCACCAATGGCGTGCTCGGTGAGGTTGCGTTGCCCGCGCACTTCATCCAGCTGGGCTTTGGCTTCGGCCAACTGGTTTTGCGCACGGGTCAGGTCGAGTTCGGAAGCAATCTGGCCTTCGTATCGGCTGCGCGTCAGTTGCAGCGCCTGGCTGAAATCCTCCAGCGAGCTATTGAGGATCCGACTCTGTGCATCCAGCCCATTGAGCTGCACATACAGGGTCGCCAATTGATGCTGCAGGCTCAGGCGCGCCACTGCCAGGTCATCCCCGGAGGCTTGTGCCTGGGCGTCGCCCGCTGCGACCTGGTTGCGGATCTTGCCCCACAGGTCCAGGTCGTAGCTCAGCGAAAACGCTGCGGTATTGCTGTTGTACACCGATGGCTGCGTATCGCCACGCAGCGGCCGCGAATCCGATTGCCGCTGGCGCAATGGCTGCGCGCTGGCGGTGATTTGCGGGAACAGCCCGGCATGCAATTGGCTGGCATACGCCTGGGACGCATCAAAGTGAGCCAGCGCCGCCGCCAGGTCCGGGTTGGCGTTGAGCAGTTGCTGTTGCAGGTCATTGAGGTGCGGGTCGTTGTAGAGCTTCCACCATTCGGGTGCCAGTTGGTCGGACGGTTGTGCGCTGTGCCACGGGCCATCGCTGGTCTGTTCGCGGTAGCCGGCCGGCAGGTCAACGGCGGGCACCTTGTAGGTGGGCGCCATCGAGCAACCCTGCAAGGCCAATAGTACCAACGCCGCTAGGGGGTTAAACCTTGCGCGCATGCGCACCTCCGGCTTGGGCAAGCTCTACCGGGTCGCCTTCGCGCAGGGCGTCGGGAGGGTTGTCGACCACGCGGTCGGCGGGTTTGAGGCCTTGGTCGATCACCAGGCGTTCGCCCAGGTCCAGGCCGATGTGGATGTCTTGCAGGTGCACATGGTTCTGCGCGTCCAGCACCGCCACTTGGGTGCCTTGGGCGCGGAAGATCAAGGCGCTGGCCGGGATGCTCACGCCGTGGGTGTCGGCCGGGATTGGCAGCGTGGCTTCGGCGTAGTCACCGGGCAGCAGTTCGCCGTTGGGGTTGTCGGCGACAAACTGCGCAAGCAGGGTGCCGGAACGGCGGTCGATGGCGGTGGAGTCGCCGATCAGGCGCGCCTTGAAGTGCTCGCCAGGGTGCTCGGGTACGGTCAGCTCGGCCTCAAGCCCAGGGTGGATCACCGACGCGTAGTTCTGCGGCACCGGCACATACAGACGCAGTTGGTGAGTGTCGGCGATGTTGAACAGTTCCGGGTCGCTGTCGGTGTCGGCCTTGATCAACTGGCCGATATCGGTGTTGCGCGCGGTGATGGTGCCGGCGAACGGAGCGCGGATGGTCTTGTAGCTTTCCAGCGCCGACAGCCGCGCATAGTCGGCAGCGGCGGCCTCGGCGTTGGCTTTGGCGGCAGCGGCGTTGGAGGTTTTTTCATCCGCCTCCTGACGCGACACCGAATGGCTGGCGAGCAGGTTCTGCCAGCGTGTGGCGGTGGTTGCGGCCAGGCGTGCGTTGGCCTGTTCCTGGAGCAGGCGCGCGTGGGTTTGCGCCAGTTGCTGGTCGAGGTCCGGGCTGTCGATTTCAGCGAGGATTTGCCCGGCTTTGACCTGGCTGCCGATGTCGACTTTCCAGTCCTTCAAGTAACCGCTCACCCGCGCATGGATCGGCGCCTTGCTCCAGGCGTCGAGGTGCGCGGGCAGGCGCAGGGTATCGCCGGCCGCGTTCTGCTTGGGCTGGAACACCATCACCTGAGGGATGGCGGCGGTTTCGGTCCAGGCCGTAACCGCCTCTTCGTGGGTGGTGCGGGCGTGCAGGCCGTTAGCGACCAACAGGGCGGCCAAGGTGAGGCCGCCGACACCCAGGAGCATCAGACGCTTGCGCGAGGGTTTGTGATCAGACGACATGTGAAGTTTCTCCAGCAGCTGCGCGAGTAGGGTGACGACCGTGGACCAGGCTGAAGACCACGGGTACAAACAACAATGTGGCGATGGTGGCGAAGATCAAGCCACCGATAACGGCGCGGCCGAGCGGGGCGTTCTGCTCCTCGGAAATCGCCAGCGGCAACATGCCGATGATCATCGCCAGGGCGGTCATGCACACCGGGCGGAAGCGCGTGTAACCGGCTTCCATGGCCGCCTTCAGCGCGTCGCCATGTTCGGCCAGGCGTTCACGGCAGAAGCTCACCACCAGGATTGAGTTGGCGGTAGCCACGCCCATACAGAGGATGGCGCCGGTGAGTGCCGGCACCGACAACGAGGTGCCGCTGAGGAACAGCATCCACACAATCCCCGCCAGTGCGGCCGGCAGTGCAGTGATGATCACAAACGGGTCAGCCCACGACTGGAAGTTGACCACGATCAGCAGGTAGATCAGCACCACGGCGCCGAGCAAGCCGAAGCTCAACCCGCTGAACGCTTCATGCAGCGCATCGATCTGCCCGTGCAGGCTGATCACCGCGCCTTTGGGGCGCATGGAGGCGGTGTCATCCAGCACCTTTTGCACGTCACGGGCCACGCCGCCGAGGTCGCGGCCTTGCACGTTGGCATACAGGTCCAGGGTCGGCTCGATGTTGTAGTGGGTCACCACCGCCGGGCTTTGCACGCGAGAGATGCTCGCCACGCCGCCGAGGATTTGCGATTGCCCATCGGCACCGGTCACCGGCAAGGCTTCCAGTGACGGCAAGCTGTCGAGGCGGTATTGCGGGGTGGCGGCGACGATGGAGTACGACACGCCGTTGGCCGGGTTAAGCCAGAACGTCGGCGCCACCTGTGAGCTGCCGGCGAGCGAGGCAACCATGCTGTTGGTCACGTCACGCTCGGTGATGCCCAGGCCATTGGCACGCATACGGTCGACGTTCACTTGCAACGACGGGTAGCCGGTGGACTGCTGGATGCGCAGGTCGGCAATGCCCGGAATATGTTGCAGGCGGCGCTCCAGTTCGATGGCGTAGGCGCGGTTTTCCGCATCGCTGCGCCCGGAGATTTTCACGTCCAGCGGCGCCGGGGCACCGAAGTTGAGAATCTGGCTGCTGATGTCGGCAGGCAGGAACGCAAAGTGGCTGCCGGGGAAGCTTTGCGGCAAGGCTTCACGCAGTTTTTTCACGTAGTCGGCGGTCGGCGCGTGGTCCTTTTTCAAGCTGACCTGGATGTCGCCGTCCTGCGGGCCGATGGTGCCGCTGCTGCTGTAGGCCATGTCGATGCCGCTGAGCGGGATGCCGATGTTGTCGACGATGGTGTCGAGTTGCTCGGCCGGGATCACTTCGCGAATCCGCGCTTCAATGCGGTCGAACGCCGCCGCGCTTTCTTCAATACGCGTGCCCAATGGCAGGCGCACATGCAGGGCAAGCGCTCCGGCGTCGGTGGCCGGGAAGAAGTCCTGGCCCAGGCTCGGCAACAGCAGGAACGAGGCCAGCACGCAGGCCAGGAAACCGACGATAAAGCGCTTGCGTGCGCCCAGCGCCAAGGTCAGCAGGCCGTGGTAGGTGTCACGGATATTCGAGAAATGGCGTTCGAAACCCTGCTGGAAGTTCAGCACCGATTGCAGCACACGGTTGCGCGGTTTCTTGTGCTGTTCACCTTCGTGATGGTTGATGAATTCATCTTCCGGGTGATGCCCTGGCCCTTGTTCCGGCACATGCGGCTTGAGCAAAAACATCGCCAGGGTCGGCACCAGGGTTCGCGAGAGAATGAACGAGCTGGCCATGGCGAAAATCACCGCCAGCGCCATCGGCCGGAACAGGTAACCGGCGATGCCTTGCAGCAGGAACATCGGCACAAACACGATGCAGATACACAGCAGCGACACAAACGCCGGGCCGACGATCTGCGCGGCGCCGTCGAGGATCGCGGTCTTCACCGCCTTGCCTTGTTCCAGGTGCCAGTTGATGTTTTCGATGGTCACCGTGGCATCGTCCACCAGAATCCCCACCGCCAATGCGAGCCCGCCGAGGGTCATCACGTTGAGGGTTTGCCCGGTGGCCGCCAGCAATGCAATGGCCGACAACACCGCCAACGGAATCGAGGCGGCGATGATCAAGGTGGAGCGCCAGCTGCCGAGGAACAGCAGGATCATCGCACTGGTCAGCAGCGCCGCGATGATGCCTTCCTGGGCCACGCTACCCACCGATTGTTTGACGAACACCGAGGCGTCGCCCAGCAGTGAGGTCTTCAGCGACGGCGGCAGGGTTTCATTGATGCGCGGCAGCATCTGGCGGATGCCGTCGATGATCGACAGGGTAGAGATACTGCCGTTTTTCAACGCTGGCATCAGCACCGCGCGGTGGCCGTCGACGCGCACGATGTTGGTCTGCGGCGGCGAGCCGTCACGCACGTGGGCCACTTGGCCGATGGTGATGATTGCGCCGTCGACCGTCTTGATCGGCAGGTCGTTGAGCTCATCAATCGCCTTGGGGCTGTTGTTGAGCAGGATCGTGTATTCGTTGGGGCCGAGTTTGGCGGTACCCACTGGAATAATCTGGTTTTGCAGTGCCAGGGCGTTGCCCACGTCCTGTGCCGACAAGCCTTTGGCGGCCAGCGCCTGCGGGTCGAGGTCGAGGGTGATCTGGCGTTGCTTGCCACCCATTGGCGTGGGCATGGCCAGGCCGGGCAGGGCGCTCAAGGGCAGGCGGATATTGTTCTGTACCAGGTCGCGGATCTTGGCTTCCGAGAGGCTGGGGCTGGAAAACGCCAGTTGCAGGATCGGCACCGTGGAGGCGCTGTAGTTGAGGATCAGCGGCGGCGTGATGCCCGGTGGCATCTGCTTGAGCACGGTCTGTGACACGGCCGTGACTTGGGCGTTGGCGGTGCGGATATCCACACCCGGTTGGAAGAAGATTTTCACGATGCCCATGCCGGGCAACGATTGCGATTCGATGTGTTCGATGTCGTTGACAGTGGTGCTCAAGGAGCGTTCGTAGGTGTAGATCACCCGACCGGCCATGGCGTCCGGGGACAGGCCGTTGTACTGCCAAACCACAGCGACGACGGGGATGCCGATATCGGGAAAAACATCCGTGGGGGTTCGCAGGGCCGCCATCGGCCCGATGATGCAGATGAATATGGCCAACACGATAAACGTGTAGGGCTTTTGCAGTGCGGTCTTTACCAGCCCGAGCATGCGTGAACCTCCGAGGGAGCAGGATTGCAAACCCCGGCAGTCTTGCCCGACCCACCTAACACGCACCTTTCAGCCAGGTGAAGGAACATTTAGTTAACGGCTGAAGATCGTTTCATATGTATTCATTTGTTCTACATAAGGCCGCTCTCCAAGCTTGTAACCCATCGGCGGCGATACAGTTGAATCGCTTCCAACCTTTTTTACTGAAGCCCTTTGGAGCCCTGCCATGTCATTCAAACCTCTGTTGTTGATCCCCGCGCTTGGTGTTGTTTTGTTGTTGTCAGCCTGCGCCGGCCCCATCCCTAAAGCTGACCCGAGCGAGGCGTGGATTGGTCTGAAGGAAGAAGCGCCAAATGACCTGATGGCCGAGCGCGTCGATGGCCACCGCGTGGATGACGGTCGCTATTTTGAAGTGACGCCGGGGGACCATCGTTTGGATGTGACACTGTTTGAAGAAGAGCCGGGCGACGACAACCAGCAAGACTGCCAGGGCCGGGTCGAGTACAAGAACTTCAAGGCGGGTGAGCACTACACGCTGGTGGAATCCAGCCTGGGCACCACCGTGCGTGCCGTGCTCAAGGACGGTCGCGGCAAGGAAGTGGCCGCGACTCAAGACTTCAGTTGCATGCCTGGCTAGGCGTGATGCACCGCGGCCTTGTGCGGCTTGGCGGGTGCAGCCGGTGTGACATGGGGGTGGTGATGCCGACGCGTTACGCGCATCACGCCCCACAGCATGGCGGCGGCTACTGACAGCCAACCGCAGACCAACAGGAAAATCGTTGTTGCAAGGCTCATTCTGGCCTCCTTTCGCCCCGCTGGGGGCACACACAGTCTTCTCAATGGACAGTCTAGCCAGCTGACGGTTGCGTGCTATTGACCAATGGTCGAATCGGTCCAACTTGTTGGCTATATCAGCAGCCTGTCGCTACTCCCTAAACGCGATTGGGCTATGATCTGGGCCCTTACCGGCCGTTGATCAAGAGAGTAAAAAATTGCGCTTACGCTCGAACGTTAAAACCTCCTTGCTGCTGGCGTGCGCCCTCGGGCTGGCGGCGTGTTCCGGGCACCCGTCGAAACTGGCGGGGTTGCCGGAGCGCGTTGAACTCACGGGTGTGCCGGCGTATCGCAGCGAGGCCTATCAGAGCGGTCCTTCAGCTTTAGCCAGCATGCTGTCGCAACAAGGCATTGTCATGACACCCGGCTTGCTGGACAAACCGCTGCACTTACCGGGTGGCGAGGCGAACCTTGAGCGCAATATGCAGGTGCTGGCGCGTGAATACGGGCTGATGGTGTACCCGCTGGACAGCCAGCTGACGGCCGTGCTGGCGCAAGTGGCGGCGGGTTACCCGGTGATGGCGCGGATCAACCCGAGCATGTGGTCGGGCACGCGTTATGTTGTGGTGGTGGGGTTCAATCAGCAGAAAAGCACCGTGCTGCTGCGCTCGGGCATGGACCGACGGCTGTTGATGAGCTTCAGTAATTTTGAGTCGGCGTGGAAGAGCGCGGGGCACTGGGCGATTTTGACCCAGCGCCCGAGCCAGTTGCCGGCGAATGTGGATGTGCAGCGCTGGCGCGATTCTGCCAATGCCACGGCGCAGGCAGGGCAGGAGCAGGCGGCTGCGCAGGCGCTCAAGGTATTGGCGGAAAGAAAGTAAAAACGCTGAAGGCTATAGCCAGCTCCCACATTATTCAGCGGCGTACTTCAGCGGCGTTCGGGCGATTCTTCAGGTTCTTGTCGGCCTTGTAGCGCAAGGCCACGTCCGGCACCGAACCGCCGCGCCCGGTTTCGACCCAGTTGCGGATACGCGTGGCATCGGCAAAGTGGGTGAACTTGCCGAACGCATCAAGGATCACCAGCGACACCGGGCGGTTGCCCATGCTGGTCACCAGCACCAGGCAGTGGCCGGCCTGGTTGGTGAAGCCGGTCTTGGTCAGCTTGATATCCCAGTTGGCGCGGTTGATCAGGTGATCGGTGTTGGAGAAACCCAAGGTGTAGTTGGGCTTGCGGAACGCCACGGTCTTTTCCTTGGTGGTGCTCAGTTGGCTCAGCATCGGGTATTTACGCGCGGCGGCCAGCAGCTTGCTCAGGTCGCGGGCGGTGGACACGTTGTGAATCGACAGGCCGGTGGGCTCCACGTAGTGCGTGCTGGTCATGCCCAGTGCCTTGGCCTTGGCGTTCATCGCTGCAATAAACGCCGGGTAGCCGCCCGGGTAGTGGTGGGCCAGGCTGGCGGCGGCGCGGTTTTCCGAGGACATCAGGGCGATCAGCAGCATTTCCTTGCGCGGCATTTCGCTGCCGATTTTCACCCGGGAGAACACGCCTTTCATTTCTGGCGTGTCCTTGATGTTGATGTCGATGTACTCATCCATGTTCTGTTTGGCTTCGAGCACGATCAGGCCGGTCATCAGCTTGCTGACGGAGGCAATCGGCACCACCACGTCGGGGTTGCTGGAATAGATGACTTTGTTGGTCTGCAGGTCGACCAGGATGGCGCTGCCGGAAGCAATCTGCAGTTTTGAAGTATCACGCGGGGCGAGGGTGGTTTCGCTGGCGTGCGCGAAGGTGCCTGTAAGTGCAAAAAATAGGCTGACAAGAGAGAGACGAATTTTCACGCGGGTGAACTCGCTAAAAAAGTAAGGAAAATGCCGTTCGAGAACGGTTTTTTGATAAATGCCGTTACATTTTAGGAGTATGGACGAAGAACTGTCGAATGTTCTTCTAGATCCAGACGAAAGTGCTTAAAAACTAAGAAAAAAGGGTTTTTAGCCGTTCAATAAAAAGCCCTGCGATAAGGCAGGGCTTTTTCAGTACGGCAGGTTATTAGCCGTGCAGGCTTTCTGCGGCATACAGGGTGTTTTCCAGCAGGCACGCACGGGTCATCGGGCCGACACCGCCGGGTACCGGGGTGATCCAGCCGGCACGGGGCAGGGCGGTTTCGTACACCACGTCGCCGACCAGCTTGCCGTCGTCCTGACGGTTGATGCCCACATCGATCACGATCGCGCCTTCCTTGATCCACTCGCCCTTGACCAGGCCCGGCTTGCCCGCGGCAACCACCACCAGGTCGGCACGGCCAACATGGCCGGCGAGGTCTTTGGTGAAACGGTGGGTGACAGTCACGGTGCAGCCGGCCAGCAGCAGCTCCATGGCCATCGGGCGGCCAACAATGTTGGAGGCACCAACGACTACGGCATCCAGACCGTACAGATCGACGCCGGTGCTCTCCAGCAGGGTCATGATGCCCTTCGGGGTGCAGGGGCGCAGCAGCGGGATGCGTTGGGCCAGGCGGCCGACGTTATAGGGGTGGAAGCCGTCGACGTCTTTGTCCGGGCGGATGCGCTCCAACAGTTTGGAGGCGTCCAGGTGCTCGGGCAGTGGCAGTTGCAGCAGGATACCGTCAATGGCCGGGTCGTCGTTGAGGCCGTCGATCAGGTCGGTAAGCGCCTGCTGGGTGGTCTCGCAAGGCAAGTCGTAGGCCTTGGAAATAAAGCCGACCTCTTCACAGTCTTTACGCTTGTGCGAGACATAAACCTGAGAGGCAGGATCGCTGCCGACCAGGATCACCGCGAGGCCAGGCGTGCGCAGACCTTGCAGGCGGCGCTCGGTGACTCGTTTGGCGATCTGCTGGCGCAGGCTGGCGGCGATTGATTTGCCGTCGATAAGTTGTGCAGTCATTACGCGTGATTAACCATCGAGAGGGGGAAGAAAAGTGCGCGCATTCTCGCACGCCATGACGTGAGGGCAAAGGCGCTTGGTCTGCAAATTGCCCTAACCCCTTAAATAAAATCAGTTTTTTTCAAAAAAGATTTGACGGGTATCAAGGCCGTCTATACTATTCGTCGCACTTGTCGGGCACAGCCTAGCACTGGTTAAGAAGGTCGAGCAGATAGAGCTGTTCTGCAAGGCTGGAAGCATTTAGTTTGTAATCTTCAACGAGTACAGATTAATAAGGCGCCCGTAGCTCAGCTGGATAGAGCATCCGCCTTCTAAGCGGATGGTCGCAGGTTCGAGTCCTGCCGGGTGCGCCATTAGGCAGCTTTGGCACAAGTAGCGCTATATGGTGGGCGTAGCTCAGTTGGTAGAGCACGGGATTGTGACTCCCGTTGTCGAGGGTTCGATCCCCTTCGTCCACCCCATATTTAGAAAGGCGCCAGATTAATCATCTGGCGCCTTTGCTTTAAGAGTTTCAAGCGCGGATGTGGTGGAATTGGTAGACACACTGGATTTAGGTTCCAGCGCCGCGAGGCGTAAGAGTTCGAGTCTCTTCATCCGCACCAATTAAGCGTCACCCAGCCATCAGGCAGGGTGAGGCCAGACAAGGAAGGTGTTCGAGTTCCTTGTTGAAGCAATATGGTGGGCGTAGCTCAGTTGGTAGAGCACGGGATTGTGACTCCCGTTGTCGAGGGTTCGATCCCCTTCGTCCACCCCATATTTTAAAAAGCGCCAGATCAATGATCTGGCGCTTTTTTTTGCATCCAAAAAATGCCCTGCCGCGTATGTACTGACGAGGATGGCCGTGGATGGGCCTGGATCCTCATCCGCTGCTACGTGGAGGGTCTGAAAAATGTTGGCACAACAGCAGGATCAAAGTCAGGGAATGGCGGTTGGCGAGGCGCATTTGCTCGGGCGCCTGCTGTTGGGGGAGCAATCGGCCTATTGCGACCTGGTTAAAACCCATCAGGGCGCCATGCGTGCGGTGGCTTCGGCGATCGCCGGGCATCGGCATGTCGATGATGTGGTGCAGGATGCCTGGTTGGCGATTGTGCGCGGGCTGAGTGGTTTTCAGGGGCGCTCCAGCCTCAAGACCTGGGTGCTGACGATTACGGCCAATAAAGCCAAGGGCCGCTATGGTCGGAGTCGGCGCGAAGTGTTTTTCGATGACTCGCAGGGTCAGGAGCGCTTTTGCGCCGCCAGTGGCCAGTGGCTGTCGGCACCGGCGGGCTGGCATGAAGATACGCCCGAGGCGCTGGTCAGTGAAGACGAACTGCGCGCCTGTATCGAGCGCGCGTTGCAGGAACTGTCGACGCTTCAGAGCGCTGCGCTTGTGCTGCGTGAGCGGGTAGGGCTTGAGCTTGAGGAGATTGCCGAGTTGCTGGGCGTCAGTCTGTGCAATGCGCGGGTGCTGCTGCATCGGGCGCGCAGTCGGGTTTTTGCCGCCATCGACCGGCATCAGGCCTGTGGCGTTGATTGACGTCAAGAAAAAACAAGCATTCTCAATGCCTTGGCGTTAGAATCGTTGCCGGTTTTGAGCGTGTAGAACTGATCCGCGGCTATATAAGGGTCGGTACAGCTATTTAATAGCGAATAACGGCGCAGTACCTGAAAAAGGGCTGTGCCGTTTTTGTTTGAGTGTTTTGAGTTTCCGGGGTAGGGCGTTTCATCGTATTTGTGTTTCTCGATGCTGCTGCCACACCCTTCGACCTTGCTTGCAGGGTCGCTCGCCGGGGTGTGCATCCAACCTCTTCTATATATAGAAGGGCTGGCGCTAGAGCCCTGGCGTGATGCGCTGTATTTGCTAACGGGATGAGGTGCATGCGTGCACTTGAACCTATAAATGGCCTGCTGTTTTTCCACCCGTTTTCAGTAGGGTGACTTCTTGAGTTTGACCCACTAGAATGCATGCCCTTGATTCTGGGGTCGGAAACGGCCGGCTAACGTCTGTGCAACGAGGAATATCCATGCAAGTTTCTGTTGAAAATACTACTGCCATCGAGCGCCGCCTGAGCATCACCGTGCCGGCAGAGCGTATTGAGACTGCGGTCAACAAGCGTCTGCAGCAGACTGCCCAAAAGGCCAAGATCGCTGGTTTCCGTCCAGGCAAAGTGCCAATGAGCGAAATCAAGCGTCGTTTTGGTGCCGATGCGCGTCAGGAAGCTGTTGGTGACGTGATCCAGGCTTCCTTCTACGAAGCCGTTGTCGAGCACAAGCTGAACCCAGCGGGTTCGCCTTCGATCGAGCCTAAGTCCCTGGAAGCCGGTAAAGACCTGGAATACGTTGCCGTATTCGAAGTGTTCCCGGAATTCACCGTTGCCGGTTTCGAAGACATCGCCGTTGAGCGCCTGAGCGCTGACGTGGCAGATGCCGACCTGGACAACATGCTGGAAATCCTGCGCAAGCAGAACACCCGTTTTGAAGTGGCCGACCGTGCCGCCCAGAACGAAGACCAGCTGAACATCGATTTCGTTGGCAAGGTTGACGGCGAAGCATTCGCTGGCGGCTCCGCCAAGGGCACCCAGCTGGTGCTGGGTTCCAACCGCATGATCCCGGGCTTCGAAGACGGCCTGGTTGGCGCCAAGGCCGGTGAAGAGCGCGTTCTGAACCTGACTTTCCCTGCTGACTACCAGAACCTGGACCTGGCCGGCAAAGCCGCCGAGTTCACCGTGACCGTCAACAGTGTTTCCGAGCCTAAGCTGCCTGAGCTGAACGAAGAATTCTTCGCCCAGTTCGGTATCAAGGAAACCGGCATCGACGGCTTCCGTACCGAAGTTCGCAAGAACATGGAGCGTGAGCTGCGTCAGGCCATCAAGTCCAAGGTCAAGAACCAGGTGATGGATGGTCTGCTGGCCGCCAACCCGATCGAAGTGCCGAAGGCACTGCTGTCCAACGAAGTGGATCGCCTGCGCGTTCAAGCGGTTCAGCAGTTCGGTGGCAACATCAAGCCTGACCAGCTGCCGGCCGAGCTGTTCGAAGAGCAAGCCAAGCGCCGCGTTGTGCTGGGTCTGGTCGTGGCTGAAGTGGTCAAGCAATTCGACCTCAAGCCTGACGAAGATCGCGTTCGCGAAATGATCCAGGAAATGGCTTCGGCCTACCAGGAGCCTGAGCAGGTCGTGGCTTGGTACTACAAGAACGACCAGCAACTGAACGAAGTACGTTCGGTTGTGCTGGAAGAACAAGTTGTGGATACTGTTCTGCAGAAGGCTAAGGTGACCGACAAAGCGGTCTCTTACGAAGAAGCAGTCAAACCGGCGGAAGCAGCACAAGCCGACTGATTGTCCAACTCGTTCGAAATATAACCATAAGCCAGCCTCGCGCTGGCTTATGCGTTTTCAAGACATGACTATTTGGGAGTAACTGCAGAGCATGTTCCGTAATTCCTATATTCAGCAGAACTCTGATATCCAGGCCGCTGGCGGCTTGGTCCCGATGGTTGTCGAGCAATCTGCTCGTGGCGAACGCGCCTATGACATCTACTCGCGCCTGCTCAAGGAGCGAGTGATTTTTCTGGTCGGCCCGGTAGAGGACTACATGGCCAACCTGATCTGCGCGCAACTGCTGTTCCTTGAAGCGGAAAACCCGGACAAGGACATCCATCTTTACATCAACTCCCCGGGCGGCTCGGTTACTGCAGGCATGTCGATCTACGACACCATGCAGTTCATCAAGCCAAACGTGTCGACCACGTGCATCGGCCAGGCCTGCAGCATGGGCGCTTTCCTGCTGACCGCAGGTGCCGAGGGCAAGCGTTACTGCCTGCCGAACTCGCGCGTGATGATTCACCAGCCGTTGGGCGGTTTCCAGGGCCAGGCATCGGACATCGAAATCCACGCCAAGGAAATCCTGTTTATTCGTGAGCGTCTGAACACGCTGATGGCCAAACACAGCGGGCACACCCTGGAAGAAATCGAGCGTGATACCAACCGCGACAATTTCATGAGCGCTGAAGCTGCTCGTGAATACGGGTTGATCGACGCAGTGATCGAAAAGCGCCCCGCTTAATATAAGCACCTCAAAATAAGGCTGGTCGGCATGTCCGACCACCGGCGGGCTTGAAAAAGCCCGCATAAGCCTTCATCTTGTGTTGCAAGCCTATCGGATTTGGATCGAACGAATGACTGACACCCGCAACGGCGAGGACAACGGCAAGCTGCTCTATTGCTCCTTCTGCGGCAAAAGCCAGCATGAAGTACGCAAATTGATTGCCGGCCCCTCGGTGTTTATCTGCGACGAGTGCGTCGACCTGTGCAATGACATCATCCGCGAGGAGGTGCAGGAAGCCCAGGCCGAGAGCAGCGCGCATAAATTGCCTTCGCCTAAAGAAATCAGCGGCATCCTTGATCAGTATGTGATTGGTCAAGAGCGTGCAAAAAAGGTTTTGGCGGTAGCGGTGTACAACCACTACAAGCGCTTGAACCAGCGTGACAAGAAAGGCGACGAAGTCGAACTCGGCAAGAGCAACATCTTGCTGATTGGTCCTACAGGCTCGGGTAAAACCCTGCTTGCAGAAACCCTCGCTCGTCTGCTGAACGTTCCATTCACCATCGCCGACGCCACCACCCTCACCGAGGCTGGCTACGTGGGTGAAGATGTCGAGAACATCATTCAGAAGCTGCTGCAAAAGTGCGACTACGACGTAGAGAAGGCCCAGATGGGTATTGTCTACATCGACGAAATCGACAAGATTTCGCGCAAGTCCGACAACCCGTCGATCACTCGGGACGTTTCCGGTGAAGGCGTGCAGCAAGCCCTGTTGAAACTGATCGAAGGCACGGTTGCTTCCGTACCGCCACAAGGCGGCCGCAAGCACCCGCAGCAGGAATTCCTTCAGGTTGATACGCGCAACATCCTGTTCATCTGTGGCGGTGCTTTCTCGGGGCTGGAAAAGGTTATTCAGCAACGTTCCACCCGTGGCGGCATCGGCTTCGGTGCAGAAGTGCGCAGCAAGGAAGAAGGCAAGAAGGTGGGCGAGTCCCTGCGTGAAGTCGAGCCTGACGATCTGGTCAAGTTCGGTCTGATCCCGGAATTCGTTGGCCGTCTGCCGGTCCTGGCCACGTTGGACGAGCTGGATGAGGCTGCTCTGATTCAGATCCTCACCGAGCCGAAAAACGCCCTGACCAAGCAATACGCCAAGCTGTTCGAGATGGAAGGTGTAGACCTCGAGTTCCGTACCGACGCGCTCAAATCAGTGGCCAAGCGGGCACTGGAGCGCAAGACCGGTGCACGTGGCCTGCGTTCGATCCTCGAAGGCGTGTTGCTCGACACCATGTACGAAATCCCCTCGCAATCCGAGGTGAGCAAGGTGGTGATCGACGAAAGCGTTATCGAAGGCAAATCCAAGCCACTGTATATCTACGAAAACAGTGAGCCGGCTGCCAAGGTTGCACCTGACGCGTAAGCGTCAAGCCGTCGCAGTACAAGCAAGGGCCTTTCGAGGCCCTTTCTTTTTATGTGGCGGTTTTTCGGGGCGGTTTGTGTTTTGCGGTTAAATTCGCGTTTATTCATGCGTTTAACTGCTGGCATTGAGCTTGTTTTTTTTGCGTACAGCCCCCATCTTGGTTTCAAGCTAATTTTTCAACTGTCATAGAGGCGAAATCATGAAGACAACCATTGAATTGCCTCTCCTGCCGTTGCGTGATGTCGTCGTCTATCCGCACATGGTTATCCCGCTGTTCGTGGGGCGCGAGAAGTCTATCGAAGCCCTCGAGGCTGCGATGACGGGCGACAAGCAGATCCTGCTGTTGGCCCAGAAGAATCCTGCTGATGATGATCCAGGCGAAGATGCCCTGTATCGGGTCGGTACCGTTGCGACTGTTCTGCAATTGCTCAAGTTGCCCGATGGCACCGTCAAGGTGCTGGTCGAAGGCGAGCAGCGTGGTGCGGTCGAGCGCTTCATGGAGGTGGACGGTCACCTGCGCGCCGAAGTGGCGCTGATCGACGAAGTCGAAGCCCCTGAGCGCGAATCCGAAGTGTTTGTGCGCAGCCTGCTCTCGCAGTTCGAGCAGTATGTGCAACTGGGCAAGAAAGTCCCGGCTGAAGTGCTGTCGTCCCTCAACAGCATCGATGAGCCAAGCCGCCTGGTCGACACCATGGCCGCGCACATGGCGCTCAAGATCGAGCAGAAGCAGGACATCCTCGAAATCATCGACCTGCCGGCCCGTGTTGAACACGTGCTGGCGCTGCTGGATGGTGAAATCGACCTGCTGCAGGTTGAGAAGCGCATCCGTGGTCGCGTGAAGAAACAAATGGAGCGCAGCCAGCGCGAGTACTACCTGAATGAGCAGATGAAGGCCATTCAGAAAGAACTCGGCGACAGCGAAGAAGGCCACAACGAAGTCGAAGAGCTGAAAAAGCGCATCGACGCCGCCGGCCTGCCTAAAGACGCCCTGACCAAGGCCATGGCTGAGCTGAACAAGCTCAAGCAAATGTCGCCAATGTCGGCCGAAGCCACCGTGGTGCGTTCCTACATCGACTGGCTGGTGCAGGTGCCGTGGAAAGCTCAGACCAAAGTGCGCCTGGACCTGGCCCGTGCCGAAGAGATCCTTGACGCCGACCACTACGGCCTCGAAGAAGTCAAAGAACGCATCCTCGAATACCTCGCCGTGCAAAAGCGCGTGAAGAAAATTCGTGGCCCGGTGTTGTGCCTGGTCGGGCCTCCGGGTGTAGGTAAAACTTCCCTGGCCGAGTCGATTGCCAGTGCCACCAACCGTAAGTTTGTGCGCATGGCCCTTGGCGGTGTGCGTGATGAAGCGGAAATTCGTGGCCATCGCCGTACGTACATCGGTTCGATGCCAGGAAGATTGATTCAAAAGATGACGAAGGTGGGTGTGCGCAACCCGCTGTTCCTGCTCGATGAAATCGACAAAATGGGCAGCGACATGCGTGGCGATCCGGCCTCGGCGTTGCTCGAAGTGCTCGACCCCGAGCAGAACCACAATTTCAACGACCATTACCTGGAAGTCGACTACGACTTGTCCGACGTAATGTTCCTGTGCACCTCCAACTCCATGAACATCCCGCCAGCCCTGCTGGACCGGATGGAGGTGATTCGTCTGCCGGGTTACACCGAAGACGAGAAGATCAACATCGCCGTCAAATACCTCGCGCCCAAGCAGATTTCGGCCAATGGCCTGAAAAAGGGCGAGATCGAATTTGACGTCGAAGCGATCCGCGACATCGTGCGTTACTACACCCGCGAAGCCGGTGTGCGTGGCCTTGAGCGTCAGATTGCGAAGATCTGCCGCAAAGCGGTCAAGGAGCACTCGCTGGAAAAACGCTTCTCGGTGAAGGTGGTTGCCGATTCCCTGGAGCACTTCCTGGGCGTGAAGAAATTCCGTTACGGCCTGGCTGAGCAGCAGGATCAGGTAGGGCAGGTGACGGGCTTGGCGTGGACCCAGGTGGGCGGCGAACTGCTGACCATCGAAGCGGCGGTTATCCCGGGCAAAGGCCAGCTTATCAAGACCGGTTCGTTGGGTGATGTGATGGTCGAATCGATCACCGCCGCGCAGACCGTGGTGCGCAGCCGCGCCAAGAGCCTGGGGATCCCCCTGGACTTCCACGAGAAGCACGACACCCACATCCACATGCCGGAAGGGGCGACCCCCAAAGACGGCCCTAGCGCCGGTGTAGGCATGTGCACGGCACTGGTGTCGGCACTGACTGGCATTCCTGTGCGTGCCGATGTGGCGATGACCGGGGAAATTACCCTGCGGGGTCAGGTATTGGCCATCGGTGGTCTGAAAGAGAAATTGCTCGCTGCACACCGAGGCGGTATCAAGACCGTGATCATTCCGGAAGAGAATGTTCGCGACTTGAAGGAAATTCCTGACAATATCAAGCAGGATCTTCAGATTAAACCGGTTAAATGGATTGACGAGGTCCTGCAAATTGCGTTGCAATACGCGCCGGAGCCCTTGCCGGATGTGGCTCCGGAGATTGTCGCGAAGGACGAAAAACGCGAGTCCGATTCCAAGGAAAGAATTAGCACGCATTAATGCGAATGAGCCTGGGGGCTTCCTTGACAGCTTTTTAGAGCCCTTGTTATAAAGCGGCTCTTAAGTGTCTGTAGGCCATTCAGCACTGGTTTTTGCTTTCACCAAAAAACTTAGAATCATACTCAATAGATATATAAGGGGACTTAGAGTGAACAAGTCGGAACTGATTGATGCTATCGCCGCATCCGCTGATATCCCGAAAGCTGCTGCTGGCCGTGCGCTGGACGCAGTAATCGAATCCGTCACTGGCGCTCTGAAGGCCGGCGACTCCGTGGTACTGGTAGGCTTCGGTACTTTCTCTGTGACTGACCGCCCAGCTCGCACTGGCCGTAACCCACAGACTGGCAAAGCACTGCAAATCGCTGCTGCCAAAAAACCAGGTTTCAAAGCCGGTAAAGCCCTGAAAGAAGCGGTTAACTAAGCTTCGTTCAAGCCTTGCCTACCCGGGTCAGACGCAGGTCTGGCCTGGCAGCGGAGCGGCAGCTGACCCACGTATCCATCGGGTCGCCAGGGCCTGGGGTGTTGGTTCAAAACCCCGTCCGCTCCGCCAGTTACGAGAAGGCGCATCCTCGGATGCGCCTTTCTTCTATCCGGACTCTACCCACGCTCCACGGTTGCCTAATTTTTGAAGATCAACCGTTTCTGGGGGACGCATGCTGCAAAATATCAGGGACAATTCACAAGGCTGGATTGCCAAGACCATTATCGGGATCATCGTCGCATTGATGGCGTTCACCGGTATCGAGGCCATTTTCCAGGCTTCGGGTAACAACAAGCAGGACGTGGCCAAGGTCAACGGTGAAGAAATCACCCAGACCGAACTGGGCCAGGCCGTTGACATGCAACGTCGCCAGCTGATGCAACAGCTGGGCAAGGATTTCGATGCTTCGCTGCTGGACGAAAAACTGCTGCGCGAAGCGGCTCTGAAGGGCCTGATCGATCGCAAGCTGTTGCTGCAAGGCGCCGCTGATTCCAAGTTCGGCTTCTCTGAAGCTGCGCTGGACCAAGTGATCCTGCAGACGCCGGAATTCCAGGTGGACGGCAAGTTCAGTGCCGAACGCTTTGACCAGGTGATCCGTCAGCTGGGCTACACCCGTATGCAATTCCGTCAGATGCTGACCCAGGAAATGCTGATCGGCCAGGTTCGCGCAGGCATCGCCGGCAGCGGTTTCGTCACCGACGCCGAAGTGCTGGCTTTCGCCCGTCTGGAAAAACAGACCCGCGATTTTGCCACCGTCAACATCAAGACTGACCCTGCGGCGGTGAAGCTCACCGACGATGAGGTCAAGGCTTACTACGACAAGCACGCCAAAGAGTTCATGACCCCGGACCAAGTGGTCATCGATTACCTGGAACTGAAGAAGTCTTCCTTCTTCGACCAGGTCACCGTCAAGGACGAAGAGCTGCAGGCTGCCTATCAGAAAGAAACCGCCAACCTCGCTGAACAGCGTCGTGCCGCGCACATTCTGATCGAAGTCAACGACAAGACCACCGACGCGCAAGCCAAGGCCAAGATCGAAGACATCCAGGCACGCCTGGCCAAGGGTGAGAAGTTCGACGCCCTGGCCAAGGAGTTCTCCCAGGATCCAGGTTCGGCCAACAATGGCGGTGACTTGGGCTTTGCCGGCCCTGGCGTCTACGACCCGGACTTCGAAACCGCCCTGTATGCCTTGAACAAGGACCAGGTGTCGGCGCCGGTGCGCACCACTTTCGGTTGGCACTTGATCAAGCTGTTGGGCGTTGAAGCACCTGAAGTGCCATCGTTTGCCAGCCTGAAAGACAAGCTGACCCGCGAGCTCAAGACCCAGCAGGTCGAGCAGCGTTATGTCGAAGCGACCAAGCAATTGGAAGACGCGGCATTCGAAGCCTCCGACCTGGCTCAGCCGGCGTCCGACCTGAAGCTGACCGTGCACACGTCCGCGCCGTTTGGCCGTGAAGGTGGCGAAGGTGTTGCGGCCAACCGTGCCGTGGTCACCGCAGCGTTCAGCCCGGAAGTGCTGGATGAAGGTGCCAACAGCAGCGCTATCGAGCTGGACCCGGAAACCATCATCGTGCTGCGTGCCAAAGAGCATCTGAAGCCTGCGCAACTGCCGCTGGAAAGCGTGTCGGCTGCGATCCGCACCCAGATGACCAAAGAGCGCGCCATCGCGGCTGCCAAAACCCATGCCGACGAGTTGATCGCCAGCCTGCGTGACGGCAAGACCCCGTTGAACCAGCTGATCGACGGCCAGGCCTGGAAGGTCACTGAAGCGGCGACCCGTAACGCTGAAGCGATCGAGCCGGCCGTGCTGCAAGCCCTGTTCCGCATGCCTAAGCCTGCGGCCAAGGACAAGCCGACCTTCACCACCGTGACCCTGGCTGACGGTAGCCTGGTGATCGTGCGCTTGAACGGCGTCAACGAAGCTGCAGCCCCTACCGACGAAGAAAAGGCGCAATACCGCCGCTTCCTCGCCTCGCGTATTGGCCAGCAGGACTTTGCTGCCTACCGCAAGCAGTTGGAAACCAAGGCTGACATCAAGAAGTTCTGATGTTGGTTTGAATAGAAAAGCCCCCGGTCTGAAAGGACCGGGGGCTTTTTTTTTGCGCAATTGTCGGCTCAGAACTGATCGTTCCCACACTCTGCGTGGTAATGCATCCCGTGACGCTCTGCGTCACCCGTACGCAAGTACAGAAAGCGGGACGCGCAGACGGGCTCAGAACTTCAGTTTGCCCCAGCTCAAGCCAATCACAGCTGCCACGGTCGAGGCCGTCAGCACACTCAGTTTGGCCGCTGCCAACAGTTCCGGGTCGGAGAAGGCCAGGGACGAGATAAAGATCGACATGGTAAAACCAATCCCCGCCAGCAGGCCGACCAGGCCGACACCGCTCCAGGTGACTCCGTCGGGCAGCTTGCAGATATTGAGTTTGACCAGCGTGATGCTCGCCAGCATCACGCCCAACGGTTTGCCGATCACCAGGGCGAAGATCACGCCCATAAACACGCCATGGGGCAGCGGATGCTCAAGGTTCAAGCCTTGCAAGCTGACACCGGCATTGGCCAGGGCGAACAACGGCATCACACCGAATGCGACCCACGGATGCAACGCCGACTGCACGCGCTGCACCGGCGGCATCAGTTCGCGCTGGGCTTCGCGCAGTTGCTTGAGCGGCTTGGCGACCTGGTGCGAGTCTTCGGCCGGTCGCGAGAGGCGATCCATCAGTTCGTTGAAGGTGCGGCCGATGGTGTCCAGTGGGCGTTCGGTGGTCGGTTTGGAGCTGACCGGCGTCATCAGGCCCAGGATCACCCCGGCGAGGGTCGGGTGCACGCCGGTCTTGAGCAGGCCGAACCAGACAATCGCCCCCGGCAGCAGATAGATCGCCGCCTTGCTGATGCCCATTCGTTGGAACACCAACACCAGGGCTAACCCACCTGCGGCAACCACCAGACCCATGTAGTCCAGGCTTGCAGTGAAAAACACCGCAATGATCAGGATCGCAACGATGTCGTCGATAATGGCCAGTGCCAGCAGCAGGACGCGTACACCGCTGGGGATGGATTTGCCCAACAGCGCCAGCACGCCGACGGCAAAGGCAATGTCGGTGGCGGTGGGCACGGCCCAGCCACTCGCGGCGGCGGTGCCATGGTTGAGCGCGGTGTAGATAATGGCCGGCATCACTACGCCACCCAGTGCGGCGCCCAGCGGCAGGGTCGCGAGTTTCAGGTTGGCGAGTGCGCCGTCCTTTATTTCCTGACGTATCTCCGCACCTACCACCAGGAAGAAAATGGTCATCAGGCCGTCATTGACCAGAAAGTGCAGGGAGCGCGACACACTGAAATCGCCCAGCCCGAGGGTAATCGGGGTGTTCCAGAAGTGTTCGTAGGACGCGGCGGCCGGGCTGTTGGCCCAGATCAACGCTGCAATGGCCGCCAGCAACAGGACGATGCCGCTGACGGCTTCGATGCGTGAAAACCGCTCAAGGGCCGACAGTGCGCCCTCGGTCAATGCCTGGGGGCGAGGGATGGCAGGGTGTTTTTTGGGCACGACAAGTCTCCATTGGCGGCCCGACCAATGCTTTGCTTTAACCTGCGTTGTGCCCTATGCAGTCACGCACCCAGGGTGATGATAGGAAGTTGATGAATAAGTTGTAAACAATGTTGTCAGGGTTAAGGGCTTTTTGTCGGTGGGTGCAGAAACCCGCGCGCCAATTGCTGGTACAACTCCGGCCCCATCCGCGAACTGACGGCTTTGGCAATCAGCGACACCGCCATCAGGCTGATCACCATCCCGTGGCTGTCGATCATCTCCATTACGATGATCGCCGAGGTGATCGGCGATTGCGTCACGGCAGCCAGGAAGCCCACCATGCACAGCGCAATGATCGGTTGCGCTGCCAGCGTGAAAAACTCGGCTGCGTTGGCGCCCACGGCCGCGCCGACCGCCAGCGACGGGGCAAAAATGCCGCCCGGAATTCCGGAAAAATACGTCACGACCGTCGCCAGAAAACGCGTGACAGGCGCATGCCACGGCAGGCCGACATCGGCGGCAATGATCTGCGAAGTAATCCCGTAGCCGCTGCCGAAGGACATCCCGCCGCTGAGCCAGCCCAGGATTGCGACCACCAGCCCACACGCCCCGGCGAACCAAACCGGGTGGGCGCGCCGCCATTCCCAGACCACAAACCTGTGGTAGCGCTGGGGCCACAGCAGCATGCGACTGAACAGCCCGCCGAGCACGCCACAGCCGATGCCTGCCGCCAATACCGGAACAATGATGTCGAGCTTGATCCCTTCAACGTCCAGGTGGCCAAAATAGTTGTAATTGCCCTGCAGGGCGATGGCGACCATCCCCGACAAAATAATGGTGCTGAGCAATACCCCGCTGGTGCGGGTTTCTAGCTTGCGCCCCAATTCTTCTACTGCGAAGGCGACGCCGGCCAGCGGCGTATTGAACGCGGCGGCGATACCGGCGGCGCCGCCGGCCAGGATCAAGTCTTCGCTGCGGATGATGCGTGCATTGGGCAGGTAGCGATGAAAGAAATGCATGATCGATGCCGCCACTTGCACGGACGGCCCTTCGCGCCCGGCAGAGAAACCGCCGGTCAACGCCAGTGTTCCGAGGCCTATCTTGGCCAATGCGATGCGCAATGACACCAGCTTGCTGACGTCCTGTCCTTTGTTGGCCAGGCGAGTAGCGGCGATGACCTGGGGAATGCCACTGCCTTGGGCTCCGGCAAAAAAACGTGTGGTCAGCCACACCACCAGCATGCCCACCAGCGGTGTGTAGAGGAAGGGCAGCCACGGATGGGCGCTGGATTGCTCGGCGAACTGAGTGAGCGCCACGTCAGCCAGGCGCGCAAACATCACCACCATCAGCCCGGCGATGGTGGCGCCGGCCCACAGGGTGATCCGGGTGCGCCAACGCAGCGAGGTAAAGCGGCGGCGCAGTGAAATGAACGGTTTGATCACCCAGGTGAATTCCGAATAAGTTTCAGGGTGTTTCAAGATTAACCGTATATCAAGCGCTTGTCCTCGCGATGCGCCGTGTCGCGGCCAATGCCAAAAGCACCAACCCGGCAACCGCCCACGGGAACAACGCCACCCCCGATGTTTGTAGCAACATACCGCCTGCTAGCCCGCCGCCGGCAATCCCCAGGTTCCACACCGTCACCAGCATTGACTGCGCTGCGTCAGCCGAGTCGCCGGCAGACTTGGCCAGTGCCGTTTGCAACAGCGCCGGCAAGCCACCAAAGGCCAGGCCCCACAGCGCCACGCTGGCATACACCGCACGGGTGGAGGTCATCCACACGCCCAGTGCCAGGGCCGATACGGCAAACATCACGCAACTGATGATCAGCAGGCGCCGCAAGTGTTGATCAATCAGCATGCCCGTCAGCCAGATACTCAACAGGGCCGCCAAGCCGAATACCAGCAGTATCCGGTCGATGTCGGCGACTATTCCGGCGGGCACCAGTAACGGCGCGATGTAGGTGTAGAGAATGTTGTGCGCCAGCACGTAGGTAAAGGTCACCCACAACACTGGACGAATACCTGGCAGGCTCAGTACCTGGCGCAAGCCCAGGCGCTTTTGTTCCGGCTGGCCGGCGAAGTCCGGCAGTTGCCAGCGCGCCCACACCAACAGCAACAGCGTCAGCCCGGTCATGATTGCAAAGCTCAGGCGCCAGCCCACCGCAGCGCCGAGGAACGTACCGGCAGGTACACCCAGTGACAAGGCCAGCGGTGCGCCGAGCATGGCCACAGCAATCGCCCGGCCTTGCAGGTGCGGGGCCACCATTCGGCTGGCGTACCCGGCCAGCAGTGCCCAGAGCAACCCGGCGAACACCCCGGCAAAAAAGCGCGCGGCCAGGGTCAGCCCGTAATGGGTGGACAGTGCCGTCACGCTGTTGACCAAGGCAAAGCCGCCGATGGCAATCAGCAGCAAAGGGCGCCGCCGCCAGCCTCGGGTCAGTAGGGTGAGGGGGATGGCCGCGAGTAACGAGCCAAGGGCATACAGGGTCACCAGTTGGCCGACTAACGCCTGTGAAACCTGCAGCCCTTCGCCCATCTGAGGCAGCAGCCCGGCCGGCATGGCCTCGGTGAGAATCGTGATAAACCCTGCGCACGCCAACGCCAGTAAGCCGGCGAGAGGCAGTGCGTCCTTTACGGCCGTGGCGGCCGGGCCGGTAATCGAAGGGCAGTCGCTCATGTAGCGTCTCCATGCAAAAGGTCAGGAGGCAGAGTAGGGGGCTGCGGGTTGCGGAAAAACAGGCTAAGGTTCCGAACTTATCGGACGTCAGTGTCCGCAATCAAAAAGGGTAGGGCAATGGACAGTCTGAGCGGCCTTTCGGTGTTCGTGCAGGTTGCAGAAACCCGCAGCTTCACCGCAGCTGGCCGCGTTTTGGGGGTGTCATCTTCGGCGGTGGGCAAAAGCATCGCGCGCATGGAAGAACGCCTGGGCGTACGGCTGTTTCATCGCAGCACACGCAGCGTCACCCTGACCGGCGAAGGCGCGTTGTTCCTCGAGCGCTCGCGGCGGATTCTGGCCGAGGTGGAGGCGGCCGAGCAGGAGCTGACTGAGGCCGGCGCCACGCCCCGAGGCACGCTGCGCATCAGCTTGCCGCAGGTGCGTGGGCTGTTGATGCCGGTGCTCAGCGATTTTATGCGCGCCTACCCGGACATCGAGCTGGATGTGGATTTTTCTGACCGCATGGTGGACGTGATCGAGGAAGGTTTTGATGCGGTGATTCGTACCGGCAAGCCGGAAGATTCGCGGCTGATGGCACGTCATCTGGGGCATTACCAACTGGTGTTGGTGGCCTCGCCAGGCTACCTGGCGCAATACGGCACCCCGCAACACCCGCAGGACTTGAGCGACCATGCCTGCCTGCGCCACAAATTCTGCGCCACCGGCAAGCTGGAACCCTGGCCACTGCGCCATGTGCCCGGCGTGGCGGAGCCGGTGTTACGTGCGCCGCTGATCAGCACCACCATCGAGTCCCTCAACTATGTGGTGCACGAAGGTTTGGGCATCGCCTGCCTGCCGGACTTCATGGTCAAGGAGGCGGTGCGCCAGGGGCGTCTGCAACGGGTGCTGGATGAGCACCTGGTCCACCGTGGCAGTTTCTGGATGCTGTGGCCCTCGAGTCGCTTTGCCTCGGCCAAGCTGCGGGTGTTTATCGACCATATGTCTGCCGGGCTTTTCCCTGCGCAGGCGGTGTAATAACGCTGTGACGTTTTACCGACAGGAATGTGCGCGCCAACCCTGCGTTCTGTTGCACAATAGCGCCCTGACTGTTTTCCTCAGGATTTTCGATGTCGACATCATTTCACTTGCGTAGCCTCGGGTTGGCGCTGGTGCTGGCGGGCGCTGCGGGCTGCTCGTCACCCAAGACCGCTATTTATGAACATGAGAATTTCGACGACTCCGGTACGTTCTCCCGTGATTACCCGGTCAGCGATGTGGCGGCCTGTGAAGCGGCGCGACGTGCGCTGTTGAGCCAGGGTTACATCATCACCAGCAGCGACCCCAAGCTGGTGGTGGGTAACAAGAGTTTCCAGCAAACCGGCGAAACCCATCTGCAAATCAGCTTCAACGTGGTATGTGCCGATGATGGCAAAGGCGCCAAGCACTCAACCATGTTCGCCAACGCCTTGCAGGACCGCTACGCGCTGAAGAAGGTCAACAACTCCGCCAGTCTCGGCGTGGGTGTGTTGGGCTCGGTGTCGATGCCGATCGGCTCAACCGATGATTCGATGGTCAAGGTGGCCAGCGAGACAGTGACGGCACCGAAGTTTTACGATCGCTACTTCTCGCTGGTGGATGTGTTCCTGCCCCAGGACGTGAAGGCGGCCGAGCATATTCCAGAGAAGCCCAAGGCTGAGCTGGGCATGCCGGAGCCGAAAGCGGCTGCGCCTGCCGATAAGGTAGCGCCTGCCGATAAGGTAGCGCCTGCCGATAAGGTAGCGCCCGCCGATAAGATAGACGCGCCCAAAGACGCTCCGGTAGCGCCCGCCGTGTCGGAACCGCTGGCACCGCCGCCGGAGGCGGCACCGATTGCGCCACAGGCCGAGCCGGCGCCGACCACTGCGCCAACACCTGCACCGGCTGCGGAACCAGCCCCATCGCCGACCAACCCGAACCTGCCGGCGCCGACAGAGGCGATTCCACCGCTGCCAACGCCTGGGCGGTAACTCAGACGGCTACGGGGTTCGTCTTGTCGACGTTTATCCCGTAGCGGCTGATGGCCTCGCTCACCTTGTCACGCCCGATCACGCCGTCATCGGCCAGCGCCTTCAGCGCCGCCAGCACGATGAAGTGGCGGTCCACCTCAAAGAACTCGCGCAGGGTTTCGCGGGTGTCCGATTGCCCAAAGCCATCGGTGCCCAGCGCCACAAAACGGCGGCCGTGTACAAACGGGCGGATCTGGTCGGCGAATAACTTCATATAGTCCGTCGCCACCACCACCGGCCCGCTGTGTCCGGCCAGGCTGGTTTCCACGTAGCTCGCACGCGGTTCGTCCTGCGGATGCAACAGGTTCCAGCGCTCCACGGCGTGCCCGTCGCGGCGCAATTCGGTCAGGCTGGTGGCGCTCCAGACATTACTGGCTACGCCAAAGTCCTTGTCGAGCAGTTGCGCTGCGCCAATTACTTCGCGCAGGATCGAGCCGCTGCCCATCAATTGCACCTGCGCCTGGGGGGACGTGCTCAGCGGATACAAGCCTTTGAGAATCCCGTCCTCCACGCCTTCGGGCATGGCCGGGTGCGGGTAGTTCTCGTTGAGCAGGGTGATGTAGTAGTAAATGTCCTCTTGTTCGACGTACATGCGCCGCATGCCTTCGCGAATGATCACCGCCAGCTCGTAGGCAAAAGTCGGGTCATAGGCGACGCAGCAGGGGATCACCGACGCCAGGATGTGGCTGTGGCCGTCGTCATGCTGCAAGCCTTCGCCCATCAGCGTGGTGCGGCCGGCCGTGGCGCCCAGCAGAAAGCCGCGAGCGCGGGCATCGCCGGCGGCCCAGGCCAGGTCGCCGACGCGCTGGAAACCGAACATCGAATAGAAAATGTAGAACGGCACGGTCATCAAGCCGTGATTGCTGTAGGACGTACTCGCCGCAATCCACGAAGAAATAGCCCCGGATTCATTCAGGCCTTCCTGCATGATCTGTCCGTCTTTGCTCTCTTTGTAGTAGCTCAATTGCCCGGCGTCTTGTGGGGTGTAGAGCTGGCCGACGGCGGAATGAATGCCGATCTGGCGGAACAGGCTCTCCATGCCGAAGGTGCGCGACTCGTCCGGCACGATGGGTACGATCAGCTTGCCCAGGTGCGGGTCTTTCAACAGCGTGCCGAGGATGCGCACAAACGCCATGGTGGTGGAGATGGCACGCTCGCCGGTGTCTTTGAGTTGGGTGGCAAAGGCGCTCAGTTCGGGAATCTGCAAGGCCTCGACTGCAGTGTGTCGTGCTGGCACATAGCCGCCCAACGCCTGGCGACGGGCAGCGAAGTAGTGGGCTTCTTCGCTGTCGGCGGCGGGCTTGAGGTAAGGGATTTCGTCGAGCTGGTCATCGGCCACTTCCAGGCCGAAGCGGTCGCGAAAGGCTTTTACTGCATCAGCGCCCATCTTCTTCAACTGGTGATTGATGTTCTGGCCCTCGCCCGCTTCGCCCATGCCGAAGCCCTTGACGGTTTTGGCCAGGATCACCGTCGGTTGGCCCTTGTGGCGCACGGCAGCGGCGTAGGCATTGTAGACCTTGTCCGGGTCGTGGCCACCGCGTGAGAGTTTCCAGATATCGTCGTCGGACATGTCGGCAACCAGCGCCAGTAATTGCGGGTATTTGCCGAAGAAATGTTCACGCACATAGGCGCCGTTCTGGGATTTGTAGTTCTGGTAGTCGCCGTCCACGCACTCCATCATGCGTTGTCGCAACAGGCCGCTCTGGTCCTTTTCCAGCAGCGCATCCCAGCCGCCGCCCCAGATCACCTTGATCACATTCCAGCCGGCGGCGCGGTACAGGCTTTCGAACTCCTGGATCACCTTGGCATTGCCACGCACCGGGCCATCCAGGCGCTGCAGGTTGCAGTTGACTACAAAGATCAGGTTGTCGAGCTTCTCGCGGCCGGCCAGGGAGATGGCCGCTAGGGATTCCGGCTGGTCCATTTCGCCGTCGCCCAGAAACGCCCACACCTTGCGGCCTTGGTGTTGCTTGAGGTCACGGAACTCCAGGTAGCGCATAAAGCGCGCCTGGTAGGCGGCGGTAATCGGGCCCAGGCCCATCGATACTGTCGGGAACTGCCAGAAGTCCGGCATCAGCCGTGGGTGCGGGTAAGAGGACAAGCCCTCGCCACCGGCCTCGCGGCGGAAGTTGTCCAGCTGCGCTTCGCTGATGCGGCCTTCGAGGTAGGCGCGGCCGTAAATGCCCGGGGAGGAGTGGCCCTGGATGTACACCAGGTCGCCGTCGAAGGTATCGGTTCGGCCACGGAAGAAGTGGTCAAAGCCTACGTCGTACAGGACGGCGGCCGACGCGTAGGTCGCAATATGCCCACCAACACCCGAGTGTTTACCCGCACGCAGCACCATCGCCATGGCATTCCAGCGAATAAACGCATTGGTGCGCCGCTCGATGGCCAGGTTGCCGGGGTAGGGCAATTGGCGGTCAACCGCGATGGTGTTGACGTAAGGCGTGGTCACCCGCCCGTAGAAGTCACCATGGCGTGCAACGTCGAAATCCAGCAACTGATCAATCAGGTAGTGGGCACGCGGGCGGCCTTCGGTGGACAGCACCGATTCGATGGACTCCAGCCACTCGCGGGTTTCCTGTGGATCGTCGTCCCGTCTTACTGCGTTATTGGGGGTCATGTGAGGCTCCAGGGTAGGCGGATTTCAAGCAGCGGGCTCCTTGTGGGAGTTGCGCAAATGTAATTGCAATTGCAACTACATGACTGAATCTAGCGCGGGATGAGCTACTATTGCAACCTTCTTGAAATTCCCCGGATGGTGTTGCATGTCGTCGAAAGAGCCAGATGTATGGTTCCGTTTTGTCAGGGCCCACAGGACGGTCATCCGAGAAATCGAACGCCGCCTGGCTGCAGCAGACCTGCCGCCCTATGCCTGGTATGACGCGTTATGGGGCCTGGAAAGCGGCCCCGACGGCACACGGCGCATGCACGAATTGGCCGATGTGCTGGCGATTGAGCGCTACAACCTCACACGCCTGGTAGACCGCCTGGAAAAGGACGGCCTGGTAGTGCGTTCACGCTCCGACGGCGATGGCCGCGCAGCGTTTGCCTCGATCACCGAGGCCGGCCGGGTGTTGCGTAAAAAGATGTGGAAAATCTACGAAAGCACGGTGGATGAGCTGTTCCTGTCGCAAATCGAGCCTGAGCAGCGCCAGCTGTTTGCCGATACCTTGGAGCGCACTGCGGGGTTGGCGGTGGAGGCGGGCGTGCAAACCCGCAGTCGACGCAAGGCCTGAGGTGCAATGCGAGCTTGTGTGGGAGCTGGCTTGTCGAATCGTCGCACCGCTGCGATAGCCTCACCGCGGTGTACCTGACACCTTGAGGTGACTGCATCGCAGGCAAGCCAGCTCCCACATGTTTGACCGCGTGCCCATGCATCACAGTGGATACCGACGCATCGCCGTTTCGACCTGCTCGACACCAATACGGCCTTCATCGGCCAACGCCCGCAGCGCACACACCACAATCCAATACCGACTGGGCGCAGAAACCTGCACCGACCCCGCACCCAACCCGACAAACCGCGCCTGCACATACGCCGCCAACTGATCGACAATCACCTGCGGATAGCCGGTCACGGCAATCACCGGCGCGCTGCTCCCGGCCAGGCACTCATGCAGATGGCAGCTTTGCCGGGCAGCCATCGGGTGCAGGCGATTCCAGCGCTCGGCCGCCGCTGCCTCACGGGCCAGCCGCGTGTAGCTTGGGCAGCTCCATACCTGCGCCGTCACTCCCCAATCCTGTTCAAGCAATTGCGCCGCGTGGGTCACGTCCTCGAGCGCTCGGCCCGCACCCAGCAAGCGCACCTCCCCAGTGTGAGTACGCTGGAGCGGGTACATGCCCTTGAGCGCGTTTTCACGATCCTGCTTATCCAGCCTCGCTGTGCGCTGTTGATAATGCAGCGCGAGGTAATAAAACCCCGGCTTGCCGTCGACATACAGCGCGCGAATCCCGGCCAGCACAATCGCCCGGGCTTCTTCGCCGGACGCCGGGTCATACGGCGTGCAGTGCGGGTTGGTCGCCAGCCACAACGGCAGCGACGGTTGCGCGCCCCTGGGCCAGGCAGAGGGCTGGTTCTCGACGTCGTTGCAGAGGATGCCGCGCTGCGTGGCGGCCTGCGACAGCCCACATAACTGCGCCGACGATGCTGCACGGTGCAGGTACAGCATGGGTTTTTCGCCGGTATTGCGCGCAAACCAACTGGGCCAGTTGCCCACACGGCGGCTGCGTGACTGGCCACGAATCACCCAGGCCTGTCGGCTGAATTCCAGGGTATTGGCCATGTTCATGACCGTGTACAGCGGCGAGCCGGGCGGCGGGGCGGCACTGCTCAGCGCATCGATACAGCGCTGCGCGGCTTGGGCGGTAGAGACAGGCATGGTCGAGGCTCCTTGCTGCGAAGTCTCGTACCCTAATGGAAATCTGTTATTGATTGCAAATGCAATGATTGCAATAGCACCTCAAGATTCCGACGCTAAATCGATCCAACCCTGCTACGTTTTATCTTGAAGTGCAGGAACGTCATGGCGCCGACATTTTTTCGTCATCACGGCACTTTAGGCTGGGCTTGCAGGTCATTTATCTGCAAGCGCTTTTAACCAAGAAGGAGTCCGCCATGGACGAATACCAGGAAGAACTGCTGGAGTACCACGCGTTTGAACTGGATCCGCTGGATCCGGCCGATGACGCCACCGAGCTGTAACACCGACTTCAGGCGGAATGCCGCTGACTGCGGCGAAATTCCCCTGGGGTCTGGTTGTTCCACCGCCTGAAGGCCCGCTGAAAGGCTTGGGCTGAGGCAAAACCGAGCAAGTAGGCGATCTCGCCGAACGCCAGTTCCGTGTCGCGAATGTAGGTCATGGCCAGATCGCGGCGGGTATCGTTGAGAATTGCGCGAAACTGCGTGCCTTCGTCGGCCAGTTTGCGCCGCAGTGTCCAGGTTGGCAGCTTCAGGCGTGCCGCCACTTCTTCCAGATCGGGTTCCCGGCCGCCATTGAGCATCGGCCCGAGCAACCTTGTAATGCGCTCGCGCAGGCTGCGGGTGCGGGTGAGTTGCTCCAACTCCTGTTCACATAACTTCAACAACAGCTGCCAGGTGCTGGGGCAATGCTGCGGGTTACGCAGACTCAGGGTTGGCTGGTTGAGGCGCAGTTGGTTGGCCTCGGCACCGAAATGCACGGGGCTGTCACCCAGCACGCGGTACTGGTCGCTGTACTCAGGGGCTTCAAACTCGATGTCGATGCGCTGGGCCTGCACCGGTTGTTGGGCCAGGCTCGACAATTGCTGCAGCCAGCCGGCGATGATCGAGTCCACCACAAAGCGGTTGTAGGCGTTGTATGGGCTGATGGAATAGAAGCGCAGCCAAGCGCCTTCGGCGTCCTCATGAAAGCTCGACTGGCCACGATAGTTGGAGCCGTACAGCGCTTCAAACCGCGTCAGTGCGCGCGCCGCTTCGCGTACGTTCGGCGCCTGTGCGGCGGTGACGCCGGCCAATCCCGCCTGGCTCAGACGGCTCAATTGACCCATGCGCAAGCCCAGGCCGGGGTCGCCGGTCAGTTGGATGGCGGCGTGGCCCAGGCGCATATAGCGCGGGATCGACAGGCGCGCCCCGGCTTCGGCAAGGCGCGCCGGGTCCAGGCCGTATTGCAGCAGCAGCGGTTGCTGGTCCAGGCCGTGGCTGTGGACGGCGTCGGCCAAGGACTGAACAAAGCCCACCGACAAGTCCCCAAGACGCACCGGCTTCACGGCGTTACAGCCAGATATTCAGCAGGCGCGCGCCACGGGCGTCGTTGCCCGCCGTGACGTGCCCGTCGTTGCTGAGGAAGCTGTGCCCGGCGGTGCCCAAGTCCCAGAACTGCCCACGCAGGAACACACTCATGCCGGCGCTGGCCTGGCTGATGGGCTGCTGGCTGATCAGGGTGAGGCGGCGCCAGGCTTCGCCTTCGCTGAGTTCTTCGGGCTTGAGGCTGATTTCCGGCGGCGTGGACACGCTTTTAAAGCCGCGCCATGGGCGGTCCCAGGTGTCGCGGCCGGTGACGAAGGCCGGCACGGCCACCAGTTGCGCACCTTGCTCGTTGAGCTTGCGGTAATTGTCCGGGTACCAGCTGTCGCTGCCGATCAGGATGCCCAGGCGCCCGGCCGGGGTGTCGACCACGCTGACGATATTTTCGTCACCCGGGGCGATAAACCCGCGCTCATCGTAAATCGGGTAAAGCTGGCGCTGTGGCTCGCCGATGGGCAGGCCATCGGCCGCAAACACCACGCTGGCGTTGTACAGCGCGCCATGGCCAATGTGCAGTTGGCCCTGGCTGACACTGGGGTTGGGCAGCGCGATGGAGCCGGCCACCAGGGTCACGCCGAATTCTTTGGCCAGGCCGCCGAACAGCACTTGATAGTCGCGTGCCATGGCCGGTGCCTTCATACGCAGGTAGGCGTCGTCCATGCGGTTATCGCCTTTGGCGCTGATCCAGGCGCGGGCAAACTGCAACGGGTTGCTGGCGGACAGCCAATTCATGGCGTCCTTGAGGTGAGTGGCCTGGTACAGCTCATTCTTTTCGCCGCTGAGCATCAGCCAGGTGCCGATATGTTCCGGCAGCACGACGACGGTCTTGGCGTTGATCAAACCTTGGTCGCGGGCCTTTTGCAGGTAGGCCGAGAGTTTCAGGTGCAAGCGTTCCAGGCTCTGGTAATCAGCAGGGAACAGCTCGGGTTGGATGCCCAGCAGGTTGCCACGGTCGGCGGGCTCGCCTTCATTGACGGCCAGGGTGATACGCAGGTCCGACAGGTAATGCGCCACGGGGCGCTCCTGGGTCCAGACCAGATACGCGGCGATGGCGGCAACCAGGGCCATGGAGACGGTGAACGCTAGAAGTTTACGCATGGGGCAACAGACAACAGACCGTGTGCAGGGTTCGCCGACTAGGGTAGGGCTGATGCACCGGCTTGCCAAGGGGCACTGTGCATTTGGATCAATAACTTGTCAGTTACGGTCATTGAGCGGTCGTCCATCGCCTCTTAGTCTGTGGGACATAAACCGATGGCAAGCCGTTCGAGCCTGCCACGTCCCGTGATGATCCGTTGTGGAGCTGTACCATGACCGCTGCTGCCTACCCGCACCTGCTGGCCCCGTTGGACCTGGGTTTTACCACCTTGCGCAACCGCACCCTGATGGGCTCGATGCACACCGGCCTGGAAGAAAAGCCCGGCGGCTTCGAACGCATGGCCGCCTATTTTGCCGAGCGCGCCCGTGGCGGCGTTGGCCTGATGGTCACCGGCGGCATCGGCCCGAACGATGAAGGCGGCGTATATGCCGGTGCCGCCAAACTGACCACCGACGAAGAAGCGCAAAAGCACAAGATTGTGACCCAGGCCGTGCACGCAGCGGGCGGCAAGATCTGCATGCAGATCCTCCACGCCGGTCGTTATGCCTACAGCCCCAAGCAGGTGGCGCCGAGCGCGATCCAGGCGCCGATCAACCCGTTCAAGCCCAAGGAGCTGGACGAGGAGGGCATCGAGAAGCAGATCCAGGATTTCGTCACCTGCTCGCTGCTGGCCCAGGTGGCCGAGTACGACGGCGTGGAAATCATGGGGTCCGAAGGCTACTTCATTAACCAGTTCCTCGCCGCCCACACCAACCATCGCACCGACCGTTGGGGTGGCAGCTACGAAAACCGCATGCGCCTGGCCGTGGACATCGTGCGCCGGGTACGCGAAGCAGTAGGTCCGAACTTCATCATTATCTTCCGCCTGTCGATGCTCGACCTGGTGGAAGGCGGCAGCACCTGGGAAGAGATCGTGCAACTGGCCAAGGCCATCGAAGGCGCCGGTGCGAGCATTATCAACACCGGTATCGGCTGGCACGAAGCGCGTATCCCCACCATCGCCACCAAGGTGCCGCGTGGTGCGTTCAGCAAGGTCACCGCCAAGCTGCGTGGCGCGGTGCAGATTCCGTTGATCACCACCAACCGCATCAACACCCCGGAAATAGCCGAGCAGATTCTGGCTGAAGGCGATGCGGACATGGTCTCGATGGCGCGCCCGTTCCTGGCCGACCCGGAGTTCGTCAACAAGGCCGCTGCCGGCCGCGCGGATGAAATCAACACCTGCATCGGCTGCAACCAGGCCTGCCTGGATCACACCTTTGGCGGCAAGCTGACCACCTGCCTGGTCAACCCGCGTGCCTGCTACGAGACCGAGCTGAACTACCTGCCGGTCAAGCAGATCAAGAAAATTGCGGTGGTCGGTGCCGGGCCTGCGGGGCTGGCGGCGGCCACCGTGGCGGCTGAGCGCGGCCACCAGGTGACCCTGTTCGATTCGGCCAGCGAGATCGGCGGCCAGTTCAATATCGCCAAGCGCGTGCCGGGCAAAGAAGAGTTCTTCGAAACCCTGCGCTACTTCAAGCGCAAATTGCAGACCACCCACGTCGAGCTGTGCCTCAACACCCGCGTGGATGTGGCGCAACTGGCGGCGGGCGATTACGACGAGATCATCCTGGCCACCGGCATTGCGCCGCGCACGCCGGCGATTCCGGGCGTCGACAACGCCAAGGTGCTGAGCTACCTGGATGTGATTCTGGAGCGCAAGCCGGTGGGCAAGCGCGTGGCGGTGATCGGCGCCGGCGGCATCGGCTTCGACGTCTGCGAGTTCCTCGTGCACGAGGGCGTGTCCACCAGCCTGGACCGCGAGGCGTTCTGGAAAGAGTGGGGCATCGACACCCAACTGCAAGCCCGTGGCGGTGTGGCCGGCATCAAGCCGCAACCCCACGCACCGGCACGTGAAGTGTTCCTGCTGCAACGCAAGACCTCCAAGGTCGGCGATGGCCTGGGCAAGACCACCGGCTGGATCCACCGCACTGGCTTGAAGAACAAGCAGGTGCAGATGCTCAACAGCGTTGAGTACCTGAAGATTGATGACGATGGCCTGCATATCCGCATCGGCGCCGAGGGCGAGCCGCAGGTGCTGGCGGTGGACAATATCGTCATCTGCGCCGGGCAAGACCCACTGCGCGAACTGCAGGATGGGCTGGTCGCGGCCGGCCAGAATGTGCACCTGATCGGCGGCGCCGATGTGGCGGCCGAACTGGATGCCAAGCGCGCCATCAACCAGGGTTCGCGTCTGGCTGCCGCGCTGTAAAACGATCCAAGGGGCGGTGTTAGACTACCGCCCCTTTTTCATTCAGATATCCCCCGATGGGTCCCTTCGACTGGTTTCCCCAGGCACCGCTTGAACCGTTGCCCCTCGACTGGCTGAACGGGGTCGAGTTGGCCGTGCTGCGCCTGGACTGCATCGATCCACTGATCAGCGGCAACAAGTGGTTCAAGCTCACCCAGCACCTGGCCAATGCGCAACAGGCCGGTGCCGATGGGATCATCAGCCTGGGCGGCGCTCATTCCAACCATCTGCACGCGTTGGCGGCGGCCGGCAAACATTTTGATTTCCCCACCGTCGGCCTGTTGCGCGGCCACCCTCAAGACACGCCCACCATCCTTGATCTGAAAGCCTTCGGCATGCACCTGCATTGGCTGGGGTACGGCGGTTATCGTGCGCGTCACGACGCCGGTTTCTGGCGGCCATGGCGCGAACAGTATCCCCATCTTTATCCCGTGCCCGAGGGCGGCGGTGGAAGGGCCGGCGCAATGGGTTGCGGGGTGTTGGTTGAGCAGGTGCGTGCTCAACTGAACAGGCTCGGCTGGGCTGATTACGACGCGTGGTGGTTGGCGGCGGGCACCGGCACCACACTGGCCGGGTTGGCGCTGGCAGAGGCGGGCGTGCATCCGGTGTTCGGCGCCTTGGCGGTGCCGGATGATCACGGGGTTGCCCAGAACGTGCAGGCCATCGTGCAGCACGGCTATGAATTACTGGACGCGAGCCGAGGCGGCTTCGCCAAGGTCGACCCGTTATTGCTCGATTTTATCCAGGCGACGGAACAGGCAGGCGGCTTACCGTTGGAGCCGCTCTATACTGGCAAGGCCTTGCTGGCGTTGAAGCAACAGATCGAGGCCGGACGCTTCGCCCCCGGCACTCGCTTGATCTTCGTGCACACCGGCGGCCTGCAAGGCCGCCGGAGCATGGAGAGCTAGCGCTTGGGCATCATGCGTAACACGGTGTTATCGCGCATGAAGTAATGGTGATACAGGCCGGCCACGGCATGCAGGCCGATCAGCCAATAACCGACGGTGCCGCCCAGCTCGTGCCATTCTTTGATCTGTTTGGACAGGTCTTTGTTTTCGCCAATCAAGGGCGGCAACTCGATCCCGTAAAACATCACGGAATGGCCCTGGGCACTGACGATCAGCCAGCCGAAAATCGGCATGCCGATCATGAACAGGTACAGCGCCAGATGCATCAGTGTTGCCAGTGCCGATTGCCATTGCGGCGGTGCCGGCACGATCTTTGGTGCAACGCCCAAGGTGCGGGCAAACAGGCGCAGCCATACCAGCACAAACACTGTCAGGCCGAACATGTAGTGCATTTCTACAATCAGGGCCCGCCCGCCACTGCCTTTGGGAAAGATCCCGCGAAACTCAATGCAGGCGTAAACCACCGCCAGCAGCACCACCATCAACCAGTGCAGCGCAATCGACATGGTGCTGTAGCGGGTATCGGAGTTTTTCCACGGCATCGCTTGGTTCCTCACTCATCAGGGCATACTTCCGTTCTTTCGCGACGGAATCCTATAACTGTATGCCGGTTTTGAGCGGTGCGCCTGACGTAAATGCTGTTGTTTTGATCTCAATCAGTCGCTTTGCGGCATTTCACCGCGGGCCAGGCGCTGGTTGATATCGGTGATCACCGCAGGCAGGTCGTTGATGGTGTCGATCAGGTAGTGCGGTCGCGAACCCTCGAACAACTTCTCGATGCGTGTGCGCTCGCTGGCCAGGGCGGTGGCGTCCAGATCACGAAATTGCTCGTAGGTCAGGCCCAGCGCATTGCCGGAGCAGGTCAGTGCCACGGTCCACATGCCGGCGCGACGGCCTTCGAGGATGCCCGGTACGGTATCGTCGACCTTCACGCACGCCGCCACATCGTCAATGCCCAGCGCGATCACGTTGGCCAGTGCCTGGGCGGGCCACGGGCGGCCGTTGGGCACCTCGTCGGTGGCGACCACGTGGTCGGCGATGTAGCCGTTGGTGGCGGCCAGGGCGACCACCTTGTCCATCACCTGTTTGGGGTAGCCGGAGCAGGAGCCTATCTTGATGCCTTGCACACGCAGGCGGGCGATGGTGTCGAGGGCACCGGGGATCAAGGCCGAGTGCTCGGCGATTTTCTCGATCTGCAAGGGCATGAAACGCTGGTAGATCGAGGTCACGTCGTCATCGGTCGGCGTGCGGCCAAAGGCTTTGCGGTAGCGTTCGGCGACCTGCGGTTGGTCGCAGAGCGTGCGGATATGGTCCCACTTGCCCATGCCCATCGGGCCACGGGCTTCTTCGATGGAGACTTGCACGTCGAACTCGGCAAACGCCTCGACAAAGATCTGCGTGGGCGCGAAAGAGCCGAAGTCGACCACGGTGCCGGCCCAGTCGAGGATCACGGCCTGGAGGGTGTTGGGGTTTTGATAGTTCATGGTTCAAATCCTGTGGGTAATGGGGGCAATCAGATGTCCAGCACTTCCATTTCTTGCAGCACCTGGCCGATCGCCTCGACCGCCGCCTGCATGCCCTGCGCGTCAACGTGGCCGATGCAGCCGACGCGGAAGGTTTCTACTTGGGTCAATTTGCCGGGGTAGAGAATGAAACCCTTGGCCTTGACCCGCTCGTAGAAGTCCTTGAACTGGTAGCGCGGGTCTTTTGGCGCATGGAAGGTGACGATGATCGGCGCCTGGATGGCCGCTGGCAGGAAGCTGCGCAGGCCCAGTGCGGCCATGCCGTCGAGCAGCGTCCGGCAGTTGTCGGCATAGCGTTGATGGCGTGCGGGCAGGCCGCCTTCTTCCTGGTATTGCAGCAAGGCTTCGTGCAGCGCGGCGACCACGTGGGTCGGCGGGGTGAAGCGCCATTGGCCGGTCTTGGCCATGTAGCTGTGCTGGTCGAACAAGTCCATTGCCAGGGAATGGCAGTTGCCTTGGGCGCCCGACAGTGCCTGTTTGTCGGCGAAGACAAAGCCCATGCCCGGCACGCCTTCCAGGCACTTGCCCGAGGCGGCGATCAGCGCGTCAAACGGCACTTCGCGGGCGTCGATCGCCAGAGCGCCGAAGGAACTCATGGCGTCGATGATCAGGCGTTTATCGTGCTGTTTAACCACCTGCGCGATGTCCGGCAGCTGGTTGAGAATGCCGGTGCTGGTTTCGCAGTGGATCAACGCGACGTGAGTGATCGCCGAGTCGGCGTGCAGCAGGCGGTCGACGTCGGCGGCGGTAGTGGGTTCGTCTTCAGCGGTTTCGAAGGTGCTGAAGTCGCGGCCGAGCACTTCGCAGATCTTCGCCAGGCGCTTGCCGTAGGCGCCGTTGATCAGCACCAGTACCTTGCCGTTGCGCGGCACCAGGGTGCCAATGGCCGCTTCGACGGCAAAGGTGCCGCTGCCTTGCAGGGGCACGCAGTGGTGGCTGTCGGTGGCGTGCAGGATCGCCAGCAATTGTGTGCAGACGCTGGCGGTCAGTTGGTTGAAGCGGTCATCCCATGACCCCCAATCCACCATCATTGCCTGACGGGTGCGGTTCGAAGTGGTCAAGGGGCCAGGGGTTAGCAGGATCGGCGCGGCAGTGCTCATCTCAAGTCCTCGCAAGGTCATTGGGGGGTGAAGCTACGGCGCCTAAATTGCAGTTTGGCTTGTCATCAATCAAATTGTTTGTTGTTATGCGAGCTATCAGTGAGGCCGATAGCTATGAATTTGTTTCAACTGCGTGCATTCGATGCCGTGGCCCGCGAGGGCAGCTTTACCCGTGCCGCCGCACGGCTGTTCATCAGCCAGCCGGCGGTGACCGGGCACATCAAGGCCCTGGAAGAGCACTACCAGATCGCGCTGTTGCGCCGTACCGCCCGGCGGGTGGAATTGACCGAGGAGGGCACGCGTCTGGCCGCGATCACTCGGGCAATTTTCGGCCTGGTAGATGAAGCCCAGGCGTTGCTCGAAGCCAATCGGCAGTTGCTCAGCGGACGCCTGGAAGTGGCCGCGGACGGCCCGCATCTGGTGATGCCGATGATCGCCAGCCTGCGTGCCCGTTACCCCGGCATCACCGTGAACCTGCGTCTGGGCAATGCCCAGGAAACCCTGGCGGCGCTGCTCTCCGAGCATGCGGATGTGGCGGTGCTGACGGAGGTGGAGCCGCGCAATGGCCTGCACCTGCAGCCGTTGAGTGAGTCGCGGATTTGCGCGCTTGTCCCGGCCAGCCACCCGTGGGCGGCACTGCCCAAGGGCATTCGCCTGGAACAGCTCAACGAGGTGATCATGGTATTGCGCGAGCCCAGCTCCATCACGCGGCGAACCTTCGATGATGCGTGTGGAGCTGCGGGTGTGCAGCCCAAGGTGCTGCTGGAACTGGACAGCCGCGAGGCGGTGACCGAAGCCGTGGCGGCCGAGTTGGGCGTAGGCGTGGTGTCGTCAATGGAAGTCAGCCAGGACCCGCGTGTGCAGGCCGTGACGATTCAGGGCGATGGGTTGTTGAACCGGCATATGCTCGGCTGTATGGAGCGGCGCCGCTCGTTGCGGCTGATTCAGGCGTTCTTTGAGTTGGCGTCTTGAGTTGAAGACCGAGTCGAGGCCATCGCGGGCAAGCCCGGCTCCCACATTGGTCCGGTTACTCAGGTACTACTCGGTCAACTGTGGGAGCCGGGCTTGCCCGCGATGAGGCCCTAAAACTCAGCGCAAACTGTCCCGCACAATATCGAGAAACGTCGCCACCACCCGCCGCGAACTCTGCTCCTTGAGGCACACCAGCGTTTCCTTCATGCGCTGGCTGCAATCGCGGATCGGCAGGGCATACACCCGCGAGTCGGCGCCGAGTTCCGCTGCCGACACCACGCCCACACCAATCCCCACCACCACCGCCTCCCGCGCGGCTTCGCGGCCTTCCACCTGGATCGCCGGGCGGATGCGCAGCCCGGCCTGACGCATTTCCTGCTCCAGGGTCTGACGGGTGACCGAGCCGATTTCCCGCAGTACCAGCGGCGTGTCATCCAGGTCGGCGAGGCAGATGGATTCACGCCCGGCCCACGGGTGGTTGCGCGCGACAAAGGCGAGTAGCTGCTCATCGGGCAGCGGCAACGACAGCAGGCGTTCATCGTCGACATCGCGCCCCAGCAGGGCCAGGTCGGCCTGGTAGTTGTACAGGCGAAACAGCGACTCATCCGTGTTGCCGGTTTCGATCTTCACGCTGATCCCCGGATACAACTGGCAGAAGCGTGCGATCTGCGGCAACACGTGCACGGGCGCGTCCACGGCCAGGGTGAGGGTGCCGGTGAGCAGGGCGCGGGAGTCTTGCAACAGCTCTTCGGCTTCGGCCTCGATCACAAACAGGCGCTGGGTGATGCCGAGCAGACGCTCGCCCAGGTCGGTGAGGCGCACGGCGCGTTTGTTGCGGTGAAACAGCAGCACGCCGAAGCGTTCTTCGAGCTTGCGCACCTGGTCGGAAATCGCCGGTTGCGTCAGGAACAGGCGTTCAGCGGCCTGAGTGAAACTGCCGTGTACGGCCACGGCGTGGAAGGCTTTGAGCTGGGCGTGGGAAACCGACATCGCAGATCCTCTTACAAGCTGAGCTTATAGGTGAAATACGATAAATCGATTTTACCTATTAGTCAGCCATTGCTTTGATACGCCAACCGCCGACGGCTGAGTCCTACAACCGCGGCGTCCATGGGTTCTGGAAAACCGGACCCATCTGACCAATGCCGCGCCCTCCAGGGCTTGGCATTGCAGTGCTCAACCATAAAAACAACAGGCATTTGCTTCTAGATCCTGCCGGCACACTCACCTGAGGTCAGAACCACAATGAATATCCAAACGGGTAGCATCAAGCGTTGGCGCGTGCAGATTTTCGCCATCACCTGGCTGGCGTACGCCGCGTTCTATTTCACTCGCAAAGCGTTTTCGGTGGCCAAGCTGGGCATCGTCGATGACCCCAGTTTCCCCCTCGACAAAATGATGATGGCCAACCTTGATGGCCTGTACCTGGCGGCCTATGCCGTGGGGCAATTCACCTGGGGCATGCTGGCGGACCGCTTCGGGCCACGGGTGGTGGTACTGGGCGGATTGTTGATTTCTGCCGCAGCGGCGTTGGTGATGGGCACCTTTGCCACCTTGCCGATTTTTATCAGTTGCATGTTGATCCAGGGGCTGGCGCAGTCCACCGGCTGGTCGGGGCTGTGCAAAAACCTCGGCAGTTTCTTCCCGGCGCAGCAACGCGGGCGGGTGTTGGGGTTGTGGAGTTCGTGCTACGCCTTTGGTGGCCTGGTGGCATCGCCCTTTGCCGGCTGGTGGGCGTACACGCTGATCGGCACGTGGCATGCGGCGTTTATTTCCAGCGCGGCGGTGGTGGCGGTGGTGGCTGTGCTGTTCTTTATCTTCCAGCGCAATACACCGCAGGATGTCGGCTTGCCGGCTGTTGAGCCGGAGCCGGTCGTGGCGGCCGACACACAGCGCGTCAGCGTGCTGGAACCGCTGCGCGCGATCCTGCGTAACCGTACGGTGCTGGTCTTGGGCCTGGCGTACTTTCTGTTGAAACCGGCGCGTTACGCGATCCTGTTGTGGGGGCCGGTGATCGTTTATGAGCAAATGCCCTCGGTGGGCAAGGTGGGTGCGGCCATCGTGCCCACGGCGTTCGAGTTGGCCGGGTTGCTGGGGCCGATCATGATCGGGCTGGCGTCCGACAAACTCTTCGGCGCCCGGCGCATGCCGGCCTGTGTGCTCAGCCTGCTGGCGCTGACCGTGGCCCTGGCGTTGTTCATGGGCGCGCTGCACACCGGTAGCGTGATGCTGGTGATGGCCCTGCTGTTTGTGATGGGCCTGACGCTGTATGGGCCTGACTCGATGATCAGCAGCACGGCGGCCATCGACTTCGGCACCGCCAAGGCCGGCGCCACGGCCGCAGGCTTTGTGAACGGATGCGGTTCGGTGGGGGCGATCCTTGGCGGCCTGCTGCCGGGCTACTTCGATACGGTCACGGTGTTTATCGTATTTGCCGGCGCGGCGTTGTTTTCTTCACTGGTGCTGATGCCTTACTGGAACGCCAGGCCCGCCGCGCTGGCGCAGGTTGGCGACTTTGTGCCCGACCGCAACGTCACGATCAAACCCTTGCGCACCTGAGGCACTTGGCCGGTTTTTTGGTGGATTAGAGTGTTTTTGCGCTATAAACTCTGCCCCCAAAGCGCCGGCCAGTAGACGTTTCGGCGCGATGGACGAAAAGAGAGTGAGTCATGGGCGCACAGTGGAAAGTCAAACATAAAGAAGCGGCATCCAATGCCAAGGGCAAGATCTTCGGCAAGCTGGTGAAAGAAATCACCATCGCCGCCCGCAACGGCGCCGATACCGCGACCAACGCCCACCTGCGTTTGGTGGTAGAACAGGCCAAAAAAGCCTCGATGCCCAAGGAGACCCTGGAACGCGCGATCAAGAAGGGCGCCGGTCTGCTCGGCGAAACCGTGCAGTACCACCGCGTGACCTACGAAGGTTTTGCCCCGCACCAGGTGCCGCTGATCGTTGAATGCGTGACCGACAACATCAACCGTACCGTGGCAGAAATCCGCGTGGCCTTCCGTAAGGGCCAACTGGGCGCTTCCGGTTCCGTGGCGTGGGACTTCAACCACGTCGGCCTGATCGAAGCCGCGCCGGACAGCCCGGACGCCGACCCGGAAATGGCCGCCATTGAAGCCGGCGCACAGGATTTTGAAGACGGCGAAGAAGAAGGCAGCACCTTGTTCATCACCGAAACCACCGATCTTGATGCGGTGCAAAAAGCACTGCCAGAGCAGGGTTTCACCGTGTTGTCGGCCAAGCTGGGCTACATCTCGAAGAACCCGGTCAGCGGTTTGACCGATGAGCAGATGGCTGAAGTCGAAGCCTTCCTGGAAGGCTTGGACAACCATGATGACGTGCAGGATATGTTCGTAGGGTTGGCTGGCTGATTTATCGCTGAATAAATGCCGGCAAAAAATGTGGGCGCTGGCTTGCCTGCGATAGCGGTGGAACATTCACCTACTCAGTGACTGATCCACCGCTATCGCAGGCAAGCCAGCTCCCACATTGGTTTAGTGGTGTGGCAGAGCGTGCAGCAATGCTTCGATTTCTTCGAAGCTCGGGCGCGCCAATACATCGGGCTGGCAGCAGCTTTGTTGCAGCGCCACCAGTGCTTCATTATTGAAGCCTTCTTCTACCCGCTCCAACAACTCCCCCAGCAACACCCCGAATGCACGCACTTCAATGCGTTGCAACGCCCTGGTTTCCTGCGTGTCTGCCGTGACATGGAACGACGCCGCGCCAAAATCCCCAAGCAAACAATCACCCGCGGCGTTCCACAGAATATTGTGGCCGTACAGGTCGCCATGGGTAATGCCATGTCGGTGCAGATGCGCCGCCACCGAGGCGATGCCGCGTGCCATGCGCAAAGCCACTTCGGCACTGAAGCGCGTACCCGGTGCGTAGATATCGCGGGTGCATGACGCCAGGCTCGGCAAGGCCGCGAGGTTGCGGTAACTCGGGTCGATCAGGTCCATCACCAGGGCTGCCTGGTCCTCCGGGTGGCCGACCACGCGCCCCTCCACCTTGATCAGATTCGGGTGCAGCCCGGCGGCGATGAAGGCCTGCATTTCATGCAGCGGCGAGCCGTCGCTGGTGATCGTGCCTTTGTAGAGTTTGACCGCGACCGGCAACGCTGGCGGCTTCCACAACGCCTTGCGGATGATCCCCGAAGCGCCTTCGCCCAACACCTCGCCCAGTTCCAGTTCAGCCCAAGGGATATTCGGCGTTGCATCATCGCTCGCCACTTCAACGGCGATTTCCACCGGGTTACCGGCATAGGCCAGCCAGGTCAGGCTCGGCAGCGTCAGCAGCCATGGCGGCAGTTGGGTGAAGCGGTTGGAGGCGATACGCAGCAGCTCGAGGTTTTTGCAGTTGAGCAGACTATGCGGCAGGTCCGTCAGGTGGTTGCCGGCCAGCATCAGCTTTTGCAGGAGTGGGCGCTCGCCCAGCTCGCCGGGTAACTGGCTGATGCAGTTGTCGGTGAGGATCAGCCAGCGTAACTGTGGTGGCAGCGCGGCGGCGGGTACGTGGCTGATCTGGTTGGCTTTAAAGCCGATCATGCTCAGGTTGGCGCACTGGCCCAGGCAGGCGGGCAGCTCAGTGAAGGCGTTATCCGAGCAGAACAGCACGCGCAGGTGCGCCAGCCGATACAGGTCGTCGGGCAGGCTGCTCAGGGCGTTGCCGGTGAGGTTGAGGATTTCCAGGCTGTCGGCCAGCTCGAAGATTTCCGGCGGAAATTCGGTCAGCCCGCAAGACAGGTCCAGGCGTTTGATACCGGCCAATTGGCCAGCCTTGAGTTGGGCGAGGGTATTCATGAACGGCGCGGTCACTCGGCAAGGTGGGCGTGATAGGCGCTCATGATACCGGGTCGGGCGCGGGTTGCGGGCACACCGTGTGTAATTGGTTCAGCCGGCTGGCGGTGCGGGCGAGGTCGATGGCCTGGCCTTCCAGGGCACGCGCCAGGGGTTGCTGGCCGATCAGGGTCAGGCGTTTGTCCTGGTCGTAGAGCACGTCCACCAGGTTGATAAAACGCTGTTGCACGGCGATCGGGCAGTCAGCCAGGGAGGGCAGGCCGTCGATGACCCAGTGGTCGAAATCCTCGCACAGCAACAGGTAATCCATCACGGCGGTGAGCTGTTCACACAGGTCGTTGAAGGTGAACACGATGCTGCGCGCCTGATGGCTGCGGCAGAGCAATCGGCGGTTGCCGACCTTCAGGGTTTGCGCCGCGCCAGGTGTGGCGGGCAGCCCGAGGACTTCGCGCTGGGCGGCGCTACCGGGCCATACATACTGGCCGCCGGTGAAACGCTGTTCGGCATGGGCCTGGGGCAAGCTGCGAAAATCCTCGGGCGAGCTGACTTCCAGCACCTGCATGCGCGTGGCGATCAAGTCGATCACCGGCTTGAAGCGCTGGTGGTACAGCGGGTTGGGCAGCAGGCCGTCGGGGGCGTAGTTTGAGGTCACCAGCACCAGCACGCCACGCTGGAACAAGGCCTGGAACAGGCGGCTGATGAGCATGGCATCGCCGATATCGTGGACGTGGAATTCGTCGAAACACAGCACCCGGCAATCGGCCAGCAGCTTGTCCAACGTCACGCCCAGGGCGTCGTCCTGTTCGCGGTGCTGGAACATGCCTTGGTGCAGGCGGGTGAAAAATGCATGGAAGTGCACGCGTTGCTTTTGTGCAATCGGCAGCGCCTGGAAAAACCCATCGAGCAGCCAGCTTTTGCCACGCCCCACCGAGCCGTGCAGGTACAGGCTGCGCGTCGGCTGGCCGGCGAGCAGGTGCCGGGTTTCGCGGGCGAGGGCGGTAATCGCCTGGGTTTGGCCGGCGCTGAGGGTATAGCCCTGGTCTCGGGCCTTGTTTTCAAAGAACGCCGGGATAGGCGAGGCGCCTGTCAGCGCGGTTTTTTTACCCAGCAGACGCTGAATCAGGGAAAACACAACCAATGCACGTCACTCTGTATGTCGGTGGTTGCCCACTTTAGGGCGCTCGCGTCGATTTGACCAATACAGAACGGCGCCCCCCGCTATCTCGAAAAGGCATGTAACGCCCGCCACCCGGCCCAGACTGGCAGTTTCGCCCTTTGAGGCTAACCTCTTACAGAGCAATCACCCCTGTACAAGGATTTGGGGCCGTGAAGGGACGAGGCGTTTTGGCAGTCATGGGCACGATGCTCTGCAGCACGGTTTACGCTGCGCAACTCCAGGTGGAGGTGCGCATCGACGTGCAACGGGGCTGCCAGTTGGTGGGCACCACCCGCAGTGCGGGCATCGAGCAACTTGGCGTGTTGGATTTTGGCAGCGGCCCGCGTCTGGATGACCCTGCCGGGCCTCTGAGTGCGGCGCTTATCAGCCAGCGCCAACCGCGCCTGGAGTGCAACCCCGACACCCCTTACCAACTGCGCGTTGACGGCGGCCTGCATGGCGGCAGCGGCGAAGTGCGCTACCTGAGTGCTGCGACGCCCTCGAGCAAACCGATTCCCTATCGTATCTATGCCGATGCCGCGCGGCGTATCGCTTTGCCGGTCAATGAACCGCTGAGCGGGCGTGTGCCCGACTCCGGCAGTGTCGACCTGCCGCTGTATGGGCGCATTGAGCCACTCAAGGACATCCCGGCGGTCGGTCGCTACACCGACCTGCTCAAGGTCACCGTCACATGGTAAGCCGCAGCTTGGCCCTGGCGGCCATGGGCGGCCTGTTGCTGCTGGCCGATGACGCCCAAGCGGCGGTCGCCGGGCAGATCCACGCTCGGCTGGTCATCACCGCCAGTTGCCAGGTGAGCAAAGACATCGAGAGCGCGCCGGTGAGCCCCGCCGGCGGTAGTGCGCTACTGGATTTCGGCACCCAGGGGCCTACATGGAGCCACCCGTTGGGTGCGGGTGTTACCGATGGCAGCAAGGCGCCGCTGTCGGTGTCCTGCAACCCCTCGGTGGTCAGCAGCTTCACCGTGACCATCGACGGCGGCGCCCATGGTGATGGCACCACAAGGCGCCTGAGTAACGGGCGCCAGACCATTCCCTATCAACTGTCGGCTGACTCGCTCGGCCGGCGCAGCTACAGCATTGGCGAGCAACGCAATTTCGTCGTGACCAAGGGCACACAAGTACCGATCCCGGTATTCGGCTCGGTGGTGGCGAATACCAGGGCCTTACCGGCCGGCATCTACACAGACACCCTGACGGTGACTCTGGATTGGTAAACGATGAGGATGGACATCATGCATGCACTTATAGCAAAGGCGGTTTTTCCATTGATGGCGTTGGCGTGGGTGTCGGGCGCACAGGCGGCGACGGTGGCCGGTACGGTCAGCGCCACCCTGGTGCTCACCAGCAGTTGCCAGGTCAACGGCGCCGCAGCCACCGGCGGGATGAGCTTCGGTAACTTGAACTTCGGTACCGCCAACAGCCTGTTCACCGAAGCCGACGGCCAGGTGCTGGGCGGCGGTGGCGGGGCGTTGTCGATCCTGTGTTCGGCGGGTACTTCACCGACGTTGACGGTGTCTGCCGGTGCCCACGACGGCCAGTCCGTGGGCGGTGGTCGCGCGCTGTATGACGGGGTGGCCAATTACGTGCCGTATGACCTCTACACCGACAGCGGCCACTCGACGCTGCTGGCCATCGGCGGGGTGATCAACCTGGCGCCGAGCACTGGCGTGGCCCAGGCCGTGAATATCTACGGCAAGGCCAATGGCAAGGCGGGCTTACCGGCCGGTACTTACACCGACACGGTTAACGTGACCCTGACGTTCTAAGTGCCATGGGCCGGGCAGGGTGTGCGGCGTTGGCGGTGTGCATCGGCTGGGGAATGCCGCTGTCGCTGTTGGCGGTGACCAGCCAGTCGTTCCAGGTCAGCGCGACGATCACGCCAGGTTGCCTGGTGGTCGGCGGCGGTACCAATTACGGCAGCCTGGCGTTCGGCACCTATTCGGCGTTGGCCACCAGCACGGCGTCTGTCGCGCTGACGGGCGGCGTGACCCTGCAATGCACGCCGGGGGTGGCGCTGAGCATGAGTGTCGATGGCGGGTTGCATAACAACAGCGGACGGCGGATGCAGCTCAATAGCGGCACCGCCCAGGTGGTTTATCAGTTGTTTCGGGACGCGGCGTTCAGCCAGAGCCTGGGGATCAGCCAAAGCGTGAGCGTGGCCTACAGCGACGCCAACAACATCACCTTGCCGATTTATGGGCGAGTGCAATTACCGGGTAACCAGCCTGGGGGGACGTACAGCGACACGTTGCAGGTGCAGCTGTCGTGGTAAGGCGATCGGTATAAGGAGTGAGATCTATGTGTGCAGCTTCCCGGCACGGGTGGGCAGCGGGTTTGAGCGGGTTGTTGATGTTGGCGGCGGGGCAGGCCCAGGCGGCCAGCTCGGTGCTGATCTGGCCGATTGACCCGGTGCTGGAAGCCGATCAACAGGCCAGCGCGCTGTGGCTGGAGAACCGCGGCACCGAGACCGCCAACCTGCAGATCCGCGTGTTTGCCTGGACCCAGAGCGGTTTTGACGAGCAATACCAGAACCAGCGCGATGTGATTGGCAGCCCGCCGGTGGCGAAAATCGAGCCTGGGCAAAAGCAATTGGTGCGCCTGACTCGAACCAAAGAAGTGCCGCCCGGCCAGGAGCTGGCCTATCGCATCATCATCGATGAGATCCCTTCGGCCACACCACCGCCGGCTCCGGCGGATGGCAAGACCGCCGCTGCTATCCGCTTCCAGATGCGTTATTCGGTGCCATTGTTTGCCTACGGTCCAGGCCTGTGGAGCAAGGTCGACGGCACCCGTGACCGTGACCCGAAAACCGCCGGCAAGCCGGATTTAAGCTGGAAAAAAGTCACCGTGGGCGGGCGCAACTACGTCGAGATGCGCAACCAGGGCGCCGTGCATGCGCGCCTCACCGATGCCACCTTCAAGCAGGGCGGCCAGCCGCGGCCCTTGGTAGAGGGCTTGATGGGCTATGTGCTGCCGGGCGCGACCATGCGCTGGCCGGTGCCGGATGGTTTGCCGGCCGATCAGCCGCTGCAGGTGCGCATCAATGGGGCAACGCAAGTGGAGAATCTCGTGCCAGGACGCTAACTCAGTGTGGCAGGGCATGGAGTAGGCCCTGGTGTTAACAACGGATGGAGATGTCCATTGATGGGCACAAAGCCTTGGTGAGCCAGGATCGGGCTCGATGTCTATGGCGATCGGTGTGGGTGGTGGGCGGCTTGTCTGGCTGGGTGCTGGCGCCGCCGGGCTTCGCTGCGCCGTTGCCGCCCCCGCCCAGCAGTATGGAGGCTGTTGCCGATGCGCAGTTGTTCCTGGAACTGGTGGTCAACCAGATGGACACCGGCCGTGTGGTCGCCGTCAATCAGCGTGCCGGGCAGTTGTTTTTGCCTGCGTCGGTGTTGCAGGAAGTCGGTGTGAAGCTGCCTGGTGCCGTGCCTGGCGAAGTCGCGCTGGAAAGCTTTCCTGGCCTGCACACCGATTACGACAGCCAGGGCCAGCGCCTGGTACTGAGCGTGCCGCCGGCCTGGCTGCCGGAGCAATTTATCGGCAGCCGCAACAACTACCCACGCACCCAGGCGCTGACCAGCTTCGGCGCGTTGCTCAACTATGACGCCTACCTGAACAACACGGACGATGCGGGCACCTACCTCGGTATCTTCAACGAAGTGCGGCTATTCGATACCTGGGGCACGTTGTCCAACACCGGCCAATACCGCACCACCATTGGCCGGGAAACCGCTGGCAGCTCGCTCGACAACGGCTATCGGCGCTATGACACCACCTGGCGGTTCTCCGACGATGAGCGCCTGTTGACCTATGAAGCCGGCGATGTGATCAGCGGCGCCTTGCCCTGGAGCACCTCGGTGCGCCTGGGCGGTGTGCAGCTGTCGCGGGACTTTGGCGTGCGCCCGGACCTGGTCACCTACCCGCTGCCGCAGTTTGCCGGGGAGGCGGCGGTGCCGTCTTCGGTGGACCTGTTTATCAATGGCTATAAATCCAGCAGTGCTGATCTGCAGCCGGGGCCGTACACCCTCACCAACGTGCCGTTTATCAACGGCGCCGGCGAGGCGGTGGTGGTCACCACCGATGCGCTGGGCCGGCAGGTGTCGACCACGGTGCCGTTCTATGTCACCAGTACCTTGCTGCAAAAGGGCTTGTCGGACTTCTCGGTGGCGGCGGGTAATTTGCGCCGCGACTACACCATACGGGACTTTGGCTATGGCCCTGGCGTGGCCAGCGGCACCTTTCGCTACGGCATCTCGGATGCATTTACCCTCGAAAGCCATGCCGAAGCCTCCAGTGACCTGTCCCTGGGCGGTGTCGGCGGCAACCTGCGGGTCGGTAACTTCGGCGTGCTCAATACCGCCGTCAGTCAAAGCCAGTACGACGGCAGGACCGGCCAGCAACTGAGCCTGGGCTACCAATACAGCAACCAGCGCTACAGCCTCTCGTATCAACGGGTCGAGCGCCGTGAGCAATACGCCGACTTGAGCCTGATCGACACGCCTTACGCCAGCCTCAGCAAGCGCAGCCAGCAGGCGACCTTGAGCCTGAACCTGAACAATTTTGGCAGCCTGGGCGTCGGCTATTTCGATGTGCAGGCGGCGGATGATTCGCGCACCCGCCTGGTGAACCTGACCTGGAGCAAGCCGTTGTGGCGCAACAGCAGTTTTTACCTGTCGGCCAACCATGAAGTGGGTGATAGCAGCTGGGCGGTGCAGGCGCAGGTGGTGGTGCCGTTCGACGTCTACGGCAGCCTCAGCGTGGGCACCGAGCGCAGTAAAACCGGCGCGAGCCAGCAGCGCGTCAACTACAGCCGAGCAGTGCCGGCTGAAGGCGGCGTGGGCTTCAACCTGGGTTACGCCAGCGGTGATGGGCCGGCTTATCGCCAGGCTGACCTGACCTGGCGCCTGCAGTCGGTGCAGTTGCAGGCCGGCGTGTACGGCAGCAGCGACGCGGAAACTCGGTGGGCGGACGCCAGTGGTTCGTTGGTGTGGATGGACAATCAAATGTTTGCCGCCAACCGCGTCAACGATGCGTTTGTGGTGGTAAGCACCGATGGGGTCAGTGGTGTACCGGTGCGCTACGAGAACCAGGTGGTGGGCGAAACCGACCGCAACGGGCACTTGCTGGTGCCGTGGACCAGTGCTTACTACCGCGCCAAATATGAGATCGACCCACTGAACCTGCCATCGAACGTGCAGGTGCCCAACGTCGAGCAACGGGTGGCCGTGCGCCGTGGCAGTGGCTACTTGCTGGAATTCCCGGTGCGCCAGGTGATTGCGGCGAGCATCACCTTGGTCGACGCCCAGCACCAGGACTTGCCACTGGGCAGCCAGGTGCGACACGAGCAAAGCGGCGCGCAGGCGGTGGTGGGGTGGGACGGCCTGGTGTACCTGGAGAACCTGGCCGCCCATAACACCTTGCAAGTCACCTTGGGTAACGGCCAGACCTGCCAGGCAATGTTCGAGCTGGATACCACCCAGGCCCAGGTGCCACTGATCGGGCCACTGGTGTGCCAATGACATAAGGAGTGTGCGTGTGCGGGTCAAGGAATGGCTGTTGCGGTGCCTGTTGCTGGCAAGCCTGGGCGTGTCGGCGCAGGTGCAGGCCGTGTGCTCGGTGGTGGCCAGCGTACCGGCCAGCTTTGGCACGACGGTGAGTTCGATGACCGTGCGCACCACCTCTCAGCCCAGTTCGACCACCAATGCCGGCTTCAGCTGCACGCCGGCGCTATTGTCGGTGTTGGCCTCCAATGACCATTTTTACGCGACCGTCAGTGGTTCGCCCCAAGGTGGCCTGGTGGGGCCGACCGGTGATGTCATCAACTATACGATCTATGCCAACAACACCACGGCGTTCCCGATGACACGCGGCACCGCGTTCGATTTTGGCGGCAGTGGCGGCATTGCCGCCTCCCTTGGCCTGGTGTTCGGGCCGGGCACCAAAGTCGTGCCGCTGTACTTCGCCACCACCCTTGGCAGCAACGTGGCGTCGGGGGTGTACAGCGAAACCCTGAGTATTTTCTGGAACTGGAACTATTGCTCGGGCATTGGTATTGCTGGGGCCTGTCTGGGCCGTGAGATCAACAACGGCACCACGACCTTGAACGTCAGCATGACGGTGGTCAACGACTGCCAGATCACCACGCCGCCGATTGCGTTCGGCAGTGCGCCGGTGGTCAGCGCCTTCGCCACCGTCAACGGCCAGGCCAGTGTGGCCTGCACCAAGGGCAGTGCCTACACCGTCGGCCTCAGTGATGGGCAGAACCCGGTGAGCGTGGGCGGACGGCGGCGGATGATTTCCGGCGGTAACTTCCTGGCCTACGACATCTTCATGAGTGCCGGCACCACACGCTGGGGCAGTGTGGGCGCAGCACGGCGGGCCAGTTCCTCGGCCGAGATCAACCCCGGCAACGGCCTGGGCACCGGCAGCCAAGTGTTCAACTACAACGCCAAGATCTACACTGACCAAGCCACGCCGCCGGGCGGCACCTACATTGATAATGTGGTGCTGGATGTGGGCTTTTAACGCCGCGTCCGTTGAAGGTCCACGCGGTCAAAATGTGGGGGCTTGCCCGCTCCCACAAAAGCCGGTCTTGATCCTCTAGAACTTGAGCAAGTGCGTAGCCGCCTGATCCACCGGGCTGACCATCGCATAGTTGTACCCGCCACCGGACCAGTAATCGGCCTGCAACCCATCTTCGCTGCGGCTGCCGCGCGGCAAAAAGCCGTTTTCCGGTCCCGGTGGGCGGATGTAAAAGCTGATGCGATGGCCTTGCTGATCCTCGTACAACACCATCGCCGCCGCACCTTGCTCAGTGGTGAGCAGGCGCCCGCTCACGGGCTTGAAACCGGCCTGGCTCAAATCGGGCAGGCGATGGGCCTGGTTGAAATAGCGATCCAGCCAGGCTTGCATAGTGCCGCCACCTTCGGTGCTGAAGTCGGCGGGCATGATGCCGTCCTGGGCAAACAGGCGAAACGCCTGCATGGCGTCGGCCATCGGCAACATCGATGGTTGGGTCGCTTCGCGCGCGTGCCAACCGCCAAGCCCGCCGAGGCAGACTGCGATCAGCAGCACGGCGGCGCTGGCCAGGTGGCGGCGCGATTGATGCCGAATGCGTTGGCGAATCAGTGCCGGGTCGAGGTCGGGGTTGGCCGGTTGCTGCAAGGTTCCGCTCAAGGCGGCGCGCAGGGCTTGTGCATCCTGTTGCCAGGCATGTACCTGGGCGGCCCTTTCAGGGTGGGCAGCCAACCAGGTTTCAAGCACACGGCGGTCGCTCTCGGGCAGTTGGTGATCGACGTAGGCATGCAAATCGTGTTCGCTGGGGGGCAGGCTGATCATTTGAGTATCCGCAGGGCAGGGCTGGTAATTTCGCCTTCGCTGAGTTGACGCAAGGCCTGGCGCGCACGGGACAGGCGCGACATCACGGTGCCTACCGGTACCGCCAGGATCTCGGCGACTTCCTTGTAACTTAGCCCTTCGACCGACACCCACAGCAGCAGTGCACGTTGCTCGGTGTTGAGTTGGTCGAAGGCGTGCAGGGTCGATTGGGCCATCACTGTGCGCTCCACCGAGGGTTGTGCATCGTCACGGCCGGTGAAGAATTCGAGCATGCGTGCATAACGGCGGCTGCGCCGGTGGGCGTCGAGGAACTGGCGGTAGAGGATCGAGAACAGCCAGGCGCGCAGGTCGCCTTCCAGGCGTTTGTCGGCCCAGCTGATGATCGCCCGCTCGAGCGTGGACTGCACCAGGTCGTCGGCGCTGCTGGCGTTACGCGTCAGGGACACGGCAAAACGTCGCAGCCTGGGGATGAGTTCACGTAACGGTTCGTCGAGTTCGTGCATGGGCGTGGGTTCTGGTCAATTGTGCAGAGGAAGACGCCGGCCGACGTAGGTTATTCCATCAATAACTATAGGAAGATTGCGCTCTTTTGTAGGGGATATCTGCAATGCACTCGGGCCTGTAATACCGCTCCCACACCTCAATCAACCCTCGTAACAACCGCGAACAATTTCTGCGGTTAATTGATGAGGGTGCAGGCATGACCATTTCTCCGACCGATAAACAGTTTTATCGCCGCCCCGCGCTGGCTCACTTACCTGCCGCGCAGCGGATCGTGTTTGAACAATGGGGGGGCGGGCCATCGGCCAAGCCGGGCCACGACCGCGTACACCAGGCCATCGAGGTGCAAGCGGCGTTGACGCCACAAGCGATTGCGGCGGTGTGGGCGGGACAGCGTATCAGTTATGAACAACTCAACCGTCAAGCCAATCGATTGGCCGTGCGCCTGATTGATCTGGGCGTGAAGCGCGGCGACACCGTGGGGCTGTTTGTCGAGCGTTCGATTCCCATGCTGGTAGGGCTTCTGGCGGTGTTGAAGGTGGGCGCTGCGTATGTGCCTCAAGACGCCAGAATCGTGCCGACGCTGCAATTGGGCATGGTGCTGGAGTCGTTGACCAGTCCGGTGATTATGACCTTGTCGAACCTGGCCGATCGCCTGCCGGCCGATGCGACGCGGCGCAGTGTATGCCTGGACACGTTCCTGGCCGAAGAGCCCTGGGTCGCCGAGGACAACACTCAGGTGTTCGCCGCTGCCGACACCGATGACCTGTGTTTCGTGCTGTTCACCTCTGGCACGACCGGGCGGCCCAACGGTGTGTGTGTCAGCCACCGCAACGTGTGCAACATCTTGCTCACGCAGCCGGGGCAGATGGGCATGGCGCCGGGTCGTAACGTGGGGCAAATCCTCAATATCGGCTTTGATATGGCCGCCTGGGAAATCCTCGGTTGCTTGGCCCATGGGGCGACCTTGCTGATTCGTGATAAAGACATTGCGCAAACCGCTGCGCAATGCCACGTGCTGATCGCCACCCCCTCGATACTGGCGAACCTTGACCCGGCGCAGTGTCCTGACCTGAAGGTGGTTGCGGTGGCAGGTGAGCCCTGTTCTCAAGCGCTGGCCGAGCGTTGGGCCGAACATTGCACGTTCTACAACGGCTGCGGGCCTACCGAAACCACCATCGTCAACACGTTGCACCGGCATGTGCCCGGCACGTTGTTGACCATCGGCAAACCGACTCCGAATAACACCGTGTATGTCCTCGACGAACACGGTCGCGCCTGTGAACTGGGTGAGATCGGTGAAATGTGGGCCGGCGGCGTCGGGGTAACGGCCGGTTACTTGAACAATACCGAGCTGACCCAGGAGCGCTATCGCCCGGACCCTTTTATGGGCGGTGACGCAATGATGTTTCGCACGCGGGACCTGGGGCGCTGGACGGCAGACGGTCAACTGGAACACTTGGGGCGCGTCGATGATCAGGTGAAGGTGCGTGGCTTTCGTGTGGAACTGGACGCTGTGTCTACGGCCCTGGAGGCGGGCGATGGCTGCATGCGGGCGGTCACTTTGAAGCTGGACAGCCGTAACCTGGTGGCTTTCGTCTCGCCCGTCAGTGCCGACGTCGAGTCGTGCCGAGCCCGCTGCCAGGAGCGCCTGGCCTACTACTGCGTGCCGACATCCATCTACGCGGTGGAGGCTTTTCCGCTGACCGCCAGGGGCAAAATCGACAAGGCCTTGCTGCTGCAACAGGCATTCGCGGCCGAGGTGGCTCGCCATGCTTGATGCACTGACCCGTGCCGTTGTGCCACCCAAACCGGCGTTGTGGCGTCGCTGGACTGCACTGCCGGTGTTTTCCTACTACAACCGCCTGGTGGCACTGGTGTTGTTGGTTAATGCCGTGTTTGTACTGTTGGCGGTCGATTTTGCTGCCATTACGGTTGAAAGGCTTTCGGACATGGTGCTGATCAACCTGTCGCTGGCCATCCTGATTCGTCAGCATTACCTGATCAATGCACTGTTCTGGCTGGCAACCCGTGTGCCAGTCACCTGGCCGTTGCGTGTGCGGCGCAGCGCGGCCAAGGTTTACCACTTCGGCGGGCTGCACAGTGGCGCGGCCCTGGCGGCGACCGCGTGGTTTATAGCGATGGTCGGCGTTCAGGTTGCACGCTATCTGCGCCAGCCCGATAGCGTGTCGTCAGCCTGGTTGTGGCTCACGGGTGTGTTGCTCGGGCTGTTGCTGTTGATGGTGAGCATGGCGCAGCCGTGGATTCGCAGCCGATTCCATAATGGCTTCGAGCGGGTCCATCGGTTTGCCGGCTGGAGCGCGCTGCTACTGTTCTGGGCGTTGACTTTACTGGCGTCCAGCGAGTCTTCGACCAGCTTATTACACAGTGGATCATTCTGGATGCTGGTGCTGCTGACGTTGAGCATTGCCCTGCCATGGTTGCGTCTGCGCAAGGTCGCCGTTGAACACACACGGCCTTCCGGGCATGCGGTGATTACGCGCTTCAAGCACACCACGCCGTTCGCCGGTTCATCCACTGCGATCAGCCGCAACCCTCTGCTGGAGTGGCATTCGTTTGCCAATATTCCTGCACCAGAGGCGGCGGGGTTTCGCCTGATCATATCGCGTGCGGGCGATTGGACTGGGCGCTTCATCGAAGACCTGCCCAGCCACGTGTGGGTCAAAGGCATCACCACGGCGGGCGTGGCTAATGTGGAAACACTGTTCAAGTCAGTGGTGTATATCGCCACCGGCAGTGGGATCGGCCCGGTCATGCCGCATTTGCTGGCCGCCCAAGTGCCGATCCAGTTGATCTGGTCTACCCGCAGCCCGCGCAAAACCTATGGCGATGAACTGGTGGACGAAATCCTGCGTGCTCAGCCCGGGGCATTGATCTGGGACACCGATGAGCGTGGTAAACCGGACTTGGTGCAATTGGCCTACGGCGCGGTGCAAACCTTCGGTGCAGAAGCGGTGATCTGTATCGCCAACCAGGCGTTGACCGAGCGCGTGGTGCATGAAATGGAAGCCCGTGGCATACCGGCTTATGGCGCGATCTGGGATTCCTGAAACGGCGGCATTGAGGCACAACATTAATCAGCAGAGGTTTTTATGAATGTATTAATAGAACGTCATGGTCGAGTGGTACTGGTCAGGCTTAATCGCCCCCAGGTCAAGAATGCGTTGAGTTCGGCGCTGATGACGGAGTTGATCAGCCGTCTGGAAGTGCTGGACCAGGACCCGCAGGTCGGCTGTTTCGTCATCACCGGCACGCCTGAATACTTCGCCGCTGGGGCCGACATTAAGGAGATGAGTACCAAGTCCTACCTGGACATGCTCGACGAGGATTACTTCGTCGGCTGGGAAGCCTTTACCCGCCGGCGCACGCCAACGATTGCCGCAGTGGCCGGCTATGCGTTCGGCGGCGGCTGTGAGCTGGCGATGATGTGCGACATGATTTTCGCCGCCGATACGGCGACCTTTGCCCAGCCGGAAATCAAACTGGGCGTTATTCCGGGCATGGGTGCGACCCAGCGCTTGACCGGGCTGGTCGGCAAGGCCAAGACCATGGACATGGTGTTGACCGGACGGCCGATGATGGCTCAAGAGGCGCTCCAGGCCGGGTTAGTGTCGCGTGTGTACCCGGCGGCAGACTTGATGGAGCAGACGCTGGCGGTGGCTGCACAGATTGCCGGGTTCTCGCGCACCGCCACGCGGGCGGCGCGGGAGGCGGTTGAGCAAGCCTTGGAACTTGGGTTGCACGATGGCGTGCGCCTGGAGCGCCGACTGTTTCATGGGCTGTTCGCGACGCCGGATCAACAGGAGGGAATGCAGGCGTTTATAAACAAGCGCCCGGCAGTCTTCAACGCGGTTTAGAAGAACGCTCGGTTTGGCAACGCATCTGCTCTGAAAAAACTACAGTGAAAAGGGAATAGACCTACGTGGGATTCGTCTCATAGTTCATTTTCCCTGTGGCCACGTGCCCTGGAGTTTTTCATGGTAGATCACTCATCGCCGCCACGTACGCCCCTCAGTACCGCCAGTTTGTTAGTCAGGCTGGCGTGTATTGGCAGTGTAGTGGCGGTTGTTGCCGGGGCATTCGCCTACGTCAACGGCACGCTTGACCCACAGCGCCTGCGTCCCAAAACCCTGGTCAATGCCCTGGAAACCAATAACGGTGTACACCCTGGGTTTCGGCGTAACCATGCCAAGGGCGTGTGTGTGGCCGGTTACTTCGAGAGCAGCCCCGAGGCGCGCGCTTACTCCAGTGCCCAGGTGTTCAGCGCGGCGAAAACCCCGGTGATCGGCCGATTCGCCTTGCCCAGCGGCAACCCCTACGCGCCGGACAGCAGTGTGCCGATCCGCAGTTTCGCGGTGCAGTTCAGCCAGGCCAACGGCCAGCAATGGCGTACGGGGATGAACAGCATGCCGGTGTTCCCGGTGGGCACGCCTGAGGCGTTTTACCAGATGCTCAAGGCCGGCGCACCCGAGCCGGCCACCGGCAAGCCGAACCCGGCCAGTATGCCGGCGTTTTTTGCCGCGCACCCCGAGACGGCGCCGTTCCTGGCGTGGGTCAAGACTGCCAAGCCCTCGGCCAGTTACGCGACCGAAACCTACAACGGCATCAATGCCTTTTACCTGGTAAACGCCGATGGCCAGCGCCAGGCGGTGCGTTGGGGCGTAGTGCCACAGAGCCAGGATGCGACGGGTGACACCGCGCCGCCTGGCGCTGACTTTCTCGAAAAGGATTTGGTGCAGCGTCTGGCTTTCGGGCCGCTGCGTTGGCAGCTGAACCTGACCCTGGCCAACCCCGGCGATCCGCTGGACGACGCCAGCAAAGCCTGGACCGGCGAGCACAAGGTGCTCAACGCCGGCACCCTGGTGCTGCAAAGCAGCCAACCGCAGGCTGACGGCGATTGCCGCGATATCAACTTTGACCCGCTGATTCTGCCCAGCGGTATCCAAGCCTCCAATGACCCGCTGCTGGCTGCACGCTCGGCGGCTTATGCCAGTTCCTACGTACGCCGCGCTGGCGAAGTCAGCCCGCTGCACAGTGCCCCTCAGGAGTCGAAACCATGAATGCCCAACCACGGTTTTTCGCGCCTCTGGCCCGCCTGCTGCATTGGCTGATGGCGTTGATGGTCATTGCCATGTTGTTTATCGGCGCGGGCATGGCGGCGTCGGTGTCGGAGCGTCACGAGTGGCTGATTCATCTGCACAAGCCACTGGGTATCGCGATTCTGGCGTTGGTGATCGTGCGGCTGGTGGTGCGCTTTTCCACCCGTCAGCCGCCGTTGCCGGCTGACCTGCCACTGTGGCAAGTGCTGGCCGCCAAAGCGTCCCATGTCGTGTTATATGCGTTGATGCTGGTGCTGCCGCTGCTGGGCTGGGCGATGATTTCGGCGGCCGGTGACCCGGTGATGCTCAGCAGTTCGGTGCAATTGCCGGCGTTGGTAGCGGCCAATGCACCGTTATTTGCGCTGCTGCGCAAGGCCCATGGCTACCTGGCCTACCTGTTGTTCCTGACAGTACTGTTACACCTGGCGGCGGCGCTGTTTCACGGGTTGATTCGTCGCGACGGTGTGCTGCAAAGCATGACCGGCACCAAAGGCTGATGCCGGGGGGCAGGGCGGGTCAGCGCAGGGTGGTGACGATATCGGCCACGGTGCTCAACACGTCCTTGCCCAGTTGCCTGGAGCGCTCACCGGACCAACCGGTTTTCGGGTTGGGGGCGTCGTCGTTGTCCTTGAAGGGCATCTCGAGGGTCAGCGACAGGCAGTCGTATTGCTGGCCAACGGCATTGCAGGCCAGGGTCATGTTGGCTTCGCCCGGCAGGTCGCGGGTGTAGCCGTGGGTGGTCTGGAAATCGCGGGTCAGGGCGCTCAAGTGCCTGCGGAAGTGTTTTTCCAGCGCTTCGATACGCGGGGTGTAACCGGGGTTGCCTTCGCAGCCTGCGGTGAAGACGTAGGGGATTTCTTCATCGCCATGGATATCGAGGAACAGGTCGACGCCGTATTTCTCCATTTGCTGCTGGGCGAACAGCACTTCCGGGCTGAGCGCCTCGCTGGCGTTCTGCCAGGCACGGTTGAGGTCCTGGCCCATGGCGTTGGTGCGCAGGTGCCCGTGAAAGGCGCCATCGGGGTTCATGTTGGGGATCAGGTACAGGTCGGCGACGGCCAGGAGTTTTTTCAGCTCAGCATCACCGTCCTGTTGCAGGCGCTCGATGACGCCTTCCATAAACCATTCAGCCATGTGTTCGCCGGGATGCTGCTGGGCGATGATCCACACCTTGCGCTGGCCTTCGCCACCTTTGCCGCGGCGTAGCAGCTGGATATCACGGCCCTCGACGCTTTTGCCGGTGGCGAGCAGTTGGGTACCGGCGCGGTTCAAGGCCTGTTCGATCAGCCAGTCGTGACGCTCACGGCTATACGGTTCGAAGTAGGCGAACCAGGCTTGCTTCTCGCGGGTTTGCAGGCTGATGTGCAATGTATCGCCATCAAAACGCGTGGGTACGCGGAACCAGTTGACGTGGTCGTAGGACGCCACGGCGTTGTAACCACTCCAGGCATTTTTATATGACGAATGGCTGGCGTTGCTCAGGCGGAAGGTGTGGGTATGGCCCACATGCATGCCTTCGGCCTTGAAGTGGAACCATTGGAAATGTGCGCTGCGAGTATCGGGTTTGATCGCCAGCAACAACTGATAAGCGTCGCTGGCATCCAGGACCTGGATGTTGCCGCTGTCGAAGTCGGTGCTGATCTTGATGGAGGTCAAGGCCACTGTCATGGGCTGGCTGCCTGCGTAGGATTGTTGTGGCAGATATCTTACACAGGAGTGAGGCAAAATCTTGGTGCAAAATTGTTGCACGGGGAAGGGGGCGTCGTCCTTGACGCCGAGGCAGCTTAGATTCTATGAGATTGATTCTCAAGCGCTATTTCGCAAAGATCCGGGCTAGAGCGTTCGATCGGCTTTCTTTTGGCGATGCTCTTTTGCTACCATGCGCGCCATCAAGCAACACACAGTCTTCATTAGCCTGAAGCCACGCCAGAAAAACTGGCAAAAAAAAGACCCGGCCAAAGAGCCGGGTCAAAAACCGTGATTAGCCTGATGAGGAGATATTCCAAGAGTCCGACCTAAGGTCCCTTGGTCTATCGACTGATCTCGCGATCAGCTGAGCCCAATAATAATCATTATCATTTGCAAGTCAAATGTTTTTATCCGTGTGATAGAAATATTTTTCTTACGTGCCTGTCAGGCGTCCGCCTGGGCAGCAGGCACCTGCACTGCCTGTTCCACCATCGCTTTGGCCATATCAATCAAATACACCACCGAAAAGGCCAGGTCCCGCTGGTTGCCCTGCCGGTTGCTTGCCGATTCATAGGCGGCTGCCGCCGCACTGCGTAGCAGGTCCGATGCGTGCACCAGGGCGTCTTCCTGGCTGATGCCGGGCCTGATGTCGAAAAACGCGGCGTCAGGCGTGGGCGCCGACACATCTTCTTTCAGGTAATAGTCGAGTGCCCGTTGCGCGGCGCCACTGCTGCGCAGGGTCAGCAGTTCGTCGGTTTCGGGCGTGCAAGGCAGGTGATTCGGGAGGGTCATCATGAGGGCGATTACTCTGGCTGGACGTTGAAAACCTGCACCTGATAGTAATACGAATCGTATTTATGTCATTTGATGGATTACTACAAACTGTTTATTGTCGTGGCAATTGCGCAACGTATGGTCAGGCTCCATGGACAACTGGATAGCGTTGGTCAAAGCCAACATGAAAGACCGCAAGGTCACGCAGGATGAACTGGCCGAACGCTTGGGCATGTCCCAGGGCGGCGTCGGTCATTGGCTCAATAAGCGCCGCGTGCCCAGTCTTGCGGACATGAACCGGGTGCTGGACGAGCTGGGGCTCGGCTATCTGGAAGTCGCGCTGGAGATTCGCGAAAAGGCCGACCCAACACCCGCGCTGGAAAAACACTACAACCCGTATTTCCGCTACCCGGTCAGCGACTGGAAAGGCGTCTGCGAAATCCGCGAAGAGCGCCCGACCTACGGCGCGGCCCGTTTTGAACTGAGCGATTACCATGCCCAGGGCGAAGCCTTCTGGCTGCCCGTAACGGGCGATGCCATGACCGCGCCCAGCGGCCTGAGCATCGGTGCGGGCATGATGATTCTGGTGGACCCGGCCATCGAGCCCGAACCCGGCAAGCTGGTGGTTGCGCAATGGGCCGACAGCACCCAGGCGACCTTTCGCCAATTGATGGAAGAGAGCGGCCAGCTTTACCTGGTGCCGCTCAATCCGACTTATCCCAAGCAGCTGTTCACCGATGCGTGCCGAATCCTCGGGGTCGTGGTGCAAGCCACGGCGAAGTTCTAGTCCGTGGTCTCAAGTTCCACCAGGGCGCTGCCTTCGGCGACCATTTCGCCTTCCTGGCAAAACACTGCCTTGACCGCCCCGGCGTGAGGCGCGCGGATACTGTGCTCCATCTTCATGGCCTCGAGCACCACCAGCTGAGTGCCAGCCTCCACGTGTTGACCGACTTCTACCAGCACCCGCACGATGCTGCCGTTCATCGGCGCTGTGAGGCCGCCTTGATGAGTCTGGTTGGCCTCGACTGCAGCAATCGGGTCATACAAGCTGACGGCCTGCATCTGGCCGTCCCAGCGCAGATACAGGATGCCTTCGCTGCGTACCGCCAGATAAGCGCGGCGCACGCCATGGTGTTCGATCAGTAGTTGCTCGCCGCGCAATTGCGCAGTGCCCGCTACCAGCTTCACCAGCCGGTCCTGCCCGGCGCAACTCAAGTGCAACGACACGTCGCTCGGCAACCCGGCACGAAAGCCTCGGTTATCCGCCCACGGGCCTTCACCGGCGGGCTGGCTCTGCATAAACGCCGCCCCTGCCGCCTGCCAGAACTCATCGCTCAAAGCACCAGGTGCTGGCAGCAGTTCATCCTGATAGCGCGGAATAAACCCGGTATCGAGTTCAGCCGCCGCAAACGCCGGATGGCCGATGATGCGCCGCAAAAAGCCGAGGTTGGTCTTGACTCCGCCGACCGCAAACTCATCGAGCATGCTCAACAACCGCAGGCGCGCCTGTTCGCGGTCTTCACCCCAGGCAATCAGTTTGCCGAGCATCGGGTCGTAGAAGGGCGAAACGTTGTCGCCTTGTGCTACGCCACTGTCCACACGGCGCCCCGGGCCTGGTGTAGATTCGCGGTACAGTGCCAGGTGCCCGGTGGCTGGCAGGAAATCATTGGCCGGGTCTTCGGCATACAAGCGCACTTCAATCGCATGGCCCACCAACGGCACCTGATCCTGAGTGATCGGCAGCGGTTCACCCTGAGCCACACGAATCTGCCAGGCTACCAAATCAAGGCCGGTAATCGCCTCGGTCACCGGATGCTCCACTTGCAGCCGCGTGTTCATCTCCATGAAGAAGAACTCGCCACGCGCGTCCAGCAAAAACTCCACGGTGCCGGCGCCCACGTAGCCGATTGCCTGGGCCGCACGCACGGCCGCCTCACCCATGGCTTTACGCTGCTCGGCACTCAAGCCCGGTGCGGGTGCTTCTTCCACCACCTTTTGATGGCGACGTTGAATAGAACAGTCGCGCTCATTGAGGTACAGGCAATGGCCGTGTTGGTCGGCAAACACCTGAATCTCCACGTGGCGTGGCTTGAGCAGGTACTTCTCCACCAGCATTTGCCCATTGCCGAAGGACGACAGCGCCTCACGCTGGGCCGAGGCCAGGGCTTCGGCCAACTGGCTGACGTCCTCGACCACCTTCATGCCCTTGCCGCCGCCACCTGCCGTGGCCTTGAGCAGTACCGGGTAACCGATACGTTCGCAGGCATCGCGGAAAGTTTCCAGGTCCTGGTCCGCGCCGTGATAACCCGGCACCAACGGCACCCCGGCAGTTTCCATCAGCGCCTTGGCCGCCGATTTGCTGCCCATGGCATCGATGGCCGAGGCGGGCGGACCCAGGAAAACAAGACCGGCGGCTTCAATCGCACGAGCAAAGCCGGCGTTCTCCGACAGAAAGCCGTAACCCGGATGGATCGCCTGAGCGCCACTGGCTTGGGCGGCGGCGATCAGTTTGTCGATTTGCAGGTAACTGTCGGTGGCCTTGCTGCCACCCAGGTCAACCCGAATGTCGGCCTCGCGGCTATGGCGCGCATCGCGGTCGGTGGCGCTGTGGACCGCCACGGTGGTCAACCCCATCGCCTTGGCGGTGCGCATTACCCGGCAGGCGATTTCGCCACGGTTGGCCACCAGCACAGTGGTCAGTGTGCTCATGAACGTGGCTCCTGCGCTTGCCAGCTGGGCGGGCGTTTTTGCAGGAACGCGCGCAAGCCTTCCTGGCCCTCGGCGCTGACGCGAATCCGCGCGATGGCATTTTCGCAATACCGACGCAGCGCCGGGGTGAGGGCGCCGTTGCCGACTTCGCGCAGCAAATCCTTGCTGGCGCGCATGGCAGCCGGGCTGTTTTGCAACAGGTTGACGATCCACAGTTCCACTTGCGCATCCAGCTCGGTGGCCGGGTAACTTTCCGCCAGCAGGCCAATGTCGCGTGCACGCTGGCCGCCAAAACGCTCGGCCGTCAGCGCATAGCGCCGCGCGGCCCGCTCGCCGATGGCCTGTACCACGAACGGGCTGATCACCGCCGGTGCCAGGCCGATGCGCACTTCCGACAGGCAGAACTGCGCGTCATCGGCGCCAATCGCCATGTCGCAGCAACTGATCAAGCCCAGCGCGCCCCCGTAGGCTGCGCCTTGCACCACTGCCAGGGTCGGGATTTTCAGCTTGGCCAGGTTGTACATCAACTCGGCCAGCTCGCGCGCGTCGTCCAGGTTGGTGTGGTAATCCAGCTCGGCCGATTGCTGCATCCAGGCCAGGTCTGCGCCGGCGCTGAAGTGCTTGCCACGTGCGCGCAACACTAAAAAACGCAGGGACGCATCGGCCTGCACCTGGTCGAGGGCGATGATCAACTCGCGGATCATCTGCGCATTGAACGCGTTGTTCTTGGCTTCACGACTGAGCCACAGCGTGGCAAAACCACGGCTGTCGGTGACCAGTTCGAGGGTGTTGAAATCGCTCATGGGGTACAGCTCCATTTACATGCGGAACACGCCGAAGCGGCTCGGCTCGATGGGGGCATTCAGCGCGGCGGACAACGCCAGCGCCAGCACGTCACGGGTCTGCTGCGGGTCAATCACACCGTCATCCCACAAACGTGCGCTGGAGTAGTAGGGATGGCCCTGGGTTTCGTACTGGTCGAGAATCGGCTGCTTGATCGCGGCTTCTTCTTCGGCACTGAACGCATTGCCCGCGCGCTCGGCCTGTTCACGCTTGACCTGCACCAGCACGCCGGCGGCCTGTTCGGCGCCCATCACACCGATGCGTGCGTTCGGCCACATCCACAAAAAGCGCGGGTCATAGGCGCGGCCGCACATGCCGTAGTTACCGGCACCAAAGCTGCCGCCGATGATCACCGTGAACTTGGGCACCTTGGCGCAGGCCACCGCCGTGACCAGCTTGGCGCCGTGCTTGGCGATGCCGCCGGCTTCGTATTTCTGGCCGACCATAAACCCGGTGATGTTCTGCAAGAACAGCAACGGAATCCCGCGCTGGCAGGCCAGTTCGATAAAGTGCGCGCCTTTTTGCGCGGCTTCTGCGAACAGAATCCCGTTGTTGGCCAGGATCGCAATCGGGTAGCCGTGCAGGTGCGCAAAACCACACACCAGCGTGGTGCCAAACAGCGCCTTGAACTCATCGAATACCGAGCCATCCACCAGCCGCGCGATTACTTCGCGCACATCAAATGGCTGCTTGGCATCGGCCGGGATCACGCCATAAAGTTCTTCGCTGCTGTACAACGGCGCCACCGGCGGGCGTTGCACTAACTCACCCTGCTTGCGCCAGTTGAGGTTGGCCACACTGCGTCGGGCCAGGGCCAGCGCATGTTCATCGCTGTCGGCATAGTGGTCGGCTACGCCGGAGATCTTGCAATGCACATCGGCACCGCCCAGGTCTTCGGCGCTGACCACTTCGCCGGTCGCGGCTTTTACCAGCGGCGGCCCGGCGAGGAAGATCGTGGCTTGCTGGCGCACCATGATCGCTTCGTCGGCCATGGCCGGCACATAGGCGCCACCGGCGGTGCAGGAGCCCATCACCACGGCGATTTGCGGGATGCCCTGGGCGCTCATGTTGGCCTGGTTGAAGAAGATCCGCCCGAAATGCTCGCGGTCAGGGAATACTTCGTCCTGACGCGGCAGGTTGGCGCCACCGGAGTCCACCAGGTAAATGCACGGCAGGCGGTTCTGCTCGGCTATGGTCTGGGCACGCAGGTGTTTTTTTACCGTGAGCGGGTAGTACGAGCCGCCTTTGACCGTGGCGTCGTTGGCGACGATCATGCATTCGACGCCTTCCACACGGCCGATTCCGGCGATCACGCCAGCGGCGGGCACGTCCTCGCCGTACACCTGGTGAGCCGCCAGTTGGCTGAGTTCCAGGAACGGTGAGCCAGGGTCGAGCAAGCGGTTGATACGCTCACGGGGCAGCAGTTTGCCGCGCGAGGTGTGCCGTTCCTGAGCCTTGGCGCCGCCGCCTTGCTGCACATGGGCGAGCAGGCTGTGCAGGGCGTCGACCTGTTGGCGCATCGCCGTGCTGTTGGCGGCGAACTCCGCTGAACGCGGGTTGAGCTGGGTATGCAAGGTGGCCATGGGGGCGCTCCTTCAGCGGGTTTCGTTGAAGAGTTCGCGACCGATCAGCATCCGCCGAATCTCACTGGTGCCAGCACCGATTTCGTACAGCTTGGCATCACGCAACAGGCGCCCGGCGGGGAATTCATTGATGTAGCCATTGCCGCCGAGAATCTGGATCGCGTCCAGGGCCATTTGCGTGGCGCGCTCGGCACTGTAGAGGATCACCCCGGCGGCGTCCTTGCGCGTGGTTTCGCCACGTTCGCAGGCCTGGGCCACCGCGTAGAGATAGGCGCGGCTGGCGTTGAGCTGGGTGTACATGTCGGCGACCTTGCCCTGGATCAGCTGGAATTCGCCGATGCTCTGGCCGAACTGCTTGCGGTCATGGATGTAGGGCACGATCAGGTCCATGCACGCTTGCATGATCCCGGTCGGGCCGCCCGAGAGCACCACGCGCTCGTAGTCCAGGCCGCTCATCAGCACTTTGACGCCGCCATTGAGCACACCAAGGATGTTTTCTTCGGGCACCTCGACGTCATCAAAAAACAGTTCGCAGGTGTTGGAGCCGCGCATGCCCAGCTTGTCGAACTTGTTGCTGCGGCTGAAGCCTTTGTAGTCGCGCTCGACGATAAACGCGGTGATGCCGTGAGGGCCTTTTTCCAGGTCGGTCTTGGCGTAGATCACGTAGGTGTTGGCGTCGGGGCCATTGGTGATCCAGGTCTTGCTGCCGTTGAGCACGTAGTGGTCACCACGTTTGTCGGCGCGCAGCTTCATCGAGACCACGTCGGAGCCAGCATTCGGTTCGCTCATGGCCAGGGCGCCGATGTGCTCGCCGCTGATCAACTTGGGCAGGTACTTGAGTTTTTGTTCGTGATTACCGTTGCGGTTGATCTGGTTGACGCACAGGTTGGAGTGCGCGCCGTAGGACAGCGCCACTGACGCCGAACCACGGCTGATTTCTTCCATGCTCACCACGTGCGCCAGGTAACCCAGACCGGCGCCGCCGTACTCTTCCGGCACGGTGATGCCCAAGAGGCCCATGTCCCCGAACTTGCGCCACAGGTCGGCAGGGAACAGGTTGTCGATGTCGATCTGCGCCGCGCGGGGCGCGATCTCCTTCGCCACGAACGACTGCACCTGGTCGCGCAGCATGTCGATGGTTTCACCGAGGGCGAAGTTCAGGGACGGGTAACTCATGGACAGGCACCTTAATGTGAGCTTTGTTGTTGTGTGGGTGGGGCGCGGGGGAGGGCGCTCACCTTTACGTTAACGTAAGCTTGCGTTACGGCGCTGTCAATCGTAGTTTACGTTTACGTCAACCTACAAAAAAGACAACAGGGGTCGTTATGGATCAACCGCACCCGAGCTACAGCCGTGGCTCCCAGGACAAGACCTTGCTGGCCATGACTATCGGTCAGGCTTTCGATCGTACCGTTGCGCACTACCCCGATGGCGAAGCCTTGGTGGTGCGCCATCAGCAACGCCGTTACACCTGGCGGGAGTTGGCCGAGACGGTGGATTTGCATGCCCGCGCCTTCATGGCTTTGGGCATGCAAACCGGCGATCGCCTGGGCATCTGGGCGCCCAACTGTGCCGAGTGGTGCATCACTCAAATAGCCAGCGCCAAGCTCGGGGTGATCCTGGTGAATATCAACCCGGCCTACCGCAGCAGCGAATTGGACTACGTACTCAAACAGTCCGGCTGCGCATGGCTGGTGTGTGCCGGCTCGTTCAAGAGCTCCGATTACCACGCGATGTTGCAGGAACTGCACCCCGACGTGCGCGGCCTCATCAGCCTGGACCCCAGCCCGCCAGCGGGATTTATGCCCTGGTCGCAATTGGCGGCCCTCGGTGCTGGCATCCCGCCCGAGCAGCTTTATAGTCGCCAAGCCAGCCTGCACTTCGATCAAGCCGTCAACATCCAGTACACCTCCGGCACTACGGGCTTCCCCAAGGGCGCCACCCTCAGTCACCACAACATCCTCAATAACGGTTACATGGTCGGCGAAAGCCTGGGCCTCACCGCGCAGGACCGCCTGGTGATCCCGGTGCCGCTGTACCACTGCTTTGGCATGGTCATGGGCAACCTCGGCTGTATCACCCACGGCACCACCATGATTTACCCCAATGACGGTTTCGACCCGCTGCTGACGCTCACCGCCGTCGCGCAGGAACGCGCCACCGGCCTGTACGGCGTGCCGACCATGTTTATTGCGCTGCTGGATCACCCACGTCGCAGCGAATTCGACCTGGCCACCTTGCGCACCGGCATCATGGCCGGCGCCACGTGCCCCATCGAAGTGATGCGTCGGGTCATCAGCGAGTTGCACATGGGCGAAGTGCAGATTGCCTATGGCATGACCGAAACCAGCCCGGTGTCATTGCAGACCGGCGCCGATGACGACCTGGAGCGGCGCGTCACCACCGTTGGCCGCACCCAGCCCCAGCTCGAAAACAAAATTATCGACGAGGCCGGTAACACCGTGCCCCGTGGCCAGATCGGTGAACTCTGCACCCGTGGCTACAGCGTGATGCTCGGCTACTGGAACAACCCCGAAGGCACCCGCGACGCGATTGATGACGCAGGCTGGATGCATACCGGCGACCTGGCGAGCATGGATGAACACGGCTACGTGTGCATCGCCGGGCGCAACAAGGACATGATCATTCGTGGCGGTGAGAACGTGTACCCGCGCGAGCTGGAGGAGTTTTTCTTCACTCACCCGGCGGTGGCCGATGTGCAGATCATTGGCATTCCGGATGAGCGTTACGGCGAAGAGATCGTTGCCTGGGTCAAATTCCATCCCGGCCATGTGGCCAACGAACTGGAGCTGCAAACCTGGTGCAAGGGCCGCATTGCGCACTTCAAGACGCCCAAGCACTTCAAGTTCGTGGATGAGTTTCCGATGACAGTGACGGGCAAGATCCAGAAGTTTCGCATGCGCGAAATTTCGATCGAGGAGCTGCGAACCCAATCCAACTGACAGCACAGGCTTATGTGGGAGCTGGCAAGCCAGCTTCCACAGAAAGCACAAAGGGGACCCGAAGGTCCCCTTTAATTTGTCGTTGCGTGCTCTTTTTTTATTATTGAGGGGCGGTCTATTGTTGTTTTTGGCAACCGTTACCCTTTACCGCTGTTTTTTTGCGACCCCCATCCGGGATCAAGAGCAAACGTATTTTTTTGAACGCTGATCTGCTTCTTCGTTAACGATCCAACCAGTGGCAGCTACCTGAGGTAGTTTTATTTTTCTCTAACCGGTTGCGGGTGTCGGCACGCCGTACCCTGCGAAGCACATCTTCTTCAAAAAAATCTGTTAGCTGCGTCTCTGCCGTGTTGTTTTTGTTATGTCAGAGTCGTTTCGTCTTATTTTTATTAGGTTTGGCGCTTTTTATTCTTGTTATGCCATAGAGATAGCAGGAGCCGTGCCAACTTTTAAAAGTCATTTAAAATCAATGGTTTAACTTTTTTGTAGGGTTTTGCCTACGGCAAATTCGACAAAATATGTTCCCGTGTTACTCGATGTGTATGCGTGCGGTAACACATTGTCACGGCTAAGCTACTCAACCGGCGTTACGTGCCTTGGCGACTCGCGAACCCGTCGGCCGACCCAGCACGTTACTGATCTGCAGGCCTGCACGAATCAATGCCTCCAGATCGATACCGGTGTCGATACCCAGACCATTGAGCAGGTACACCACATCTTCGGTGGCGACGTTACCGCTGGCGCCCTTGGCGTAAGGGCAGCCGCCCAGGCCCGCAATAGAGCTGTCGAACACCGTGATGCCTTCGAGCAGGCTGGCGTAGATATTCGCGATTGCCTGGCCATAGGTGTCATGGAAATGCCCGGCCAGCTTGCCCCGTGGCACCTGCGCGCCGACCACTTCGAACAACCGTCGTGTGGCGCCTGCGGTACCGGTGCCGATGGTGTCGCCCAGCGACACTTCATAACAGCCCATGGCATACAACTCACGTGCTACTGCGGCGACTTGTTCCGGCGCAATCTGGCCTTCGTAAGGGCAACCCAACACACACGACACATAGCCGCGCACGCTGATGCCGTGTTGCTTGGCGGCCGTCATGATCGGCGCAAAGCGCTCCAGGCTGTCGCTGATGGAGCAGTTGATATTGCGCTGCGAAAACGCCTCGGACGCCGCCGCAAATACCGCGACTTCCTTTACGCCAGCCGCCAGCGCATCTTCAAAGCCGCGCAGGTTTGGCGCCAGCGCGCCGTAGGTGACGCCGGGCGTGCGCTGGATCTGCGCAAACACCTCGGCGGAGCCAGCCATCTGCGGCACCCATTTGGGCGAGACAAAACTGCCGACTTCGATATAACTCAAGCCGGCTGAGCTGAGTGCGTCCACCAGTTGAACCTTGTCGGCCACGCTGATCGGCTGGGCTTCGTTCTGCAAACCGTCGCGCGGGCCGACTTCCACCAGGCGCACATAAGAGGGGAGAGACATGGGCAGCTACCTTGTGTTTATGGACCAACCGGGTTCATGGTCTGCGCCAGCGCCTGGGTGCAGCGCTCTTCGGCGGTGTCCAGTTCCAGCTTCATCTGTTCGATATCAAGCATCTGTTGCTCGAGCTGCTCACGGCGCTCGGCGATTTTCGCGAGCATGCTGTTGAGCTGGATGTGGTTGCCGCTGGTGGGGTCGTAGAGTTCGATCAGCTCACGGCATTCGGCCAGGGAAAAACCGATGCGCTTGCCGCGCAGGATCAACTTGAGGCTGACCTTGTCGCGCGCCGAGTAGATGCGCTCCTGGCCCCGGCGCTCCGGGGCCAGCAGGCCTTGTTCTTCGTAGAAACGAATGGCGCGGGTGGTGATGTCGAGCTCGCGGGCGAGGTCAGAGATGCTGTAGGTCGTGCTCATGGTGGCGCTCAAGAAGGTCTTGGCGCTAAGCTAAAGGCAGGTTGACGTTTACGTCAAGCAAATAGCCTGGATTGACTCACACCCTGTGGCGAGGGAGCTTGCTGTGGCAAGCCTGCTCACCAGAGCTTAGGCTTGCTTGCCATCCAGTTTCTTTTCGTGCGCGGTGACTTGCTGGCACAACTCGATCATCTGCTCACGCATCCAGCGGTTGGCCGGGTCCTGGTCGGTGCTTTCGTGCCAGTACAGGTGGGTTTCCACCGGCGGCACATCGTTGACCGGCAGGTTGAACCAATGCAGCTCATGGCGGCGGGCAAAGCGTTCGGGCACGGTCATCACCATGTCGGTCTGCTGCAACACTTGCGAAGCCATCAGGTAATGCTGGGAACGCAGGGCGATCTTGCGCTGGATGCCCATCTTGCCCAGCGCCAGGTCAACGTGGCCCAGGCCGTTGCGGCGGCTGGAGATATGAATGTGAGTCAGCGACAGGTAGTCATCCAGCGTGAACTTGTCCTTGCCCGCCATCGGATGGCCCTTGCGCATGGCGCATACATAGCGATCTTCCATCAGTTTGACGTGGCGCACTTGCGGGTCGGTGTTGAGCGGTGCGTCCACGGCAAAGTCCAGGCGCCCGGCGGCCAGTTCCTTGGTGGTTTCGCGGCGTTTGGACAAGAAACTCTCGATCACCACGGTCGGCGCCAGGCGGCGCAGGCGCTGGAACAGCAGCGGCAGAATCACCGCCTCGGTGAGGTCGGTCATGCTGATGCGATAAGTCTTGGCCGCCTGTTGCGGGTTGAAAATTCGGCTTTCCTGCACCGACACCCGCAGCAACGACAACGCGTTGCGCACCGGGCCGATGATGTTCTGCGCCATGGGCGTGGGCACCATGCCCTGGGCGGTGCGCACGAACAGCGGGTCGTTGAAGGTTTCGCGCAAGCGTGCCAAGGCGTTGGAAACAGCTGGCTGGGTGATACCAACGATCTGCCCGGCGCGGGTCAGGTTGGCTTCGGTGTAGATCGCGTCGAAGACGATAAACAGGTTGAGGTCGACCTTGCTCAGATTCATTTCGTTGCGCTCTTATTTTCAGGTGGCGATTTATCAGGTGCTCATACGCCGATCATATATCGGTGATGAATGTTAATACACGCCGAGAATAGGCTAGGTAAATTATCAGCGCTGTTCTAGCATCGATTGCATGACCTAAACAACCTCTCAGAGAAGGGAGCTGCTCATGGATTTCGCCTATTCGCCCAAGGTTCAGGAACTGCGTGAACGCGTCACTGCGTTCATGGACGCTTACGTTTACCCGGCCGAGCCGGTGTTCGAACGCCAGGTCAGCGAAGGTGACCGCTGGCAGCCCACCGCGATCATGGAAGAGCTCAAAGCCCGTGCCAAAGCCGAAGGCCTATGGAACCTGTTCCTGCCCGAATCCGAGCTGGGCGCCGGGCTGACCAACCTCGAATATGCGCCATTGGCCGAAATCATGGGCCGCTCGCTGTTAGGCCCGGAGCCGTTCAACTGTTCCGCCCCCGACACTGGCAACATGGAAGTGCTGGTGCGTTACGCCAATGAAGAACAGAAGCAACGCTGGCTCGAACCGCTGCTGCGCGGCGAGATTCGTTCGGCGTTCGCCATGACCGAACCGGACGTGGCCTCATCCGACGCCACCAACATGGCCGCCCGCGCCGAGCGTCAAGGCGATGAGTGGGTGATTAATGGCAAGAAGTGGTGGACCTCCGGCGCCTGCGACCCGCGTTGCAAGATCCTGATCTTCATGGGCCTGAGCAACCCGGACGCGCCGCGCCACCAGCAGCACTCGATGATCTTGGTGCCGGTAGACACGCCAGGGGTAAAAATCGTACGACCACTGCCGGTGTTCGGCTACGACGACGCACCCCACGGCCACGCTGAAGTACTGTTCGACAACGTGCGTGTGCCGTATGAAAACGTACTGCTGGGTGAAGGCCGTGGCTTCGAAATCGCCCAGGGCCGCCTTGGCCCAGGCCGCATACACCACTGCATGCGCTCCGTCGGCATGGCCGAGCGTGCGCTGGAACTGATGTGCAAACGCTCCGTCAGCCGCACCGCGTTCGGCAAGCCATTGGCGCGCCTGGGCGGCAATATCGACAAGATTGCCGACTCGCGGATGGAAATCGACATGGCGCGCCTGCTGACCCTGAAAGCGGCGTACATGATGGACACCGTCGGTAACAAAGTCGCGAAAAGCGAAATCGCGCAGATCAAGGTCGTGGCGCCGAACGTGGCCTTGAAGGTGATTGACCGGGCGATTCAGATCCATGGTGGCGCCGGTGTTTCCAACGACTTCCCGCTGGCCTACATGTACGCCATGCAACGCACCCTGCGCCTGGCCGACGGCCCGGATGAAGTGCACCGTGCGGCGATTGGCAAGTTTGAGATTGGCAAGTATGTGCCTAAAGAGCTGATGCGCAGCGGGCAGTAACACCGAGGCGCCTGCATCGCAGGCAAGCCAGCTCCCACACTGGAATGCATTCCAAAGGTGGGAGCCGGGCTTGCCCGCGATGAGCATAGGTATCTACACAACTTTTGAAGGCAGCCAATTTCTCCTGTGGCGAGCAGGCTTGTCCTGCGTTGGCTGCGAAGCGGCCCAGTAAAGGCACTGCAATTTTCCTGAAAGAACTCAGCGACTGGGTTTGGGGCTGCTTCGCAGCCCAACGCAGGGCAAGCCTGCTCGCCACAACAGCCCACTTACAACACGAAACCCGAGGGGTCAGTACACCCAAACCTCCACCCGCCGATTCTTGATCCGCCCCTCATCCGCCGTGTTCGCCGCCACCGGCATCTGCGCGCCGAAGCCGCGAATATCCCGCAGCACCACGCCGCTCTTGACCAATTCCCGGCGCACCGCCATTGCCCGCAACTTTGACAACAGCGCCGCCCGCTGCGGGTCATTCTTGGCATCGCCAAACCCCACCAGCGTCACCTGCTTGTCGAGCTTGCCGTGGCTTTTTATATACGCCACCACCCGCTGCAAGTCCTGGCGCGCCTTGTTGTCCAGGCTGGCGCTGCCTTCTTCGAAACGAAAATTCACACTCAAGCGCTGGGCGTCACGGACGATGCTTTGATAGTCCTCGGGCATCGACGCCCGAGGTTCCACCGCAATCGCCTGCACCTGCTGGGCGATAAAGCCATTGGCGGCGACGATCGCCTGGCCTTTGCCACTTTGGGTAAAGTCCACCAGGGCTTTGGCCCACGGGTTGCGGTTCGACGGCGGCAGGTAAAAATACAAGCGGCGTGACAGCGGGTAATCCTCGGTGGCGATCAGGCTGGTCACCGGTAACATCGGCTGTGAGTCACCGTCGACAATCGCCAGCGCCTTGGCCTGGCGCACATACGGCAGGCCGATAAAACCAATGCCTTGCGGGTCATGGCTCACCGCATCGGACAACGCCTCGCTGGATTCGAAGCGCTTGGCGGCCACGGCCAGCGGTTTGCCGCGCCGGTTCAGCACCAGCTCTTTAAAGGTGTCATAGGTGCCGGACTGATCATCCCGGGCATACAGATGAATGGCGCCGTCGACGCCGCCCACATCCTCCCAGTGGCTGACTTCACCATTGAAAATCTGCGCCAGCTGCTCGGTGTTCAAGGTATTCAACGGGTTTTGCGGGTTGAGGATAATGGCCAGGCCGTCGATGGCAATCACGTGCTCGGCCTCTGGGCTTTTCAGGTCGCCCAGGGGTTCAAGGTCCACCAGTTCGCTGTCCTTGATCGGGCGCGAAGCAGCCGCAAGGTCAGCGTTGGATTTTTTCAGTGCGCTGAACCCGGTACTTGAACCGTGGGCTGCGACCTCCACCGTGACGGTTTTGCCCTGACGCGTCTTGCCGATCACCCGTTGTTCATTGGCGCCATCGCCGGGCTCGCTGTGCACCGCCTGCAAGCCCTGGTGCTCCAGCATGCCCTTGACCAACGCAGGTCCAAGCGCCGCACCAATGGTATTGGAACCCTGGATACGCAGGGCGGGGCCTTGGTCGGGAACGGGTAGGGCAGCGGCGGCAGCGTAGAGCGGCAGTATCAACAGGAACAGAACGCGCAGCATCATGCCGGCACCTTCTTAAGCCAAAGGGAGTGCCGCCAGATTAAGTCAGTGGGGTTTCAAAAATATGACTGACGCACAGCAAGTCAAAATGTGGGAGCTGGCTTGCCTGCGATAACGGTGTGTCAGCCAACCATTTGATGACTGGCCCACTGCAATCGCAGGCAAGCCAGCTCCCACATTGAAGTACACAAACCTTGAAATCAGCTCAACTCAAGCCAGATCGGCGCATGGTCCGACGGTTTTTCCAGCCCACGCAAGTCGTAATCCACCCCAGCATTCTTGACCCGCGACACCAGGCCGTTGGACGCCAGGATCACGTCAATGCGCAGCCCACGCTTGGGCTCATCTTCAAACCCACGGCTGCGGTAGTCGAACCAGCTGAAGCGGTCGGCCACGTCCGGGTTCAAGTGGCGGAAGCTGTCCACCAGGCCCCAGTTTTTAAGGCGGGCCATCCACTCGCGCTCTTCCGGCAGGAAGCTGCACTTGCCGGTTTTGAGCCAGCGCTTGGCATTGTCGGCGCCGATGCCAATGTCGATATCTTCCGGCGAAATATTGATGTCGCCCATCACTACCAGCGGCTGGTCATTGCTGAACTGGCTTTCCAGCAGTTGCTGCAAATCTTCGTAGAAGCGTTGTTTGGCCGGGAACTTGGTCGGGTGGTCGCGGCTTTCGCCCTGGGGGAAGTAGCCGTTCATCACGGTGATCGACTGGCCATGCTCGTCGGCGAAAGTGCCCCAGATAAAGCGACGCTGGGCGTCTTCTTCGTCGCTGGCAAACCCTTTGTGCAGGCTCAACGCCGGCTTGCGCGACAGCAGGGCCACGCCGTAATGGCCTTTTTGCCCGTGGTAGTACACGTGATAGCCAAGGGCCTGCACTTCGGCCAGCGGGAACTGGTCATCGTGCACCTTGGTTTCCTGCAGGCCGATCACGTCGGGTTGATGCTTTTCAATCAGCGCCGCCAGCTGATGGGGGCGGGCGCGCAGCCCGTTGATATTGAAGGAGACGATTTTCATGGTCGGCAGTCCAGTCTGGCAAAAGGCCGATGCTAGCCGACAAGTCGGACGGGGGCCAGCGTGGCGGTAGGGCGCATGCACTGCTAATGTCTGGGAACGACTGGTGCTGCACAGGTTCGTACCCATAAGAACGCCATCTTTTGAGTGGCGCCCAGGGAGATTGACTGTATGCCTGACACTTCCATTGCCATTGCTGAAATTCGCCTGCTCAACAGCGACTATTCCCGCGAGGCCCGTTCCTTGTTGTATCAGGCCTATCGGCATGAACCGACCTTCGCTTACATCTTCGAGGCTGAGCGGTCGGGGTACGAACAGCGGGTGCGCGCCACCGTGCGTGAGCTGGTCAAGCAGCATTTTTTCCAGAAGCTTCCTGCCATCGGCCTGTTCGTCAACGACCGGCTGATCGGCATCGCTTTGATTGCGCCACCGCAACGGCGCCTGGGCATCACCGAGAGCTGGGCCTGGCAGTTGCGCATGTGGCTGAGCACCGGCGTGCGCGGCACTCGGCGTTATCTGGATTACCATTACGCAGTGTTGGCGTGCCTGCCGAACGAGTCGGTGCATGTGTTGCCGCTGCTGGGTATTCACCCGCAATTTCAGGGCAAACACTACGGCGAGCAACTGTTGCAGGCGGTGCACAACTGGTGCGCCGAGGACCCGCATTCATCGGGTGTGGTGCTCGATACCGGCAACTCGCGTTATCTGGATTTTTACAAGCGCCAGGGCTATGAGGAAATCGGTGAAGTGGCGGTAGGACCTGTCCTGGAGCATGTGTTTTTTCATCCCAATCCCCAGGCGTTACATGCTGCAACGGCTTGAGACAGAATTATTCAGACAATTCCGGGTTCAAAGAGTCTCCCCAGCTGTGTAGCATCCGCGCCTATGAAGCTTCCAGGAAGATTTACCAGCGGCTTGGTTCTGCTGTTCACAAGCTGCGGCGTATTTGCGCAAAGCGAATTGGACGTGCGCATCAAGCCATCAAACGACGCGTTGAAAGCCAACATCGAAGGCTATATCGGCGGGGTTGGCGATCGTGATGAAGAAGCCTTGCTGCGGTTCAGCCGTGGCGCCGAGGATCAGGCCCGCAAGGCGGCCCAGGCTCTGGGCTTCTATCAGCCGCAGATTTCCAGTGACGTGAAGGGCGGCAAGAACCCGCGCCTGACCCTCACCATCGACCCCGGCGAGCCGGTGCATCTGCGCAACGTGACCATTCGGGTCGACGGCCCGGCCGCGAGCCTCAAAGCCTTTCGCGTGCCTGCCAGCGACGACCTCAAATCGGGCGCCGTGCTCAACCACGGCAACTACGAAGACGCCAAGCGGCTGATTCAGAATCAGGCTTCGCGCTACGGTTTTTTCAATGGGCGTTTCAGCAGCCAGAAGCTGCTGGTGGACCCGCAAGCCGGTGTCGCCGATATCGAACTCATCTACGACAGCGGCCCGCGCTACACCTTGGGCAAAGTCGGGTTTACCGGCGATACGCCGTTCGATGAAGACCTGCTGCAACGCATGGTGCCGTTCAAAAGCGGCGCCCCTTACGACTCCGAACTGATCGCCGAACTCAACCAGAACCTGCAATCAAGCGGCTTCTTCGAAGGCGTACGCGTGGACGCCAGCCCAACCGCCTCGACCAACGATGTGATCCCGGTGGCGGTCCAGCTCGATACCCGCAAGCCACGCACCATGGGCCTGGGCCTGGGTTACTCGACCGACGTCGGCCCGCGCGGCAAAGCCAACTGGACCCGCCATTGGGTCAACCCGCAAGGCCACAGCTATGGCTGGGAGGCCGAACTGTCGGCGCCACGCCAGAACGTCGGCCTGTGGTATGACATCCCGCTCGACCCGCCGTTGACCGACAAGTTGCGCTTCGCCGGCGGTTACCAGAACGAAGAAATCGCCAACACCGACACCCTGAGTAAATTGCTCACCCTCGGCCCCGAATGGCACAGCAAGCTGCCCAGCGGCTGGACGCGGGTCATCTCGCTCAAATACCAGCGTGAAGAATATCGCCTGGGCAATGACTCGGGCTTGAGCAACCTGGTGATGCCGGGCATCAACTATTCCTACCTGCGCAGCGATAACCGCATCGACCCGCACAATGGCTATCGCCTGATGTTCGACGCCAAGGTCGCCAAGGAAGGTCTCGGCTCCGACACCAACTTGCTGTACGGCACCGCCACCATCAAGGGCTTGACCACTTTATGGGACAACCACCGTTTCCTCGGCCGTGCGCAGTTCGGCGGCAGTGCCACCAATGGCTACAAGTCGGTGCCGCCGTCGCTGCGCTTCTTTGCCGGTGGTGACCAGAGCGTGCGCGGCTACGAGTACCAGACGCTGTCACCCGAAAACGATCGCGGTGACCGCATCGGCGGGCGCTATATGGTGGCCCTGAGCGCCGAGTACCAATATTCCATCGCCGAAAAATGGCGCATCGCGACCTTTATCGACCAAGGCAACTCCTTCAACACCCTGGAAATGCCCAGCCTGAAAACCGGCGTGGGTGTCGGTGTGCGCTGGGTGTCGCCAGTGGGGCCGATTCGCCTTGACCTGGCCCATGCCCTCGAAGATCCGGGCGGCATTCGTTTGCACTTTTCCATGGGGCCTGAGCTGTGATGCGTGGTTTGAAAATAGCAGGGCTGGCCCTTGTGGCGGTCCTCATGCTGCTGCTGTTGGCGCTGTGGACAGTGCTCGGTACTCAAGCAGGCAGCCGTTGGGCCTTGAGCCAGGTGCCGGGTTTGAGCGTGGAAAATTACCAGGGCCACCTGGGTGGCCAATGGAGCGCCGACCATCTGCTATGGCAGCAGGACGCGAGTCGGGTAGAACTCAATGCTCCGAAGTTTGATTGGTCACCAGGCTGCCTGTTGCGCATGACCCTGTGCATCAACCAATTGGACGTGGAGCAGGTCAACCTGCAATTCCCGCCGAGCAATGAACCGAGCAGTGGCCCGATCACGTTGCCGGATCTGAAGTTGCCGGTTGCCATCCAGTTGGGCGACGTTCGCGTCGGCAGCCTGCTGTTTAATGGCAGTGAAGAACTTAAGGGCCTGCAACTGGCGGCGCACTGGACGGCCGCCGGTCTGCAGATTGATTCGGTGCACCTGCAACGCGATGACCTGGTGCTGGACCTCAACGGCTTGCTGCAACCCACCGGCAACTGGCCGCTGAGCGCCACCGGCAATCTGAGCCTGCCGTATGCTCCGGGCGGCGCGCCGTGGCAGATTGCGCTCAAGGTTGACGGCGACCTGCTCAAGACCCTCAAGCTTGATGCCGACAGCAGCGGCTACCTGCCCGCGAAGCTCAGCGGCGAGCTGCAACCTTTGGTGGAGAACCTGCCCGCGCAGTTGCACATCACGGCGGATGGCTTCAAGCCCAGCGCCGATTTGCCCGACACCTTGCAGCTCAATCAATTGGACCTCACCGCAAAGGGCGACCTGAGCAGCGGCTACCAGTTGCTTGGCCGGGCCGTGCTGCCCGCAGAAAAAGGCCCGGTGGCCTTGCTGTTGCAAGGCAAGGTCGACGCCAAGGGCGCACAGATCGCCGGCCTCGACCTGACTGCCGGCGACCAGCAAAGCCTCAAGCTCAGCGCCAATCTGGACTGGCAGCAAGGGTTCAGCGCCGACGCGAAAATCGACTGGCTGGATTTCCCCTGGCATCGCCTCTATCCATTGATTGATGAGCCGCAGGTCGCCTTGCGTACGTTCAACGGTGAAGTTTCCTATAAAGACGGCAACTACCTCGGCAATCTCAACGCTGACCTTGACGGCCCAGCGGGTAAATTCAATCTGGTCACGCCATTCAGCGGCGACCTCAAGCAAGTCTTCCTGCCCGAACTCAAACTGACTGCCGGTCAAGGCAAGGCCGAAGGGCACCTGAACCTGCAATTTGCCGACGGCATCGCCTGGGACACTGCGCTGGACTTGTCGGCACTCAACCCGGCGTACTGGGTCGCAGAATTGCCGGGCACCTTGGCCGGGCCATTGCGCAGCAAAGGCGAGTTCAAAAACGAGCAGCTTAAACTGAATGCCGACCTCGACCTCAAGGGCCATTTGCGCGGCCAGACCGCCGTGCTGGCGGCCAAGGCCGAAGGCGCGGGCGAGCAGTGGACCCTGGCCAAGCTGGATATCCGCCTGGGCGACAACCGCATCAATGGCAGTGGCAGTCTGCAGCAACGCCTGGCCGGGCAGATTGACATTAAACTGGCGCGCCTGGCCCAACTGTGGCCGCAGTTGCGCGGGCAAATCAACGGCCGCGTGGATGTAGCCGGTACGCTGAAGGCGCCGCAAGGCAAGCTCGACCTCAAAGGCCAGCAACTGGCGTTTGCGGATAATAAACTGCAAAGCCTCACCCTCGATGCGGCCCTCGACAACGCCCAGCGTGCGAAGATCGACCTCAAGGGCAGCGGCATTCAAGCCGGTGAAACCCAGGTCGGCACCCTGACCGCCAGCGCCCAGGGCGACATCAAGAGCCAGAAGGTGCAACTCGATCTGGCCGGGCCGCTGGTCAAACTCGCCCTGGCCCTGGATGGCAACCTCGACAAAGGCAACTGGCGTGGGCGCCTGGCCAGTGGTGATGTGCAGGCCGGCGGCCAGGATTGGAAGCTGCAAGCCCCGGCGAAAATCGAACGCCTGGCCGACGGCAAGCTGACCTTTGCCGCGCATTGCTGGGTGTCTGGCGGTTCCAGCTTGTGCGGTGAAGACCAGCGTCTGATGCCTGAACCCAAGCTGCGCTACCACCTCAAGCAATTCCCGATCGACAGCTTGGCGGCCTTCTTGCCCAAGGATTTCGCCTGGCAGGGCAAGCTCAACGCCGATGTGCAACTCGACCTGCCCAGCAGCGGCCCTAAAGGCGTGGTCGCGGTGGATGCCAGCGGCGGCACCTTGCGCGTGAAGGACAAAAATCAGTGGGTGGATTTCCCCTACGACACCTTGAAGCTGGAAACCACCCTCAACCCCAAGCGCATCGACACGCAGCTGAATTTTCGCGGTGGCAAGCTCGGCGAGTTGCTGTTGCAGGCGCAGATCAACCCGTTGCCCAAGGACAAGCCGATTACCGGCACGTTCAGCCTCACCGGCCTGGACCTCGCTGTGGCGCGCCCGTTTGTGCCGATGGTGGAAACCCTCAATGGCAAGCTCAACGGTAACGGCCGTATCTCGGGTGGTCTGTTGGCGCCGCAGGTCAACGGCAATGTGAACCTGGTGGACGGCGAAATTTCCGGGCCTGAGCTGCCGATGAGCCTCGAGGGCTTGAATGTGCAGGCGCTGATCGCCGGTGAAAGTGTGCAGCTCAACGGTGGCTGGCGCAGCGGCAAAGACGGGCAGGGCAGCCTCAAGGGCCGCGTCGGCTGGGGCCAGGCCCTGGCGGTGGACCTGAGCCTGCAAGGCTCGAAATTGCCGGTCACGGTTGAGCCCTATGCCAAGCTGGAAGTGGCGCCGGACCTTAAGATCAGCCTCAAGGACGACAAGTTGGCGATTGCCGGCAAGGTGCACATCCCGCGCGGCGATATCACCGTGCGCGAACTGCCGCCGTCGACGGTCAAGGTCTCGGATGACACGGTGATCGTCGGCAGCCAGACCGAGGAAGGCAAGCCGCCGATGGCGATGGCCATGGACATCGACGTCGAGGTGGGTGAAGACCAGCTTAACTTTGCCGGCTTTGGCTTGACTGCCAAGGTTCAAGGCCATGTGCATATTGGCGACAACATGGACACCCGTGGTGAGTTGTGGCTCAACGACGGGCGTTACCGTGCCTACGGGCAGCGCCTCAATGTGCGGCGTGCGCGGCTGTTGTTTGCCGGTCCCTTGGATCAGCCGTTCCTGGATATCGAAGCGACACGGGTGGTCGTGGAAGACTCAAGGACTGTGACTGCCGGTATTCGCTTGAGTGGCAGCGCCGAGCAGCCGACGACGCAGATCTTCTCCGAGCCGTCGATGCCTCAGGAAGATGCGTTGTCGTACCTGGTGCTGGGGCGTTCGCGTAACAACACGGGCGAAGATAACAATATGCTTGCTGAGGCCGCTCTGGGCCTGGGTTTGATGGGCAGTGCGGGGGTGACTTCGGATATCGCCAACAAGCTGGGGATTCAGGATTTCGACCTTGACACCCAGGGCTCCGGGAACAAGACCGCAGTGGTGGCCAGTGGCAAGATTACCGAGAAGCTCAGCTTGCGCTATGGGGTGGGGGTGTTTGAGCCGGCCAATACCATTGCCTTGCGTTACTTGCTGAGCAAGAAGGTGTATCTGGAAGTGGCCAGTGGCGTGGCGAGTTCGTTGGACATCTTCTACAAGCGGGATTTCTAAACCCCGTACTCGTTAAAACTGTGGGAGCTGGCTTGCCTGCGATAGCGGTTTGTCGGTGTGTATATCCGTTGCTGCGGTAACGGCGGCTTATGGTTCCGCTCTTACAGCGGGTCACTTTTGGCAAACGCCCGGAATGCCGGCCCAGCCAAAAGTAACCAAAAGGTCTTCGCCCCACCACTCGGCACCTCGCTTAGGCTCGGTGTGCCCTCACTCCGGCTTGAATCCGTGGGCCGCCGCGATGGGCCATCCTTGGCCCAGCGCGGCTAACCCGGCGTCCTGCCGGGTTACCCACGGATTCAAGCCTGCGTTCGGCCATCGTGGTTAACGGGGCGCCTCAGATCAAAAGCAAGATCAAGATCTACAGCACGGCGGCCTGAAAGCCGACCTGAGTGGTTAGATCAAAAGCGAAAGCGGATTTGCATACACTGAAGAGCTGCTTTTCTGTGGGAGCTGGCTTGCCTGCGATGCAGACACCTCGGTACATCAGGCACACCGAGTTGATGCTATCGCAGGCAAGCCAGCTCCCACCTTTGACCGAGTATGGCTCTGCTGTTGCTGTTGCTGTTGCTCCGGCCCTTGCATCCTTTTCGATGACGAAGTTAGCGGTCTTTTGATCTGCGCTCTTGATCTTGATCTGAAATCGCCCCGTCAAACACGATGGCCGGAATTCGACAGGGATTTGGGGGGTAAACCGGCAGGGATGCCGGTTTAGCCGCGCTGGGCCAAGGATGGCCCATCGCGGCGGCCCCCCAAATCACTGTCGGATTGCGGGCATGCCGAGCCACAGCGAGGCACCGAGTGTTGGGGCGAGGACCTTTTGCTTACTTTTCGGTCCTTTGAAAAGTGAGTCGCTGTAAGAGCGAAACCATAGGCCGCCGTTACCGCAGCAATGGATATGTACCCGACCAAACACCCCCCCGGCCAAACCGCTATCGCAGGCAACCCAGCTCCCACAGTTATTTGTGTTTCAAGCCCACCTCTCGCGAAATTACCAAGCAAGCTAATAATTCCATTTGACATTCGCTGCCTAAGCAGTAACATCTTGTCATACATTCACTGCCTAGGCAGTAATAAGGTGACTTTCGATGACCCACTACACCCCTGACAGCTTTCGCAACTGCCACCTCGGCCTGTTGCTGGGCCGGGCGGCGCTGCTCAAGGACCGCATTATCGACACCCATATGGAACCCCACGGCGTCACCGCCGCGCAGTTCAAGGTGTTGATCATCATTGCCCAGTTCGACGTCGATACCCCGGCGGAGCTGTGCCGCCACCTGTCCCTCGACAGCGGCTCCATGACCCGCATGCTCGACCGTCTGGAGCAAAAGGGCCTGCTGGCGCGCAAGCGCTCCGAGCAGGACCGGCGCCAGGTGCAGTTAGTGCTCACCGAAGACGGCCAGCGCCTGGCCGACATGTTGCCGCATATCGGCGCGCAGTCGATGAATGAACTGGCCGGTGCCCTCGAGCCTGGTGAGTTGGAAACCCTGGAAAGAATCCTCAAGAAAATTCTGGTAGCTGCCGGTGACGCCATCGTCCTCCAGCGGGTAGGTAATCAATGAAAACGCGTGCACTCAGCCTGGTGTTGGTGGCGATGAGCATGGCCGGTTGTGCCAACTTCAGCGGCCTCGACACCCAGGGCCAACGTCTCGACGCCAACACGTTGCAAACCGGCAAATCCTTGAGCGGCGTGACCCTGTCCACGGCCGCCTGGCCCACCGCCGACTGGTGGAAAAGCCTCGGCGACCCGCAACTCGACGGCCTGATCCACGAAGCCCTGCAAAACAGCCCTGATATGCAAGTGGCCAGCGCCCGTGCGCACCAGGCCGAAGCCGCCGCTTATGCCGCCGATGCGGCGCGCATGCCAACCCTGGATGCCAGCGCCGGTGTGAGCCGTTCGCGCCTGGCCAAGGACCAGGACCCGCGCGGGCAGGGCGATGCCTATGCCACGGTGCGTAACATCGGCGCCAGCTTCAACTACAACTTCGACCTTTGGGGTGGCCAGCGCGCTGCCTGGGAAGCCGCGTTGGGCCAGGCGCGTGCAGCCGAAGTCGACCAGCAAGCCGCACGCCTGACCCTGGCCGCCAACGTCGCCAAGGCTTACAGCGATTTGGGCCAAGCGCATATCGTGCGTGACCTGGCCAATGACGACCTCAAGCGCACCCGCCAGATGCTCGACCTGAGCAAACGCCGCCTCAGCTCCGGCATCGACAGCGAATACCAGTACCAACAGACCGAAAGCCTGGAAGCCAGCTCCCAGTCGCAGTTGATCGACGCTGAAAAACAACTGCAAAGCGCCAAGATCGCCCTGGCGGTATTGCTCGGCAAAGGCCCGGACCGTGGCGGCGAGCTGACCCGCCCGAATGTGTTGAAACCCAGTGCCGTCGCTGTGCCTTCAGTCTTGCCGGCCGAATTGCTGGGCCGTCGCCCGGACCTGATCGCCGCACGCTGGCGCGTGGAGGCCGCGAGTAAAAACGTGGCCGCGAGCAAAACCCGCTTCTACCCCAACCTCAACCTCAGTGCGAGCGCCGGGGCCGAGTCGTTGCTCGGTGATGCGATGTTTGGCTCGGCCAGCCGGTTCTTCAGCATTGCGCCGACCATCTCGTTGCCGATCTTTGACGGTGGCCGCTTGCGTGCCGACCTCGATGCTCGCGACGCCGATTACGACCTGGCCGTGGCCCAGTACAACAAAACCCTGGTGCAAGCCTTGGGCGATATCGGCAACACCCTGATGCAACTGCGCGAAACCGGGCGGCAGATCCAGGCGCAGCAACACGCTGCGGACATCGCCCAGCAGTCTTACGACACCGGCGTACAGCGTTACAGCTCCGGCATCGGTAACTACCTGGATGTGCTCAGCATCGAGCAGCAATTGCTGCAGGCCCAGCGTCAGCTGGCGACCTTGAATGCGGCGCAGATCGACCTGTCGATTCAATTGATGCAAGCCCTGGGTGGCGGATTCAACGCCGATAACGTGGCCGCGACCACGACCAGCCCTGCCACCCGTACGGAATAATTTGAGGTATTTGTCATGGCCACTGCCGAAAACAGCAACGCAACTGAAAAGCCCGATAACAACCCGCGCAAACGCAAAGTCATGCTGATCGGCCTGGCGCTGATCGTCATTCTTGGCGTGGTCGGCGTGTGGGGCTGGTATGAGTTCTACGGGCGCTTCAATGAAAGCACCGACGACGCCTATGTGAACGGCAACGTGGTGGAAATCACCCCGCTGGTCACCGGCACCGTGGTCAGTATCGGCGCCGACGACGGCGACCTGGTCCACGAAGGCCAGGTTCTGATCAACTTCGACCCGAATGACGCCGCCGTCGGCCTGCAAAGTGCCCAGGCCAACCTGGCCCGCACCGTGCGCCAGGTGCGTGGTTTGTACAGCAATGTCGATGGCATGAAAGCCCAGGTCAACGCACAGAAAGCTGACGTGCAAACCGCCCAGGACAACTTCAACCGCCGTAAGACGCTGGCCCAGGGCGGTGCGATCTCCCAGGAGGAACTGTCCCATGCCCGTGACAACCTGACCGCCGCCAAGAACGCCCTGACCAACCTTGAGCAGCAACTGAAAACCACCAATGCCTTGGTGGATGACACGGTGATTTCGTCCCACCCGGATGTGCAAGCCGCCGCCGCGCAACTGCGTCAGGCCTACCTGACCAACGCGCGCAGCACCTTGATCGCACCGGTCACCGGCTACGTGGCCAAGCGCACCGTGCAACTGGGCCAGCGCGTGCAACCCGGCACCGCGTTGATGGCGGTGATCCCGCTGGACCAGTTGTGGATCGACGCCAACTTCAAGGAAACCCAGCTGCGCGATATGCGCATTGGCCAGCCGGTGGACATCGAAGCGGACATCTATGGCAGTGACGTGAAATTCAGCGGCACCGTCGACAGCCTCGGCGCCGGCACCGGCAGCGCGTTTGCCCTGCTGCCTGCGCAGAATGCCACCGGCAACTGGATCAAGATCGTGCAACGGGTGCCAGTGCGCATCCACATCAACGCCGACGAGTTGGCCAAGAACCCGCTGCGGGTGGGCTTGAGCACTGTGGTCAACGTCGACCTGCACGACCAAAGCGGCCCGGTGCTGGCGCAACAGGCACCGCAAAAGGCCTCGTTCACCACCAACGTGTATGACCGCCAACTGGCCGAAGCCGATGCCATGATCACGCAGTTGATCCATGACAATAGCCTCGCCGCACCCAAGGCTGTGCAACGCTGATGAGCGCTAACGCCCCCGCGTCCTTTACGCCGCCAAGCTTGCTGATGGCCACTATTGGCCTGTCGCTGGCGACCTTTATGCAGGTGCTCGACACCACCATCGCCAACGTGGCGTTGCCGACCATTTCCGGCAACCTGGGCGTGAGTTCGGAGCAGGGCACCTGGGTGATCACCTCGTTTGCGGTGAGCAACGCCATTGCCTTGCCGCTCACCGGCTGGCTGAGCCGCCGGTTTGGCGAGGTGAAGCTGTTTTTGTGGGCGACCATCCTGTTTGTATTGGCGTCGTTCCTCTGTGGTATTTCCACCTCGATGCCCGAGCTGATTGGCTTTCGGGTGCTGCAAGGCCTGGTCGCCGGGCCGTTGTACCCGATGACCCAGACGTTACTGATCGCGGTTTACCCACCGGCCAGGCGCGGCATGGCCCTGGCGTTACTGGCGATGGTTACGGTGGTGGCGCCGATTGCCGGCCCCATCCTCGGCGGCTGGATCACCGACAGCTACAGCTGGCCGTGGATCTTCTTTATCAACGTGCCCATCGGCATCTTTGCGGTGATGGTGGTGCGTTCGCAATTGAAGAAACGCCCGGTTGTCACCAGTTACCAGCCGATGGATTACGTCGGGTTGTTGAGCCTGATCGTTGGTGTCGGCGCTTTGCAGATCATCCTCGACAAGGGCAATGACCTGGACTGGTTCGAATCCAACTTCATCATCATCGGTGCGGCGATTTCGGTGATTGCCCTGGCGGTGTTCATCATCTGGGAGCTGACCGACAAGCACCCGGTGGTCAACCTGCGGTTGTTTGCCTACCGCAACTTCCGTATCGGCACCATCGTGTTGATCCTGGGCTATGCGGGCTTCTTCGGGATCAACCTGATCCTGCCGCAATGGCTGCAAACCCAGATGGGCTACACCGCCACCTGGGCCGGCCTGGCGGTCGCGCCGATCGGTATTTTGCCGGTGCTGATGTCACCCTTTGTGGGCAAGTATGCGCACAAGTTCGATTTGCGCTTGCTGGCGGGCCTGGCGTTCCTGGCGATTGGCTTGAGCTGCTTTATGCGCGCAGGCTTTACCAATCAGGTGGATTTCACCCATATCGCTTTGGTGCAGTTGTTCATGGGGATCGGCGTGGCGTTGTTCTTTATGCCGACCTTGAGCATCCTGATGTCCGACTTGCCGCCGGCGCAAATCGCCGACGGCGCGGGTCTTGCGACCTTCCTGCGGACCCTGGGCGGTAGCTTTGCGGCATCGCTGACCACCTGGATCTGGATTCGCCGCGCCGATCAGCACCACGCGTACATGAGCGAGAACATGACCACCTACGACTCCGCCACCCGCGATGCGTTGCAGGCGCTAGGCGGAGCAGGGCACAAGGCCTATGCGCAGTTGGACCAGATCCTCACCAGCCAGGCGTACATGATGTCCACCGTGGATTACTTCACGTTGCTGGGGTGGATGTTCATGGGCTTGATGTTGCTGGTGTGGCTGGCCAAGCCGCCGTTTGGCGCGAAGGCCGGGCCGGAGGCTTCCGGTCATTGATCGGCAACGTTTGAAATGCAATCAAATGTGGGAGCTGGTTTTGTGTGGGAGCTGGCTTGCCTGCGATAGCATCAGCTCGGTGTACCTGATGTACCGAGGTGCCTGCATCGCAGGCAAGCCAGCTCCCACACAAGCCAGCTCCCACACAAGTCAAACCCCACACAAGCCAGCGTTCTGTGTCTCAGGGTTATGCGCCGGGCAACGCCAACTGTGGGTTGACGAAGTCAAACGCCGCCAGCGCAAACCCTTGCTCATCCACCTGCAAGGCCCAACCCTGCTTGTCCCAATCCCCCAGCACAATACGCTTGGCCGCCTGGTCACCAATCTGCAGTTTATGAATGGCCGGGCGGTGCGTATGGCCGTGGACCAGAGTGCGTACACCGAACTGCTGCATCACCCGTGGCACTTCCTCGGGCGTCACATCGACAATATCGTTGGTTTTCATACGCGTTTGCGCACGGCTCTCGCTGCGCAGCTTGCGCGCCAGCTTGTGGCGGGTGCGCAAGGGCAGGTGCCGCAGGATGAACAAGACAATCGGGTTACGCAGGATGCGCCGCAGCTTCATGTAGCCGATGTCGCGGGTGCAGAGGCTGTCTCCGTGCATCAACAGCACGGGCTCGCCATGTAACTGCACGACACTCGGGTCCTTGAGCAAGGTAGCGCCTGCGGCTTTGCAGAACGCTTTACCGATCAGGAAATCGCGGTTGCCATGCATGATAAAAATCGGGGTGCCGCTGTCGCTCAGCTCGCGTAAAGCCTCGCAGATGGAACGCTGGAAGGCGGTCATCCCATCGTCGCCAATCCAGGCTTCAAAGAAGTCCCCCAGAATGTACAACGCCTGGGCGCCACGGGCGCGGCCGTGGAGCAGATCCAGAAACGCCCGGGTGATATCCGGGCGCTCCTCTTCCAGATGCAAGTCTGAAATCAGCAATATCACCCAACGATCTCGGCTTTCTGGACGATCACGTCTTCTGCTGGAACGTCCTGGTGACCGGCCTTGGAGGTGGTGGACACGCCTTTGATCTTGTCGACCACGTCCTGGCCTTCGGTGACTTTACCGAATACCGCGTAGCCCCAGCCCTGCACGTTCTTGCCGCTGTGGTTGAGGAAGGCGTTGTCGGCGACGTTGATGAAGAACTGCGCGGAGGCCGAATGCGGCTCCATGGTACGGGCCATGGCGACGGTGTACTTGTCGTTGGAAAGGCCGTTGTCCGCTTCGTTCTGGATGCTTGGACGCTTGTCTTTCTTTTCTTTCATGCCTGGCTCGAAACCGCCGCCCTGGATCATGAAGTTGCCGATGACACGGTGGAAAACGGTGTTTTCGTAGTGGCCGGCGTTCACGTACTCGATGAAGTTGGCGACGGTGATCGGCGCTTTCTCGGCGTTCAGCTCGATGACGATGTCACCGTGGTTGGTGGTCAGTTTGACTTGAGTCATGTTCACTACTCTTTTCAGGGAATTCGTGGGTTTGGACGCCAAGGCGCCGCTACCGGTTTGGCTAAATGTGTGCCAAGGCGCGCAGTTTAGCGTGCCCGGCAGGAATTTCGAGGTGGTTTTTTACCGCCGGTGCATTAAATGCAGCAGTTTTCGGTGCTGCTCTGTCAGGTACTTGACAGCATCGGCTATGATATCGCCTTTGTTTTATCTGGCCCCAACCGGCCACGAACCTGTCTGTTCAAGGATCCTATGAGCAAGCCCACTGTCGACCCTACCTCGAATTCCAAGGCCGGACCTGCCGTCCCGGTCAATTTCCTGCGCCCGATCATCCAGGCGGACCTGGATTCGGGCAAGCACACGCAGATCGTCACCCGCTTCCCGCCAGAGCCCAACGGCTACCTGCACATCGGTCACGCCAAGTCGATCTGTGTGAACTTCGGCCTGGCCCAGGAGTTCGGTGGCGTCACGCACCTGCGTTTCGACGACACCAACCCGGCCAAGGAAGACCAGGAATACATCGACGCCATCGAAAGCGACATCAAGTGGCTGGGCTTCGAATGGTCCGGTGAAGTGCGCTATGCGTCCAAGTATTTCGACCAGTTGTTCGACTGGGCCGTCGAGCTGATCAAGGCCGGCAAGGCCTACGTCGACGACCTGACCCCGGAGCAGGCCAAGGAATACCGTGGCACGCTGACCGAGCCGGGCAAGAACAGCCCGTTCCGTGACCGTTCGGTAGAAGAGAACCTCGACTGGTTCAACCGCATGCGCGCCGGTGAGTTCCCGGACGGCGCCCGCGTGCTGCGCGCCAAGATCGACATGGCCTCGCCGAACATGAACCTGCGCGACCCGATCATGTACCGCATCCGCCACGCCCATCACCACCAGACCGGTGACAAGTGGTGCATCTACCCGAACTATGACTTCACCCACGGTCAGTCGGACGCCATCGAAGGCATCACCCACTCCATCTGCACCCTGGAGTTCGAAAGCCATCGCCCGCTGTATGAGTGGTTCCTCGACAGCCTGCCGGTTCCGGCGCACCCGCGTCAGTACGAGTTCAGCCGCCTGAACCTGAACTACACCATCACCAGCAAGCGCAAGCTCAAGCAGTTGGTGGACGAAAAGCACGTGCATGGCTGGGATGACCCGCGCATGTCCACCCTGTCGGGTTTCCGCCGTCGCGGCTACACCCCGGCGTCGATCCGCAGCTTCTGCGACATGGTCGGCACCAACCGCTCCGACGGCGTGGTCGATTACGGCATGCTCGAGTTCAGCATCCGTCAGGACCTGGACGCCAACGCGCCGCGTGCCATGTGCGTATTGCGCCCGTTGAAAGTCGTGATCACCAACTATCCGGAAGACAAGGTCGACCACCTCGAACTGCCGCGTCACCCGCAGAAAGAAGAACTTGGCGTGCGCAAGCTGCCGTTCGCGCGTGAAATCTACATCGACCGTGATGACTTCATGGAAGAGCCGCCGAAAGGCTACAAGCGCCTGGAGCCTAACGGCGAAGTGCGCCTGCGCGGCAGCTACGTGATCCGTGCCGATGAAGCGATCAAGGACGCCGATGGCAACATCGTCGAACTGCGATGCTCCTACGACCCGGAAACCCTGGGCAAGAACCCTGAAGGCCGCAAGGTCAAAGGCGTCGTTCACTGGGTGCCGGCTGCTGCCAGCATCGAGTGCGAAGTGCGCCTGTACGATCGTCTGTTCCGTTCGCCGAACCCTGAGAAGGCTGAAGACAGCGCCAGCTTCCTGGACAACATCAACCCTGACTCCCTGCAAGTTCTCACGGGTTGTCGTGCCGAGCCATCGCTTGGCGACGCACAGCCGGAAGACCGTTTCCAGTTCGAGCGCGAAGGTTACTTCTGCGCGGATATCAAGGACTCCAAACCTGGTCATCCGGTCTTCAACCGTACCGTGACCTTGCGTGATTCGTGGGGCCAGTGATTCTCTAAGGAAGCCGTTGTGCTAACGATCTACAACACACTCAGCAAGACCAAAGAAGTCTTCAAGCCGCTGGACGGCAACAAGGTGCGCATGTACGTGTGCGGCATGACCGTGTACGACTACTGCCACATCGGCCACGGCCGCAGCATGGTTGCCTTCGACCTGGTGACCCGTTGGTTGCGTTTCAGCGGCTATGACTTGACCTATGTGCGCAACATCACCGACATCGAAGACAAGATCATCAACCGGGCGCGCGAGAACGGCGAACCGTTCGATGTGCTGACCGAGCGCATGATCACCGCGATGCACGAGGATGAAGCGCGTCTGAACATCCTCAAACCGGACATGGAGCCGCGCGCCACGGATCACATTCCGGGCATGTTGAGCATGATCCAGACCCTGATCGACAAGGGTTACGCCTACGCCCCAGGCAATGGCGACGTGTACTACCGCGTCGCGAAGTTCATGGGCTACGGCAAGCTGTCGCGCAAGAAAATCGAAGACCTGCGCATCGGCGCACGTATCGAAGTCGACGAAGCCAAGCAGGATCCACTGGACTTCGTGCTGTGGAAAGGCACCAAGCCCGGCGAGCCGAGCTGGGAGTCGCCATGGGGCGCTGGCCGTCCGGGCTGGCACATCGAATGCTCGGTGATGTCCACCTGCTGCCTGGGCGAGACCTTCGATATTCATGGCGGCGGCAGCGACCTTGAGTTCCCGCACCACGAAAACGAAATCGCCCAAAGCGAAGCCGCCACCGGCAAGACCTACGCCAACGCCTGGATGCATTGCGGCATGATCCGCATCAATGGCGAGAAGATGTCCAAGTCCTTGAACAACTTCTTCACCATCCGCGATGTGCTGGAAAAGTACCACCCGGAAGTGGTGCGCTACCTGCTGGTGTCGAGCCACTACCGCAGCGCCATCAACTACTCGGAAGACAACCTCAAGGACGCCAAAGGCGCCCTGGAGCGTTTCTACCATGCGTTGAAAGGCCTGCCTGCCGTGGCGCCGGCCGGCGGCGAAGCCTTCGTGGCACGCTTTACCGAGGTCATGAACGACGACTTCGGCACGCCGGAAGCCTGCGCGGTGCTGTTCGAGATGGTGCGTGAGATCAACCGTCTGCGTGAGAGTGATCTTGATGCAGCCGCTGGTCTTGCTGCGCGCTTGAAAGAGCTGGCCAGCGTGTTGGGTGTACTGCAGATGGAAGCCGATGACTTCCTGCAAGCCGGCGCCGAAGGGCGTGTAGATGCCGCTGAAGTAGACGCGTTGATTCAAGCGCGCCTGGCTGCCCGTGCAGGCAAAGACTGGGCGGAGTCCGACCGTATCCGTGACCAACTGACCGCGATGGGTGTGGTGTTGGAAGACGGGAAGGGCGGCACGACGTGGCGGTTGGCTGATCAGGCTTGATCGGTAAATCCTGAATAAAAAACGCCCCGACTGGTTCGGGGCGTTTTTTATTGTGCAAGCGTGGCTCGTTCCCACGCTCTGCGTGGGAACGCCGCCCTGGACGCTCTGCGTCCTGCTTTTGGCAAACACCTCAAGCCCTGTGCAAGGTGACGCGGAGCGTCAAGGGATGCATTCCCACGCAGAGCGTGGGGACGATCAATGTGGGCTGTAACGCTAATGTTAATTTAATCCTCCGGTGTAATAAGCGAGTATTGCCAAATGTTACCCTGGGTTTTCCGGCGGCTGTCTGCGCCGCTTTTTTAGTGCGAGGCTGTATGCGAAGTTGGTTGAGCCGCTACCGTTACGTCATCCTTTTCTGGCTGTGCTTCGGCGTGTTCCGCACCTCCCTGGCCGACTGGAACCCCATCCCATCCGGGTCGATGCGCCCGACGTTGCTTGAGGGCGATGTGGTGCTGGTCAACCGCGTGGCGTATGACCTCAAGTTGCCGCTTACGGATATATCCCTGGCCAAGCTGGATGACCCTAAGCGCGGCGATGTGGTGACTTTCTCGTCACCCAAGGACGGCATGCGCTTGATCAAACGCATCGTCGGCATTCCCGGCGATACCCTGGAAATGAAAGATGAAGTGCTGTGGGTTAACGGCACGCCGGCTACCTACAGTGATGGCCAGGACATCAGCGAACCGATCGTGCCAGGCCAGACAGTGCCGGGTATCAAGCTGATCGAGCATGCGAGCAACAGTCAGCGCAGCATTCAGTTCATGCCCACGGTTCGGGCATTGCGAACTTTCGGCCCGGTCACTGTGCCGGCCGACAGTTATTTCATGCTGGGTGACAACCGCGACAACAGCGATGACTCGCGCTACATCGGCTTTGTGCCACGCCGCTTGTTGATTGGGCACGCGCATCATGTGCTGGCGTCAGCTCAGATACTCGATCATTGGATGCCGCGCTTGAACCGGTTTGGCGCGCCAATCCTCTAATTACGCATTGGCGCCCAGTGCGCGAATTGCGAACCCCGCGATGTTGGCCAATTGCTCGACGGTAGCGCCGCCCTTGCCGGCGACCTTCATGCCGCTGAGGGTGGCCATCAGGAAATCGCAGGCGCCCGGCAGATCGATGCCCGGCGCAAGCTCGCCCTGTTCCTGCGCGCGCCCCAAGGTTTGTTCGAATGCACTGCGCAAACGCCCGGCGCTGTGGGCGGTGAGCTGATTGATTTGCTCATCCTCCTGGCCGAATTCGCAGATCGCATTGACGCCCATGCACCCGGCCGTGCCTTCGCGAAGGGCGCGGGTGGCGAAGGAGTTCAGGGTGTCGTGCAGGCCTTGCAGCGGTGTCGGGCCTTGGCCCAGACGCTCGATCAGGTCGTCGACGCCCGTGCGCTGATACTCGGCCATGGCCTGCAGGTACAACTGGCGTTTGTCGCCAAAGGTGTTGTACATGCTCTGGCGGCTCAGCCCCATGGCCTGCATCAGTTCTTCGGTTGAGGCGGCGGCAAAACCCTTGTCGCAAAATACGCGGATGGCGTGTTGCAGCACCTGGTCGCGGTCGAAGGCTCGGGGTCTTGCCATGGGGTACCTCTGGAAAGTGAAGGGTCAGGCCAGGTAGCCACCGTCGATGCTCAGGCTGGCGCCGGTCACAAAGGCAGCTTCTTCAGACGCGAGGTAGGCGACCATGCCGGCGATTTCGTCAGCCGTGCCTGTACGGCCCAAGGGCACCAGGCTTTTGATCAGGTCGGCATGCGGCGCGTCTGCCGGGTTCATGTCAGTGCTGGTCGGGCCGGGCTGGACGTTATTGACGGTGATGCCGCGCGGGGCAAAATCAATCGCCAGGCCGCGGATCATACCGGCGATCGCCGCCTTCGTCATGCTATAGACGCTGGAGCCCGGAAAGGCTGAGCGCTGCGCTACGACGCTGCCCACGCTGATGATCCTGTCACCACTGCGCATCACTGCTGACGCGGCTTTCGCGGCGGCGAATGTCGCGCGTACATTCACGGCGAACATGCGGTCGAAGTCTTCCAGGCTGAATTCGTCCACGCTGCCGAGCTGCAAGATCCCGGCATTGTTAACCAGGATATTCAGCGTGCCGAAATGCGCAACGGTAGTGGTCACGGCTCGGGCAATCGCCACCACATCGGCGCTGTCCGCCTGAATGGCCAGGGCTGTGCCGCCTTGGCTTTGAATCTGGCCGACCAGTGCCTGCGCCTTGTCAGCCGACGCGGAATAGGTGAAGGCCACTGCCGCGCCTTCAGCCGCCAGGCGCCGTACGATGGCTTCGCCGATGCCACGGGAGCCGCCGGTTACCAGGGCGACTTTGTCAGTAAAACGTGCGAGATGAGCGGTCATGGGTGTGCCTGTTTTTAGTGGATTAATAAATCCACTAAACCGTATCAGGCCAATTCCAATGCGCCAAGCTATTTATGGATTATTTAATCTTTAACTGGGGCGCGACATTTTTGCCTTACCTTTGGAGGCTCGGCTCGCACACTGAAACTGACGGTGATTTGAATGGATTGTATTTTCTGCAGCATTGTCCGCAAGACGTCCCCGGCCCATATCCTCTGGGAAGACGACCAGCATATGGCGTTCCTGTCGATCTTCCCCAATACGCCTGGTTTCAGCGTGGTGATCCCCAAACAGCATTACGGCAGCTACGCGTTCGCGCAGTCGGATGCGGTGTTGTCCGCGTTGATTGTGGCGACCAAGAAAACCGCACTGCTGATTGATCGGGCGTTTCCCGACGTGGCGCGCACGGGGATGATGCTCGAAGGCTACGGCGTGGACCATCTGCATGCGAAGCTGTTTCCCATGCACGGCACGGGGCAGGACAGCGCGTTCAAGCCCATCAGCTCCAAAGTCGACAAGTTTTTTGCGGCGTATGAGGGTTACATCTCATCCCACGATTTTGTGCGGGCCGATGATGGGGAACTGGCAGCGTTGGCGACGCACATCCGCTCGTTCGCCTGACGCAAAAACCAATGTGGGAGCTGGCTTGCCTGCGATGGGGGCCTATCAGTCACAGCAACATTGACTGATACACCGCTATCGCAGGCAAGCCAGCTCCCACAGATCAATCAGCGGCGGCTGCTGACCTCGGCAGGCACATCATCACCGGCCATGCGCTTGCGAAACAGCGCCGTGCGCGCCAACAGCAGTGTGGTAACAGGCACCGTGATCGCCAACAAAATCGGAATCAACCAACCGTGCAGCACCGGCCCGGACTTGAGCACCGAAAAGTAGATAATCGACGCCAGCGCCACGCACCACGCGCCCAGTGTGGAGGCCAGTGCCGGTGGGTGCATGCGCTGGAAGAAGTCCTTCATGCGCAACAACCCGATCGCGCCAATCAGCGCAAACAGGCTGCTGAGCACCAGCAACACGGCCACGATCACTTCAACCCATAACGGCATCATTCAATCACCTCGCCACGCAGCAGGAATTTCGCCAGGGCGAACGACCCGACAAAGCCAAACAGCGCAATCAGCAGCGCCGCTTCAAAGTAGGTGTCACTGGCATAACGAATGCCGAGCACCAGCATCATCAGCATCGCCAGGATGTACAGGTAGTCCAGCGCCAGAACCCGGTCTTGCGCGGACGGGCCTTTGAACAGGCGCACCAGCGTCAGCACCATCGCCAGCGAGAACAGGAACAGGCTGACCAGGATTGCATTGGAGAGCAGGGGGCTCATTCGAAGATCTCCATCAGGGGCCGCTCGTAGGCGCGTTTGAAGTGCTCGATAAACGGTGCTTCATCGTCCAGGTCGAACACGTGCAGCAGCAGGATGCTGCGGTCCAGGGCCAGTTCCGACCACACTGTGCCAGGCGTCACGCTGGTGATCATCGACAGTACGGCCAGGCCGTTGGGGTCACGCAGGTCGAGCGGGATTTTGATAAAACGTGAACGCGGCGGGCGGGATCCGCACGTCAGTACGCCCCAGGCCACTTGCAGGTTGGACACGATCACGTCGCGACCCACCACGAAGAACAAGCGAATGATGATGCCGGGGCGGCGAATGCGCACCGGCAGCGGGCGCAGCGGCGCCATCAGCAGCGGCGCGAGAAAGCCCAGCACCGCGCCCAGCAACAGGTTGCCGGGGCTGACCGACAGGTTCAACACCAGCCACAGCACCCACAATGCCAGCGATAGCCACGGGGCAGGGAACAGGCGCTTCATGGCTGCACCTCCAGGGCGGCGGCTCTGGATTCAGGGCTCAGCACCGGGCGCGTGGCCATCACCGCCATCACGTAATGCTCCGGGTTATTCAGGCTCTCGGCCGTGGCCTGGGTGTAGCGCATCAGCGGTTCGGCCTTGAAGGTCAGGAGAATGCTCAGGCCGAGCAGGAAGAAGATCGGCACACACTCGTAGCGGCGCAGCAGCGGCGATGGGCGCTCCTCCGGTGTCCAGAAGCGCTGGATGCCAAGGCGGGCGAAGGCGATCAGCGAAGCCAGGCCCGACAAGATCAACAGCGCCACTAAACCCCAGGCTGCCGGGCGGATCGGCTCATCCACCGCGTTACCCAGGCCCATTGGGTTGACCAGCGCGCTCAACAGGCTGAGCTTGCCAATAAACCCGGACAACGGCGGCATGCCAATAATCAGCAGTGCGCAGGCGATAAAGCTCAAGCCCAGGAAGGCCATGGTCCAGGGGATCACCTGGCCGACCACGGCTTTCTGCTCGTCATCCAGGTTGACGCCGGGACGTGGGTGCAACGACTCCATGGCTTTGGGCAGCGCGTCGATTTCTTCATCCAGCGGCAGATCATTGGCCGAGCGCGAACGCTCGATCAGCTCGGCCAGCAGGAACAGCGCGCTCAGCGCCAGGGTCGAGCTGACCAGATAGAACAGCGCCCCGGCGGTCAGGCTTGGCTGGGCAAAGCCCACCGACGACAGCAGGATCCCGGCCGACACCAGGATGCTCAGGCTGGCCATCCGCTCCAGGCGCTGCGCAGCCACCATGGCCAGCGCCGCGCAGACGATGGTCGCCATGCCGCCGTACACCAGCCAGTCGCCGCCAAACAGCGCCGATGCACCGGCTTGCCCGGAGAACAGCAAGGTCCACAGACGCAGCACGGTGTACACGCCGACCTTGGTCATGATCGCAAACATCGCCGCCACCGGTGCGCTGGCCGAGGAGTAGGCGGGTGCCAGCCAGAAGTTCAGTGGCCACATGCCGGCCTTGGCCAGGAATGCAGTGGCGAGGATCGCCGCGCCAGCATGCAACAGGCCGCGATCGGCTTGCGGTACCAGCGGGATTTTCAGCGCCAGGTCAGCAAAGTTCAGCGTGCCGGTGACCCCGTAGATCATCGCCGCGCCAATCAGGAACAGCGACGACGCCAACAGGTTGATCGCAATGTAATGCAGCCCCGACGACACCCGCGCGCGGCCGGAGCCGTGCAGCATCAAGCCATAGGACGCCGCCAGCAGCACCTCGAAGAACACGAACAGGTTGAACAGGTCCGCCGTCAGGAATGCACCGTACAAACCCATCAGCTGGATCTGGAACAGCGCGTGGAAACTGGTGCCGGCGCGATCCCAACGGGCCATGGCGAACAGCAGCGCGCTCACACCGATAATGCCGGTGAGCACCAGCATCATCGCCGACAGTTGGTCCACCACCAGCACAATGCCGAAGGGCACCTGCCAGTTGCCCGGCAGGTACACGCCAATCGAACCGGGGCCGCCTTGTTGCGTCCAGTACAGCAGCAGGATGGCGACACCCAGGCCGATGATGCTGGAGAACAGGTTGATCCTGGCTTTCAACGGGCGGCGTTTTTCGCCGAGCATCAGCATCAGCGCGGCGGTCAGCAACGGCAGCAGGATCGGCGCGACGATCATTTGATTCATCCACGTCATTCCTTTGGCTCCCGACCGTCCACATGGTCAGTGCCGGTCAGCCCACGGGAGGCCAGCAGCACCACCAGAAACAAGGCCGTCATGGCGAAGCTGATCACGATGGCCGTGAGTACCAGGGCCTGGGGCAGCGGATCGGTGTAGTTGAGCAGGTCTTGCGGCACGCCGTCCTTGATGATCGGCTCTTTACCGATAAACAGGCTGCCCATGCTGAAGATGAACAGGTTGACCCCATACGACAGCAGGCACAGGCCCATGACGACCTGGAACGTTCGTGGGCGCAGGATCAACCAGACGCCGGAGGCCGCCAGCACTCCAATGGCAATTGCGATGACTTCTTCCATCAGGCGGCTCCTTCGGTTGCGGCAACGGCCTTGGGCTGGTTGCTCGGTTTATGCGCTCGCACCGACTGGTGACCGAGGGCGGTGAGCATCAACAGCGTGGAGCCGACGACCATGGCGTACACGCCAACGTCGAAGAACAACGCGCTGGCAATGTGGATATCGCCCAGCAGCGGCAGGCTGAAGTGCCAGGTGTGGGTGGTGAGGAACGGGTAACCGACGAACAGCGCGCCGAGCCCGGTCAAGGTGGCCGAAAGCAGGCCGAAGCCCATCCAGCGCATCGGCCTCAGGCTCATCTGCGCTTCGACCCATTGGGTGCCGGCGACCATGTATTGCAGGATAAACGCCACCGACATCACCAACCCTGCGACGAAACCGCCGCCCGGCTGGTTGTGGCCGCGCATGAACAGGTAGAACGACACCACCAGCGCAATCGGCAGCAGCAGGCGCACCAGTACCGCCGGCACCATCATAAAGCCCAGGGCGGTATCGCTGGCCTGGCGCGGGTTGACCAGGTCGGTGGCCACGTCCGGCGCCAATTGGCGCTGTTGTGGCGGCAACTCCATGCTTTCCTTGGACGGGCGGAAGCGGCGCAGCAGGGCGTAGACGGTCAGCGCCACGGCGCCGAGCACGGTGATTTCGCCCAAGGTATCAAAGCCGCGGAAGTCCACCAGCATCACGTTCACCACATTGCTGCCGCCGCCTTCGGGCAGCGCGCGGCTCAGGTAAAACGAGGAGATATCGTTGGGCGTCTGGCGGGTCAGCATTGCGTAGGAGAGCAGCGCCATGCCGCCACCGACCACGGTGGACAACAGGAAGTCGCGCAGGCGACGGATGCGCGCCTTGCGCAACGAGCTCGGCAGTGGCGAGACTTCTTCGATCCGTCGTGGCAACCAACGCAGGCCCAGCAAAATCAGCACGGTGGTGACCACTTCGACCACCAGTTGCGTCAGGGCCAGGTCCGGCGCCGAGAACCACACGAAGGTCACGCAGGTGACCATGCCGCACACACTGACCATGGTCAGGGCTGCCAGCCGGTGGTACTTGGCTTGCCAGGCGGCGCCCAGCGCACAGGCGATGGCCAGCAACCACAGGGTCACGAACACGATGGAGCCGGGGATCTTCGGCCGGTCGCCCCAACTGAGGCCGCTGTTGAGCATCGGGATCAACCCGGCAACCACCGCCGCCAGCACCAGCAGGAACAATTGGGTTTGCAGGCGTTTGGTGCTGATGCGTTTTTCGATACGGCGCACGCCGCGCATCATCACCACCAGGCTGCGCTCGAACATGCGCTTGCCGTTGAAGTAACTGATGATCGGCGGGTATTTGAAACGGCCACGTTTGAGCTGTTTGCGCAGCAGCAGGTACAGCACGATGCCGCCGGACATGGCCACCAGGCTCATGATCATCGGCGCGTTCCAGCCGTGCCAGATGGCCAGGCTGTATTCGGGCAGTACCCCGCCGACCACCGGCAGTGCAGCGGCGGCGAGGATCGAACCGACCACCTGGGCCGGGAAGATGCCCACCAGCAGGCAGGTAAACACCAGCAGCTCCACCGGCGCGCGCATCCAGCGCGGTGGCTCGTGGGGTGTGTGGGGCAGGTCGGTCGCGGGCGGGCCGAAGAACACGTCGACGGTAAAGCGCAGGGCATAGGCCACGCTGAACGTACCGGCGATGGTCGCGATCACCGGCAGGGCGATTTCTACCCACTTTGTCGCCGAGATAAATACCGTTTCGGCGAAGAACATCTCTTTGGACAGGAAACCATTGAGCAACGGCACGCCGGCCATGGACGCACTGGCCACCATCGCCAGGGTCGCAGTAAACGGGATCAGCCGCACCAGGCCACTGAGCTTGCGGATATCCCGCGTGCCGCTTTCGTGGTCGATGATGCCGGCGGCCATGAACAGCGAGGCCTTGAAAGTGGCGTGGTTGAGGATATGGAACACCGCAGCGACGGCGGCCAGCGGGCTGTTGAGGCCCAGCAGCAAGGTGATCAGCCCGAGGTGGCTGATGGTGGAATAGGCCAGCAGGCCCTTGAGATCATTCTGAAACATGGCGCAGTAAGCGCCGAGGAGGAGGGTGAGTGCGCCGGCACCGCCGACGATCCAGAACCATTCTTCGCTGCCGGACAGCGACGGCCACAGGCGGGCCAGCAGGAACACGCCGGCCTTCACCATCGTCGCCGAGTGCAGGTAGGCCGAAACCGGCGTGGGTGCCGCCATGGCGTGGGGCAGCCAGAAGTGGAAAGGGAACTGCGCGCTCTTGCTCAAGGCGCCGATCAGCACCAACGCGAGCATCACCGGGTACAGCGAATGCGCGCGAATCTGATCGCCCGCCGCCAGCACCAGGTCCAGGTCATAGCTGCCGACGATATGCCCCAGCAGCATCACACCCGCCAGCAGGCACAAGCCGCCGGCGCCGGTGACCATCAGCGCCATATAGGCGCCGCGCCTGGCATCGGCGCGGTGGTGCCAATAGCCGATCAGCAGGAACGAGAACAGGCTGGTCAGTTCCCAGAAGAACACGATCTGGATCAGGTTGCCGGAGATCACCAGCCCGAGCATGGCGCCCATAAACGCCAGGAAAAACGCAAAGAAGCGCGGCACCGGGTCATCCGGCGACATGTAATAGCGCGCATACAGCGCCACCAGTGTGCCGATGCCCAGCACCAGCATCGAGAACAACCAGGCAAACCCGTCCATGCGCAGCACGAAGTTGAGCCCGAGGCTGGGCAACCACATGAATTCTTCGCGGATCACGCCACCGTGGGCGATCTGAGGGTAGAGCAAAGCGACTTGAATGGTGCCGACCAGGGCCACAAGGCCGGCCAACAGGGATTCGGTGTTACGTGCATTATGCGGCAGCAAGGCCGCCAGACAGCTGCCGATAAAAGGCAGAAGCAGTAGAACTATCAGGGACATAGGCTTCTAATCTGCGGGAGTTTGGGATGCATCATACGTGCCGCTTTCTCGATCACCAAACGGCAAGATGTGGCAGGATCCTACAAGGTAGGCCGAAACCTCCCGTTTGGCATTGTTTCGGGCCTGATCATTCCCACGCTCTGCGTGGGAATGCCGCCCTGGACGCTCCGCGTCCCAACTGCTTATGCAGCCGTGAGCCTTGCGCAAGGGTGACGCGGAGCGTCACAGGATGCATGCCCACGCAGAGCGTGGGAACGATCGGACCTGACGGGTCAGGGGGCTTCCTGTTCCAGTTCGATTGATTTTTCAGCTTCTCGCTGATTGCGTGTCTTCATCTCACTCACAATCACCGCCGCCACAATCAACGCCGCACCGACCATCGCAATCGGCGGAAAACGCTCCCCGGCAATCCGCCCGATCACGCCGGCCCATACCGGTTCGCCGGCATAGATCAACGTGGCACGGGTTGGCGAAACACTCTGCTGCGCCCAGTTCATCGCCACCTGAATCACCGCACTGGTCAAACCCAGGCCCACTGCACTGAACAACAGTAACCAGGAGAAGCCCGGCAGCGCCTCGCCCATCGGCACCACCATCAGGAACGACAGCAACGAGGCCGTGGCCAGTTGCACCACGGTCACTCGCCGCACATCCACCTGCCCGGCATAGGCGCCAATGAGGATAATTTCGGCGGCCACCGCGATTGCGCAGATCAGTGTGGCAATTTCACCGGGGCTGAAGTTCAGAGAGGCACCCGTCGGGCCTGTAAGCAGCATCAACCCGGTAAACGCCAACATGATGCCAATGCTCGGCATCAGGCCTGGGCGACGCCCCAGCACCAGCCACTGCAACAGCGGTACGCAAGGTACATAAAGCGCTGTAATGAACGCCGACTGGCTGCTTGGAATGGTCTGCAGGCCAATGGTCTGCATGCCGTAGCCGAACATGATCGAGGTGCCGATGAATGCGCCGGCTTTCAACTCGAATAAGGTCAGGCCACGCAACGTGCGCAACGAAAAGAACCCCACCACAATCGCCGCCGCCGCAAACCGCAGGCCCACGAAAAACATCGGCCCGCTGACGGTCATGGCGTGTTGCACGAGCAAAAACGTGCCGCCCCAGATCATGGTGATCACCACCAGGATGCATTCGGCTTTGCTGAAACGGTTGAAACGTGGGGCGGCGTTCGGGGCGGTCATGGCGGCTCGGTCTTGCAAGGGAAAGGCACGGACCGCACAATGCGCCGCACGCTGGGCAGTATACTGCGCACACCCACCCATTGAGCAATATAGTGCACAAAGAAAATCCACAACGGGCCTCGGTCCTGCAACACGTCAGCCAGAACGTCCGCCGGCTGCGCCATGCTGCGGATCTGAGCCAGACCGCACTCTCGGAAAAGTCCGGGGTCAGCCGGCGCATGCTGGTGGCCATCGAGGCGGGCGAGAAGAATGTCAGCCTGTCCACGCTGGACCGCGTCGCCGAAGCCTTGGACGTGGCCTTCAGCGACCTTATCCAGGCCCCGGATGCCGGTGATCACAGCCGCATCAACGAGCTGGCCTGGGCCGGCGATATCCCCGGCAGTAAAGCGGTGCTACTGGCCAAGGCCACGGCGCGGCGTGAAGTCGAGTTGTGGGAGATGCACCTGGAACCGGGTGATCGCTACAGCCCCGACCCCGACCCGGACGGCTGGAGCGTGCAGCTGTTCGTGTTCGAAGGCTGCCTGACCTTGCTGGTGGGCGAGGAACAAAAACACGTGGCGGCCGGTGAGTTCTACATGTTCGCCAGCCGCAACGTGCACGGCTATCGCAATGACGGCGACGTGGCCGTGCGGTTTGTGCGTAACGTGGTGATCTAACTGTTGGCCTGGCAACAGTGGATGCACACTTTGTTGGTTTGAAACGCGTTCAACAACCTCTTAAAGCCAGCAACCGCCTGATTTTGCTGACGATTAAATTCAGGCATGACTCCTGCAATTGCTCCGGTAACCCATCGGAGCCTGGAGTCGGCCCATGTCAGCCCACCCTCAACAACCTGCCCATATCATCCGCTCGGATGCCGAAGCCATTGAAGTCGCGACGCGCTTGGCCGCGCGGTTTGCCGTTGACGCCAGCGTGCGCGACCGCGAGCGGCGCCTGCCGGTGGCCGAGCTTGATGAGTTTTCTGCCAGCGGCCTCTGGGGCATCACTATTCCCAAGGCCTACGGCGGCGCCGAGGTGTCTTATGTAACGGTGGCCGAGGTGATCAAGTTGATCTCCGCCGCCGACCCGTCGCTGGGGCAAATCCCGCAAAACCACCTGGGCGTGGTGGACATCCTGCTGCAAACCGCCAGCGAGGAACAAAAGCGTCACTATTTCGGCAAGGTTCTGGCCGGCTATCGTTTCGGTAATGCCTTTTCTGAAGCCAAGAGCAAAAACGCCGGCACCTTCGACACTCAGATTCGTTTTGACGGCGACACGGCCTCTATCAACGGCGAGAAGTTCTACTGCACCGGCGCGCTGTTTGCCCACCTCGTGCCCACGGTCGGCAACAACGAGAACGGCCAGGCGTTTATTGCCTTTGTCGAACGCGATGCGCCGGGCCTAACCGTGATTGATAGCTGGGACGGCTTCGGCCAGCGCACCACCGCCAGTGGCGGCGTGACCCTCGACGGCGTCAGTGTGCCCCTTAGCGCGATCATTCCTGCGCACCAAGCCTTCGACCAGCCCACCGCCAACGGCCCGATCTCGCAGATTATCCAGGCCGCCGTCGACACCGGCATCGCCCTGGGCGCCCTCGAACAGGCGAAAATCCACGCCCGCCAGGCGCGCCCATGGATCGACAGCCAGCAGGATCACGGCTGGCAAGACCCGTTCACCATCGCGGCCATTGGCGATCTGCAATGGCGCGTGCACGGCACCGAAGCGATCCTTGCCAGGGCCGGCAAGGCTGTCGACCTGGCCCTGGCCGAGCCCAACGAAGACACAGTCGCCAACGCCTCGCTGGTGGTCGCCCAGGCCAAAGTGCTGTCGGCCGAAACCGCCTTGCTCGCCAGCAGCAAACTCTTCGAACTGGCCGGCACCCGCTCGGTCACCGGCAAGCACAACCTCGACCGCTTCTGGCGCAACGCACGCACCCACACCCTGCATGACCCGGCCCGCTGGAAATACCACCTGATCGGCAACTTCGTGCTCAACGGCGTGAAGCCTGCGCGCCACGCCTGGAACTGAGGATATTTATTCATGACCGCCCTGAATCAAGCGCGCCAACTGCTGGAAAGTACCCGACGGTTTGTACACGCCAGCGATGACCCGTACGTGATCAGCCGCTTTGGCGACTTGCAGATCCGCGTCGACGTAGCCGCCGCCTTGTTTGAACGCGCTGAAACCCACCCAAGCCCGGTGGCGTTGACCGAAGCACAAATCGCCGCTGCCGAAGCCTTGATTGCCGCCAGTAATGCCGAATTTGAACTCACCGGCCAACGTACCGCGCTGGCGTCGACCCTCGATGACCCACTGCGGCGCAAATATCAGATCGTCGGCAGCTACCACCTCAACGGAGTGCTTTGATGTCCCGTGAAATCCGCTTGAATGCCTTCGACATGAACTGCGTAGGCCATCAATCTCCCGGCTTGTGGGCGCACCCGCGTGACCGCTCGTGGCAGTACAAGGATCTGGAGTACTGGACGGACCTCGCCAAAATTCTTGAGCGTGGCAAGTTTGACGGCCTGTTTATCGCCGACGTGCTGGGCATCTACGAAGTGTACAACGGCAATGGCGACGCGGCGATTCGCCAGGCCGCACAAGTGCCGGTCAACGACCCGCTGTCGCTGATTGCGCCGATGGCGTTGGTCACCGAACACCTGGGGTTTGGCCTGACCGCTTCTTTGTCATTTGAACATCCGTATCCGTTCGCCCGCAGGCTCTCGACCCTCGACCACCTGACCAAAGGGCGTGTCGGCTGGAACATCGTCACGTCCTACCTGGAAAGCGGCGCCAAGAACCTCGGTCAGAAAGCCCAGACCGAACACGATGCGCGCTACGACTATGCCGAGGAATACCTGGAGGTTTGCTACAAACTCTGGGAAGGCAGTTGGGAAGAGGGCGCCGTGCTGCGTGATCGCGAGCGTCGCATTTTCAGCGACCCGAGCAAAATCCACGAGATCCGCCACGTCGGCAAACACTTCCAGGTGCCCGGCATTCACCTCTGCGAACCGTCGCCGCAACGCACGCCGGTGCTGTACCAGGCCGGGGCCTCCAGCCGTGGCAAGCAGTTCGCCGCCGAACAGGCCGAGTGCGTGTTCGTGGCTGCACCGTCCAAGGTGCTGCTGAAAAAAACCGTCGCCGACATCCGCCGCCGAGCCGCTGAGGCCGGGCGAGATCCGAAGAAAATCCTGATCTTCAACTTGCAAACGGTGATCGTTGGCGAGACCGATGCCAAGGCCAAAGCCAAGTTTGACGAATACAAATCCTACGTCAGCTACGAGGGCGCAATGGCGCTGATCTCCGGCTGGACCGGCATCGACTTCAGCCAGTTCAAGCCCGATGAGCCGCTCAAGCATGTACACACCAACGCGATTCAATCGGCGGTAGAAGCCTTCTCCACGGCGGACCCGAACAAGGTCTGGACGCCCAATGAACTGGCCGATTGGGTTGGCATCGGCGGCTTTGGCCCGTTGTTCGTGGGCGGCCCGGAAACCGTGGCCGACCTGTTGCAGGAGTGGGTCGAAGAGACCGACGTGGATGGTTTTAACCTGGCCTACGCGCTGACCCATGAAACCTTCATCGACGCCGTGGACCTGCTCGTGCCGGAGTTGCAAAAGCGCGGCGTATACAAGACCGAGTACGCCCAGGGCACCCTGCGCGAAAAGCTATTCGGCGACGGTGCGCGGCTGGCCCCAAACCATCCGGGTGCAAGCTACCGCGACCTCAAAGCCACTGCAATCTAACTGAAGCACCTCGGTCAATGTGGGAGCTGTTGATCCACCTGACTAGGCCAGCGGGCTACCGCGACCTCAAAGCCAGCGCAATCTAACTGAAGCACCTCGGTCCATGTGGGAGCTGGCTTGCCTGCGAAAGCGTTAGATCAGTTAGAGATGAGCCAGCTGACACGCCGCCATCGCAGGCAAGCCAGCTCCCACAGTTGATTGGTGTTGATCCACCTGACTAGGCCAGCGGACTACCGCGACCTCAAAGCCACTGCAATCTAACTGAAGCACCTCGGTCCATGTGGGAGCTGGCTTGCCTGCGAAAGCGGTAGATCAGTTAGAAATGAGCCAACTGACAAGCCGCCATCGCAGGCAAGCCAGCTCCCACAGTTGATTGGTGTTGATCCAACTGACTAGGCCAGCGGACCACCGCGACCTCAAAGCCAGCGCAATCTAACTGAAGCACCTCGGTCCATGTGGGAGCTGGCTTGCCTGCGAAAGCGCTGGGTCAGCCAGAAATGAGCCAGCTGACACGCCGCCATCGCAGGCAAGCCAGCTCCCACAGTTGATTGGTGTTGATCCACCTGACTAGGCCAGCGGGCTACCGCGACCTCAAAGCCAGCGCAATCTAACTGAAGCACCTCGGTCCATGTGGGAGCTGGCTTGCCACAGTTGATCGCTGTTGAACCACCTGACCTGGCCAGCGGACCACCGCACGCACACTACTTGAATAGGAGCATTACCCCTATGAGCGTGCACGAACTCAAACGTCCGCAGGCGCTGGAATGGCCTGCCGAACTGCTCGGCAACCTGCCCAAAGCCTTGGAGCATTTGCAGCACTGGGCGCAGCTCACCCCGCTGCACATCGCCCTGCGTCACAAGCGCCAGGGGCAGTGGTATGCCTGGCGCTGGATCGACGTGCTGCGCGACGTCGAGCGCCTGGCCGATGGTTTGCGCCAGCAAGGTTTCAGCGCGCAATCACGCTTGGCCTTAAGCGGCACGTTCGAGCCTGACCTGCTGCTGTTGGCGCTGGCCGCGCAGTCTGCCGGCGGGCAGGTGTTGACCCTGGCCGATGACCTGGAGCCAGAAGCCCTGTACCAACAGCTATGGCGCATTCACCCCAGCCATTCGTATGCCCAGGGGCGGCAGCAGGTGCGGCACTGGCAGTCCGCCAATCCGTTGGATTTCACCCAATTGCTCGGCCCGGCAGACCCGGCGCAACACCTGCAGCGCTGGTGGCAACCGAGCGGTGAAACCGTGTTGTGGAGCGAGGAGGGCACCCACTGGCAAGGCGGCCTGGCGGTAGTCCTGGAGCAATGGTTGAACAGCGGCCACGGCCTGGCTTTTCCGGAAAGCCCGGCCTCGGCCCGACGTGATCGCGGTGAGGTCGCGCCGACCGGCCTGCTGCTGTCCCCCGAGCGTTTACAGCACCTGGCCGACGATATCGAAAGCCGCATGGCGCCCCACGGTACCTGGCGCCGACGCGTGTGTGACTGGGCCATCGCTCACCCGCAAAGTGGCCTGCGGCGCCTGTTGAAAAATCGTGTACGCAGGTTGCTGGGCTTCCAACGGTTGACCTATATCTGGCAGCCAGCCAGCGCGCAAAAAACCAGCCGCGATCCAGCATGGCTGGCTGAATTCAAACGGGACATCGCATGAGCCAGACCATTCTCCAGGTGCGCGAGATCTCGCTGTCGTTCAAAGGCGTCAAGGCCATCAATGCCTTGTCCTTTGAGGTGCAGCGCGGCGAAATCTGTGCGCTGATCGGCCCCAACGGCGCCGGTAAAAGTTCGCTGCTCAATGTGCTTAACGGCGTGTACCGCTTCGATGCCGGTGAGATTGTGTTTGAGCAACAACACTTGCACCGCATCGACCCTTTGGGTGCGGCGCGTCGAGGTATCGGGCGTACTTTTCAGAACAACGCACTGTTCAAGAAAATGAGCGTGCTCGACAACATCCTTACCGGCCTGTCGCGGCATATGCGCACCAGCTTTATCGAGCAAGCCCTGGGCTTGCCCCGCGCCCGCCGTGAGGCCGAAGCCTTTCGCCTGCGCGGCCAAGGCATCCTCGAATTCCTCGAACTGCAAGCGCACCGCGATGTGCTGGTGGGCAACCTCTCTTACGGTTTGCAAAAGCGCGTAGAGCTGGGCCGTGCCTTGATCGCCGGCCCCAGCCTGTTGCTGCTGGACGAGCCCATGGCCGGCATGAACGCCGAGGAAAAACAGGAAATGGCGCGCTTTGTCGCCGACGTCAACCGCGACCTCGGCACCACCGTGGTGTTGATCGAACACGACATCGGCGTGGTGATGGGCCTGTCCGACCATGTGGTGGTGCTCGACTACGGACGCAAAGTCGGCGACGGCACACCTGCGCAGGTGCAGGCCGACCCCGAGGTGATCGCGGCGTACCTGGGAGTTGCACACTGATGACGTTCTTCTTTGAAACCCTGCTCGGCGGCCTGCTCGCCGGCACCATGTACTCGCTGGTCGCCATCGGTTTCGTGCTGATCTACAAGGCCAGCGGCGTGTTCAATTTCGCCCAGGGCTCGATGCTGCTGTTTGCCGCGCTGACCTTTGTCAGCCTGCATGACCAGGGCGTGCCCTTTGCCCTGGCGTTGCTGCTGACGGTAATCGTGATGATCATCGTCGCCTTGCTCATCGAGCGGCTGGTACTGCGCCCGCTGGTGAACCGCTCGCAGATCACCCTGTTCATGGCCACCTTGGGCCTTTCGTTCATCATCGAAGGCCTGGCCCAAGGGCTGATGGGCTCGCAGGTGCGTGCGCTGGACTTGGGCATCGACGACGTGCCGCTGTTTGTCGGGCCGCTGATGCTCAGCCAGTTTGATTTGATCGCCGCGGCGGCTGCCGTGGTGCTGGTAACCCTGCTGGCGTTGCTGTTCAACAAGACTCGCATCGGTGTGTCGTTGCGCGCCGTGGCGGATGACACCACGGCGGCGCTGTCCATCGGTATCAACCTCAACCGTATCTGGCAGATCGTCTGGGCCGTGGCCGGCATTGTCGGGCTGGTGGCCGGGCTGCTGTGGGGCGCGCGCCAGGGCGTGCAGTTTTCCCTTTCGCTGGTGGTGCTCAAGGCCTTGCCGGTGTTGATCATCGGCGGCTTTACCTCGATTGGCGGGGCGATTGTCGGCGGGCTGATTGTCGGCGCGGCGGAGAACCTCGCCGAGGTGTATGTCGGCCCCTTGATCGGTGGCGGTATCACGCCGTGGTTCGCTTATGTATTGGCCTTGGCCTTCCTGTATATCCGTCCCGCCGGCCTGTTCGGCGAGCGCGCCATCGAGCGAGTCTGAAACCATGTCGATACCCGTTGTTCAAGAAACCGCGCCGTTATTACTGATTCAGCGGCGTTTGCCCTGGGGTCTGATCGGCTTATTGGCCGTGGCCTTTATCGGGGTGCCGCTGTGGGGCAATGACTATTGGCTCAATGCGATCCTGATCCCGTTTCTGGTGCTGTCGCTGGCCGGGCTGGGCCTGAATCTGCTCACCGGCTATACCGGGCAAACCTCAGTGGGCGCGGCGGGTTTCATGGCCGTTGGCGCGTTTGCCACCTACGGTTTTCTGCTGCGTCTGCCCGAGCTGGGCCTGCCGGTGGCGCTGCTCGGCGGTGGGGTGATCAGCGCGCTGGTTGGGCTGCTGTTTGGTTTGCCCAGCTCGCGGATCAAAGGCTTCTACTTGATGGTCACCACGCTGGCGGCGCAGTTCTTTTTGGAGTGGCTGTTCGTCAAATTCCCGTGGTTCTACAACTACGGCTCCTCCGGGACCATTTCGGCGCCGAAGCTTTCGCTGTTCGGCCATGACCTCAATACGCCGCTGGGCCGTTACGGGCTGACGTTGGTCACGGTGCTGCTGTTGACCTGGACCGCCATCAACCTGGTGCGCAGCCAGGTAGGGCGTAACTGGATGGCAATCCGCGACATGGATACCGCCGCCGCCGTGGTCGGTATCCCGGTAGTGCGCTACAAGCGCCTGGCCTTCGCGGTCAGCTCGTTCTACTTAGGCATCGCCGGCGCGTTGTGGGCCTTTGCCTACCTGGGCACGGCCAGCGCCAGCAGCTTCGATATCAACCGCTCGTTCCAGATCCTGTTCATCATCATTATCGGCGGCATGGGCAGCATTGCCGGCAACTTTGTCGGTGCGGCATTCATCAGCTTATTGCCGATTTTCCTCAGCCATGCCGGGCAGGCGCTGTTCGGCGGCTCGGTGGATGCGGGGCAGTTGCAGAACCTGCAAAAAATCATCTTTGGCGTGTTGATCATCGTGTTCCTGATCAAGGAACCCGAAGGCTTGATTCGCCTCTTGCACAACCTGCTTGACCGTCTGCGGCAATGGCCGCTGCGTTTCTGACCTTGATGAGAACTCCTATGCGTACATCCTTGAAACGTTCCCTTGTCGGCGCTGCTTTTGCGTTGGCAGCTTTGGCCGGTGCTGTGCCCCAGGCAATCGCCTCGCCCGACCAGCAATTTATCCCGCTGGCCACCTACCGCGTCGGCGCCTATGCCTCCAGCGGCGTGCAGGTGTGGGCCGGGATGATCGACTACCTGCGTTATATTAATGAGGTCGAAGGCGGTATCAACGGCGTCAAACTGGTGTGGCAGGAATGCGAGACCGAATGGACGGCGGAGAAGGGCATCGAGTGCTACGAGCGCTTCAAGAATGGCCTGGATGGCGCGCCGGTCGCGGTCTACCAGCCTAACGGCGCACCGGCGGCGTATGCGCTGAGCGAGCGCGCGGAAGTCGACAAGATCCCGCTGATTACCCTCGGTTATGGCCGCACCGAAGCCACCGACGGCACCGTGTTTCCTTATAACTTCCCGGTGATGCTGACCTTCTACAGCGAAGCGTCCACACTGGTGAATTACATTGCCCAGCGCGAAGGCGGCTTCGACAAACTCAAGGGCAAGAAGATCGCCACGGTCTATCACGATTCGGCTTACGGCCGTGAAACCCTCGGCCCGTTGAAGTTACTGGCCGAGAAATACGGCTTTGAAAATATCCAGATTCCCGTGGCCGACCCGGGCAACGAGCAGTCGGCGCAATGGCGCCAGGTGCGCCAGGCCAATCCGGACTGGGTGTTTTTGCGCACCTGGGGCGTGTCCACGCCCGTGGCGGTGAAGACCGCTGCACGTTTTGGCTTCCCGGTTGACCATATCATTGGCGATATCTGGGCCAGTTCCAGCGAGGACGTGTTGCCCGCGGGCGCCGCCGCCAAAGGTTACCTGGCGCTCACGCCTTACCCGGCAGGTGCTGACTTCGAGATCCATAAACGCCTCAAACAGTCCATCCTCGACAAAGGCCACAGCGACCTCAAGGACCTGAAAAACTTCGGCAGCGTCTACTACAACTCCGGCCTGGTGAACGCCGCCGTGGCGGTGGAAGCGATCCGTACCGCCCAGGCCAAGTTCGGCAAGCGCCCGCTTAATGGCGAAGAAGGCCGTTGGGGCCTGGAGCATCTGAATATCGATGACACGCGCCTTAAAGACATGGGCTATCTGGGCCTGATGCAGAACCTCAAGCTGTCGTGCCGCGACCACGAAGGCGGCGGCTCGGCGCGTGTGCAACAGTGGGACGGCGCCAACTGGACGCTGATCAGCGACTGGATCGCCGCCGACCGTGCGCTGCTGCGCCCGCTGATCGATGAAAAGTCCGCCGCGTTCGCCAAGGAAAAAGGCCTGACGCCGCGTACCTGCACCGGGGATGAATAAGCCATGAGCCAGCCCGCCGCTGAACCTGCGAGCCCGTCACTGTTAAACGTCAATGACATCGAAGTGATCTACGACGGCGCCATACTGGCGGTGGCCGGGGTCTCGCTGCACGTGCCCAAGGGCGCCATCGTGGCGTTGCTGGGTGCCAACGGCGCCGGCAAAAGCACCACGCTCAAGGCCATTTCGGGGCTGGTACGCGCCGAACGCGCCGAGGTCAGCCGTGGCGTGATCGAGTATGCCGGCCGCGACCTGGCCGGCATCGACCCCAGCCAACGGGTGCGCCAGGGCATGGTCCACGTATTGGAAGGCCGCCATGTGTTCGGCCAACTGAGCGTGGAAGACAACCTGCGCAGCGGCGGCTTTGTGCGGCGCCTGAGCCGCCAAGACATGGAGCACGACCTGGAGCGTATCTACGCCTGGTTCCCACGGCTCAAGACCAAGCGCCACACCCGCGCCGGGCTGACCTCCGGCGGCGAGCAGCAAATGGTCGCCATTGGCCGCGCGTTGATGACTCGGCCGACTTTAGTCTTGCTCGACGAGCCTTCCATGGGCTTGGCGCCGATGATCGTGCAGGAGATTTTCGCAATCATCGCCCAGCTTAACCGCGAGCAACAGGTGAGCTTCCTGATCGCCGAGCAGAACATCAATGTCGCGCTCAACTATGCCTCCCACGGCTATGTGCTGGATACTGGGCGCGTGGTTTTGAGCGGCAGTGCGGCTGAACTGCTGGCGCGGGGTGATTTGCATGATATTTATCTGGGCAAACAGTAAGGGCGAATGTGCATGACTGAATCCATCCGCAACGCTGATGTGCTGATCATCGGCGGCGGCTTGAGCGGCACCATGCTGGCGGTGCAACTGCTGCGCCAGCCTGGCAAGCGGCAGATCCTGGTGATTGAACCACGCAAGGAACTTGGCCGTGGCGAGGCCTACAGTGCCGTCGAACTGGGGCACACCCTGAACGGCAATGCGGCGCGCATGAGTGTCGACCCGGACAACCCCGATGACTTGACCCAATGGCTCACCGACTACATCGGTGCTGGGGGCTGGCCGGAGTCGAATCAGCAGCCTGTACCCATCAGTGAGTTGTTCCCGCCACGCGGGATTTTTGGCGTGTATGCGCAACAGCGTCTGGCTGAGGCCAAGGCGCTCTCGGCTTCCACGGTCGAGCATATTCGTGCCGAGGTGGTCGACCTGCAAGTGGATGCCGACTCAACTCGGCTGACGCTGGATAACGGCCAACAATTGCGCGGTGCCCAGGCCGTATTGGCCACTGGCATGTTCCCGGCGGCACGCACGCCGCAGACCGAATCCAGCGGCTTGAATGCAGCGGCAGTGGACCCGTGGGACGTCAAGGCCATGCGCCAGATCGAGCCGCAGTCGACGGTGCTGATCATCGGTTCCGGGCTTACCATGGTGGATGCCGTGGTGTCCCTGGAACAGGCCGGTCATCGCGGGCCGATCGAGATATTTTCGCGCCATGGCCTGCTACCCCATGTGCGCCGGCAACCGCCGAGCTGGGTGGACTTCCTCGCCGACGACCACAACCTGCGCAGCCCTCGACAGTTGCTGCGCGAGGTGCGGCGCCAATGCCAACTGGCGGTGGAACAGGGCATTGATTGGCAAGCGCCGCTGGACACGGTGCGAGCGCATATCGGCCGCTTGTGGAGCCAGGCCAGTGAGCGCGAGAAACGCCAGTTCGTGCGCCATGTAAGGCCGTGGTGGGAGAGCCATCACCATCGCTCGCCGCCATTGAGCGCGCAGTTGGTGGCGCGGTTGCATGAAGCAGGACGGTTGCGGATTCAGGCGGCGTCGTTCAAGGGGCTGGTGGCGTCGGACAACGGGGTGACGATCAAGCTGCGACGGCGCGGCGAACAAGCTGTCACCCAGGTGTCGGGTGCTGCGTTGATTAACTCCAGCGGTATTGAGTACGACTGGCGGCGAGTGGCCAAACCGCTGCCGCAGCAGTTGCTCAAACGTGGGTTGATCAAGCCTGGGCCGTTGGCGTTGGGAATTGCGGCGGATACATCAGGTGCAGTGCTGGATGCTCAAGGCCAGGTCAGCCAACGCCTGTTTGCCATGGGCCCGCCCTTGCGGGGGATGTGGTGGGAGAGCACGGCAGTCACCGACGTGGCGATTCAAGCCAAGGCCCTGGCCGCCAAACTCACCTCAGCATGAATGTGGGAGCTGGCTTGCCTGCGATAGCGGTGGGTCAGGCACAGCTGTTCTAACTGACAGTCCGCCATCGCAGGCAAGCCAGCTCCCACCTTTGGATCTCCAGCTATTTTGATGTTTTTACAAACCCCGGCTTGAGCCCAAACACCTCGACACCTTCGGCGGTTGACTGTCCTGTGGTGACTTTCACCCGCTCAACCGGCTTATCCATCGCGGCCCGATATTCCACGCTCATGTCCGGCTGGATCGCCTGGCTCGGCACCACAATCGCCTGCGCATTGTTGTAGGTGACGATGGTCAACCGCGCACTCATCCCCAGCCGCACCCGCTGCAATTGCTGCGCAGTGAGCGTGGGGATCGACAAGGTGACCGGAAACTGCGCGCTGCCCTGGCTATCGCTGGCAATCGCCAGGCCGCTGACCACGCTGACGGAGCCGGTCAGGCGCTCGCCGTCAAAGCCATCACCCATCACTTCCACGGCCTGGCCCTGATGCAACTGGTTGATGTCCAGTTCCGACACCTTGGCGACAATTTTCAGCCGTTCGATATTGGCCAGCCCGAACAGCACCTGCCCCTGGCTGACCTTGCTGCCGGCCTGCACCGGTGCGTTGTTATTGGCTCCCCCTGGCGAGGAGTTATTGCTGCCCGGCGCCGGCACGACGATGCCGGAGAAGGGCGCCTTGACCTCTTGGCCGTCGAGCAGCTTGTGCAGGGCGTCGTATTTCACCGTGGCGTTGGTCAGCTCCATCTCGGCGATTTGTCGGTATTCGCCTTTGCCCTGATCTTGCGCCTGCTGCAGCTCGCTGCGGGCCGAGGCCAGGTCCAGTTGTTGCTGTTGGGTCTGCTGCTTGAGATCGTCCAGCTCGTTGCGCGGGATGATGCCGCGCTTGAACAGGTTTTCACTCTCGGTGAGTTTGCGCTGGGTGTTGCCGGCGGTCATTTCTGCGGTGCGCAGGCTGCGGCGTGCGCGGCTGACGGCGGGGCTGCTGTCCCAGTCTTGCATCTCTTGCACGGTGCGTCGGGCCTTGAGCTGGGCGGAAAGCGCGTCGCGCAGTTGCACTTCGAGGGTGGAGGGGTCCATGCGCAACAGTACCTGGCCGGCCTCGACGCGTTGGCCTTGTTCAACCAGGTTGACCAGCACATTGCCGTCGAACGGCGCGGTGAGGGTGATGGTGGTGTCGGGTTCGATCTTGCCCACCAGGCCTATCTGGTGCACCAACGGGTCGGGCTTGACTGCCAGCCATTGCTCGGTTGCGGCCGGCTGATCGGTAGCCGGGCTGCGCAGGGCAATGCCTGCGCCCGCCAACAGCACGACGATCACGGCACCCAGCAGGTATTTTTTATTAGTAGTCATTGAGGGCGATTTCCCAACTTTCCAGCGTCATGCCCAGGGTCAAATCGAGCTGGGTCTGGGCGTTCAGATAAGCGATCAGTGCATTGAGCCGCGCGTTTTCGGCGTTGCGCAGGTCAGTTTCGTAACTCAACACCTGGAAGTTGGTGGAGCGCCCGGCACTGAGTTTTTCCCGCTCGATTTCGATCTTGCGCCGCGACAGCTCGACGGCGCGCTGGGAAATTTCATATTGGCGCCAACGCGTGCCCAGGTCGCGCACCACGTCGTTGACACTGCGTTCCAGTTCCTGGCGCGCATCGGTGATACGGATCTCCTGGTCTTCCACATTGACCCGCGCGCGCACCTCGGCCTGGCGGGTGCTGATGTCGCCGATGGGAATCTGCACCTGCACCCCGGCGTAGCTGTTCCAGGTGCGGTTATTGTTGTTGCCGCTGTCATTGTTGCTGTAGGCATCGCGCAGCTGGTTGGCGCCTGCCACCAGGTCCACCTGCCAGCGCCCGGAGTCTTTGGCGATCACCAGGTTGAGGTCGGCCTGTTGGCTGCCGAGCAGGGCGGCGAGGTACTCCGGCTGCTGGGTCTGCGCCAGGCTGAAGGCCTGGCGTTTGTCGATGGTCATCGGCTTGGCTTCCAGGGCTTCGCTGGCGCGGATCGGCGTCGACAGGTCCAGCGCCAGCAGGCGCAGCAAGGCCAGGCGGCTGGTGTCGAGTTGGTTCTGGGCCTCTTCCACGCCCAATTGCTGGGTGGCGATATCGGCTTCGGTCTGCACGATTTCGAACTCAGCCATGCGCCCCGCGCTGATCAGCGCCTTGTTCACGTCCAGCAAGGTGTTGGAGCGCTTGAGTGCGTCCTGGACGATGCTCAACTGCTCTTGGGCGCGCAGCAGTTCGCGGTAGGTGGCGATGATCTGGCTGATGGTCTGCGCCACGGTGGCCTTGAGGTTCAGGCGGTTGGCCTGCTCCGACAGGCGCGACAGGCGCAGCGGCGCGGTGGTGGCGTCCCAGCCGCCGCCGCGCATCAGCGGTTGGATCAGCGTGAGGTCGAGGCCGTCGCTGCGGTAGCGGCCGGCGCGGTCGGCGTTGTTCAGTTGTTGGGTCCAGGCCATGCTCAACTGGGTGCCGTACTCACTGAGCAAGGTCGCTCTCGGCGCCAGGTTGGCATTGCGCGCGTTGTCGGCCGAGCCGCGACTTTGGCGGTAGTAACTGTTCAGGGAGAGCTTGGGGTTGAAGGTGTCTTCGGCCACCCGCAGGTCGAACTTTTGCGCCACGCGTTGCAGGTACGCGCTGCGGATCGCCGGGTTTTTGCGCAGGCCCAGGTACACCGCATCACCCAGGGTCAGCGTCGTGACCTGGTTATTGAGCGACACACTGCGGTCATAGCCACTGCGGGTGGTGCTCGGCGCCGATGGGTTGATCACCACATCGGCGGCCATGGCTGGCAGGCTTGCCAGGGCGAGTAACCACAGCCATTTATTCATCGCGCAGGGCCTCCACCGGCTGCAGCCGCGAGGCCGAGACCGCCGGGTAGATGCCAAAGAACAAACCCACCAGCAAGGTGCTGCCCACCCCCAGCGGCAGGGCGGCGGCGGCCAGGGCAAATTCCCAGCCCGACAGCCAGGCGTAGAGCCACGCGGCGGTCATGCCCAGCACCGCACCGCACAGCGCACCCACCGCCGTCAGCGTGACCGCTTCGAGCAAAAACAGATTGCGGATGTCACGCTGGCGCGCGCCCAGGGCCATGCGGATGCCGATTTCGCGGCGGCGCTCCGAGACATTCATCAGCATCACGTTCATCACGCCGACACCGCCACCGACCAGGGAAATCGCGCCCAGCGCCAGCAGCAAGTAGGCGAACGTGCGGCTTTGCCGGGTCATGCCATCGATCATTTGCTGGGGCACCTGAATGTCGACATCGTGGTCGGTGAGCTGGCTTTTCAGGGCAACTGCGGCCTCACGGGCGATGCGCTCCATGTCCTGGCCGGGTGCGGCGCGGATGATCACATTGCCGATCTGCGGCGTCGGGTAGATGCGCCGCATGCCTTCGGCGGGGATAAACAGCGATTCGTTGGCCTGCACCGGCATCAGCATCGCGCGGGGTTGGTTGTGCAGGATGCCCACCACCAGGAACAGGTAATCGTTGATACGCACACGGTCGCCCAGCTTCAGCGGGTTGCCCGGCGTGCCCAAGGCCTGGGCGACTTGATCGCCGATCACGCCGTAGGTTTCGTTGGCGTCGAAGGCGGACAGAAATCGCCCCTCGCGCAGGGCCAGGCGCATGGCGTCCTTGATATCCGCGGTGCTGCCGACGAAGTTGGCGTTGGCCGTGCGGCCTTGGAACACCAGCGGCCCGCTGAACAGGCTGAGCGCGCCGATATGGGCAATGCCCGGCACCGCCTGGCGCACCGCGTCCAGGTCAAGGCTGGCGCGCATCGGTGCATTGCTGTTGCCTTTGGACGGGAACTGGGCGATCAGGGTGTCGGTGCCCATGTCCTTGAAAATCATCGCCGCGTCCACCGCCGCGTTATGGCCGATATTGATCAGGGCCACCACCGATGAGCTGCCGATCACGATGCCCAGCAACGCCAGGATCGAACGTTTGCCCAGGGTGCGCAGGCTCACAAAGGCTTCATGCAGCAGTTGGCTCAGGCTCTGTTCGACCCGCTGGCTCATAGGCGCCCAGCCTCATGCACCACGCCATTGCGTACCAGGATCTTGCGCTCCAGGCGCTCGGCGATGTGTGCATCGTGGGTGACGATAATCAGCGTCACCTGCTGCTCGCGGTTCAGGGCCAGGAGCAGGTCCATGATCTCCTGGGCAGTGGTGCTGTCGAGGTTGCCGGTGGGTTCGTCGGCGAGGATCACCGACGGCTTGCCGACCAGCGCGCGGGCGATCGCTACGCGTTGGCGCTGGCCACCGGAAAGATCGGCCGGGCGGTGGTGGGCGCGCTCGGCCAGGCCGACTTGCGCGAGCATGCGCAGCGCCTGTTCCACCGACTCATGGCGCGACACGCCACGGTAACTGAGGGGCAGGGCGACGTTGTCCAGGGCACTGAGGCGGGGCAGCAGGTTGAAACTCTGGAACACAAAGCCGATCTGCTGGTTGCGGATCGCCGCCAGCTCATCCGGCGTGGCGCTGAAGATATCGTGGCCGGCAAAGTGGTACTGGCCGCCGTCGGGCAAGTCCAGCAGGCCAAGAATATTGAGCAGGGTACTTTTGCCGGAGCCTGAGGCGCCGAGAATGCCGCAGCTGTCGCCGGGGGCGATGGACAGGCACACGTCATTGAGAATCGACAGGTGTTGCCCGGCGAGCTGATAGCTCTTGCCGATGCCTTGCAGGGAGATCAAGCCTGGGTGCGCGGGGGTATCTGTCATCATGACTACGCCTGCAGTCTCGACGCTATCGCCACGCCCCCGGCAAAGCCTTGTAACAAGTTCGGGAACTGCCTGATACGCGCCACGGACTGGTTTTATTTCTTGTTTTTAAAATATTGTTTGAATAGTAACCGCGATCAACGCGCTTCGCCAGCCATGGATGTAGAGCGGTTTCACCTCTTGTGACGATTTGCCGGTCGTTCGGCTGCGGCGCCTGAAAATCCCTTCGGCTACCCTCGACAGGCCTGTTTATACAGGCCTTTCGTAGCATGGCGCAGTGTCACTACTTGCTTTCGAAGGGCTGCCCCGGTATAAAAAATCAAATTATTTTTTAAAACAATATTTCCCACGTGGAACCTTTCATGGTCGCGAAGAAACTCAGCGCTCCAAACGTTACCAAGACTCGACTGCTGGATGCGACAGAGGCTCTTTTCATCAAATACGGCTATGACGCCGTGTTGCTCCGGCAGATTACCGAGCGCGCCCAGGTGAACCTGGCCGCCGTGAACTACCACTTCGGGGACAAGGACTCCCTGATGAAAACCCTGCTGATGCAACGCCTGGAGCCGCTCAACGAGCAGCGCCTGGAACTGCTCGCGCGCTGCGAAGCCGAGGCCGATGGCCCGCTCGACTGCGACACCTTGCTCGGCGTGCTGTTCGCCCCGGCCATGGGCCTGGAACGCAGTGACCCGGCCAGCGGGGAAGGGCGATCATTTATCCGTTTCCTGGGCCGGGTGTACAGCGACACCTCGCCGTTTATCCAGGAATACCTCAAGGTGCATTACCAGCCGGTGTTCCAGCGCTTCTTCGAAGCCTTCGCCCTGGCCCTGCCGGATCTGCCACGCAATGAGCTGGGCGTGCGCCTGCAATTTGCCCTCAAGGCGATTTCCGGGGTAATGGCCGGCACTGAACTGCGCCTGCTGATGAACTCCATGAGCCTGGGCCGCCCGGCCACGGATGCCGAGGTCATGGCCAAGCTGATCACCCTGGTCTCGGCCGCAATTCGCGTACCGCAGCAAAGCCCCGAAGCGGAAACCGCACTGGCCAAGGTGCTCGACACCCAGCGCGCCATTCGCGAACAAGCCGCTGCGCCCGCCACCAAAGCCGCACGTTAAATCCCTAAATCCAAAGCAAAAAAAAACCCGCTGGGGCGGCGGGTTTTGATGTGCAGCGTTTGTAACGGATGAGGCTTCACCCTACGGCTGCGGATGTGAATAAATCGTGAAAAAAATGTAAGAAAATGGCTGGGGTAGACAGATTTACGCTGGTCGCGTGGTCTGTCGGATTTTACCTACGCGCCAGCCACTCGTCGCCACTGTCAGTTCTGACAGTAGATTTGCCGATTGCTCCAAGCGCCTTATTTACCTTGCTCGTCGCGCTATTCCTGCGCGGCCTTAATCCAGCAAGGTGATAGTTATGTCTACCCCTCCAGATAACTTCGATAGGCTAGATGTTGGCCCCTACCCGCCGTCCGACGGAATAAACCTGAGCAATACGAAGTATAAGGAACTGGCCCGTATAGGCCTGGGGCGTAATGAATTACTGCCCATCTGTTATTGGATTTTTGAGCCGTGGACAGACTGGGCTCAGTTTGACCGCTGTGCCGTTCAGTTGGGTCTGCCTAATCCAATGAAGGCCGAAGCCGTTACCGTGGAGATAAAAAAACGATATTCTGTTAGCTTCGATGGATACAAGATTTCCGACGGAAACCATAGATTCTATGGGCAGGTCTTTCGAGCGGGTTCGGGGCAAGAAGTTCGTTCGGACGAAGATTTGGTTTTTTGCAAACAGAGTATACCGGGCGGTAATGATCCCAACCCCGGGGAACCGTGGCATAGCGGCCTGTTGATGAAAGTTGTAGATCTTCCGGAAGGCTCGAGCATCACGAAAAAAATTGCTGAAAGTGGCATTCAGATCTGGGTGTATCCTTATTTGGACATCCGCCAGAATGACAGCAATATATTCTATTTCGGTACGTTTTCGTATACGCATACGGTCAGTCCGACAGAGGCGTCCCAAAAGGGCGGCTACCCTGTGTCAGTTCCCTACGAGGGCTACCTGGAAAAGCTTCCATCGCGCGGAACTTTCACTGTTCGCATGGGCGTGAAGGACGTAGTGGGGAATGAGCCTCTGGGGGCGTACACCCTTTCCAAGCCCTATATGTTGCGCAGCGAAATAGATCCCAACTTACTCAACGCCCCCGTGGTGATGAAGAACAGCGATGAAATTACCGTCGTTGATCTGGATGTCCCATTTGATGCTGAAGTTATAGTGTTGATCCACCCCCCCAAATCAAAACCGGCACCCAAGCCGCTCAACAAAATCGTATTGGTTGTGGAAGCTTCCCCGGAGGGCGGTTCACCCGTCATTACGCGCTTCGACGCCATCACGGACAGAAATTTTGAATCAGAGACGATCTCACTCCCCAGTAAATTTTTCCATGACATAGGCCGCGGCACGATACGCCTATGGTGGGAGTGGAGGACTGCTAAGGATGTCTTCATTAAAGAATCGGGTAGTTACTCGCTCGATATAACCGGTACACCGACACGGATGCCGGCGCTGAAACTTCTCCACCCTTTTAACGCCGGGCTGATTTCAGCAGATGTGAATGGAGTCGCTGAGGTTCCGATATATTCACCTTATGCAGCGAACAACCTCGAGCTTATACAAGCGGTGCACAAAGGCGGCCAAAACGGTGCGACACTCGTTACTTTGAGTAGGCAGCGCGCCGGTGCTGAGGGCGGAACACAGGTATTGCCGGCAGACCTCTTGAAACAGTTCGATGGGCTGGGGCCGTTTGATGTTTTTTTAGACGTAAGAATGTTCAATGGGAACAGTCCTCGTCAATCAGAAGTCGTGATGGCTGAGGTGGGCAAGGCGCTTCCAGTATTGCCTGAAGTGTATATTAAAGAGGCTAAAAAATTCTACGGTAACTGGAACCTTGACCTGAAGGATTTGAATGGCTATTCGGTTGGGGTCTACTTTAATTATGCCAATACAAAAGTCGGGGACACGATAGTCCTTACCCTTGCAGGGGAATCGCCGAGAAACTATCTTCAAATTGAAATTGATATCTTTGAGGATATTGCAGGGGAGGCCTTGTTGGAACTTGAGACACCCATTGAGCAGGCGTTTATTGAGCATAACCTAGGCAAGAGTCTCGATATCTATTACAGCGTGATGAGCCCAGGGGCGCCGCCCGTCACCCTGCGCTCGGAAGTGCTCAAGCTTAGTATCGGTGAGCCGGTGAACCTCGAAAGCTTTAAACTGCTTGAGGCGAACGCCACCGCGATGACGATTAACCCGGTGGCTGTCATCAACGGCGCGAATGGCGAGGTGAGGTACTCGAAGGCCGCAAAAGGTGACCGCCTTCTTATTTCCTGGCTTGGGCAGTATGGTATCAGCCAACATAAGCTAGAAATAACGGTTGATCCGAAGCTCGGTGTTTTCACATTTAAAATTCCGGTTGAAGTGATCACACTGGCGGTGCGGCCTGATGGCAATAATATCCTGATGAATTGCACGTTGCTTCGCGGGTCATTCAGCTACGCGTTCGAGCCTTTGCAGTTATTGCTGTTGCCTCTCGATGCACTGCCCAGGCCGTATATCAGCAAATACGCACATACCACGGTGCTGCCGGTCTACGAGCTGGATGCGCCTCGCTGGATTATTGATGTATGGAAATTTATCAGCGTGGGTCAGTTCATGTTCATGACGATCACTGGCGAATTCGCTGATGGCGGACTTTACGAAAATAAAATTTTTACGCCGAACGAGGTCATCGCAGATCACCTTGCCAAGGGCGTCTCCGTTCCTTTGGCGATGGATAAAATACCTCTGCTTAAGGACGGCTCATTGTTAAAAGTTTCGTTCTCGGTCAGTTTTGTAAAAATTCCTCTTATGCAGACGGCGATACCTTTTGGCGAAACAGCCTATGTGATCCAGCAACTTCCTACCGTGCTGGCCTTCCCGACCCTTATTGGCGCCGCCACGATCGCACAAGAAACAACGGTTGACCCACTGGCCATTGAGAAAAGCGTTGTCGTCAAAATAGTACTTAAAGGTATGCGCGCCTCGGACATTTTATTGTGTAAATGGATACAGGAAAATGGAGAGGTTGTAGAGTTGGAGGTTCCAGGCAGTGCGACGGGCTCAGTGTTGGCCGATTTTACTGGGGAGCAGGCGCTGCACAATGGTGTTGGGCGCAGGGTACAGTTGATGTACGTACTCGTGCGTGATGGAAAATCCACGCCCTCTGAAGTTCAAACAGTATCGGTTGCTGCGATTGCGCCCGCTAACCTTCCGAAGGCAACGATCAATAATCAAGCTGCTGGTACCACTGTCGATTTGAATACCTTTGCCGGTAATACACGAGCGGACATGGTCAAGGTCCCGCTGTGTAAAGCAGGGCAAACAATATGGATAACCCTTATTGGTGGTGGCAGGTCGGTGGAAATATTACCCGCTCATACCATCAATGTGGATGAAGTAAAAAATGGTTTTGTAAATATACCCGTATTGCGTGGCACGCTGACGGCACTGCCTAATGGTACAACGTTTCAGCTGGAGGTGAGGGTTGCCTTCGATGGCGGTGTGGACAAAACCCGAGCGTTGGTGTTTCCGTTAGTGCAGTACACTAAGTCTGATTCATTTGCGACACTGGGTACTAACTTTGTCTACGGGTTAGGCCCTTGGACGCCAGGCAATGGAGCAGATCGATATAAGTTTTCGGGATCAGGACTTGATTTGTCTACTATTGCAGATAGACCGCCCACTTATGCGGGGCCGGTAATCACGACCTATCTAAATCTTAACGCTGTTCATATCTATCAAGTTTCATTTACTATATTTAATTATTCGCCGTCAGGTGGATGGAACTTGGATCCTTCTCTCGCAATACATGTAGGAGGGCGATTGATTTCTGGCGTGGTCTCGCCGCCCAAGAATACTTGGTACACGCTAGCCGCTAACGTTAAGGTTCCTGCAAACGGGGTAACGGCCGTTACCCTTCATAACTATCAGAATAGTGGCTTAGGTAACGATTTCATCGTCAACTCCGCCAGCATCATTCGCCTGACATGATCCTTCCTCGCTGAACAATCGGGACAGCTCTACCTAACCGTAGGCTGTCCCTTTTTTCACCGCTCTCAAATCTTCCAATGACTTGCCGTCTTCGCCAGCAACTGCCGCATCGCCTCCACATTGCCGACCAGTTGCAACGTCAACAACCGATACCCATCCAATGCACTTTGCACCGGTGCATCCAACCCAGCTTCATCCGCTGCGTGCACCGTAGGCCGCTCCAGGCGCTCGGTAAACCCGGATTTCAGTGCGCGCGCCATCCCCACCAATTGCACGCGAATCTGCCGGTGCTCGGCCTTTAACATCACTTGCATCCGCACCATTGCCTGCTCATCACGCGGGTCCGGCCGGGTGTTGCCAAGAATCTCCAGGGTACTGATGCACATGCGCAGGTGCCGTTGAATCATGTCCAACTCGGTCATCGAGATACGCACTTCCTTGGACACCGAAGGCATCAGCGAGCGCAGTTGCAGTATGGCGGCATTCAGGCGGTTGAGCAGCTTGAAGTGTTCATCGTCAGTGACTGACTGGCCGTTGATGATGCGGCTGTAAATCGCCGCACAGTCGCGCAGTGCGCTGGCCATGTTGTAGCGCCACGAATACACCGCGTACAGCGGCAGGGCAAAGGAAAACGCCAGTGCCAACACGATGCCGATAAGGATATCGACGGTGCGCCACAAGCCATCCGAGATCGGGTTGTCGCCGTGGCCGGCGACGATAAACACCGTAATCGCCGACAGCAGCGCGATGTAACCGCCTTTGCCGATGGCGTGATAGGAAAAGAACCCGCACACCACCGACATCAGCAGATAGGTTAGCAGCGGTATGCCGAAATAGGCCTGTTGCACCACCAGCAGCAGGCCGACGCTGGCACCGATCAGGGTGCCGTAGGCGCGCTCCACGGCTTTTTTGCCGATATTGCCGTGGTGCTGCAAGCCGCCGATCACGATCAGCATGGTCACCGAGGCCCACTCGCCGTGGGGCAGGTTGATGCCGGTGGTGAGCAGGATGGTCGCCAACAGGCCGATGGACACGCGCACGGCGTGGATCAGCTTGGCGTGGCGATAGCGGCGGTAGGGGTCGAGCAAAGGGCGCAGCAGGCGCCGGGCGAAGAAGGGCAGGTTCATCGGTATTAAAGTGGCCTCATTATGCAGGGTGGACCGGATCGCGTGTGGGAGCCGGGCTTGCCCGCGATGCAGGCACTTCGGTCTTTCAGTCAGACCGCAGTGATGCTATCGCAGGCAAGCCAGCTCCCACTCTGACCTGTTTATACAGGGAGCGGCGCTGTCTTCAGAAAATGTAATCCGTGGTCAAGAAACTCGAATCTCGATTACGCAAGATATCGCTGACCAACGCCTTGTTGCTCTCCTGGAACTTGGTCGCCACCAACGTGCGGATCGAGAACACGCGCAGCGCGTCATGCACCGACAGCGTGCCCTCGGCCGAGTTCTTGCGCCCGTTGAACGGGAAGGTGTCCGGCCCGCGCTGGCACTGGGCGTTGATGTTGATACGCCCGACCTGGTTGGCAAAGGTGTCCACCAGCCGCCCGACTTCCACGGCGTTGGTGCCGAAGATGCTCAACTGTTGGCCGAAGTCCGAGTCCAGTACGTATTCGATCACGGTCTCCAGGTCACGGTACGGCACGATCGGTACAACCGGGCCGAACTGTTCCTCGTTGTAAACGCGCATTTGCGGGTTCACCGGGTACAAAACGGCGGGGTAGAAGAACGAACCGCGACTTTCGCCGCCATTGGGGTTCACCACCTTGGCGCCGTGCTGCGCGGCGTCGGCCACCAACGCGTTGAGGTAATCGACCTTGCCGACTTCCGGCAACGGCGTCAGCGATACGCCGTCTTCCCAGGGCATACCGGGTTTGAGCGTCGCCAGTTTGCTGTTGAATTTCTGGATGAAGCTGTCGACTACCGCTTCGTGTACGAACAGGATCTTCAGCGCAGTGCAGCGTTGGCCGTTGAATGACAGGGAGCCAGTGACCGCTTCGCTCACGGCATTGTCCAGGTCGACCTCGGGCAGCACGATGCCGGGGTTTTTTGCGTCCAGGCCCAAGGCTGCGCGCAGGCGGTGTGGCTTTGGATGCAGTTTTTTCAGGTCGCTGGCGGCCTTGTTGGTGCCGATAAACGCAAAGATATCGATTTTGCCGCTGGCCATCAGCGCGCTGACGGTTTCGCGGCCGCTGCCGTAGATCACGTTGATCACGCCGGCCGGGAAGCTGTCGCGGAACGCCTCCAGCAGCGGGCGAATCAACAGCACGCCGAGCTTGGCCGGCTTGAACACCACAGTGTTGCCCATGATCAACGCGGGGATCAGCGTGGTGAAGGTCTCGTTGAGCGGGTAGTTGTAAGGGCCCATGCACAGTGCCACGCCCAGTGGCACGCGGCGGATCTGGCCGAGGGTGTCCTGTTCCAGCTCAAAGCGGCTGCTGCGGCGATCGAGTTCCTTGAGGGCGTTGATGGTGTCGGTGATGTAGTCGCAGGTACGGTCGAATTCTTTCTGTGAGTCCTTGAGGTTCTTGCCGATTTCCCACATCAGCAGCTTGACCACCGCGTCGCGCTGTTCGCGCATGCGTCGTAAAAAGGCTTCGACATGCTGGATACGTTCGGCCACGCGCATCGTCGGCCATTCACCCTGGCCGCGGTCATAGGCGCGCACGGCGGCGTCCAGGGCGGTGAGGGCGGTGTCGGCATCCAGCAGCGGCGTGCTGCCGATGTGTACGCGCTCATCGCCCAGTTGCACCGGGCTTTGCACCTTGGCCAGCGGGCCGTTCCACACCTGCAACTGGCCGTCGACCAGGTAATCACGCTGTTCGATGGGCGCGGCCAGGCGGAATTGCTCGGGAATTTCGCTGGCGGCGGTGGGAAACAGCTGGGCGAGCAGGTTACTGGTGGTCATGTCGCTACCCCTGGAATAGTTGCAAAACATGACTAGAGAGTCACCCATCCAAGGGCTGTGTGGCAAGCGCCAGAGGCGTTACGAAGGCGCGCACGCACTCGCCGGCCGTCAGGCTGCCGATGCTCACCAACACCGTCAGTGGCAGGAACGCCACGCCGGTGCGCAGCGGCGAGAGGCCCAGAAATACAGGCTGAGTACAAACAGCAGGCCATACAGCAGGCCGTGGCGCACGCCTGATTGATCAGCGCCAGGGATTCGCGTGCGGTGCGGGTCACGCCCAAAGGCTGGGCGCAGTTCAAGGCGCAATTGGGCCTGGAACCGCGTGATCTGGAAAACCTTGAGCAAAAGCCCGCGCTGGCCGGTTAAACTGCGCGGCTTTTCAGAAGGAGTTCACATGAGTCACTACCAGCCGGGCATTCTTGCCGCACCGGTGCCGTTGCAGGCACGCCATCTGTTTTTTGCCGTTGATGCACTGGCAGCCGTACCCGCCGCGTTAGACGCGCTGGTGCAGTTGGCGGACGAGGGCGCAGTGGTCGGTGTTGGCGAGCCGCTGGTAACTTCGCTCGGCGCGCACATTGAAGGGCTGCGCGCATTCCCCGCCGTTACTGGCCCAGGCGCCCATAACCCGTCCACCCAGCAGGCGTTGTGGGTGTGGCTGCACGGTGTGGATCGCGGTGAACTGCTGCTGCGCAGCCGCGCATTTGAAAAGGCCCTGGCTCCGGCATTCCGGCTGGTGCAGATGACCGAAGGCTTCCGCTACAAGACCGGCTTCGATCTGACCGATTACGAAGACGGCACCGAAAACCCCCACGCCGCCGCCGCCGTCGAAGCCGCCCTGACCGACAGCGGCGCCAGCTTTGCCGCGATCCAGCAATGGCAACACGACCTCGATGGTTTTGCCGCGTTGCCCGCCCAGGAGCGTGACCACATCATCGGCCGCCGCCATGGCGATAACGAAGAGCTGGACGACGCCCCCGAATCCGCTCACACCAAACGCACCGCCCAGGAAAGTTTTACCCCGCAAGCCTTTGTGGTGCGCCGCTCGATGCCGTGGGCCGAGAACGGCCAGGCGGGGTTGATGTTCCTGGCGTTTGGGCATTCCTTCGATGCGTTTGAAGCGCAACTGCGGCGCATGAGCGGGTTGGAAGACGGGATTGTGGATGGGTTGTATCGGATCAGTACGCCGCTGACCGGTGGCTATTACTGGTGCCCACCGGTGAAGGATGGGCATTTGGACGTGAGCGCACTCGTCTGATCCCCCAGATCTGAAACAGTGTGGGGGGCTGTGGCGAGGGCGCTTGCTCCCGTTCGACTGCGCAGCAGTCGCAGCTATCCTGGGGGCGCTTCGCATCCCAGCGGGAGCAAGCTCCCTCGCCACACAAGCCAGCTCCCACAGTTTGATTGTGTGGGGGCGTAGATCACGCCACCCACTGGCGCTTATCGTCACCATCCACCGACGGTTTCATCACCTGCACCGGCTCGGGTTCCAACCAGGTGGGCGCGACGAACCGATAACCCAGGCCCGCTGCGGTGGCGATGTAGAACGAGTCATTGTCGCCCAGCGCGCGGCGCAGGGTCTTGATCTGTGTGCGCAGGTTGCATTCCTCCACCACCAGCCTGGGCCAGGCGATGTCGAGCAATTGGTGTTTATGCAGCAATTCACCAGGCCGGGAGGCGAGGGCGATCAGCAAGGTCAGGGCGCGGTTGCCCAGGTTCACGGGTTGCCCATGCTTGAGCAGCAGATAACGGTGGGGCAGCAGTTGGAACGGGCCGAAGTGAATGCCGAAAGAGGCGTCATCGGTGAGGTGGCTGCGAGTCGAGTACGTCATGTCAGTTAACCTTTGTGCGTGGACATTGCAGCCCGACGCGGCTCCTTTTTACGCCGGGTTGCCAGGGAGAGTCAGGTGTTGATCGCCGGGATCGGGTCAGACGGATAATCGCCATCCATCGTCGGGCCACCGGTGAGGCCGTATTGCTGCAGCACAGGTGTCAGTTGCCCGTAGAACGCGTCTTGCGCCTTGCCATGGGCATCGGCCAGGGCGAACGGCAGGAACGCGCTGCCGATACCCCCGAGAATCGCCGTGGCGCCGCCAAGGATGCCGCTGATGGTGCCGGCCACTGCACCGATTTCGGTGGCGCCATACAAACCGGCACCGGCTTCCACCAGGCCGGCGACGGCCGCACCTGTGCCGAGCACACCGGTGGACACCGAGAAACTGCCGGTGAGGTAGTCGCCTTTTTTCAAGGAGTCGACGCCGCCGATAATCCCGATCACGCCGCCGATAATGCCGCCGGCCGAACCAATGATCTTGCCCGCCGCGCCGATATTGGCGATCTGTTGCGCCGACAGCGGGCCTTTGCCCACCGGCACTTTGCCGGGGAAATCGCCAATGGTGCCGCCGTCCGGGCGGTTGACCCAGGTGACGCCATAGCCGGCTTCCTTGGCGTATTTGGTCCCGCCTTCGAGCAGCAACCCGGCAAATTGCAGGCCCGCCGATACGCGGTTGGCATCCGCCACCGGGGTGGTGCTGCCGCTGGCCGAACGCGCCATCAGCACGCCGCTCATCAACACCGCGCTGCCAATGTGCAGCAGGCCTTGCTTGAACGCCGGGCTGACATCCCCGAATTTCATACCTTCGATAGCCTTGGGCAAGGCATCGGCAATCTTGTTGCCCTGACGGCCGATGTCCCATACCGACCGCAGCATCGACACCACCTGTGCCGGGTCGATCTTGCCGCCGTCGGAGGTGGTGAACATCGCGGGGTCTTTTTGCTGCGCGTCGTTGATCGCAGCGGTGACTTTGGCGTCGTCGAAGTTGCCGTTGCCATCGCCGAGCGTGACGTTCAACGTGTCGGTGGTCGCACCGCCGAGCAACGCATCGCCGAGGTTTTCGTTGAAGTTGACCTGCAAGGTCGCCGCGTCATCCGCCGTGGCCTTGTCACCCAGAAAGGCCTGGGCCGACGCGGTGCTGGCGGCGAAACTGCTGGCCGCTACGGTCGGGTCCAGGCCACCGGCTACCGCATCGGTGAAGGCTTTGCCGGTCACCAGCTGGTTCTTGTAGTAGCTGAGGATCGCGTCACTTTGCCCGGCGTTGGCCGCCACCTTGGTCAGGTCCACATGGCCGTTGCCCCCCAGTGCGAGGTTGGCGATCGTCGCGTCGTTGGCGGCGTTTTGCAGGCCCATGCCCATGTCGATCTGTTTGCCGTTCTGGTCCTTGGCATTGAGGTTGTCGTTGAGGTTTTTGCCCGACTCGATGCCACCTTCAAAGTAGTTCTGCATCGCGACCTTCATGCTCGGGTCGCTGCTAACGATATCCCTGAGCGCGGGGCCGCGATTGTTCTGCAGGAAGCTTTGCACATCCGGGTCTGCCGACAGGGTCTCGATGCCGCTTTGCAGCTGCGCCTTGATCTTGTCTTCGTTGGGGTTCAGGCCCCAGTTGGGCGAGGTGTACTTGTCCATCAAGCCTGCGTTGCCGACGTAGTCGCTGACCAGCAGGCGCGTTTGTGCATCGGTCAGTTGCACCATCACGGCGGCTTTTTGTTCGCCGGTGTAGTTCTGCGGGTTGGCCAGGATATCGGCGGTGAGCTTGGAGGTATCCACACCGGCGACGGCATCGCGGGTGGCGGCGCCGTCGAGGAAGGTCAGGGTGTCACTGTCGGTTTTCGGCGCCTGTTTCTCCAGCCACGCGCCGATGTTGTCGCGGGTGCCGATGTTGTCGGATTTGCCGGTGGCGGGGTTGTCACCGCCGGTTTCCAGGGCGTGGAACAGGCCGGGGCGCGACCACATTGCTGCAGCGCCGGTCAGCTCGTTGCTCAAGGCCGAATCACTGCCCAGGGCTTGCAGGTTATCGGGGCGGATCATGCCGTCGTTGCTGCGCTGGTTGTCACCTGGGCGCATGGCGGTGCCGGAACTGGCGACCAGGCTTTCGTTGGCCATCACGATGGCGGCGGACTTGGCGTTGGCCTTGGCCAAGTCGCCTGGGTGGCTGCTCATAAAGCTGCCATAGGACTTCGCCGCCGCGCCGATATCGCTGTTGGTGTTGCTGATGAAATGGTCAACGTCGGAATGGGTGATCACATTGTCGGCTTTGCCGCGACCACCGCTGTCCAGCGCGGCCATCAGGTTCGGGCTGCTGGCCACGTACTTGAGCACGGCCTGAGCCTGGGGCGGCAAGGTGGTCGGCGGGTTGGCAAAGTCGATCGGCGCGCCGTGCAGGCCCCAGGCGTCCCAGTTCTGCGAGAGCAATTGTGCGGCGGCGCGCGGGCGGTTCAGGTCGAGTTGTTCTTTGGTCGGTGTCGTGCTGGTGTTGCCAGTGATGCTGTTCCAGTCCTTGGCGCCGGCCACACCGAACGACGAGTTGTCGATCCACGAAGTATCGCAGGCGCCTGCGGCACCGGTAGTACCGGCGTAAAGCTTGGCCACTTGGTCGTACAGGGCAGGGGTGATGTCCTGGGACACGATCACTTTGTCGCCGGACGCGGTCTGGTAGCGGATCAACCCTGGCCCGACTTCCTCGGGCGGGCCGATATGGGTGGCTGGGTCGATGCTCTCGTTGGCACCGGCCAGGCGATAGCCTTCGGCGCCGCTGGCATTGATCGCCGACAGCTTGGTGAAGTCGCCGCTGACCTGATCGAACAGCTGCGGCGTGTCTTTCTGGCTGACCACCACCTTGTGACCCGAGGCGGTCTCATAGCGGATCAGCCCGGGGCCGAGTTCAGTCGGGCTGCCGATGGCCGTGTAGTTGCCCAGCCCCGGCGCCACGGTGCTCGCATCGGCATGGGTGTAGCCGGCCGCTTTACTGTCACTGAGGTTTTTTTCGAAGCTCGCATCGTTCTGTTGGGTGTTGTACTGGTTGACCAGTGTTTCGTAGAGACGCGGGTTGTCGCTCTGCTTGAGAGTGACTGGCTTGTCGCTGCCCAACGGTGTGTAGGTGATGCTGTTGTTCACCGGCGCCTGAACGTTTTGATAGGGCAGTGGGATCGACGGGCCGCGGATCTTCGACGGGTCGAAGGTCGGCTGGTTGACGGCGGTGTACAACGCGGTTTCGAATTTTTTCTGCGAGCCGTCTGTGCCCGGTGTTTGCGAAGGGTCACGACTACTTGGGATCGCTGGCATACATGCTCACCTGGAAGTTGTTTCATATATCAGGGCCTGCACACTGACTATTTAGCTATTAGTGCATCTGTACTAATCAGGCGCAGGAAATTAGTTGCCCGCGAGCATTAAGGTCGCTCGCGCCGAGCTATGAAACGCGATGAGTAAGTCGCTTTTGTTACAAATGGAAATATCTGCGAAGTTGGGCAAAAGGCTATTAGCGAAAAATGTGAAGTCGATACAAAAAAGACGTCGACGTCGTGACGGACTGCGCGTTTTTACGCTGTAAACCTGCCGCCTATTGTTCAAGAGAATGTCGGGGTGTGCGTGCAACGCCGCGTAATAAGGGGCTTTGGCCTTGTTTGAATGTTTCGCTAAAAGTTCCGCGGGCGAACCGGCATGAGTTTTTTTCAACGCCGGGTTGAGCCAAACAATTCACACCCTGTAGCCGAAACGTTTCACAAGCTTTCACAGCGAAGGCGTTTTGATCGTGAGTAGTATGGCCCCCATGCAAACCAACGACGGTTCAAACGCTCACTGTCTGACGTATTGGGCATTTACCGGGTTTGCATACTTTCAGCTTGCTGTTGCGCAACTGAATAACTTCCCTATCGATGCAAGGAGATGAACATGGCTGATGTCCCACCAGTAAAAGCCGGCGGCGCCGACGACGCTATCGCGAAGATGGAAGCGACCTTCAACATGGCTATCGAGAAGTCGGCCAAGATCACCGAAATCAGCACCGCGAAAAAAGCTGAGCTCGACGCCACCAAACAGCGTCCGCAGAACTGATTTGCCAAACGGGCGGCGCTGGCGCTGCCCGTTTACCTGCTGATTCTTGACCCCGTTGCACATTTTCAAGGGGGCAAACCCACACATGACAGCCTTGATTTCTTTGGGGCCGGTGGCTGCGACTGGCGCACCGACCCTCACTGTGACCGCCGGTTTGCACCAGGGCAGTTCCCTGATGCTTGATCAGCCTGTCTACACCATCGGCGCGGACCTCGCGGCCGACCTTGTGCTCAGCGACCCCGGTATCGCCGGCCTGCACCTGCGCCTGCGTTTTGAGGGCGGCCATGTGGCGGTCGAAGCCTTGGGCGGTGAGGTGCTGGTCGCCGGCACTGTGCGAATTCCCCGGGGCAATGGTCATCGCGCGCGACTGCCTTTGCAACTGCGCATCGGCACCGCCGGTGTGAGCCTGGCGCTGCCTGAAGAGGCAGAGCAACCCTCCCGCGCTCCGCGCAGATTAACGCCTTGGATTGTCGCGCTCGGCCTGCTGTTTATCTGTGCAGGGGCACTGGCCTTTCGCAGTGACCCGCCGTTGGCGCAGGTGGCGGCAGTGGTCGATGTGCCGGCGATTAAACAGCCGTCCCGCGAACAGGCCAAAGCCTGGCTGGAGCAACAGTTGCAAGCCGCCCGCCTGGATGCGGTGAGCGTCACCAACAGCAACGGCCAGCTCAGCGCCGAGGGCAGTTTCGAACAGTCACAAAAGCCTCAATGGCTGGCCCTGCAACAAGCCTTCGACCAGCGCTACGGCCAGCAGATCGTGCTCAACCCCCGCGTTGCCGCGCGTGCCGATGCCGCGAGCCCACGCGTGCGCTTCCAGGCCGTGTGGTTCGGCGCCCACCCCTACGTGATCAATGACAGCGGCAAGCGCCTGTACCCCGGCGCTGCGCTGGCGGACAACTGGGTGCTGGAACGCATCGAGAACAACCAAGTGATCCTCGCCCGTGGCGATGAGCGCTTTACCTTCACCTTATGAGTCGGTCTATGGGACGTATACACATGATCGTTCCCACGCTCTGCGTGGTAATGCCGCCCCGGACGCTCCGCGTCCTGAAATCAGCGCAATGCGTGACCCCTGCGCAAGGTGACGCAGAGCGTCACAGGATGCATGCCCACGCAGAGCGTGGGAACGATCAACAGGCCCCGGCATGAAAGTCGAACCCCGCCCGTTAATTCCCAGTGATGTGCGCAGCGCGCCTATCGAAGCGATTCACCCGGTCAATTCACGCCAGGCCACCGCCTTCGAAGCGGTGCTCAAGACCCGCAAGACCCAAACCCGCCGCTCGCTGCGCAGCGACCTCGAAGCCCTCACCAGCGCCGCCGGGGTGGACTCCCTGCTGTTCGGCAGCGCGCGTTCCCTGGAGCTGTTGGAGCATGTGATGGAACACATCCTGCCGAGCCTGGACGCTGAGCCCGAGATCAAGGCCCTGGCCCATGACCTGATCAGCGAAGAGATAGAGATGCGCCGCAACCTCGACCAGCAGCGCTCACAGGTGCATGCCTGATGGCCCGCGATAACGAGGACGCCGTGCAACTGCTCAAGGGCATTGGCGAGCTGTACCGGCGCAATGGTCAGTCCCAGCGCGCGCTGGTGATGTTGCTGATTGCCGTGAGTGTCGCGCCCCACGACTGCGTGCTGTTGCGTGCGCTGGTGCTGGCGTTCACCGACAGTGGCGATGCCGCGCGGGCACTCGGCGCCCTCGACCGCCTGGTGGCGCTGGAAGGTGAGTCCGCCAGCCTGTTGCTGCTGCGCGCGCGTGCGCTGTGGTACGGCGAGCGCAAGGACGAAGCGCGCCAGTGCTTCAAACGCTACTTAGCCGCACGCAGGGCCAACCCATGAGCGTACTCAATCGTCTGAACAATGTGGCGCGCATGGCTGCGCAGCGCACTGACGTGATCATCGTCGCGTTTATGCTGATGGCGATTGTGATGATGATCATCCCGCTGCCCACCTACCTGGTGGACATGCTGATCGGCCTCAATATTGCCCTGAGCATCCTGATCCTGATCGTAGCGTTCTACATCGGCCACTCCGTGGAGTTCTCTGCGCTGCCGCCGCTGATTCTGCTCAGCACCTTGTTTCGCCTGTCGCTGTCGATCACCACCACGCGCCTGATTCTGCTGCACGGTGACGCCGGGCATATCGTCAAGGCGTTCGGTGACTTCGTGATTGCCGGGCAAGTGGTGGTCGGCATGGTGGTGTTCCTGATCATCACCGTGGCGCAGTTCGTGGTTATCACCAAAGGTGCCGAGCGCGTCGCGGAAGTGGCGGCGCGCTTTACCCTGGACGCCATGCCCGGCAAGCAGATGAGCATCGACAACGACCTGCGCAATGGCGATATCGACCAGGCCGAAGCCCGCCGTCGGCGCTCGCGCCTGGAGCGGGAAAGCCAGATGTTCGGCGCAATGGACGGCGCGATGAAGTTCGTCAAAGGCGACGCCATCGCAGGGCTGGTGATCCTCGCGGTCAACCTGCTGGGCGGCATGCTGATCGGCATGCTCGAACGCGACATGCCGTTCGGCGTGGCGGTGCACACCTATTCGCTGCTGACCGTGGGTGACGGCCTGATCGCCCAGATCCCGGCGCTGTTGATTTCAGTCGCGGCGGGCACCGTCGTGACGCGTGTCAACAGCGACGGCGAGGCCGGCGACCTGGGCAGCGAGATCATCAAGCAACTGGGCGCCAGCTACCGTGCGCTGGGCCTGACGGCGCTGATCATGATCGGCGTAAGCCTGCTGCCGGGTTTTCCGACCTGGGTATTTATCGGTTTGTCCTTAGCCTTTGGCAGTGCGGCATTTTTGATGTATCGCCGGCAGGCCCGTCAGCCCCAGGGTGAACTTGAAGCGTTGGTGCAAGCACCTGAGCCGGTGGTCGAGGTGCCGGCCGAACAGGATGACAACCTGCTGCCCGACACCCGTGTACTGCTGACCCTCGGCAGCGGCCTGTCCCAAAGCGCGCCGCGCCAGATGCTGCGCCAGCGTGTCGAAGCGCTGTGTCACGACATTCGCACCGAGCTTGGCGTGGACGTACCAGTGCCAGGCATCTACATGGAAGCCAAGGCCACGCCGGGCAGTTTTTGCGTGTCTTTGGAAGGCGTGCCGGTGAGCGAGGGCGAATTGCCGATCAACTGCCTGCTGTTGCAGGACGACCCGGTGCATGTGCAGTTGCTCGATATCGCTACCGTACAAGCCGATTCGCCGCTCAATGGCCGCCCTGCGCACTGGATCGAGCGTCAGCACGAAGACACCTTGCGCAATGCCGGCATCGGCTTTTTGCTGCCTGACGAAGTGCTGCGCGGTGTGCTGGAACGCAGCCTGCGCCGCTATGCCGCGGACTTCCTCGGCATCCAGGAAACCCGTCTGTTGCTCGAGCGCACCGAAGCCACTTACGGCGAGCTGGTCAAAGAGGCCCTGCGCCTGGTGCCGCTGCAACGCGTGGCCGAAACCCTGCGCTTGCTGGTCGGCGAAGGCGTGTCGATCCGCAACCAGCGCGCCTTGCTCGAAGCCATGGTGGAGTGGGGCGCGCGTGAAACTGACGCCGGGCGCCTGGCTGAGCATTTGCGTGCAGCGCTGGCGCGGCAGATCAGTCATCAGTATGCGGATCGCAACCGGGTGATCGGCGCACTGGTACTGGCGCCGGGCCTGGAAGACCAGCTTCGTGCGTCCTTGCGTCGCCAGGAGCCGCAGCGCGAGTTGATCCCCGAAGACGTCAGCCGCGCCTTGCTTGCGCAACTGCGTCAGGCTTGCGAGAACACCCGTGAGGCCAACAGCGCCGTGTTGCTGGTGCACCCGGAACTGCGCCGCAGCTTGCGTCGCCTGGTACTGCGCGGCGAGCTGGAACTGGCGGTGCTGTCGTTCCGCGAATTGGCCACCGAGTACAACCTGCAAGCGCTGGTGACCATCAGCCTCACCGATATTTCCAATCGCCGCGCGCCTGCTGCGGCTTCTGTCACTCCCCTGGCGTCTGCCTCATGATGCGTTTTTGTGTGTTGTTACTCGCTTTGATTGCGTGTGCCAGTCAGGCCCAGGACATTGCCCGAGGTGCTGGCGGCTCGATCAACCTGGCGTCCGGTGAAGGGCGCATTTTGCATTTCGTGGCGCCGGTGGATTCGGTGCTGGTGGCCGAACCCAATGTGGCCGACCTGCAAGTGGTGTCGCCCGGCACTATCTATATCTTCGGCAAGGCGCCGGGCAACACCAGCCTGATAGCCCTGGGCAACGACGGCAAACAACTGGCCAGCCTGACGCTTTCGGTCAGCAGTGACAGCCAGGCGGTGACCACGCCGATGCAGACCCTGCACCCCGGCAACGGTGCGCAGATCAGCGGCGCCGGCAACCGCCTGATTGCCAAGGGCACGCTCGGTTCGGTGGCCGAGGCCACCGACCTCAACGCGCTGCTCAACCCTCAGGGCCAAGGTTTCCAGAGCGCGATCAACACCACCGAATATGCCGGTGCCGCCCAGGTGAACCTACGGGTGCGCTTTGCCGAAGTGTCGCGTTCCGAGTTGCTGCACTACGGCGTGAACTGGAACGCGATGTTCAATAACGGCACGTTTTCCTTCGGCCTGATCACGGGCGGCCCATTGGCGGCAGCGACGGCCGGTGGCTTGGCGACGGCGGGCACCGGTTCCGGCAATGTGAATATCGACGGCATGCTCGATGCGCTGCAAGCCAATGGCATCTTGCAGATCCTGGCCGAGCCGAATATCACCGCCATGACCGGCCAGACCGCGAGCTTCCTCGCTGGTGGCGAAGTGGCGATCCCGGTGCCGGTCAACCGCGACCTGGTGGGCATCGAATACAAGTCCTTCGGTGTGTCGTTGTTGTTCAACCCGACCTTGCTGCCTAACGGGCGTATCGCCCTGCAAGTGCGCCCGGAAGTCAGCAGCGTGGTCAGCGGCGGCACTGTGGACTTCGGCAATTTCCATGTGCCGTCCTTCAGCGTGCGCCGCGCCGACACGCGGGTGGAAGTCGGCAGTGGGCAGACGTTCGCCATCGCCGGGTTGTTCCAGCGCGAGAGCAGCCAGGACATCGAAAAACTGCCATTGCTGGGCGACCTGCCGATCCTCGGCAACCTGTTCCGCTCCAAGCGCTTCCAACGCAATGAAACCGAACTGGTGATCCTGATTACCCCGTACCTGGTCGAGCCGGTACGCGGTCGCGGTCTGGCCACGCCCCTGGACGCCTTACCGACCACTGCCGCAGCCAGCGGACCGCGCAGCGGCGGGGCGTTCGGTTTCTACATGAATTGACTAAGGGGCCTGCCATGACTGTTTTGCGTGTGTTGATGCTGTTGCCCTTGGTGTTGGTGGGCTGCAAGACCCATTTGGCGCCGACGTATTACTCGCCCGAATACCGCGCCGATGGCGTGCCGAGCCAGTGCCAGCAACCGGCGGCCAAGGATGAGATTGGGTTGGATGAAGACTTCAAGCCGACCTTGCCGTTGGGCTGCGCGAACAATTTGAACCTGATGCAGATGGTCGAGCGTAAGCAGGACCTGACCCAGGGCCGCGCGACCGGGCCAGCAATGGCCGCGCCGGTGGGCCGGGCGGCGCAGGTGTATATCGAAGGGTTCGACCGCGAGCAGTTGCAGCGGCGCAAGGACCAGCAGGAAGCCAAGGCCGGCGCTGCAGGAGGCCAGCAATGAGGCCCCAATGTGGGAGCGGGCTTGCTCGCGAAAGCGGCCTCATGGTCGACCACTACCCAACTGAAGCTACCCGGTCTAACTGTGGGAGCTGGCTTGTCGGATCGCCGCACCGCTGCGATAGCGGTGAGTCGGCGTACATATCCGTTGTTGTAGTAACGGCCACTTATGGTTCCGCTCTTACAGCGGCTCACTTTTGGAAAGACCCAAAAGTAAGCAAAAGGTCTTCGCCCCACCACTCGGCACCTCGCTTAGGCTCGGTGTGCCCTCACTCCGGCTTTGGAGCGTGGGCCGCCGCGATGGGCCATCCTTGGCCCAGCGCGGCTAACCCGGCGTCCTGCCGGGTTACCCTCGCTCCAAAGCCTGCGTTCGGCCAGCGTGGTTTAACGGGGCGACTCAGATCAACATCAAAAGCAGATCAAAAGCCAGATCACAAGCCAGATCAAAAGCGGGTTGGTCGTGTATCAGCGCGGGTCCACCAACCCCAGCTCCTTGGCTTGCGCCACCGGATCACTGATCGCTTTGATGCGCTTGGCTTCGGTCACCAACTGTGCCCGCTCAGCCGCCGGAATATCATCCAGCGCCAGCCCGGCAACCTTTTGTTCATACCCCGCCAACACCATCACCAACAGTTCATTACGCTGATGCCGTGGCAAGGCCCGGGGCGATTGGGTGACGGGGGCGATGGTGTCCAGCGCCTGTTGCGATTGCCCACCCAGCGCATAAGCCAGGGCCAGGTTGCAGCGGCTGTCGAGGTTGTCGGGTTGCAGGCTGAGGCTTTGGGCGAAGGCGGTTTGTGCGGCGACGGCCTGGCCGTTCAAGACCTGCGCGATGCCCAGGCGTGTGTAGGCGACCGGCAGGTGGTTGATCTCGGCGGCCTGGCCCAGCGCCGTGACGGCGCGTTGGGTCTTGCCCAGTTGCAACTGCGCGGTGCCAAGACCGAGCAGGGCGTCGGCGTTGCGGGCGTCCAAACCCAGGGCTTGCTGGAAGGCGCGCTCGGCGCCCGACGCGTCCTTGGCGTCGAGCCTGGCCTGGCCGAGCTTGAGCCACAGGTCGATGCCGGCGCCGGGTTGCTGGGTGGCGCGCTCGTACAGCGCAGCCGCGCTGGCGTAATCGCCGCGCTTGTTCAGGTCGTTGGCCAGTTGCAGGGACTTGTCGGAATCGGTCGCAGGTTTGCTGGAGCAGGCAGCCAACAGCAGGGTACTGGCAAGCAGGAAATTCTTGGTCATCGTCACAACTCGTCGGGCGAAGGCGCAGGCCATGTAAGCATATTTTTCATGGCCATCCTATGCCTGTTCGGCGCCAGTTTGGCCCACGCGGCCGAAGCGCCCGAATGGTTTTCCAAACCCTATGCCTACGTGTTGGTCGACCAGGATGTGCGCGGCGCACTGGAAGAGTTCGGCCACAACCTCGACATCCCCGTGGTGCTCTCGGACAAGGTGCGCGGCAAGGCGCGCAGCACGATTCGCGCCGCCAGCGCCGGTGAGTTCCTGCAAACCCTGTGCAACACCAACGGCCTGACCTGGTACTTCGACGGCAACCTTCTGTACCTCAACGCCAACGATGAGATCGGCACAAAACTGTTCAAGGCCAGCGCATTGAACCTCGACCAATTGCAGGCTTACCTCAACACCCTTGATGTGTTCGGCCAGCAGCTGTCGATGCGCAATGGCCCCGAAGGCGATGAAGTGTTCGTGTCCGGGCCACCGCCGTACCTGGCGCTGGTGCAACAGCACGTCGATCACCTGCAACCCAACGCCGTGGCCGCCCCGGTGGCCCGCGAGCGGGGTGTGCGGGTGTTTCGCGGCGCGCAAGTCAGTACCGAAACCCCAACCCAGTAAAGGAGCAGCACCATGTCCGTAACGGCCGTAGACAGCAACCTCGCCCCCGGTGGCGCCAGCCCTGAAGCCAAGTTCAATGCCGCGGTGGATAACGCCAAGGCTGCCGACAAACCGGCGGACACCTCGGACGCCGACGACGCCAAATTCAACGATGCGTTGATCACCCAGGCCGTCACCATCGGCGGCCAGTTCATCATCATGCCGAAGATGCAGGAACTGCTGAACGACGCCATGTCCGATGACGACGACGAGTAGGAGGCCCCTATGACTATCAGTCTCGCCGCCGGCGCCACGGCCTTGCCGCCGTCCGCCGGTGCGGGGCCCGCCGGGGCCTCGCAGAACCTGTTCGAACACATGGCCAACACCGCCAAGGGCATGCCCGAGGGCGCCAGCCCGCACCAGATCGGTTCGGGCTTGATGGAGCGCATGAACAGCTTTATCGACCGTTCGCGAGCGTTCTCCGAGCGTGCGGATTTGCTCACCAACAACCCCTCGGCGCCGCCACCCGCGCAGGCCGAAATCCGCACGGCCAGTGCTTCTCCCCAGGCTGAGTCGGGAAAAAAAGTTGGCGAGCAGCAGGTCGACCAGATCGTCCATTCCCTGGGCAAGATGTTCGACTACTCCATCGAAACCCAGATGGTGGTGCGCGGTGCAACGCAGATTTCCGGCTCCGCCAACACGCTGCTCAAGGGTCAATAACGCCATGCCAAGCCCAAACCGCGCCCTGCGCCTGTTGCTGATCGGCCTGCTGGCCAGTCTGTTGCAGGCGTGCAACACCGACCTCTATACCAACCTCAGCGAGCGCGATGCCAACGCCATGGTCGCGGTGCTGCTGCGCGGTGGTATCCCGGCGGAGCGCAAGACCCAGGACAACGGCCAGCTCAAAGTGGTGGTCGACGAGGAGCGTTTCGCCGAAGCCATGACGCTGCTCGACAACGCCGGCCTGCCGCAACAGAGCTTTTCCAATATGGGCCAAGTGTTCAAGGGCAACGGCCTGGTGTCGTCGCCGGTGCAGGAGCGCGCGCAGATGATCTATGCGCTGAGCGAGGAGCTATCGCATTCGGTGTCGCAGATCGACGGCATCGTCGCCGCGCGCGTGCATGTGGTGCTGCCCGATAACGACCTGCTCAAACGCGTGATCTCACCCTCGTCGGCCTCGGTACTGGTGCGTTACGACCCGGGCACCGACATCAATACGCTGATCCCGCAGATCAAGACGCTGGTGGCCAACGGCATTTCCGGTCTGAGCTACGAAGGCGTTTCGGTCACGGCGATCAAGGCGGCTGTCGCCATCAGCCAGAACCCGGCACAACCACGGCTGGCGCGCTTTATGGGCTTGTGGATGCTGGAAGACAACGTGCCTCAGGCGCGTTTCATGTTCGGCACGTTGTTGCTGATTGCGCTTGGCGCCCTCGGTGTATTGGCACGCCAGCAGTGGGCGCGGCGCCAGTCCCAGGCGCTGTATGTGCTCAAGGAGGGTGAATGAGTTTATTCGAACGCTGGCAGGGGTTGATCGCCGAGCCTTTGCAGTTTGTGCGCGGGCCTAGCCTGGGCGCGTGTTTTGCCGCTGAGCTGCCAGATGACGTGTTGCAGGCCATGCAGGCCCAGCCACGTTTTCGCCCGCGCCTGCAGCAGTTGCTGGTCAAGCACTACCAGTTGGCGCCGATCGAGCAATTGGTCACGCCGTTGGCGGCCGACCTGCCGGTGTTGCTGCTGTCGCCTGCGCAATTTGCGCGCCTGCCGAGGTTATGCGGGGCTATCTGGCACGGCGCAACCTTGAGCCGTGAGATCCGCCGCGAGGTGGTCAATGAGCTGCGTGAAGGCCTCGGCGCCGAGGTCTTTGTGGCCGCCCTGGCTCTGCGCCAACTGGGGGGCGCGGCGGATCTGCTGCGTGAACCGGTCGAGTTGATCGAAGCCATCGACCGTGACGGCCTTGGCTGTGTCGCCGCCTGGCTGCAGGCCCAGCACGCTGACTGGCAAGGCTGGCTGCGCTTGCGTTTTGACTTTCCCCAGGGCTACAGCGCACGCGTGCCGCGTGACCTGGAAATCGTCCAGGCCGGCGCTGCTTGCCTGCTGGCCGAGGAGATTGCCCCATGAATGAACTACCGAGCCGTCCGGCTGCGCGTATTTTGCGGGCCGAAGAAGCCGCGTTGTGGACCGACGGTTTTGCCTTCCTGCAAGCGGCCAAAGACCAGGCCGAACAGATCAAGGCCGACAGCGACCAGTGGCTGCACGCCGCCCGCGCCGAGGGCTTTGAAAGCGCCCGGCAGGCCGGTGCCGAGCAGGTCGCGCAATTGCTGGTGCAGACCCAAGCCCAGGTGCAGCACTACCTGAGCAGCCTGGAGACTTCGCTGGCCGATTTGGCGTTGGGCATCGTGCGTGAAGTGCTGGGCGAATTGGATAACGCCGAGCGCGTCGTGCGCTGCACCCGCCAAGCCCTGAGCGCGTTTCGCCAGGACCAGGCACTGACCCTGTGGGTGCCACCCGCCGAGGTCGACGCATTGCGCCAACGCCTTAAGCTTGAAGGCTTGGCGCTTGCAGTGGACGCCGATGAACAGCTTGGCGCCGGCCAGGCACGCCTCAGCAGCCCGGCCGGCTCGGTGGAGCTGGGCCTGGACGCGCAATTGCAAACCCTGCGCCGCAGCTTGCTGCCCTTTGCCGAAGAAGGTGTGGCATGAACCTGGAGCAGTTGCTGCCACGCCTGACTGAGCGCCTGGCCCAGGCGCGCCCGCGACCAATGCACGGCACCGTGCTGAGCATTCGCGGCGTGCTGCTGCGCGCCAGCGTGGCCGGTGCGAGCATTGGTGAGCTGTGCCAATTGCGCGATCCCGGCAGCAGCCGCAGCTTGAGTGCCGAGGTCATTGGTTTTGATGGTGACGAGGCGATTCTGTCGCCCATCGGCTCGATGGAAGGGTTGTCGACCCGCACGCAGATCACCGCCACCGGCGAAACCCTCGGCGTGGCGGTCGGTGATGCGCAGTTGGGGCGTGTGATCAGCCCTATGGGCGATTTTCTCGACGGTGATGGCCTGCCACTGACTCTGGCCCTGAAAAGCTATCCGCTGCACACCGAGCCTCCGGCACCGTTTTCGCGGCAGCTGATCGTGCGCTCCATGGCCTTGGGCATCCGCTCCATCGACGGCTTGCTGACCTTGGCCCAGGGCCAACGCATGGGCATCTTTGGCGAGCCAGGCGTGGGCAAATCGTCGCTGCTTGCCAGCATCATCCGCAACAGCGAAGCCGATGTGATTGTGATCGGCCTGATCGGCGAGCGGGGCAGGGAAGTGCGCGAGTTGCTCGACGTGCAACTCGATGCCCAGGCGCGCGCACGCACGGTGGCGGTGGTCGCCACCTCGGATCGCCCGGCGGCCGAGCGTGTACGTGCCGCGTTCGTCGCCACCACCCTGGCCGAATACCACCGCGACCAAGGCCGCAATGTATTGCTGCTAATGGACAGCCTCACGCGTTTTGCCCGCGCCCAGCGCGAAATCGGCCTGGCCGTGGGCGAGCCACCGACCCGTCGCGGTTACCCGCCGTCGTTCTTCTCGGCGTTGCCACGCCTGCTCGAACGCGCCGGCCCCGGCCCTACCGGCAGCATTACCGCGCTGTACACCGTGCTCACTGAAGGCGATGCCGCCAGCGACCCGGTGGCCGAGGAAGCGCGTTCGATCCTCGACGGGCATATCGCCCTGAGCGCCGAGTTGGCCCAGCGCAATTACTTCCCGGCGGTGGACGTGCTGCGCAGTCGCAGCCGCTTGATGGAGCAGGTCGCCGGGGAGGAGCACAAGCGCCTGGCCATGCGAATCCGTGAGCTGATGGCGCGCTACGGCGAAATCGAAATGCTGATCCGTGTGGGCGAGTACTCCGCCGGCAGCGACCCGCTGGCGGACGAAGCCATTGCACGCCACGCCGCCATCGAAGCATTCCTGCGCCAGAACGCGGGCGAGCCCAGCAACCTGGAACAGACCCTGATGCACATGCGCCAGGTGTTGGCATGAGCCGCGCAATCGAGATACACGCAAAACCCTGTGGGAGCAGGCAAGCCAGCTCCCACAGTCGATCTTCGCTGATCCGGAAACGGTAGTCGCTGGCATTAGAAAGGAGAACGCCCAATGAAAACCGACCAACTGCGCACCCTGCAAACCTTGCGGGTACTGCGCGAACAACGTGCTGCCAGCCAACTGGCCGCCCAGCAGCAACGCTGCGAGCAGACCCATGGCGTGTTGACCGATGCCAAGGAGCAACTGCGCCTGCACCGTGAGGCAATTGCCGAGGAAGCCCGTCAGGTGTACGCCTCGCTCACCGAGGGCTTGTCGGTAGCCAGTTGGCAGGCGGCTCAGGACCGTTTGCGTGGGTTGTCGGATGACCAGCAGCAGTTGGAAAACGACGTGAGCCACGTGTCCACCACCCTGCAAAGCCAGGAGCGTGAGCGCGACCTGTTCCGCCAGGAACGCCTGAGCCGCCAGCGTCAGTCCGATGCCTGGCAGAGCCTGCTGGAAGGGCGTGAAAGCGATGAGCGCCGCGTCGGTGAACTGCGTGATGAAGGCACCGGCACATGATTGCAGCCCTTGCCGACCCGCTGTCGCCATGGTTGACGCACTACGACCCGGCCTTGCTGGCGCTGCATAACCAACTGCACCGGCGCCGCCGCGCCTGGCGGGGCCGCTGCGCCGGGCAAGACCTGCGCGTGAACTGGGCCGCTGAACCGCAGCCGCTTGATGCGGCACGCGAGGTGCTGCTGTTGCTTGGTCGCGCGCCAGTGCGTTTGCGGCTGTCGGCTGCGGCATTGGAGCAGGTGTTGGTGCCGCTGGCGTTGCAATTTGACGTGCAACTGCTGCCGGCGCTGCCGCGTGCATTGCTGCTGGAACTGGCGGTACTGGACCTGATCGAGCGTCTCGAACCGCTGCTGGGTCAGCCGCTGCAATTGCTCGAAGCGCCGCAAGACCAACAGCCTTATGCGCTGCACCTGGCGCTGGAATTGTCCTTCGCCAACCAGCCTGCCACGCACGCGCAACTGGACCTGAGCGAAGGCGCCGCCGTGTTGTTGGCGCCGTTGCTGGATCAACACGCCCAGCTTGAGCCGGACCCTTTGCCCGACCTGCGCCAGAGCCTGGCGCTGCTGGCCGGGCAGCAGCACTTGAGCCTCGGTGAGCTGCGCAGCCTGCGCCCCGGCGATGTGCTGATGCTCGAACCCGGCCCGGGTTTGCTGCTGGAGCTGGCGGGTCGCCTGCAGGCCCGCTGCCAATACCAGGGTGAAGTCTTGCGCTTGCAGGAAGCCTTGCAAGCACCTCTTTTGCACATGGAGAACACGATGACTGATGTTGATGCGGCTGCGGCCCTGGATGATCTGCCGCTCAAACTGGTGTGCCAGGTCGGCAGCCTGGAATTGACCCTGGCGCAACTGCGTGAACTGGGCGCCGGCAGCTTGTTGCAGTTCAATACACCCGGCGTGGACAGCGTCGATTTGATGGTCAACGGGCGCCGTGTCGGCCAGGGCCAATTGGTGAAAATCGGTGACGGCCTGGGTGTGCGCCTGCTGAGTTTCGCCACCCCATGACCGGTTATCAGCCCAACCTGATCGAGATCATCCTGGTCGTTGCGACGATCGGGCTGATCCCGTTGGCGGTGGTGACACTCACCGGTTTCATGAAGATCTCGGTGGTGCTGTTCCTGATCCGCAACGCCCTCGGTGTGCAGCAGACCCCGCCGAACCTGGTGCTGTACGGCATCGCGCTGATCCTCTCGGTGTATGTGACCACGCCGTTGATTGGTGACATGTACCGGCAAGTGGAGGGCCGCGACCTTAATATCGAGCATGTGGAGCAGCTCAAGGATCTGGGCGATGCGCTGCGCCCGCCCTTGCAGGCGCATTTGAAGCGCTTTGCGAACGAGTCCGAGCGCGGTTTTTTTGTGCAGGCCACCGAGACCATCTGGTCGCCGGAGGCGCGGGCCGACTTGCGCGACGATGACCTGGTGGTGTTGATTCCGGCGTTCGTCAGTTCGGAACTGACGCGGGCCTTCGAGATCGGCTTTTTGCTCTATATCCCATTCCTGGTGGTGGACTTGCTGGTGTCCAACGTGCTGATGGCGATGGGCATGTCGATGGTTTCGCCGAACCTGATTTCGATCCCGCTGAAGATCTTTTTATTCGTGTCCTTGAGCGGCTGGTCGCGCTTGATGCACGGTTTGATTCTGAGTTACGGCTGAGGCACGACCCATGGGCCAGGATGTGTTCCTGTCATTGATGAAACAGGCACTGATGACGGTGCTGATGCTCTCGGCGCCGGCGCTGGGCGTGGCGATTATCGTGGGTTTGAGCGTAGGGCTGTTCCAGGCGCTGACGCAGATCCAGGACCAGACCCTGCCGCAGGTGGTAAAGCTGGTGGCGGTATTGCTGACCATCGTGTTTCTCGGCCCGGTATTGGCCGGGCAAGTCGCGGAACTGGGTGGCCAGGTGCTGGACAACTTCCCGATGTGGACGCGCTGACCGCCCATGGATGCCAGCCTGACCGCGCAGTTCCTGGAAGTCGCCTATCCGGTGATCAGTTCTGCCTCGCTCGCCGCCTGTCGAGCCATGGGCGTGGTGGTGATCACCCCGGCGTTCAACCGCCTGGGCCTCACCGGCATGATTCGCGGCTGTGTGGCCGTGGCGATTTCCATCCCGATGTTCTTTCCGGTGTTCGATGCGCTGACCCACATGCCCGAACACGGCAGCGTGTTTATCGCCGGCTTGCTGATCAAGGAGTTCTTGATCGGCATCCTTATCGGCCTGCTATTCGGCATTCCGTTCTGGGCGGCGGAAGTGGCGGGGGAGTTGATCGACCTGCAACGCGGCTCGACCATGGCGCAGCTGGTGGACCCGCTGTCCACCGGCGAGTCGAGCGTGATGTCGACCTTGCTCACGGTGATGCTGATCACGCTGTTCTTTATGTCCGGCGGTTTTATCCTGATGGTCGACGGCTATTACCACAGTTACCAGTTATGGCCGGTGACCGCATTTACGCCGGTATTTGCCAGCTCCGCGTTGCTGGCGGTGCTGTCGATCCTCGACCAGATCATGCGGGTTGGCGTGCTGATGGTCTCGCCGTTGCTGATCGCGTTGCTGGTCACCGACTTGATGCTTGCGTACCTGTCGCGGATGGCGCCGAACCTGCATATTTTCGACTTGTCGTTGCCGGTGAAAAACCTGTTTTTCTCGATTCTGATGGTGATCTACATCGGCTTTTTGATCCCGCTGATGCTCGACCAACTGGCCGAGTTTCGTGGCACCGTCGAGCTGCTTAAAACCCTGGCGGGCATGGAGTAGCCCATGGCCGATACCAGCGAAGAGAAATCCCAGCCGGCAACGGACAAAAAACTCAGCGACGCGCGCAAGAAAGGCCAGGTCGCCAAGAGCCAGGACCTGGTGTCGGGCATGGTCATTTTGTTCTGCACCCTGTGCATCTCGATTCTGGCGCCACGGGCCATGGCCCAGGTGACGGCGCTGATCGACCTGACCGCGCAGATCTATATCGAGCCGTTCGCCACCGTGTGGCCGCGGGTGCTAGACCATGCCGAGCAGTTGATCATCGGTATTACCCTGCCAGTGATGGCGGTGACCACCGGGGTGGTGATCCTGACCAATATCATCACCATGCGCGGCTTTGTGTTCTCGGTGGACCCGATCAAGCCGGAGTTCAAGCGCATCAACCCGGCAGAGGGCATGAAGAAGATCTTCGCCCTGCGTAACCTGGTGGAGTTCATCAAGGGGTTGGTCAAGGTGCACGTGTTGGCGATTGCGTTCTATGTGGTCGGCAAGCACGCGCTGCAGGCGCTGATGGAGTCTTCGCGCTGTGGCGCCGAATGCATGGAGTCGACGTTTTTCCTGGTGCTCAAGCCGCTGGTGTTTACCGTGCTGTGCGCCTTTATCACCGTGGGCGCCGTTGACGTGTTAATGCAGCGTTGGCTGTTCGGCCGCGACATGAAAATGACCCGCAGCGAAACCAAACGTGAACGCAAGGACATCGACGGCGACCCGCTGATCAAGAGCGAGCGCCGGCGCCAGCGCAATGAAATGCAGGCACTTGCGACCAAGCTGGGGTTGGGCCGTGCGTCGATGATGATCGGGACTACCGATGGCTGGGTGATCGGCGTGCGCTATGTGCGCGGCGAAACGCCGGTGCCAGTGATTGTCTGCCGCGCCGCGCCGGAGGAGGCGTTGCTGATGTTGCAGGAGGCTTACGATTTAGGCATCCCGCATGCGCCGGACCGGGCCTTGGCGGCGGAGATTGCGCGCAGAACCGTACCCGGTGACCCGGTGCCCGACGCCTCATTCCAGGCCGTGGCGGATTGGCTGGTCGCCGCCCGCCTGATCTGACCCAACACACCACTCAGCCGTTACCCAAATGACGGATATATACCCACCCCATCACCGATGCTGAAACCGCGGCAACGCAGCAATCCGCAACTTAGGTTCCTGCAACCGCGCCAAGTCAGCAGCAATCTGCGCCCGCCAAAAATGCGCCCCCGCCAACTGCGCATCCACCCACGCCTGGCGCAGCAGCACCTTGGCCTTGTCAACCGAACCATAGTGACCTTGGCGCAAGATCAGTTGCGCCTTGATCCGCAACATCTGCGGCACAAACCAGCGCTCATGATGGCCAATCGCCAATTGCAGCGTATCTTCCAACACCTCCAAAGCCAGTTTTTCCAGGCCCAGGCGCGCCAGGCCCAAGGCGTATTCACAGCGCAGCAGGCTGTAGAGCTGGCTGTCGCCCTGGCTTTGCAGGTGTTGCAAGGCTTCACCCAGTTGCGGCACGCCCGTTTCCGGTGAGCCCTCGCGGATCAGCAGGATGTTCTCGAAGCACAGGCGAAATTGCCGCCAGATCGGCAAGTCCTGGAGCGTAGTGCTGCTTTGCAGCAGGCCCAGGTAATAGCGCACCTGCGGCAGGTTGGACGCCAATAGCGCCAGCGGCAGTGCGCCCAGGCACAGGGTGTACCAGAGGGTGGCGGGGTGGTCGAGGCTGATGGCATCGTCGACGCAGCTGGCGATCAGGCGCAGCGCCGGGTCGACGTCGCCTTCGAGCAATTGCACCTTGGCCTTGAGACAACGGGCGGCAATGCGTTGGTCAAAATGCACGTCGATGATGTGCGAGCGCGGTGCCGACGGCGAGCCAAGCGCTTCATCGATGTTTTGCCGCGCGCCCAGCAGGTCGCCCATATGAAACAGCGCCACGGCGCGCATGCGTTTGCCGAGCAATTGCTGATTACCGCCGCTGTTGAGGGCGATATAACGCTCGGCCAGTTCCAGGGCTTCAGTGTATTGGTTGCAGCCGCAGCGGTCGGTCCACAGGCCCCACAAGGCGCGCATTTTGTGTTCGGCATCGCCCAGGTCGCGGGCATCTTCGCGGACTTGGCGCCAGGCTTCGCGCATTTCCGCGCCGGTGCCGTAGGTCAGCATCAGCACGCTGGCCAGAGCGGTTTGCAGCAGCATGCGCTGACGCACGGCCAAGGGTGCAACGGCGTCGCTGGCCAGGCCCTTGTCGACCCAGGTTCGGCATTCACTGACCCGCGACAGGCGCAACCATAACGGCACGCCGCCCAGGGTCAGTTCGATGGCCAGGGGCAGCTCGCCGCTGGCGGAATAGGCCCAGTCCAGAGCCGAGCGAATGGTGCTGCTTTCGGGGCCGTAGAGGGCGATCCAGGTGTCTGGCGACAGGCCGTCCAGGGTTTGCCCGGCTTCTTGCAATACGCCGAGGGCATAGTGGGCGTGGCGCCGGCTGGTGGCATTGACTTCGCCGTGTTCTTCGAGCTTTTCCAGGGCATAGGCGCGGGTGGTTTCCAGCAGGCGATAGCGCTTGAGCAACTGCGCCTCACCGGCGATCAACAGCGATTTGTCCATCAGGCTTTCGAGCAACGGCAGGGCGTTGCGTGGGTCCAGGCTGCTGCTGGCGGTCATGGCCTTGACCGCATCCAGGGTGAAGGAGCCAGTGAACACCGCCAGTTGACGCAACATGGCCTGCTCGTCACCACTGAGCATCGAGTAGGTCCAGTCCAGCGTGGCACTGAGGGTGCGATGGCGGGCGAGGGCGGTGCGTCGGCCGGTCATTTGCAGGCGGAAACTGCCGTCAAGCAGGCCGACCAGGTCCTGGACGCCAAAGGTCCGTACCCGGGCCGCGGCGATTTCGATGGCGAGCGCGTTGCTGTCGAGTTTGCGGCAGATGGCGCAGACGGCTGCCACGTCGGTGTCGTTGAACACAAAGTCGGGGTCGAGGGCGCGCACGCGCTCGACAAACAGGCGCACGCCGGACCAGGCCATTGCCTCACTGGCGTTGAGGCGGGTGCCTTCGTCGGGCACTTCCAGTGGCGCCAAGTCATGCACCCGCTCACCGTCGGCGCGCAGTGGTTCGCGGCTGGTGGTCAGTACATAACATTGTGGGGCGCAGCGCAGCAGGGTCTCCACCGCGTCGGCGGCGGCCGGCAGTACGTGTTCGCAGTTGTCCAGTACCAGCAGCAGACGGCGTTCGGCCAAGGCGGCGGCGATGGTCGGCAGCGGTTCAGTGCTGACGGTCTGGATCCCCAGGGCGCTGGCGAGCATACCGGCCACCCATTGCCCGCTGGTGGCGGGCGCCAGGTCGACGAAGCAGGTGTCGAGCTTGGATTCATGCGCCAGCCGCTGCGCCACGGCGGTGGCCACGGTCGTCTTGCCGATGCCGCCGGGGCCGGTGAGGGTGACGAAGCGCTGGCTGAGCAACTGCTCGGCAAGGCTTGAAATCAAGCTGTCACGGCCGATGACCTCGCAGGACGGCACTGGCGGCGCGGGCTCCTCGGTGCGTGCGCAGAGCACCGGCAGGCTTTCTTCGCCGGCGGTTTGCACGGTCACCGGCGCCACAAAGCGATAACCACGCCCCGGCACGGTGACGATATAGCTGAAGTTGCCATCGTCGCCCAGTGCCCGGCGCAATGCGACGATCTGTGCACGCAGGTTGCATTCCTCCACCACCACCTTGGGCCAGGCGAAGGCGATCAGCTCGGTCTTCTCCAGCAATTCACCGGCGCGGGTCGCCAGGGCGATCAACAGGTAGAGGGCGCGACTCCCCAGGCTGACCGGCTCGCCGTTACGCAGCAGCACGTGCTGCCTGGCCAGTAACAGGAAGGGGCCAAAGCCCAGGACATTCTCGGCGGCTGCCGGGGTCGGGTGATCGGCGTCCATCAAGGACACCGCGTGGTTCTTGCTCGAGCTCATCAAATCGTCCTTTTTATAGTCGGGCTTGTTATTGGCGATCAGGCCATTCGCCCTTTTTGGGGTACAGATGTGCAGCAGCAGTCTTGGAAAGTTGATGTCGATCAAAACGTCGGAAAGGCCGCCCTCCTTTGGGGCGTAGTCGTTGTTATGGGCGTATCACAGCGCATGTCCCGGAGGATGAGACTGTCGCAAAGCTGAAACATTTTATTACCAGAAACCCTGATAAAGCAGAATGTATGCCAGTTGGCATGTACCAAAGATGACAACAACCATATGAAATTTATGGTGATTTTTAGGGTCGTTGGCGACCGGCGAATGCCTTCGTTCGGAAACACGAATATTTCTAATTGTGTCGTTCGGGATGCCGACTAAAACGCTGGCGATTTGGCGGTGGTTTATTGGCTTTGTATTACAAAGTATCCCCGCACCACCTTGATACATCGGCATGACGTTCTGGCGTGTCTGCGACACAGAGCGGATACACGCCTGGCTTTAACTCTGTTCACCAGCTGGCGCAGGCGGTCACCCACCGCCACACGCGCCCTGGCCACACTCAGTCAAGCCAGGAGATACACCGATGAAGCGACCCTACGCGGCCCTTGCGGCCACTTTCGCCCTGTCCCTCAGCGCCTTTGCGGCGATGGCCCATGCCGACGACGCCAAGCCCCAGGAAAAATGCTTCGGCGTCGCCCTCGCCGGTGCCAACGACTGCGCTGCCGGTAAAGGCACCTCGTGCGCCGGTACCGCCACCGCCGATTACCAGGGCAACGCCTGGGTATTGGTCGACAAGGGCACCTGCACCCAGATCAAGACGCCCAAAGGCTTCGGCAGCCTGACGGAACAGCCGTGATCCAGCGCCTGTTGCCCCAAGCGCTGCTGTTGCTGGTGGCCCGGCTGGGCATCGCAGCGGTGTTCTTCCTGTCGGGACGCACCAAGGTCAGCGGATTTATGAGCCTCAAACCGTCGACCTACACCTTGTTCCGTTCGGAATACGCCTTGCCGCTGATCCCGTCGGACTGGGCCGCGCACCTGGCGACCTACGCCGAACACCTGTTTCCGCTGTTGCTGCTAGTGGGCCTGCTGACGCGCCCGGCGGCCGCCGCGCTGCTGGGCATGACCCTGGTGATCGAGGTGTTCGTATACCCCGAGGCCTGGCCGACGCACCTGACCTGGGCGGGCCTGTTGCTGCCGCTGCTGGCCTATGGCGGCGGGGCGTGGTCGCTGGATCGCCGGCTGTTCGGCAAACCTTAACAACCCTGATGGAGATACCCGATGCGCATGCTTTCTTCTTTGGCCATGGCCATGGCCCTGACTGTCCCCGTGCTGGCCCAGGCGGCCGATACACCGCAGCCCGGCACCGGCAAAAGTGTGGTGATCTTGCCCGGCTCGTTTGTCGACGGTTCTGGCTGGCGCGTGGTGCACGACATCCTGATTCACAAGGGCTACAAGGTCACCGTGGTGCACCAGGGCCACGAAAACCTCGCGGCGGATGTGGCCGAGGCGCGTGAAGTGCTGGAGCAACAAGTCGGCCCCGTGGTGTTGGTGGGCCACAGTTCCGGTGGCGCGGTGATCTCGATTGCCGGCGACCGCGACAAGGTCAAGTCGATGGTCTACGTCTCGGCGCTGCAGCCGGAAGTGGGCGAGAACATGGCCCAGTTGATCGGCTCGATGCCGGCGCCCAGCGATGACATCAAGCAGAGTCGCGACGGCCACCTGTTCTTTGATCGCAGCAAATACAACGCCGATTTTGCCGCCGACCTGACCCCCAACCGCACCGACTTCATGGCCGCCTCCCAAGTGCCGGCTACCACCGCCTTGTTCGGCGGCACCGTGTGGGCGGCGGCGTGGCACAAAAAGCCGACGTATGCCGTGGTGTCCACCGAAGACCGTGCGCTCAGCCCCGCGCTGCAACGCTGGATGTACCAGCGCGCGGGTTCCAAGGTCACCGAAATCAAGGCTAGCCACTTGGTGTACATCTCCCAGCCTGAGGCTGTGGCGAAGGTCATCGAAGACGCGGCTTCCGTTATCAAATAATCCCTCTCACCCCACACAAGACCTCAAAAGGAAATAACCATGAACACTGCACTTAAATCCCGTCTGAGCCTCGCCGCCGCCGCCGCCCTGATTGCCATGGCGTCGGCGTCATTCGCCAGTGCCGCCAGCGCCGCCGACCAGCAGGAAAAGCCCGGCCGATGCTACGGCGTCAACAGTTGCAAGGGCGAAAGCCTGTGCGCCACCGCCAAGCACGACTGCAAGGGCCTCAACAGTTGCAAGGGCGAGGGCGTGATCGTCAAGACGCCGTCTGAATGCCTCAAGGCCGGTGGCACGTTGACTGAGCCGAAATAACGCCTTCCTGTGGCGAGCAAGCTTGCTTGTGCAGCGCCTCCAGAAACGGGCGACTGCTGCGCAGCCGAGCGGGAGCAAGCTCCCTCGCCACAGTTTTTGCTGGAGTACCGATGATGCCGACATTTAACCCGCGCTTTTCCGGCTATGGCCTGGGGCTGCGCAAGGAGCATTACTGCGACTTCCTGGAAACCTTGGTGCCCGTGGATTTTGTCGAAGTGATTTCTGAGAATTTTATGGTCGCAGGTGGGCAACCACGGCACATCCTGCGCCAGATTCGCGAGCGTTACCCGGTGGCGCTGCACGGGGTGTCGATGTCGATCGGCACGGCCGAAGGGCTGGACCCGGAGTACCTGCGGCGTCTCAAAGCGCTGGTGGATGAGGTGGAGCCGCTGTTTGTCTCCGACCACCTGAGTTGGTCGCGCAGCGGGGGGTTCAATGCCCACGATTTGTTGCCGGTGCCCTATACGGACGAGGCTCTGGACCGCGTTTGCGCCAATATCCACCAGGCCCAGGAGGTGTTGGGCCGCACGCTGCTGGTGGAAAACCCGTCCAGCTACCTGGCGTTTGACGGTGCCAGCATGAGCGAATGCGCATTTATCGCCGCCATGGCCGAGCGCACGGGGTGCGAGTTGTTACTGGACATCAATAATGTGTTTGTCAGTGCCAGCAATCATGGCTTTGATGCCCTGGCCTTTCTCGAAGGCATTCCTGCTGAGCGCGTGCGCCAGATTCACTTGGCCGGCCATAGCCAGGGCCGTGAGCTGTTGATCGACAGCCACGACAGCCCGGTGTGCAGCGGGGTTTGGGCGTTGTATGCCAAGGCTGTCGGGTTGCTCGGGCCGGTGGCCACGATGATTGAGCGCGATGATGCCATCCCGCCGCTGGCCGAATTGCTTGAGGAGCTGTCAATGGCGCGGGCTTTGGGGCTGGCCCAATGAACCTGGTGCAGTGGCAGCAGGCATTTCGCACGTGGCTGGTGAGTGCGTCGGATGATTCGGCCCGACTGCTGGGCGACCGGCACGCAGGCCTGGCGGTGTACCAGAACAACTATCGCGCGCAGCTGGTGGGTTGCCTGGAACAGGCGTTTCCGATTGTGCGACGTTGGCTGGGCGAGGAGGCGTTTCTGGCGGCCAGCATTACCCATATCGACCAGCAACCCCCGCATGCCTGGACCCTGGATGCGTATCCCGAAGGGTTTTACGCGACCTTGAAGACCGTATTGCCGAATAACCCGGATGTGCATGAACTGGCCTGGATCGAGTCGGCGCTGAATGAGGCGTTTGTCGCCGCCGATGCGACGCCCTTGCCGTTGCAAGCCCTGGCCGAGCTGGATTGGGACAGCGCCGTTTTGCGCCTGACGCCGTCGTTGCGCTGCCATGGGCTGACTACCAATGCTGAGGCTATCTGGTCGGCACTGTGGCAAGACGCGCTTGCGCCGCAGGCAATGATGCTGGAACAGGCAGGTGGATTGTTAGTGTGGCGGCGTCAGTACACCTCACGTTTACGTCAGGTCAGTGCGTTGGAGCTTGAGGCCGTGTTGCACCTGCAGGCCGACGGCAGCTTTGCCGGGCTGTGCGAGTTTCTGGTGGCGCGCCTGGGTGAAGAGGCGGGAGTGGCCCAGGCCGGTGAATACCTGGCCGGGTGGTTAGGCAGTGAGTTGATCGTTGACCCTGTGGCGAGCGGGCTTGCCCCGCGTTGGAGTGCGAAGCACTCCCAGTGAAGCCACCTCGGGTATTCCTGACGGACCTGGTCAGCCAGGTTTTGGGGCCGCTTCGCAGCCCAACGCGGGGCAAGCCCGCTCGCCATAACAAGCCAGTTCTCCACTACAGCCCCGTTCGCAGCGAAGGTCTGGATAGTCTTAGCCATCCAAACATGAAAATTCGGACAGCCAGGTAATCGGCCACTGAAAAAAATTCGCGCAACCCTTAATCTAAGGGCCTTTGTCACCTGTGCGGATTGTTCATGTCTTCTGTTGCCGATGGGCTGCCTTCCAATAAACGCTTGCCGGCGGTGATCGCCTTGTCTTTGGGCATTGGCATGGCAACCCTGGACACCGCCATTGTCAATACGGCGCTGCCGACGCTGGCACAAGGTATCGGCACTGATTCGGCCTCGGTGATCTGGGTGGTGAACGCCTACCAGTTGGCGATTATCGCCACGGTGCTGCCGTTCGCGTCGCTCAGTGATGTGCTCGGCCACCGGCGCGTGTACCTCGGCGGCTTGCTGCTGTTTATTGTCTCGTCGCTGTTTTGCGGGTTGGCCGGTTCTTTGCTCACCCTGACTGCCGCGCGGGTGGCCCAAGGGCTCGGGGCGGCGGCGGTGATGAGTGTCAACACGGCGTTGTTGCGGCATATCTACCCGTCAAAAATGCTCGGGCGCGGCCTGGGCTATAACTCGCTGGTGGTGGGGTTGGCCTTCACGCTGGGGCCGACCGCCGCGTCGGCGATTCTGTCGGTGGCGAGCTGGCATTGGCTGTACCTGATCAACGTGCCGCTGGGGCTGCTGGCCCTGGGGCTGGGCCTGCGGTCATTGCCGACACTGCCGTTGACCGGTCACGCGTTCGATCGGTTTTCGGCGCTGTTGTGTGCTGGTCTGTTCGCGCTGTTGGTGCTGGGGCTGGGCACGGCGGTGCATGGCGCCCAAGGCACACTGACCCTCGGTTTGATTGCGCTGGCGATGGTGTGCGGCGCATTGCTGTTGCGCCGTGAAGCCGGTCACCCGGCGCCGATGCTGGCCGTGGACTTGTTCAAGCGCCCGGTGTTTGCGCTGTCTTCTCTCACGGCCATCTGTGCGTTCAGCGCCCAGGGCCTGGCCTTTGTTTCGCTGCCGTTTCTGTTGCAGGCGGTGCTGGGGCACAGCCAGGTGGCAACCGGTTTTTTGATGACGCCGTGGCCTGCCGTGGTGGCGGTGATGGCCCTGGTGGCGGGGCGGCTGGCGGATCGTGTGTCGCTGGGCCTGTTGTGCGGCATCGGTTTGCTGATGCTCAGCGCGGGCATGGCGGCGTTGGCGACCTTGGGCAGCGGCGCCAGCGCCTTCGATATTGGCTGGCGCATGGCCTTGTGCGGCGCCGGTTTCGGTTTTTTCCAGTCACCCAACCTCAAGGCGATCATGACCAGCGCGCCGTTGGCCCGCAGCGGTGGGGCCAGTGGCATCGTCGCGATTTCACGTTTGCTGGGGCAAACGCTGGGGGCGTCGTTGGTGGCGTTCTGCTTTCACCTCTCCCTGGGCAGCGGCCCGCAATACGCGCTGTGGCTGGGCTGTGGGTTTGCGCTGGTGGGCAGTGTGGCCAGTGGGCTGCGCTTGTTGCCGTATAAACACAAGGTTTAGCCCTTGTAAAACACGCGGCGGCAACGCTAACGTGGCGGCCTGAATATTTCGGGATGTTTCAGATTTATGTCCAGCCTGGCTCTACGCACTGCTGATACCACCTCCCGACGTGCCGCACTGACCCTCGCGTTATGCCTGCCCAGTGATGTGTTGCTCTACTTGCTGCTGCCCATGGAATCCCAGGCCTTTGGCATCACCCTGGCCCAGGCCGGGGTGTTGCTCGCAGCCAACCGCCTGGTGCGGATTTTCGGCTACCGCCATGTGTTGAATTTCTACGCCCGTAATGGCGACCGGCTGACCTGCATGATCGCCGCGGGTGCCGCCACGGTGTGCGCCTTGGGCAACTCGATGCTGTCAGGTTTTGCCGCTTTGTTGGGGCTGCGGCTGATCTGGGGCCTGTGTTTTGCCGCGCTGAACCTGTCGACCCAAGTGTTGGCCACCTCTGAGCCTGCGGGCGCGGCGCGCAGGGCAGGGCGCTCCAGGGCGGTGATCGCCCTCGGGCCGATGCTGGCGCTGCCGCTGGGGGGCTGGCTGACCCTGTGGGCCGGGCCGCGACCTATCTTCATGATTCTGGCCGGCTGCTGCCTGGCGGGCGTGTGGGTGGCACGTGGTTTGCCGACCGCCGGGCACGATTTGCACAGCACCGGGCGCCGCTTCAAGTGGCCGGACAGCGTGGCGGTGTGGTCGTTTATCGAAGGCGTGGCGTTGGACGGGCTGTTTATCTTTGGCCTGTCGATCCAGGCGCAGAAGATTCTTGGCGGCGATGCGGTACTGATCGCCGGCGGCCTGATGGCACTGCGCTATGCCTCGGAGATGCTCCTGAGCCCGCTGGGTGGGCGTGCGGCGCAGCGTTTTGGTGCCACCTCGATGCTGCTGTTGTTTTCGTTCTTGAGTGCCTTGGCGCTGACGGCATTTGGCAGTTATTGGGTGATCGTCGGCGCGGCCGCGGTGCTGGTGCTGCGCGCCTTGCAATTGCCGTTGGTGACCACTTTGGTGGCTGAGCGCAACCCTGGTTCGATGCGCGTTTCGGCCCTGGCCTCCAACGCGGTGTGGCGCGATGTCGGCGCTGGCCTTGGGCCGCTGATGGCGGGGTTGCTGCTACCGGTGGCGTCGGCGCCGTGGGTGTTCGGTCTGGCAGGCGCGGCGATTGCCGTCAGCGCCGTGTTCTGCTGGCGCGCGAAGGTTTCCAACTGATTATGGTTTTTTGAAACCTTCCAGCCAGGCGGGGTCGAAGCGGGTTTGTTCGGTGTCGATGCCCAGGGCCTGCATTTTCGCCCTATGCGCTTCCATCTCGCCGACCAGTTGCGCCTGGGCGCTGGAGTTGGCGTCCAGGTCATGCATCTGCGTCAGGCCCAAGTGGTAAAAACGCAGCACTTTGAGGGCAGTGGGGTCGTTGGCCTGTGCGCGGTCCTTGAGGGTGTGCATCACATTGGTCACGCGCATCAGGTTGCGCTTGAGCTGCCAGCCGTACACTGCAGGCGCCAGCCATGGTTGGGTCCAAAATGGGCCGCGCACCAGGGCGACGGTGATCAGCACCCCGGCGAATACGCCGCCGATGTTGAAACGCAAATTATCGCCGCCGGGTTCGCCGAACAGCATCACCGCCAGGGTTGATAGCAGCATGGCCAGGGCCATGAACAGCACGGCGATGATCAGCGTGCTGCGGCGGGTTTGTTGGCGGAAGGTTGCGGGGTCGCAGGGTTTGAGCTCGAACATCCGGGTCAGGTCTCAAGAAAGGCGGGGTGGCATCTTCGCATGCTTTGGGCAAACAAGTTGAACGATGGCTTGGGGTGGTTTCTCTAAATCTGTATAGCCCTTTTGAGGTAAGCCATTATGTCTGAGTACAAGCAACCGCCGCCGGGTACACCTGACCCTGACCGTACGCCGGGAGAGGAGGAGCGTGACAACGATGCGTTGCGGCCCAATGACCCGGCCGAGCGTCAGGACGAAGATGATGTGGAGCGGGTTGAGGAAGACCTGGAAAACCTGCATGACAGGGCGCGCCCGCTATAGGTTCAGGAGGTGACTGTGAGTAATCATCCGAAAGGCCCGGGTTCGGGCGAGCATGCCAGCGGCGAGAATGAGTTGGGGTTTGATCCTGATTCGCCTGATGTGTCGGACCCGCAGGTTGATCCTGTTGGGCCGGCGATTGCGCCGTTGGATAAGGACAAGGAGCAGCGGAAAAAGGTGGATTATGATCCGTTGGGGGATCTTAAGAAGCCTAGGTGATGTCGGCGCTTTTGGTGTACATATCCGTTGCTGCGGTAACGGCGGCTTATGGTTCCGCTCTTACAGCGGGTCACTTTTGGCAAACGCCCGGAATGCCGGCCCAGCCAAAAGTAACCAAAAGGTCTTCGCCCCACCACTCGGCACCTCGCTAATGCTCGGTGTGCCCGCACTCCGGCTTGAATCCGTGGGCCGCCGCGATGGGCCATCCTTGGCCCAGCGCGGCTAACCCGGCGTCCTGCCGGGTTACCCACGGATTCAAGCCTGCGTTCGGCCATCGTGGTTGACGGGGCGCCTCAGATCAAAAGCAAGATCAAAAGCAGAGCACGGCGGCCTGAAAGCCGACCTGAGTGGTTGAATCAAAAGCGAAAAGCGAAAAGCGGATTTGCATACACCTGGGATCTGCTTTTCTGTGGGAGCTGGCTTGCCTGCGATGCAGACACCTCGGTACATCAGGCACACCGAGT
>NZ_JAAQWL010000013.1:0-173998 GCF_012985495.1 Pseudomonas sp. WS 5146
TGATGCCATCGCAGGCAAGCCAGCTCCCACCTTTGACCGAGTATGGCTCTGCTGTTGCTGTTGCTGTTGCTGTTGCTGTTGCTGTTGCTGTTGCTGTTGCTGTTGCTGTTGCTGTTGCTGTTGCTGTCGCTGTTGCTCTGGCCCTTACATCCTTTTCGATGACGAAGTCAGCGGTCTTTTGATCTGTGTTTTTGATCTTGATCTGAAATCGCCCCGTCAAACACGATGGCCGGAATCTGACAGGGATTTGGGGGGTAAACCGGCAGGGATGCCGGTTTAGCCGCGCTGGGCCAAGGATGGCCCATCGCGGCGGCCCCCCAAATCACTGGCGGATTGCGGGCATGCCGAGCCATAGCGAGGCACCGAGTGTTGGGGCGAGGACTTTTTGCTTACTTTTTGGTCCTTCAAAAAGTGAGCCGCTGTAAGAGCGGAACCATAAGCCGCCGTTACCTAAATAACGGATATACACACCCCCAACACCCCAACCCCCCCCACAAACCAAACCCCGCAAAAGCGGGGCCTGATCACATCCAAACGAAACCTACTTGGGCGGCACCCAGGTCACCTCGCTGATCCCAAACTTCTCCGCCCAAGGTCGGGTGGTTTTCTTGACCTGCTCATGACCCACGCGCCCAATGCGGCTGACATGGGCAATATCAGCATCGACCGCCGCCCAATGCCACGCTTCAGCGTTATTCATCACTTCGGCGCGTACCACAAAGGACTTCGGTTGACCGTGCAGTTGATAGTGAATGGTGTAGATTTTTGCGGTACTCATGTTGCCTCCCTGTCTTGTTATAGATGGATAGGCGGGCGTTCAAAAAGGTTCACTCAAAATGACAAGTCGCACACTGGCGCGGCATAGTGACGCATCCGCCACGCGCCCAAGGATCGCGCCATGTCCCGATTGACTCACAGCCAGCTCTACCTGCAGCGTCTGGGCTACGACTCAGCCCCGCCACCCACGCTCAAAACCTTGCAAGACCTGCAGCTGCGTCACGTGTGCACCTTCGCCTTTGAGAGCCTGTCGACATTGCTGCATTCACCGGTGCCGATTGACCTGCCCAGCATCGAGCAAAAGGTCTTGCTGGACGGGCGTGGTGGTTACTGTTTCGAGCTTAACTACCTGTTCCTGGCGCTGTTGCAGGAGCTGGGCTTCGACGCCCGCGGGCTTACCGGCTGGGTGGTGATGGGCGGGCCGCCTGATGCGCGCACCGGGCGCACCCATCGCCTGAGCCTGGTGACCCTGGACGGCGTGCGTTATGTCACCGATGTCGGCTTCGGCGGCATGGTGCCCAGCAGTCCGTTGCAGCTGGATACCGAGGTGCCCCAGGCCACCGCCCATGAACCTTATCGCCTGACCTTCAACGGTGCCGATTACACCCTGTGGGCGCAGGTGGGTGAGGAATGGCGTGGCTTATATGTGTTCGACCTGCAAGTGCAGGCCGATATCGACTACACCATCGGCAATTGGTACGTGTCGACGCACCCGGCTTCCGTTTTTGTCGGTCAGCTGAAAGCGGCGCGATTGGCACCGGGTAAACGCCATACCTTGGCCAATGCCAATTACGCGGTTCACTGCCTTGACCAGCCCAGCGAAAAGCGCGCAGTCGAGAGTGCTGATGAGTTACTGGAATTGCTGCAGGGCACCTTCGGTATTCGTTTGCCAAGTCATCCGCAGCTTCGCCAAACCCTTGATGGCTTAGTAATGGAAAACTCCAGGGAGCCTTGAGCTAGAGCCTTCGCTGAACCGTTTTACCTTCATGTCAATGCAAATTAATTCGAGCCTTTGGCAAAAGCCGAGGTTCGAACCGGTTCCTGAATAATTTGCTCACCAGACAAGGAGATGTAAAACGATGTCCAAGCTATTCGGAAAATTCCTCAAGGGTTCCTCACTGCTGGCGCTGGTCACCGCGCCTGCTGTGGTGTTCGCCGCAGCACCGACTGGCCCGATTTCCGTCCTGGGCCTGCAGGGCAGCTATAACGATTTCAAACTCGAAGGTGGGCAGCGACACGGTAGACCTCAAGGACCGCACCAACCCTTACGCCGAGCATTCGACTGTCCGCCCAAGCCCCCTTTGTGTCCCCCAAAACCCTCAACGCCCTGCCTTCGCTGCCTTAGTGTGCAAACAGCTTCCACTGCACAATAAGAGAGGGTGGCCATGCCCCGCACCGCGTTACTGTTGCTCGTACTCAGCCTGCTGACGGCCTGTGACGACACGCCCAAACCTGCCCCCGAACGCACTGCTGCGACCACGACCGTGCCCGCCGACCCGGCACTGGCCCAGGTCTACGACACCAGCTGCAAGCTATGCCACGCCAACCCGGCGGCCGGCGCGCCGTTGGCGGGTGACAAGGCTGCCTGGAGCCCGCGCGTCGCCCAGGGCGCCGACACGCTGCTGGACCACAGCATCAACGGCTACAACGGCATGCCGCCGATGGGGCTGTGCATGCAGTGTTCCGAAGCGCAGTTTCTGGCGCTGATCAGCTTTATGGCCGGTGTTCAACTCCAATAATAAAAAGAGGTGGTGGATGGCGCTTTCACGGCGGCAACTCTTGCAACGCTCGGCAGTGGCCGGGGTTTTTCTGGCCCTGTCGAGCAACCCGGTACTGGCCCAGTTGGCCCGCGCGCCACGGTTGATCCCGTGGCGCAACTGGTCGGGCGCGCAGACCTGCCTGCCGCTGGCGCGCCTGGCGCCCAAAGACCTGGATGAATTGGTGCAAATGATTCGCCAGGCACCGAGCACTATTCGGCCCGTAGGCTCGGCACATTCGTTCAGTGCCCTGGTGCCCACCGACGGCACCTTGTTGTCGCTGAGTTACTTCAATGGGCTGTTGGACCATGACCCCGCCACCTTGCAAGCGACCTTTGCCGCCGGCACGCCGATGTCGCGCATGGGCCCGGCGCTCAAGGCCATCGGCCAGGCGCTGCCGAACATGGCGGACATCGATTACCAGACCCTGGCCGGGGCGATTTCCACCTCCACCCATGGCACCGGTGTGGGCTTTACCTCGTATTCCGGTTGCGTCACCGGCCTGCAACTGGTCACAGCCCAAGGCGACGTGCTGGACTGCGATGCGCAACGCCATCCCGAGCTGTTCAGCGCCGCCCGGGTATCTCTCGGTGCGCTGGGCGTGGTCACGCAAATCCGCTCGCAGAACCGCGCACCGTACCGCTTGCGTGAGCGTCAGTGGATCGCCAAGACCGAAGAGTTGCTGGAGGATGTGCACAAGAACACCCGCGAAAACCAGCACTGGGAAATGCTCGTGGTCACCCATTCCGACTACGCGCTGTCCATCGCCCTCAACGAAACCGATGACCCCGAAACGCCTCCCGTCGACCCGGCGGAGGCGGGCGGCAATGAGTTTGTGTCGATCATCGAAAAGCTCGACAAGTATGGCAGTGATTTCCCGGGCACCCGCCGCACCTTGCTCAACAGCCTGCGTTTTTTTGCCAGCTTCCAGGACCGCGTGGCCGAGTCGTTCCAGGTCTATGCCAATGTGCGCAACGTGCGTTTCAACGAGATGGAATATTCGGTGCCCGCCGAACATGGCCCGGCGTGCCTGCGGGAAATCCTCAAGCTGATCACCGACAAGGATCTGCGCACCTGGTTTCCTATCGAGTATCGCTACGTCAAGGCCGATGACATCCCTTTGAGCATGTTCGAAGGCCGCGACAGCTGTTCGATTTCGGTCCATCAGCATTACGCCATGGACCATCACAACTTCTTTGCCGCCGTGGAGCCGATTTTCTGGAAGTACGCCGGCCGCCCGCACTGGGGCAAATTGCACACCCTTAACGCGCGCACCTTGCAGTCGCTGTACCCGCGCTGGGACGAATTCACCCGCGTGCGCCGCGAGCTGGACCCGAGCGGCAAGTTCCTCAATGCGCACCTGCAATCCATCCTGGGAGTGGCCTGATGAAACGCCGACATTTTGTGCTGGGCGCCGCAGTGGCGGCAGTGGCGGGTGGCTGGTGGCTGCGCCCCAGTGATCGCGGCGGCCCGTACAGCGAGTATTTCCGTCGTCTTAATGACGAACTCAAAGCCCATGGGCCGATGCGCCCGGTGATGCTGATCGACCTGGATCGCCTTGATCACAATATCGACGTGGTGATGCAGTCGGTGCAGCGTGGTGGCAAGCATTTGCGCCTGGTGGAGAAGTCGCTGCCGTCGCCGGGGTTGCTGGCGTATATCGCCAAGCGCGCGGGTACTGCGCGGCTGATGTCGTTTCATCAACCGTTTCTGAACCACGATGCGCAGGTGTTTCCCGAGGCCGACATCCTCATGGGCAAGCCGTTGCCGGTGCGCTCGGCCGAGCTGTTTTATCAAACCCATAAAGGTCCGTTTGACCCGGCCAGGCAATTGCAGTGGCTACTGGACACGCCAGAGCGGTTGCAGCACTACCTGGCGTTGGCGCAAGGGTTGGGCACGCGGTTGCGGGTGAACATCGAGCTGGATGTGGGGCTGCATCGCGGCGGCATTAGCGATAACGCGGTGCTGGGGCGGATGCTCACGCTGATCAGCGCCAACCCGCAGCACTTGGAGTTTGCCGGATTTATGGGCTACGACCCGTTTGTGGGCATGGGCGTGCCGGGTATTCTCGGTTCGCCCCAGGCGCTGTTTGAGCAGGTGATGCAGCGCTACAACGGCCATGTTGATTTCACCCGTCAGCAGTTTGCCGGGTTATGGCGTGAGGGGCTGACGTTGAACACGGCTGGCAGCCCCAGCTATCGGATTCACGAGCAGGAAACACTCAGTACCGAGGTGTCGGTGGGTACCGCGTTGCTCAAGCCCACGCATTACGATTTGCCGTCGTTGAGCGAGCATGTGCCGGCAGCGTTTATCGCCACGCCAGTGTTGAAAAGCACCGGGTCGGTGGAGATTCCGGCGCTGGATGGCAAGTCGCGGGTGTTTTCGTGGTGGGATCCGAATCAGCGCGAGACGTTCTTTATTTATGGCGGTAACTGGATGGCGCAATTCGAGTCGCCGCAGGGGCTGCAAAGCAATGAGCTGTTTGGGCGCAGTTCCAATCAGGAGATGGTCAACGGCTCGCCAGCGGTGGGATTGAATATTGAGGATCAAGTGTTTTTGCGCCCGACCCAGAGTGAGTTTGTGTTGTTGCAGTTTGGGGATTTGCTGGGGGTGCGGGACGGGAAAATCGTCGAGACCTGGCCTGTTTATGCCTGACGCAAAGCGCTCGAAATGTGGGAGTGTGATTGTGGGGGGCTGGCTTGTGTGGGAGCTGGCTTGCCTGCGATGCAGACGCCTCGGTCTCAAGGTTAGACCGCGGTGATGCTATCGCAGGCAAGCCAGCTCCCACACAATCACACTCCCACACACGTCAGTGTTCCTGTTTCAAGTCGGGTTTTTACAGGGCAAAGGGAATGGTGAGCTTGGCCCACAACATATCGCCTTCCGGCCGGTTCTTCACATCAAACTCTTTAGCCCAGCGCACCTCTGCACTGGCGTATTTCAAGAAGGTGAAATACACCGCCGGGCCAATGGCAAACACTTGTCCCTTGACCCCATCATTCACTTCATCACCATAGATGTTTACCACCGTGCGCCCGTACTGCTTATCGTCGGTGGTCTGCTTGAGGTAATAGCCGTTGACCCCCAGGCTCAGGTTGTCGGTCACCTTGTAGCTGGCCGAGTAGTCGAAATGGAAAATCTGGCCGGAGCGGTAGTCGGTGTCGTGGTTTTCTTCGTTGAAGCTGTAGGTGGTCTTGATCGACAGTTCGGTGCGTTCATTGGGCATCCAGGTCGCCGAGACCAGCGGCTTGTAGGTGTAGAAGTTGTTGCTGGTGTTGGCCAGGCGCGTGGCGTCGTATTCGCCGGTGGGCAGGGTGATTTCCACGGCGGCGGCCAGGGTCAGGTTTTTGCCCATGTCCCACAGGATGATCGGCGCCAGGGTGGTGTCGCCCATGCTTTCGCGGGTGTCGGACATACCGAACAGCGACACCTGTTGCTTGATATACGGCTGGGCGATGTAGCCGCCCAGGCGCCCGCCGAACACACGCACGGGGCTCAGGTAGTCCAGGCGTGGGATGATCGCGTCGGACTTGATCCGCACTTGCGAGACCTTGCCGCCGAGGGAGCTGATGTCCAGTTTGCGTGCCTGGTAGTGGTTGTAATACAGGTTGAACGCGAACATATGGTCGGGCAGGTTGTTCACGTCCAGCGGCAGGATGTAGAAGCCATCGGTGCCGGGGCCGATGTTGTCGACGCCGCCTTCGGTGGCCAGGGCCGGCAGGCTGAGCAGGCTCAACAACGCCAGTTGCAGGGGGGGAAGTGCACGGGTGGGGTTCATGTCTGGCCTCTTTATTATTGTTAGGGCACCGCTGACGTTAGAAATATGCCTTCAGCGCCCGGCGGGGCAGGGTTTTGGCGGCCAGATAGGGGGACTTTGCCGGACAGGTTTCACTCAGGATGCAGCGGCTCTTGCAAGCGCCTATGATTAGCAGGATGTTTCTAAAACAAGAACTGAAGTACTCAGTCGGGAACCCGTAAGCCATGCAAAGGAAAGCCGTTGACCCGCAATTTGAATTGGCGCTGGTGTCGCCCTTCCTGTTGCAGACCCTCGGGCACGTGGTAGCGCAAAAGGGCGCGAATGCCGAAGCGTTGTGCCGAGGCCTGGGGTTTACCCTGGCCGACCTGGATGACCCGGCCCAGCGTATTTCCTATCGCCAGGCTGTGGCGATGATCCAGCGGGCACTCAAGGTGCTTCCCGATCAGGGGCTGGGCCTGTGGGTGGGGCATCAGAACGTGCTGGGCACCCTCGGCCTACTCGGCCATGTGATCTCCCTGTGCAAAACCCTGCGCGATGCATTTGCCATTGGCGAGCGCCATCAGCACACCTCAGGCGGCATCGCCACCACCCGTACCCATGAGACCTTGGAAGAAGTACACGTCGACGTCGAATGCCTGCTGCCGTTTGCCGAGGTGCAGGTGTTTGCGGCCGAAGAGTTCTTCGCCAGCCTGATGGTGTATGGCCGCGCGCTCGTGGGGGAGACGTTTATGCCCCTGCGCATGGAGTTCGTGCACGCTGCGCCGCCTTACCAGGCTGAGTACCAACGCCTGTTTGGCGCGGATGTGCGCTTTGGCTGCCTGCACAATCGCATGGTGCTGGCCCCGCATTGGCTGGATAAACGCCTGCCTAATCACCACGCCTTGGCGTTGCGCCAGGCCCTGGAGTTGCTGGAGTTGGAGAGCGCGCAGTTGCACCAGAAGATGGACCTGATCCAGGCCGTTGAACGCGCTATTTCGCGGGATTTGCAGGGCAGCCAGCTGGAGAAGGTCGCCGGCGACTTGAACATGAGTGGGCGCACCCTGCGCAGGCGCCTGACCGAACACGGGCTGACGTTCGAAGCGTTGCAGGAGCAAGTGCGACGTGCACGTACCATGGGGTTGCTGGGGAATCCGGGGCTGTCGATCGAACGTATTACCGAGGAAGTCGGTTATAGCGATGTGCGCAGTTTTCGGCGGGCCTTCAAGCGCTGGACAGGGGTGAGCCCGAGTGCGTTTCGTGGCGAAGGAGGAGGGGCCTAGTCCTCGGGGGAGCCGATAAGCCTGCATGAAGAAGCCCCGAACCTGTCGGGGCTTTGTCCATCAACCCAAGGCCGCGAGCTGCGCCACGGTTTCCGGAAAGCGCGCCACCAGCCGAATCAAGGTGGTGGCCTGGGCGTTGGGCTTGGCCCGGCCTTGTTCCCAGTTTTCCAGGGTGCGCACGTTGGTACGCAGGTACATGGCGAACACCGAGCGCGAGAGGTTGAGCTGTTGGCGCACGGCCACCACTTCTTCGGCGCTCAGGGGGGCCAGGTTGTTGAGATGGACCTTGTGGGTCCGCAGGGTGACTTTGCCTTGGCGTTCTTCGGCCAGGGCGTCGAAGCCTTCGACCAGTTCGGAAAAGATTTCACGTTTCATGATGTGTTCTCGCTTTGATTTCCCTGTCCAGCATGTGTTTTAAGGCTTTCTTGTGATTGGGGGTAAGGTCATCCTGTTCGTGTTTGCCGTACAGGGTGAATAACCAGAACTGCGTGCCGCCCGACCACCAGTAGTAAATGACCCGCAAGCCTCCGCGTTTGCCTTTGTTGCGTCGCTCATCGACGAAACGGACCTTGCGCAACCCGCCGGTTCCCTCGATGACGTCGCCCGCTTGCGGATTCTTCATCAACTCCTGTTGAAAGCCTTGGAATAGCTCGTCACTCAGATAGTCCCTGCGATGCCGTTCAAAGGCCGGCAACTCGATAAATAGAGCATCCATGTTCTGTACGTAGCCTGCGTATAGTGTGGTGGCCCACGCGCCCGGGGTCAAGTGACCTGGCTGTGGGAACTTTCCTAAAACACAATCACCATACGGCTAGGTTCAGCGGCTAGATGCCAGACAAAGAGGTAGAGGAGGAAGGAAATTTCAGCGCACAGGGGAGGGCAAAAGAATTGAAAGTCCAGAAACGCAAAACGGCGCCCGAAGGCGCCGTTTCGTTTACTGCATCAAGCTAAGCGATCAAACGCCCAGTACCGCGTGCTGCACCAGGGTGAGCAACGGTTGTGGGTACACGCCCAGGAAGAACGCGAGCAGGGCGATGGCCAGCAGCATCACGCCGCCTGCCTTCTGTTCCCAGTGCAACTCGGCATCCACACGGCGCAGGTTTGGCTCGATCAGGTACAGGGTGACCATCACGCGCAGGTAGTAGAACACGCCGATGGCGCTGCCCAGTACCAAGGATGCAACCAGCCACCATTCATGGGCTTCAACACCGGTAGCCACGATGTAGAACTTGCCGATAAAGCCTGCGGTCAGCGGGATACCGGCCAGGGACAGCATCATCACGGTAAGCACGGCGGTCAGGTACGGACGGCGCCAGAACAGGCCGCGATATTCGTACAGGGCGTCGGCATCACGACCTTTGAACGGCGAGGACATCAACGTGATCACGCCAAATGCGCCCAGGCTGGTGATCACGTAGGTGACCAGGTACACGCCCATGGCTTCCACGGCCAGGCCTTTGCTCGCCACCAGGGCGATCAGCAGGTAGCCGAAGTGCGCGATGGAGGAATAACCGAGCAGACGCTTGAGGTTGTTCTGGGTCAGGGCCAGCAGGTTACCGAACAGGATCGACGCAATGGCGATCACGGTCAGCACGGTGCTCAGCACGCCGGTGTTGGCCGCAGGCGAGATCTGGAACAGACGCACCATCACAGCAAACACGGCAACCTTGGACGCGGTGGCCAGGAACGCCGCCACTGGCGCCGGGGCGCCTTCGTAGACGTCCGGGGTCCACAAGTGGAACGGCACCAGGGACAGCTTGAACGCCAGGCCGATCAGCATCATCGCCAGGCCCAGTTGGGCAATCGGTGCAGGCATGTTGGTGGCCGCCAGGGCGTGACCGATACCGGTGAAGCTCAGGTTGCCGGCCTCTGCGTAGAGCAGCGCCATACCGAACAACAGGAACGCGGAACCGGCCGCCGACAGCACCATGTACTTGATGCCGGCTTCCAGCGAGCGCTTGTTGAAGAACGCGTAGGCCACCAGGCCGTAAGTCGGGATCGACAGCAGTTCCAGGCCGATGAACAAGCCGGCCAGGTGCTGAGCGCTGACCAGCACGATGCCACCGGCCGCAGCCAGCAGAATCAGCAGGTACAGCTCTTCCTTGTTGCCGGGGTAGCCGGTGCCGCCTTCGCCGAGGTAGGCGTGGGCGAGGGTGACGCAGGCCAGGGTGGCAACGAGGATCAACGCGATGTACAGCAGCGCGAAGTCATCGACCATCATCAGCGGGGTCACGGCCAATGGCGCGACCTTGAGTGCCGGGATGATCGACAGCAGGGCCAGGTTAAGACCGGCACACGACAGCAGGAACGTTTGCGAGTGATTGCGGCGCCAGGCGATTGCCAGCATCACCGCCACAACGGTGAGGCTGGTAATCAGCAGCGGCGCAAGCGCGATAAAGTGTTGGATCGTGAATTCCATAGCGCTCTTACCGGGCCGAAGCGAGTTGAGAGAAGGCGGTGCCGATCCACTGCTGCACGCCATGCATCGTCGCGGCAGAAGTGTCCAGGAACGGTTGCGGGTACACACCGATGTAGATCAGCAGCACCGCAAGGCCGAGCACCATGATCAGTTCGCGAGCATCCATCCCTTGCAGGACGGTGTCGGACTTGGCCGGGCCGAAGTAGGCGCGGTGGATCATGATCAGCGAGTAGACCGAACCAAACACCAGGCCCGAGGTAGCAATGGCGCTGATCCACGGCGTGTGTACGAACGAACCCATCAGGATCAGGAACTCGCCGATGAAGTTACCGGTGCCCGGCAAGCCCAGGGATGCGGCGGCGAAGAACAGGCTGATGGCCGGCAGGTACGCGATGCGCGACCACACGCCACCCATTTCACGCATGTCACGGGTGTGCAGGCGCTCGTACAGCTGACCACTGAGGATAAACAGTGCCGCGGCCGAAACACCGTGGGCCAACATCTGGATCACCGCGCCTTGCAGCGCCAGTTGGCTGCCGGAGTAGATGCCGATCAGTACGAAACCCATGTGGGAAACGGACGAGAAGGCAATCAGACGCTTGATGTCGGTTTGCGCAAAAGCCAGGAACGCACCGTAGAAGATCCCGATCAGACCCAGGGTCATGGCGATCGGCGCGAACTCGGCCGAGGCATTCGGGAACAGTGGCAGGGCGAAACGCAGCAGGCCATAAGCAGCAGTCTTAAGCAGGATACCGGCGAGGTCGACGGAACCTGCGGTCGGTGCCTGGGCGTGAGCGTCAGGCAACCAGGAGTGGAACGGCACCACCGGCAGCTTCACCGCGAAGGCGATGAAGAAGCCCAGCATCAGGATGTACTCGGTGGTCAGCGACATCTTGGTTTTCAACAGGTCGGCGTAGTTGAAGGTAATCACGCCAGTGTTGTTGAAGTTGACCAGTACCAGACCCAGGATCGCCACCAACATGATCAGGCCGGAAGCCTGGGTGAAGATGAAGAACTTGGTCGCCGCGTAGATCCGGGTTTTCTTGCCGTCCGAAGAACTGTGACCCCAGAGCGCGATGAGGAAGTACATCGGCACCAGCATCATTTCCCAGAAGAAGAAGAACATGAACAGGTCCAGCGCCAGGAACACGCCGACAACGCCGCCCAAAATCCACATCAGGTTCAGGTGGAAGAAGCCCACGTGACGCTGAATTTCTTTCCAGGAGCAGAGTACCGAGAGGATACCCAGCAAGCCGGTCAGCAAAATCATCAACAGCGACAGGCCGTCGAGGGCCAGGTGCACGTTGATGCCGAAGCGCTGGATCCACACGTGCTTGAATTCAAGCGCGAAGGTTGGATCGACACCCGGTGCCGGAGCGAATGAATAGTCACCGTGCGCCCACAGCCAGAGGCCGAGCGCGAGTTCCAGGGACATGGTCAGCAACGCAATCCAGCGGGGCAGGGTGGCGCCGAAGCGTTCACCCATCCAGCAGAGCAGGCCGCCGATAAAGGGGATCAGGATTAGCCAGGGCAGAATCATGACGGGCTCGTTTCCTTTTGCAAGTTCGCAAAGTACGCAATGTTCATAGTCATACCGCCACCACCACGATGGCACCGATCACCAGCACCGCACCGGCAGCCATGGACGCGGCATACCAACGCAATTGGCCCGTCTCGCTGCGGCTCAGGGCGGTGTGACCGGCCTTGGCGGCGCGCGGGATCAAACCGATGGTCTGGTCGAGCGGGTCTTTGCGCAGAAGGTGGCTGATAGCAAGGTATGGCTTGACGAACAGTTTGTCGTAGATCCAGTCGAAGCCCCACGCAGCGAACCACCAGGCTGACAGGAAGCGACCAATGCCACTGTTGGCCACAGCCGTCACGAAGCGACGCTTGCCGAGGAACAGCAGCGCGGCCAGCAGGATACCGGCGATGGCGATGGCGCCCGAGGCGATTTCCAGGCTGTGCTTGGCGGCGCCACCGGCATGCCCGGCGCTTTCCGGCAGTACACCGGCCAGAGGCGGGGTGATCATGGCGCCGATGAAGGTCGACAGGATGATCAGCACCGACAGTGGCAACCAGTGGGAGATGCCGTGGCCTGCGTGCGCTTCGGTCTTGGCTTCACCGTGGAAGGTGATGAAGATCAGGCGGAAGGTGTACAGCGAGGTCATGAACGCACCGACCAGGCCTGCATACAGCAGGTTCTGGTTACCGCTGGCGAACGCTTCCCAGAGGATTTCGTCCTTGGAGTAGAAACCTGCGGTCACCAACGGCAGGGCGGCCAGGGCGGCACCCCCGACGATGAAGCTGGCGTAGGCCAATGGCAGTTTCTTCCACAGGCCGCCCATCTTGAAGATGTTCTGCTCGTGGTGGCAGGCAACGATCACTGCACCGGAGGCAAGGAACAGCAGGGCCTTGAAGAAGGCGTGGGTCATCAGGTGGAAAATCGCCGCGTCCCAGGCGCCAACGCCCAGGGCCAGGAACATGTAGCCAATCTGGCTCATGGTCGAGTAGGCGAGGATACGCTTGATGTCGGTCTGTACCAGCGCGGCAAAACCCGCCAGAACCAGGGTCACACCACCGACCAGTCCTACAAGATGCAGGATTTCCGGCGCCAGGGTGAACAGGCCGTGGGTACGCGCGATCAGGTAGACACCCGCAGTCACCATGGTTGCCGCGTGGATCAGCGCCGACACCGGCGTAGGACCGGCCATCGCGTCCGCCAGCCAGGTTTGCAGCGGCAGTTGTGCGGATTTACCCACAGCGCCACCCAGCAGCATCAGGGTCGCCAGGGTGATCCAGAAGTCACCAACCTGGAATTTCTGCGGTGCCAGCACCAGCAGTTCCTGGATGTTCAGCGTGCCCACTTGTTGGAACAGGATGAACAGGCCGATGGCCATGAACACGTCGCCGATGCGGGTGACGATAAAGGCCTTGAGTGCCGCGTTACCGTTGTTGCGGTTGCTGTAGTAGAAACCGATCAACAGGTACGAGCACAGGCCCACGCCTTCCCAGCCGAAGTACAGGAACAACAGGTTATCGCCGAGTACCAGGAACAGCATGCTGGCGATAAACAGGTTGGTGTACGAGAAGAAGCGCGAGTAGCCGGCCTCACCACGCATGTACCAGGACGCGAACAGGTGGATCAGGAAGCCTACACCCACCACCACGCCGAGCATGGTGATCGACAGGCCGTCGACGTAGAGGGCGAAGTTGGGCTTGAAGCCGTCCACCGACATCCATTGCCACAGCACCAGGGTGTAGTGGCCGCCTTCCGGCGGTGCCACGTTGAATTGCCAGATGACGTAGGCGGCGACGATCGCCGACAAGCCAATGGAACCCACGCCGATCAAGGCAGAAAGGTTTTCCGACCAGCGTCCACGGGAGAACGACAGCAGCAGGAAACCGATCAGGGGAAATACGAAAGTCAGAAAGATCATGTTCATCCGCGCATCTCACTGGCAGCGTCGATATCAAGCGTGTGGAAGCGACGATACAGTTGCAGCAGGATCGCCAGGCCAATACTGGCCTCGGCGGCTGCCAGGCTGATCACCAGGATGAACATGACTTGCCCATCCGGCTGCGCCCATCGGCTACCTGCAACAACGAACGCCAGTGCGGCGGCGTTCATCATGATTTCCAGGCTCATCAACACGAACAGAATGTTACGGCGAACCATCAGGCCGACCAGGCCAAGGCAGAACAGGATGCCGGCGACCGCCAGACCATGCTCCAAAGGGATAGCAGGCATCGTCATTGCTCCTTGGCTTCGTTGCGGCCCAAGTGGAAGGCGGTGATGGCTGCCGCGAGCAGCAGCATCGAAGCCAGTTCGACCACCAGCAGGTACGGGCCGAACAGGCTGACGCCCACGGCTTTCGCGTCTACGGTGGTGTGGCCGATGGCCTGGCCGCTCTGGTGAGCGAACAGCACATACAGCAGTTCACCCAGCAGCAGGGCTGCCAGGATGACCGGGCCGAGCCAGATGCCGGGCTTGAGCCAGACGCGTTCCTGGGCGACCGAGGCCGGCCCCAGGTTGAGCATCATCACCACAAACACGAACAGCACCATGATGGCGCCGGCGTAGGCGATCACTTCCAGCACACCGGCGAATGGTGCGCCGAGGCTGAAAAAGGTCATGGCCACGGCGATCAACGAAATGATCAGGTAGAGCAGGGCGTGCACAGGATTGGTGTTGGTGATCACGCGAAGCGTGGACACCACTGCAATACCGGACGCGAAATAGAAAGCGAATTCCATCTTTCTTCCTTAAGGCAGCAAGCTCTTCACGTTGATCGGCTCGGCTTCGTTTTGTGCGGCGCCCTTCGGCTTACCGGCAACGGCCATACCTGCAACACGATAGAAGTTGTAATCAGGGTTTTTACCGGGACCAGAGATCAACAGATCTTCTTTCTCGTACACCAGGTCCTGACGTTTGAACTCGGCCATCTCGAAATCCGGTGTCAGCTGGATCGCGGTGGTCGGGCAAGCTTCCTCGCAGAGGCCACAGAAAATGCAGCGCGAGAAGTTGATGCGGAAGAAGTCCGGGTACCAGCGACCGTCTTCGGTTTCAGCTTTCTGCAGGGAGATGCAACCCACCGGGCACGCCACGGCGCACAGGTTGCAGGCTACACAACGCTCTTCGCCATCGGGGTCGCGGGTCAGTACGATGCGGCCGCGATAGCGCGGCGGCAGGTACACCGCTTCTTCCGGGTATTGCAAGGTGTCGCGTTTGCGAAAGCCGTGACCGAACACCATCACCAGGCTTCGCAACTGGGTACCGGTACCCTTAACGATGTCGCCAATATATTTGAACATGGGTCAAATCCTCACTGAACCGCGCCGGCTGGCGTGTTCAACAACACAACGGCAGCCGTCACCAGCAAATTGATCAGGGTCAGCGGCAGGCAGAAGCGCCAGCTGAAATCCATCACCTGGTCGTATCGTGGACGCGGAATGGAAGCGCGCAGCAGGATAAACAACATGATGAAGAACGCGGTCTTCAGGAAGAACCAGAAGAACGCCAACTGCGGCAGGATGCCGAACGGACCGTGCCAGCCGCCGAAGAACAGCGTGACCAACAGGGCCGAGATCAAGATGATGCCGATGTATTCGCCAACGAAGAACATGCCCCATTTCATGCCGGCGTATTCAATGTGGTAACCGTCAGCCAGTTCCTGTTCCGCTTCCGGCTGGTCGAACGGGTGACGGTGAGTCACGGCGACGCCAGCGATGAAGAAGGTGCAGAAGCCGAAGAACTGCGGAATGATGAACCACAGGTTCTGCGCCTGGTACTCGACGATGTCGCGCATGTTGAACGAGCCGACCTGCACCACGATGCCCATCAGCGCCAGGCCCATGAACACTTCGTAGGACACGGTCTGGGCCGAAGCCCGCAAGCTGCCCAACAGGGCGAACTTGTTGTTGCTCGACCAACCGGCGAACAGCACCGCATAGACCGACAAACCGGCCATGGCGAAGAAGAACAGCAAGCCGATGTTCAAGTCCGCCACGCCCCAGGTCGGGGTGATCGGGATGATCGCGAAGGCGATCAGCAAGGCGCTCATGGCCACGACCGGTGCCAGGGTGAAGATCACCTTGTCGGCAAACGGCGGGGTCCAGTCTTCCTTGAAGAACATTTTCAGCATGTCGGCGGCGATCTGGAACATACCGAACGGGCCAACGCGGTTCGGACCGTAACGGTCCTGCCACCAGCCCAGCAGGCGACGTTCGACGAAGCTGAGCAGGGCGCCCGCAACGACAACGGCCAACAGGATCACGATGGCCTTGACGACCGAGATGATCACGTCGATCACTTCAGGGGTGAACCAGGTCATTGCGCTGCCTCCTGCAGACCGTCAACGGTTTGGCCAAAGATCGCAGGCGGAATACCGGCGAGGCCTTTCGGCAGTGCAACCAGGCCAGCACCCAACTCATCATTGATACGCAGCGGCAGACGCAGGGTCTGGCCAGCCACGTTCAGGCTGAGCAGGGCACCGTCGTTGACGCCCAGGCGGTCGGCTTCGGACTTGGCCACGGACACGTAGGCTTCAGGAATGCGACTTTGCACCGGCGCGGCTTTGGAAGAGGTCTCTTCGCTGCCGAACAGGTGGAAGAACGGCACAACCTGCCAGGTGCCCTGGGCCGGGTTGAATGGTCGCGGCACCGCAGCGAACCAGTTCAGCGAGTCACCGGTGCTTTCGATCAGGCGGGTGCCTGGGTCGCCAGCGCGGATGTGACCACCGACTTCGTCCTGGAACTTGTTCCAGGCTTGCGGCGAGTTCCAGCCCGGCGACCAGGCAAATGGCACCTGCTGACGTGGCTCGACCGAGCCCGAGTAACCTTCCATGGAGAAGGCAAACGCGGTATCCGGGTCTTGCGGGGTACGCGGCTCGTGCACGCTGATGTCGGCGCGCATGGCCGTACGGCCGGAGTAACGCAGCGGTTCACGGGCCAGTTTCATGCCCTTGATGCGGAACGAGGCGGACGGAGCCGCGTCGACGATACGTGCCAATTGCGGCGCGCTTGCGGCGGCAGCAGCGGTCACGTGGTCGAGCTGGGTCCAGTCGATCGGCTGGTTCAGCAAGGTCGCGCGCAGGGCATGCAGCCAACGCCAGCCTTCGTGAACCAGGATGCTGGCGTCCATGTACTTCGGATCGAACACCTGGAAGAAGCGCTGGGCGCGGCCTTCCTGGCTGACCAGGGTACCGTCGCCTTCGGCGAAGGTGGCAGCTGGCAGTACCAGGTCGGCACGCTCGCTGGTGGCGGTCTTCTGGTGGTCGGCCACGATCAGTACTTTGGCGGCGTCCAGTGCAGCGTCAACCTTCGCGGCATCGGTGCGGGTGTACAGGTCGTTTTCCAGTACCACGATGGCGTCGGCGTTGCCGTCGGTCACCGCTTGCAGGGCCGCGTCCAGGGACTCGCCACCGAGCATCGCCAGGCCGAGGCTGTTGGCTTCCGGCACGACCAGGCTGATGGAACCGTTCTTGTCGCGCAGCTTCAAGGCCTTCGCGATATTCGCAGCAGCCTCAATCAGTGCCTTGGAACCCAACGAGGTGCCGGCAATGATCAATGGGCGCTTGGCCGCGAGCAGGGCGTCGGCGATGCGCTGGGCCAGTTCAGCGGCTTCAGTGTCCAGGCCTTCGACGGCAGGTGCGCTGGCGTCCAGGGCGTGGGCCACGGCGAAACCGATGCGGGCCAGGTCGTCCGGCGCTGCGTGAACGCATTCTTCGGCGATGTCGTCGAGCTTGGTTTCAGCCAGGCTTGCGATAAACAGCGGGTTCAGCGCGTGCTGGCCGATGTTTTTCACCGCGGCGTCGAGCCAAGGCTGTACGCGCATGGCGTCGGCCATGTCTTCGGCCTTGCCTTTGACCGACTGACGCAGCGACAGCGCAATACGCGCGGCAGTCTGGGTCAGGTCTTCGCCGAGGACGAAGATCGCATCGTGGTCTTCGATGTCGCGCATGTTCGGGACTGGCAGCGGGCTGTCGTTCAGCACTTGCAGGACCAGGCGAATGCGCTCCAACTCACCGGCTTCGATACCGGAGTAGAAGTGCTCGGCACCCACCAGCTCGCGCAACGCGTAGTTGCTTTCGAGGCTGGCACGCGGGGAACCGATACCGACGATGTTGCGGCCGCGCAGCAGGTCGGCGGCTTTATCCAGCGCGTCGTCCAGGCTCAGCTTGGCGCCACCGGCCAACAGCGGCTGGCGTGGGCGGTCTTCGCGGTTGACGTAGCCATAGCCGAAACGGCCACGGTCGCACAGGAAGTACTGGTTGACCGAACCGTTAAAGCGGTTTTCGATGCGACGCAGTTCGCCGTAGCGCTCGCCCGGGGAGATGTTGCAACCGCTGGAGCAGCCATGGCAGATGCTCGGCGAGAACTGCATGTCCCACTTACGGTTGTAGCGCTCGGAGTGAGTCTTGTCGGTGAACACACCGGTCGGGCAGACCTCGGTGAGGTTGCCGGAGAACTCGCTTTCGAGCACGCCGTCTTCAACGCGACCGAAGTACACGTTGTCGTGGGCGCCGAAGACGCCCAGGTCGGTGCCGCCGGCGTAGTCTTTATAGAAACGCACGCAACGGTAGCAGGCAATGCAGCGGTTCATTTCGTGGGAAATGAACGGGCCGAGGTCCTGGTTCTGGTGGGTGCGCTTGGTGAAGCGATAACGGCGCTCGTTGTGGCCGGTCATCACCGTCATGTCTTGCAGGTGGCAGTGACCGCCTTCCTCACAGACCGGGCAGTCATGCGGGTGGTTGGTCATCAGCCATTCGACGACACTGGCGCGGAACGCCTTGGATTCTTCATCTTCGATGGAGATCCAGGTGTTGTCGGTGGCTGGGGTCATGCAGGACATGACGATACGACCACGGGTGTCGTTCTCGTCGGTGTACTGCTTGACCGCGCACTGGCGACAGGCACCAACGCTACCAAGCGCGGGGTGCCAGCAGAAATACGGGATGTCGAGGCCTAGTGAGAGACATGCCTGTAACAGGTTGTCTGCCCCATCGACTTCGAGCGCTTTGCCGTCTACGTGGATAGTGGCCATGGTTCAAAGTTCTTCGTTGGCCCGTTGTCAGCGGGCGTGGCTAATGGAATCTTGTTATTCATGGGCATCAACACAGCCTTTACGGCGTCAGCCCATGAGAAGACGAAGGGCACGGACCCTTCGCCTTTAAAGCGTTACGCGCCGGCTACGATCGGCCTTGCCAGAGGCGGGACGGCGGCGCTGACAGGCGCGATGCCGGCTTCGAACTCCGAGCGGAAGTATTTGATTGCGCTGCCCAATGGCTCCACGGCGCCCGGTGCGTGAGCACAGAAGGTCTTGCCTGGGCCGAGGAACCCGACCAGACCCAGCAGGGTCTCGATGTCGCCTGGCTGGCCTTCACCGTTCTCGATCGCCATCAAGAGCTTGACGCTCCATGGCAAGCCGTCACGGCACGGGGTGCAGAAGCCGCACGATTCACGGGCAAAGAACTGCTCCATGTTGCGCAGCAACGAAACCATGTTCACGGTGTTGTCCACCGCCATCGCCAGGCCAGTGCCCATACGGGTGCCGACCTTGCCGATGCCGCCGGCATACATTTGTGCGTCGAGGTGCTCGGGGAGCAGGAAGCCGGTACCGGCGCCGCCTGGCTGCCAGGCTTTCAAGGTGTAGCCGTCGCGCATGCCGCCGGCGTAGTCCTCGAACAGCTCGCGTGCGGTGACGCCGAACGGCAGCTCCCACAGGCCAGGGTTCTTGACCTTGCCGGAGAAGCCCATGAGCTTGGTGCCCATGTCTTCGCTGCCTTCGCGGGCCAACGATTTGTACCAGTCGACGCCGTCGGCGATGATCGCCGGCACGTTGCACAGGGTTTCAACGTTGTTCACGCAGGTAGGCTTGCCCCACACGCCCACGGCGGCAGGGAAGGGCGGCTTGGAGCGCGGGTTGGCGCGGCGACCTTCGAGGGAGTTGATCAGTGCGGTTTCTTCACCGCAGATGTAACGCCCGGCGCCGGTGTGCACAAACAGCTCGAAGTCAAAACCCGAGCCGAGGATGTTCTTGCCCAACAGGCCTGCGGCCTTGGCTTCTTCCACGGCACGGTTGAGGTGCTTGGCGGCGGTGGTGTATTCGCCACGCAGGAAGATATAGCCCCGGTAGGTTTTCAGCGCGCGGGCGCTGATCAGCATGCCTTCGATCAGCAGATGGGGCAGTTGTTCCATCAGCATGCGGTCTTTCCAGGTGTTCGGCTCCATCTCGTCCGCGTTGCACAGCAGGTAACGGATGTTGATGGATTCGTCTTTGGGCATCAGGCCCCACTTAACACCGGTGGGGAAGCCTGCACCGCCGCGGCCTTTAAGGCCGGCGTCTTTCACGGTCTGGACGATATCGTCCTGGGCCATGTCGGCGAAGGCTTTGCGCGCCGCCGCGTAACCGTTCTTGGCCTGGTACTCGTCGAGCCATACCGGCTCGCCGTCGTCACGCAGGCGCCAGGTCAGCGGGTGGGTTTCAGGCGAACGCTTGATCAGGTTGGCCGGGCCGAAAGATGTAAGGGTCATGGGTAGCCCTCGAGCAATTGGGTCACGCCAGCAGGCTGCACGTCACCGAATGTGTCGTCGTCGATCATCAACGCCGGCGCCTTGTCGCAGTTGCCCAGGCAGCACACCGGCAGCAGCGTGAAGCGGCCGTCCGGAGTGGTTTGGCCGAGGCCAATGCCCAGCTTGTTCTGGATTTCGCTGACCACTGATTCATGGCCACCGATGTAGCAGACCATGCTGTCGCACACGCGAATGATGTGGCGGCCGACCGGCTGGCGGAAGATCTGGCTGTAGAACGTGGCCACACCTTCAACGTCGCTGGCGGGGATGCCGAGGATCTCGCCGATGGCGTAGAGGGCGCCGTCCGGCACCCAGCCACGTTCTTTCTGGACGATCTTCAAGGCTTCGATAGACGCCGCGCGCGGGTCTTCGTAATGATGCAGCTCGTGCTCGATGGCCGAGCGCTCGGTTTCACTCAAGGTGAAACGGTCTGTCTGGATAAGCGTGCTGTTCATGCTTAGCGGTCCACGTCGGCCATAACGAAATCGATACTACCCAGGTACGCAATCAAGTCCGCGACCATCTCGCCTTTGATCACCGAAGGGATCTGCTGCAAGTGGGCAAAGCTTGGGGTACGAATCCGGGTGCGGTAGCTCATGGTGCCGCCATCGCTCGTCAGGTAATAACTGTTGATACCCTTGGTCGCTTCGATCATCTGGAAGGATTCGTTGGCCGGCATCACCGGGCCCCACGAAACTTGCAGGAAGTGCGTGATCAGGGTTTCGATGTGCTGCAGCGTGCGCTCTTTCGGCGGCGGTGTGGTCAGCGGATGATCCGCCTTGTACGGGCCAGCCGGCATGTTGCGCATGCACTGCTCGATGATCTTCAGGCTCTGGCGCATTTCTTCAACGCGCACGATGCACCGGTCGTAGGCATCGCCATTGGCGGCCAGCGGCACTTCGAACTCGAAGTTCTCGTAGCCCGAGTACGGCCGTGCTTTACGCAGGTCGAAGTCGCAGCCGGTCGAACGCAGGCCGGCACCGGTGACGCCCCATTCCAGGGCTTCTTTGGTGTTGTACTGCGCGACGCCGATGGTACGACCCTTGAGGATGCTGTTGTCCAGCGCAGCCTTTTGGTACTCGTCCAGACGCTTGGGCATCCAGTCGATGAATTCCTTGACCAGGCGCTCCCAGCCGTTCGGCAGGTCGTGCGCCACGCCGCCGATGCGATACCAGGCCGGGTGCAGGCGGAAACCGGTAATGGCTTCGATGACCTTGTAGGCGCGCTGACGGTCGGTGAAGGTGAAGAACACCGGGGTCATGGCGCCAACGTCCTGGATATAGGTACCCAGGAACAGCAGGTGGCTGGTGATGCGGAAGAACTCGGCCATCATGATGCGGATGGTGTCGACGCGGTCCGGCACCTTGATACCGGCCAGCTTCTCGACCGACAGCACGTACGGCAGGTTGTTCATCACGCCGCCGAGGTAGTCGATACGGTCGGTGTACGGGATGAAGCTGTGCCAGGACTGGCGCTCGGCCATCTTCTCGGCACCACGGTGGTGGTAGCCGATGTCCGGCACACAGTCGACGATTTCTTCGCCGTCCAGTTGCAGGATGATACGGAAGGCACCGTGAGCCGAAGGGTGGTTCGGGCCCAGGTTGAGGAACATGTAGTCCTCGTTGGTGCCGGAGCGTTTCATGCCCCAGTCTTCCGGACGGAAGCGTGCAGCTTCTTCTTCAAGCTGCTGCTTGGCGAGGTTGAGGCTGAACGGGTCGAATTCGGTTGCGCGGGCAGGGAAGTCCTTGCGCAGCGGGTGACCTTCCCAGGTCGGCGGCATCATGATGCGCGTCAGGTGCGGGTGGCCCGGGAAGTCGATACCGAACATGTCCCAAACTTCGCGCTCGTACCAGCTGGCATTCGGCCAGATACCGGTGACGGTCGGGATGCTCAAGTCGCTTTCGGACAGCGCGACCTTGATCATCACGTCGCTGTTACGTTCCAGCGACATCAAGTGGTAGAACACGGTGAAATCGGCACCGCTCGGCAAACCTTGACGCTTGGTGCGCAGACGCTCGTCCACGCCATGCAGGTCATAAAGCATGACGTACGGCTTGGGCAGGTTGCGCAGGAAGCTCAGGACTTCGACGAGCTTGGCGCGCGCCACCCACAGCACCGGCATACCGGTGCGTGTGGCCTGGGCGGTGAAGGCGTCAGGGCCAAAACGGTTATTGAGTTCGACAACCACATCCTGGTCGTCTGCCTTGTAAGGCGGGATGTACAGAGCACTGCCTGTAGTCATGGTTTTTTATCGCTTTCGGTCAACGTAAAGAATGAAGCCAGGTTTTCGTTCTATAAAAGAAGCGGGGCTGGATCAGACTTCGTCGGGGCTGCGCAGGTTGGTGACTGCGATTCGCTGTTCGCGGCGCTGTTCCTTTTGTGACGGCATCTCGGCGCGATAAACGCCTTGATCACCGACCACCCAGGAAAGCGGACGACGCTCCTTGCCAATCGACTCCTGCAACAGCATCAAGCCTTGCAGAAAAGCTTCAGGGCGGGGCGGGCAGCCTGGCACGTAGACGTCCACGGGCAGGAACTTGTCCACCCCTTGAACGACGGAGTAGATGTCGTACATGCCACCGGAGTTGGCGCACGAACCCATGGAGATAACCCACTTCGGTTCGAGCATTTGCTCGTAGAGACGCTGAATGATCGGCGCCATTTTGATAAAGCAGGTGCCGGCGATAACCATGAAATCCGCCTGGCGCGGTGATGCCCGGATAACTTCGGCGCCAAAGCGCGCGATGTCGTGGGGCGCCGTGAAGGCGGTGGTCATTTCCACGTAGCAGCACGAAAGGCCGAAGTTGTACGGCCACAGGGAGTTTTTACGCCCCCAGTTGACCGCGCCACTCAGCACGTCTTCGAGTTTGCCCATGTAGATGTTTTTGTGGACTTGATCTTCTAACGGATCGGAGACGGTTTCCCGTTCGCCGATAGGGTACTGATCGTTAGGAGCATCCGGGTCGATCCTGGTGAGATTGTATTGCATCGCCAAAGCCTCATTGTTTCAGCTTCGCTTGCCGCTTACGACGAGCTTCCGGAGCCCAGTCAAGGGCGCCCACTCGGAATAGGTAGACAAGGCCTGCCAACAGAATTGCTATGAAAACGAGGGCTTCGACGAATCCGGTCCAGCCGCTTTCGCGGACGGACACAGACCAGGCAAAGAGAAAGAGGGCTTCGATATCGAAGATCACGAACAGCATCGCGACCAGATAGAATTTGGCTGAGAGCCGCAAGCGGGCGCCACCTGTAGGCAGCATGCCGGACTCGAACGGTTCATTTTTGCTGCGGCCCCAGGCTTTTGACCCGAGGAGGCTGGAGACGCCGAGCATGAAGGCACAAAGGCCGACAACACCGAGGAGGAAAATGGCAAAGCCCCAGTTGTGGGCCATGAGTCCTGTCGCTTCGGTCATGCTGGAAATCCTTAACAGAGAGCAAAGGTCTCTGAGCTCGAAAAAGTAACGATGCAGTGACGATATGTCGCACTGCAATCAATCGCGGTGATTTTATGGCTAAACACCGGGCAAGTAAAATTCCTATAGCGAAATTATTCGATGGAATAAGCACATAGTGCACCTTCTTGGGGCTGTAGCCCTTGTGGGGCGGGGATTAGCGGGCATTTAATCAAATGTGTTTTGTTTAAGCGGTAAAGAAGTTTTCATCGGCTAAATGATAATGAATATTGTTTGCGCAGGATTTAAGCGAATGTTTCTCGTGTGGCGCGGGAAGTTGTTGTTACTTGCGTGATTGCTGCTAGTTGCTGGAGGGGATCTTTTAACCGATTTGATTCAGGCAAATAGCGCCCTGGGTCAATGTTTTGCGCAAAACCTTCAGGGTCGACACGGTCGATGTGGGAGCTGGCTTGCCTGCGATAGCGGTGGAACAGTTGAAAAATCTGTCACTGACCCACCGCCATCGCAGGCAAGCCAGCTCCCACAGGTGATGTGTGGTGTTTTCAAGCGGGCAAAAAAAACGCCCCGAACCAGTCGGGGCGTCAGATCAAGCGGCAGTGCGGTTAGGTCTTCCGTGGGGCCGCACTGGCCGTTTACTCGCGACTTAGTGGAACTGCTCTTCTTCGGTCGAGCCGGTCAGCGCGGTCACGGACGAGGTGCCGCCCTGGATCACGGTGGTCATGTCGTCGAAGTAGCCGGTGCCCACTTCCTGCTGGTGCGCCACAAAGGTGTAACCCTTGGCGGCGTCAGCGAACTCTTGCTCCTGCAGTTTCACGTAGGCGGTCATGTCGTTACGGGCATAGTCGTGCGCCAGGTTGAACATGCTGTGCCACATGTTGTGAATGCCAGCCAGGGTGATGAACTGGTGCTTGTAGCCCATGGCCGACAGTTCGCGCTGGAACTTGGCGATGGTCGCGTCGTCCAGGTTCTTCTTCCAGTTGAAAGAAGGCGAGCAGTTGTAGGACAGCAGTTGGTCCGGGTATTCCTTCTTGATCGCTTCGGCGAAACGACGCGCTTCGTCCAGGTCCGGCTTGGCGGTTTCGCACCAGATCAGGTCGGCGTAAGGCGCGTAGGCCAGGCCACGGGCGATCGCCTGGTCGAGACCGGCGCGCACTTTATAGAAGCCTTCCTGGGTGCGTTCGCCGGTTACGAACGGCTGGTCGTACGGGTCGCAGTCGGAGGTTAGCAAGTCTGCCGCGTTGGCGTCGGTACGCGCCAGGATGATGGTCGGCGTGCCAGCAACGTCAGCGGCCAAGCGTGCTGCGGTCAGCTTTTGTACGGCTTCCTGGGTTGGAACCAGTACCTTGCCGCCCATGTGGCCGCATTTTTTCACCGACGCCAGTTGGTCTTCGAAGTGCACGCCGGCAGCGCCTGCCTCGATCATGCTCTTCATCAGTTCGTAGGCGTTGAGTACGCCGCCGAAACCCGCTTCGGCGTCAGCCACGATGGGTGCGAAGTAGTCGATGTAGCCTTCGTCGCCCGGACCTTTACCGGCTTTCCACTGGATCTGGTCGGCGCGGCGGAACGAGTTGTTGATGCGCTTGACCACGGTCGGCACGGAGTCCACCGGGTACAGCGATTGGTCGGGGTACATGGATTCAGCGGAGTTGTTGTCCGCTGCCACTTGCCAGCCGGACAGGTAGATCGCCTGGATACCGGCTTTTACCTGTTGAACTGCCTGGCCGCCAGTGAGGGCGCCCATGCAGTTGACGAAATCTTTTTCGGGGCGGAAGGACGGCTTGGCACCCTGGGTGACCAGCTTCCACAGCTTCTCGGCGCCGAGTTTTGCAAAGGTGTGCTCAGGTTGAACCGAGCCACGCAGGCGGACGACGTCAGCAGCGGAATAAGCGCGGGTTACGCCTTTCCAGCGTGGGTTTTCAGCCCAATCTTTTTCAAGGGCTGCAATTTGCTGTTCGCGTGTCAGTGCCATGGGGAAAAACCTCGTCGCGTCTTGTTTGGAAAAACATCCGTTTTGCCAGCCGTGCATTCAATGCGTGGGCAGGGCTGCTCGCTGACCAGAAGCTTAGGCGGTCAAGTCGGGTTTGGCGGGGAAGGCGACGGGATAAACGCAGTGCGAGAGGGCGAGTTGAGCAGGTAAGGGCAAACTGCGAACAGTCTTCGGGCATCGTGGGCCTTGGTACGATCCATCAGTGTGTAGCCGGGTTACCTGGTTAGCTTCCGTCCCTCGGGACAACTTCGTTCCAGTCGCAACCAACGTCAAACACACCTTGTGGGCGGTACAGACACGAATCGGCTCAGGTGGGTAGCTTAGAGCGGCGATCCGAAGGCCCTTGCCAGGGCCTCTGATTAGCGGGAGCGAGGCCATCATGCACAGGCTTTTTTGGCTCGTCAAATGTTTTGTAGTGCTATTTTTCAGGCACTACATCTTTAGTCTAATGCGACTCGCCAGTCAGTTTTTGGTGCTTTAGTTCAGGGTGTCGACCTTGACCCGCAAAGTCAGGTCATCACGGCCCTGGGTAGAGTAGCTGCGGGTTGTAGAGGATTTATCGGCCTGGGTCTCGCGATTGATACCCGCCAGCGGGATCCATTCGCCCAGGCGGCCACTGACCGTTGTGTCGGTACTTTGAATATTCACTACATCGGGACGTTCCTGGCTCATGCGGTCACGGTTGGTACTGATAGCCAGGTGTACGGTCTCGCCAGTGACACTGGCAGTCACGTAAAAGCCCTGGGTGACGTTGCGGTACTGGGTCTGGTTCTGCGGGCGGCCGTAGGCGTCAGGCTGCGTGGTGGTCAGTGGCACGCTCTGGCCGACCTGAATCAGTGCGGGCACGCCTTCACTGGCCTGGATCTGCTGGATGCCGCCGTCGCGGCTGGCAGTGCCGTAGCTGATGATGCGGGTTTGGCTGTCACCGCTGTTCTGCTGGTTGTGTTCGTTGCTGTCGACGGTGATCAACAGGCGCTTGGCGGGTGTGTCCAGTTGCGTGAGCAGGGCGCGCAGGTCCTGGATCTTGCCGGGGTCCGCTTTAACAATAAGCTGGTTGCCATAGGCGCTGACGGTGCCGTCCTTGCCGATAAAGTTCTGCGCGACGGGCAGCAGGTCGGCGCTGGTGCGGTTGCTCAGATTGACGACTTCGGTGTCGGCCATGGCGCAGGCGCTGGCAGTGAGGAGCAGGGCGGTGAGCAGGGTGCGTAGGGACATGTCCGTTATCTCTGCGAGTCAATTAGGCTTGATAGTGCCAGTTTGTCGGCCTGGCGGGTCGCAAGTTGAATCGTAGACGGCAAAATGCCCTGGCAGGCAGGGCATTTTGGGTGTTGCTGATGGCGCTATCGCAGGCAAGCCAGCTCCCACATTTGGAATGCATTCCCCTGTGGGAGCTGGCTTGCCTGCGATAAGGGCGACTCGATCTCGAATCAGCCCTCGCGCACCATATCAACGTGCGGAATCCCGACTTCAAGGAATTCGTCACTGACGATCTTGAAACCCAGCCGCTCATAAAACGGCGCCGCATACACCTGCGCACTCAGGAACTGCCTGGTCTGGCCACGTTTTTCGGCCTCGCCGATCACCGTTTCCATCAGCTTGTCGCCGACCTTCAGTCCGCGCCAGTCCTTGAGTACCGACACGCGACCAATCTCGCCGCTGGGCAGCAGGCGAGCGGTGCCAATCGGAAAATCGCCTTCGAATGCAAGAAAATGCATTGCGTCGGCGTCATCCGCATCCCATTCCAGCTCTGGTGGAACCGATTGTTCAGCGATAAACACCGCCTCACGAATGCGCCGAATCTCAGCGATATCCTTTTGCCAGTCCGCGACACTTACGTGAATCTTATTCATCGGCAAATCCCAGGCTTCCTTGCTTGACCAGTTCGCACAGCAGGTCACGACCGTCTTCGTCGGCCAGCCAGGTGCCGAGGTTTTCGCTGTGCAGGGCGTCGGCCGAGCAGACCAGTTTCAACAGTTCGCGCAGTTTGCCTGGCAGATAACGGCTCTGGCCGCTGGCAAACAGCAGTACGTCATCGTCCACTTCCGACCACGCCATGCGCGCGCTCGGGTTGCGCACCAGAATCGCGCCGTTTTCCAGGCTGCTGATAAAGTCTTCTTCGCCCAATTCTTCACCGGCGACCAGTTCCGGGTAGCGCGGCTCGGTCATGAACTGGCCGAACCAGGTCAGCAGCATGCGCTCGTCGCTCATGTGCTCGGCCAACAGACCTTTGAGGCGGTCGAGTGCATCCGCCTGAATCTGGTGCGGGTCGCTGACTGGTTGGGCGTCGGCGTCCGTGTAGCGCTCTTCATCGGTCAGGTACTGGCTGAGGAAGTCGGTGAAGTGGGTCAGCACTTCGGCGGCGCTCGGTGCGCGGAAGCCCACCGAATAGGTCATGCAGTCATCTTCGGCGATGCCGAAGTGCGCCAGGCGCGGCGGCAGGTAAAGCATGTCGCCCGGTTCCAGCACCCATTCTTCGCTCTGTTCGAATTCTGCGAGGATGCGCAGGTCGGCGTGCTGCAGCAGCGGGCTTTCGGAATTGCACATCTGGCCGATTTTCCAGTTGCGCTTGCCTTGGGCCTGCAGCAGGAACACGTCGTAGTTGTCGAAGTGCGGGCCAACACTGCCGCCGGGTGCGGCGAAGCTGATCATCACATCGTCGATGCGCCAGCTGGGCAAAAAGCGGAAGTGCCCGAGCAATTCGGCAACTTCGGGTACGAACTGGTCGACTGCCTGCACCAGCAGGGTCCACTCACGCTCTGGCAATGTGCTGAACGCATCTTCGGCGAACGGCCCGCGGCGCAGTTCCCATGGGCGCTCGCCGTGTTCGATTACCAGGCGCGATTCAACTTCTTCTTCCAGGGCCAGGCCGGCCAGTTCGTCGGCGTCGATCGGGCTTTCGAAATCAGGGATGGCCTGACGGATCAGCAGCGGTTTTTTCTGCCAGTAGTCGCGCAGGAATTCGCGTGCCGTGATGCCGCCCAGAAGTTGAAGAGGAATATCAGGATTCATGTGTAACCTATTGAAAAAAAGCGCTTTTAAGACAGGAATAAAAACGCCCGGCGCGGCCGGGCGTCTCAAGAGGGCTTGCGCTAAATCAGATGCGCTTGGCTTGGGCCACCGCATTGCCGATGTAGTTGGCCGGGGTGAGCAATTTCAGCTCGGCCTTGGCGGCGGCTGGCATGTCCAGGCCGTCGATGAAAGTTTGCAGCGCCTCAGGGCTGATGCCCTTGCCGCGCGTCAACTCTTTCAGCTTCTCGTACGGGTTTTCGATGTTGTAGCGGCGCATTACGGTCTGGATCGGCTCGGCCAGCACTTCCCAGCACGCATCCAGGTCAGCGGCGATCTTCTGCGCGTTGAGCTCAAGCTTGCTGATGCCTTTGAGGCTGGCTTCGTAGGCGATCACGCTGTGGGCAAAGCCCACGCCGAGGTTACGCAGTACGGTGGAGTCGGTCAGGTCGCGCTGCCAGCGCGAGATCGGCAACTTGCTGGCCAAGTGCTGGAACAGGGCGTTGGCGATGCCGAGGTTGCCTTCGGAGTTTTCGAAGTCGATTGGGTTGACCTTGTGCGGCATGGTCGACGAACCGATCTCGCCGGCGATGGTGCGCTGCTTGAAGTAGCCCAGGGAGATGTAGCCCCAGATATCGCGATCGAAGTCGATCAGGATGGTGTTGAAGCGCGCAATGGCGTCGAACAGTTCGGCGATGTAGTCGTGCGGTTCGATCTGCGTGGTGTAGGGGTTGAAGCCCAGGCCCAGCTCGTCTTCGATGAAGGCGCGGGCATTTTCTTCCCAGTCGATTTCCGGGTAGGCCGACAGGTGGGCGTTGTAGTTGCCCACGGCGCCGTTGATCTTGCCCAGCAGCGGCACGGCGGCGACTTGAGCGATCTGGCGCTCCAGGCGATACACCACGTTGGCCAGTTCTTTGCCCAAAGTGGTCGGCGAAGCTGGTTGGCCGTGGGTGCGCGACAGCATCGGCACGTCGGCGAAACGGATGGCCAGTTCGCGGATGGCGTCAGCGGTCTGGCGCATCAGCGGCAGCATCACGTCATCACGGCCTTCGCGCAGCATCAGGGCGTGGGACAGGTTGTTGATGTCCTCGCTGGTGCAGGCAAAGTGGATGAACTCGCTGACCTGGGCCAGTTCCGGCAGCTTGGCCGCTTGCTCTTTGAGCAGGTATTCGATGGCTTTAACGTCGTGGTTGGTGGTGCGCTCGATCTCTTTCACACGCTCGGCGTGCTCCAGGGAGAAGTTTTCCGCCAGGGTGTTCAATACAGCGTTGGCTTCGGCGGAAAACGCCGGCACTTCGCTGATGGCAGGGTGAGCGGCCAGGCGCTGGAGCCAGCGCACTTCAACCAGAACGCGAGCACGGATCAGACCGTATTCGCTGAAAATAGGGCGCAGGGCCTGGGTTTTGCCGGCGTAGCGGCCGTCAACAGGGGAAACCGCAGTGAGCGAAGAGAGCTGCATGGGGTGTTCTCGGACAGTCGGGCAACGAAATGGGGCGCGTATCATACATGAAAAAATCCGCCGGTCCGTCGCCAACTGACCGGCGTATTACGCGTGAGGCTATAAAAAAACGGGTCGCTGCGACTTATTCGTTGCGCATCAACGGGTAAAGCTCTTTGAGCAATTTGCGTCGGCTGATCACCAACTGCCAGCGATGACCGCCCAACTGGCGCCACAACCGCGCCGAACGAATGCCGGCCAGGAGCAGGGCGCGGATTTTCGAGGCGTTGTTCGGTTGTTGCAGGTTGCGCATGTCGCCGTGCACCTGGATGCGTTGGCGCAAGGTGCTCAACGTGTCCTGGTACAGCGCGCCACAGGCGGCAATCACGTTTTCGTGGGCCGGGCCGAAGTGCTCCACCTGGGACTGAATCTGCGGCAGGCGTTTGCCGATGGTTTCGAGCAGGTCGTCACGCTTGGCCAGTTGCCGTTCAAGGCCGAGCATCGACAGCGCATAGCGCAACGGCTCACGTTGCAAGGTGCTTGGGTCGCGCTCCAGGGCGCCGATCAGCGCGCGGTAGCCTTCGCGTAGCGCCAGATCATCACCGCCGTAGACTTCCAGTGTGTCCTTGGGGTCGCGAATCAGCAGGCTGCCGAGCATGCAGGTCAGGCCTGCCTCGGTCACCTGGCCGGTCTTGGCAATCTTGTCGACCAGCACCGCGGCGAGGAAAACTCCGCCGAGCGCCGTCAATTGCTCCTGGGTCGGGCTCATGCCGGGTTGCTCCAGGCTTCGGCGACTTCAATCACGCCGCCACCCAGGCAGATTTCACCGTCATAGAACACCACCGATTGGCCGGGCGTGACCGCGCGTTGCGGGTCATCGAACGTGGCGCGGTAGCCGCTGGCGGTTTTTTCCAGGGTGCAGGGCTGGTCGCTTTGGCGATAGCGCACTTTGGCGGTCAGGCGGCGTGGCGTGCTCAGGTCGATCGGGTTGACCCAATAGATTTCCGAGGCCAGCAGCGCGCCCGAGAACAGCAGCGGGTGCTCGTTGCCCTGGCCGACGACCAGCACGTTGTTTTCCAGGTCCTTGACCAGCACGTACCAGGGTTCTTCACCGGCGTCTTTAAGGCCGCCGATGCCCAGCCCCTGACGCTGGCCAATGGTGTGGTACATCAAGCCATGGTGACGGCCGATCACTTCACCGTCGGTGGTTTTGATCTCGCCAGGTTGTGCCGGCAGGTATTGCTTGAGGAAGTCGCTGAAGCGGCGCTCGCCGATAAAGCAGATCCCGGTGGAATCCTTCTTCTTGGCGGTAGCCAGGCCGTGTTTTTCGGCGATCTTGCGCACTTCGGGTTTTTCCAGCTCGCCGACCGGGAACAGGGTCTTGGCGATCTGTTCACCGCCCACGGCGTGCAGGAAGTAGCTCTGGTCCTTGTTCGGGTCCAGGCCTTTGAGCAGTTCGGTACGGCCATCGATATCGCGACGGCGCACGTAATGGCCAGTGGCAATCAGGTCGGCGCCGAGGATCATGGCGTAGTCGAGGAACGCCTTGAACTTGATTTCGCGGTTACACAGGATGTCCGGGTTCGGCGTACGGCCGGCCTTGTATTCGGCCAGGAAGTGCTCGAACACATTGTCCCAGTACTCGGCGGCGAAATTGGCGGTGTGCAGCTTGATGCCGATCTTGTCGCACACGGCCTGGGCGTCGGCCAGGTCGTCCATGGCGGTGCAATATTCCGTTCCATCGTCTTCTTCCCAGTTCTTCATGAACAGGCCTTCCACCTCATAACCCTGCTCCATGAGCAGAACGGCGGAAACGGAAGAATCCACGCCGCCGGACATGCCGACGATGACGCGCTTCTTTTGTGTGTCAGAAGGGGCTGGATCACGCATAGGGTTTCAACGGGTGTCTTGAAAAAGGACGCGATTCTAACAGGCTCACGCCCGCAAGGCTAAAGAGAAGGGCGGATCAATTCGAGGCTATGGCGCTGGCCGGCCAGATAATCATCGATACAGCGGATGATCAGCTCACTGCGCCAGTCGTCGCGCAGGGCCATCAGCTCCTCACGGGTCAGCCAGCGGGCGCGGACGATGCCTTCATCGAGCTGGTAGTCGGGGTGATGTTTCAAGGCCTTGGCGGTAAAACACACGCGCTGATAAGTCACGCCATTGCTGGGAGCGGTGTACAGGTAGATGCCGACAATGCCGGTGGCCTCGACGTCCCAGCCGGTTTCTTCGAGGGTTTCACGCACGGCAGCTTCGGTGAGGGTTTCATGCGGGTCCAGATGGCCGGCCGGCTGGTTGAGCACGGCGCGGCCGCCCTTGAGTTCCTCGACCATCAGGAAGCGGCCGTTGTCTTCGACGAGGGTGGCGACGGTGATGTGGGGTTGCCAGGTCATAGGTGCCTCAATGTGTAGTGACTGAAGAAACTCGTTCAGTGTGGGAGCTGGCTTGCCTGCGATAGCAGTCTGTCAGTTGACCCAGATGCAGCTGAACCACCGCTATCGCAGGCAAGCCAGCTCCCACATTTGATCGGGGTTGTTCAATGAAATCGGGGGCACAAACAGAAACCCCGGCACGGGGCCGGGGCTTCTTTGCATCCTTACAACCTTACTTCAACTTGGCAATGGCCGCGTTGAGGGTGTTGCTTGGGCGCATGGCTTTGCTGGTCAGCTCCGGGTTCGGCGCGTAGTAGCCGCCGATGTCCACTGGCTTGCCCTGTACGGCGTTCAGCTCGGCAACGATGGTTGCCTCGTTGTCGGCCAGGGTTTTGGCCAGTTCGCCAAACTGCGCTTGCAGTGCAGCATCTTCAGTCTGTGCGGCCAGGGCTTGAGCCCAGTACAGCGCCAGGTAGAAGTGGCTGCCGCGGTTGTCGATGTTGCCGACTTTGCGCGATGGCGACTTGTTGTTGTCCAGGAACTGGCCAGTGGCCTGGTCCAGGGTCTTGGACAGCACCAGGGCTTTCGGGTTGTTGTAGGTGACACCCAAATGCTCAAGGGACGCGGCCAGGGCCAGGAACTCGCCCAGGGAATCCCAGCGCAGGAAGTTCTCTTCAACCAGTTGCTGCACGTGCTTTGGAGCCGAACCGCCGGCGCCGGTTTCGAACAGGCCGCCGCCGTTCATCAGCGGCACGATCGACAGCATCTTGGCGCTGGTGCCCAGTTCCATGATCGGGAACAGGTCGGTCAGGTAGTCGCGCAGCACGTTGCCGGTCACCGAGATGGTGTCCAGGCCCTTGCGGGTGCGCTCCAGGGTGAACTTCATCGCGTCGACCGGCGACATGATGCGGATGTCCAGGCCTTCGGTGTTGTGGTCTTTCAGGTAAGCCTGAACTTTCTCGACCACCACGCCATCGTGGGCACGCTTAGGGTCCAGCCAGAAAATGGCCGGGGTGTTGCTGGCGCGAGCACGGTTGACGGCCAGTTTGACCCAGTCCTGGATCGGTGCGTCTTTGGTCTGGCACATGCGGAAGATGTCGCCGGCTTCGACAGCCTGTTCCATCAGCAGGTTGCCCTTGCTGTCGGTGACGCGGACTACGCCGTCAGCCTTGATCTGGAAGGTCTTGTCGTGGGAACCGTACTCTTCGGCTTTCTTGGCCATCAAGCCAACGTTTGGCACGCTGCCCATGGTGGTTGGGTCGAAAGCGCCATTGGCCTTGCAGTCTTCGATGACGGCTTGGTAGATGGTGGCGTAGCAGCGATCCGGGATCACCGCCTTGGTGTCGTGCAATTGGCCGTCGGTGCCCCACATTTTGCCGGAGTCACGGATCATGGCTGGCATCGAGGCGTCGACGATGACGTCGCTCGGCACGTGCAGGTTGGTAATGCCTTTGTCCGAGTTGACCATGGCCAGGGACGGACGAGCGGCGTACACCGCCTGGATGTCGGCTTCGATCTGCGCTTGCTGATCGGCCGGCAGGGCCTTGATGCGGGCGTACAGGTCGCCGATGCCGTTGTTCAGGTTAAAGCCGATCTGCTCCAGCACGACAGCGTGCTTGGCCAGTGCGTCTTTATAGAACTCGGCAACGATCTGGCCGAACATGATCGGGTCGGAGACCTTCATCATGGTGGCTTTCAAGTGGACCGACAGCAGTACGCCTTGTTTCTTGGCGTCTTCGATTTCAGCGGCGATGAAGCTGCGCAGGGCATTCTTGCTCAGCACGGCGGTGTCGATGATCTCGCCAGCCTGCAAGCTGGTTTTTTCTTTCAGGACGGTAGCGGTACCGTCCTTGGCGATCAGTTCGATCTTGACGGCGTCAGCCGCTTCGATCTGTACGGCTTTCTCGCTGCCGTAGAAGTCGCCGTTGCTCATGTGGGCCACGTGGGACTTGGAGTCCGCAGCCCAGGCGCCCATTTTATGCGGGTGCTTGCGCGCGTAGTTCTTGACCGACAGCGGTGCGCGGCGGTCGGAGTTGCCTTCGCGCAGTACCGGGTTCACGGCGCTGCCCTTGACCTTGTCGTAACGTGCGCGGGTTTCTTTTTCCGCGTCGGTGGTTACGGTTTCCGGGTAGTCCGGCAGGGCGTAGCCCTGGGCCTGCAGTTCCTTGATCGCCGCTTGCAGCTGCGGGGTCGAAGCACTGATGTTAGGCAGCTTGATGATGTTGGCTTCAGGCGTAACGGCCAGGTCGCCCAGTTCGGCGAGGTGGTCCGGGATAGCCTTGGTGCCCAGTTGCTCGGGGAAGCTTGCGAGGATGCGCGCGGCCAGGGAAATGTCGCGGGTTTCCACGGCAATATCAGCGGAAGCGGTGAAGGCCTCTACGATAGGCAGCAGTGAATAGGTGGCGAGGGCTGGGGCTTCGTCGGTGAAGGTGTAGATGATCTTCGAGCGGGTGGGCATATTCGGATTAACTCTCTTCTTTGCTGAAAGCGTGCGCAGAAACTCGAGATGCGCCGGGTGGAGCGCGTTCGTTCAAAGTCATCCATGAGCGAAATGTCGAGGTTTCTTCGCGGTGATGTTGGGTTGCATCAGTCGAGCGTCAAGCGGGTGGACTATTGTATTAGTCCTGCTTTGTAGCGGAAGGCTTTGTTCTAGAGCGGTCCGCCGTCGTGACTCTTTGGTCAGCGGCGGCATTATACATAGGTCGCTATGCTTACGCCGAGCCTTCATACAAAAGGTGTGTCGTCCATTGGTCTAAAGGTCGCAGGGTCCAGACTGCGACCAAAGTCGCACGATGTGCTCAAGATTGGCGATTTTGTCTTTGCTTTCAGGCTTGTAGGCGACAAATTATGCTGTTTTCGATGCAAATGAGCATGGCGTGAGGTTTCAGTCGCCATTTATCTGGAGTAGGCTCGAACGCAGCCAGATGTTCAATCCATAGATGGAGTTCAGCATGGGATACAAGAAGATTCAGGTTCCGGCAGTCGGCGACAAAATCACCGTCAATGCAGACCATTCTCTCAATGTTCCTGACCAACCGATCATCCCTTATATAGAAGGCGACGGTATTGGCGTCGACATCAGCCCGGTGATGATCAGGGTGGTCGACGCAGCTGTTGAAAAGGCCTACGGCGGAAAACGCAAAATCTCCTGGATGGAGGTGTATGCCGGCGAGAAGGCGACTCAAGTCTACGACCAGGACACCTGGCTGCCCCAGGAAACCCTGGATGCGGTCAAGGATTACGTGGTTTCCATCAAAGGCCCGCTGACCACGCCGGTTGGCGGCGGCATCCGTTCGCTGAACGTGGCCCTGCGTCAGCAGCTCGATTTATATGTGTGCCTGCGCCCGGTGCGCTGGTTTGAAGGCGTGCCCAGCCCGGTCAAGAAGCCTGGCGACGTCGATATGACCATCTTCCGTGAAAACTCCGAAGACATTTACGCCGGTATCGAGTGGAAGGCCGGTTCGCCGGAAGCCATCAAGGTGATCAAGTTCCTCAAGGAAGAAATGGGCGTTACCAAGATCCGTTTCGACCAGGACTGTGGCATTGGCATCAAGCCGGTTTCCAAGGAAGGCACCGAGCGCCTGGCGCGCAAAGCCCTGCAATATGTAGTGGATAATGATCGTGATTCGCTGACCATTGTGCACAAAGGCAACATCATGAAGTTCACCGAGGGTGCCTTCAAAGAGTGGGCCTACGGTATTGCCGAAAAAGAATTTGGCGCGACCCTGCTCGACGGCGGCCCGTGGATGCAGTTCAAAAACCCGAAGACCGGCAAGAATGTGGTGGTCAAGGACGCGATTGCCGATGCCATGCTCCAGCAGATTCTACTGCGCCCGGCGGAATATGATGTGATCGCCACGCTTAACCTCAACGGTGACTACCTGTCTGACGCGCTGGCGGCGGAAGTGGGTGGTATTGGTATTGCGCCGGGGGCCAATCTCTCCGACACCGTGGCAATGTTCGAGGCCACCCACGGTACTGCGCCTAAATATGCCGGCAAGGATCAGGTCAACCCGGGTTCGCTGATCTTGTCGGCGGAAATGATGCTGCGGCACATGGGCTGGACTGAGGCGGCGGATTTGATCATCAAAGGCACCAATGGCGCGATTTCGGCGAAGACCGTGACCTATGACTTTGAGCGTTTGATGGACGGCGCGAAGCTGGTGTCGTCGTCAGGGTTTGGTGATGCGTTGATTGCGCATATGTAAAGCGCTGCTGTAAAAAAGCCGGCCATTCTGATGACTCAGAATGGCCGGCTTTTTTGTGCCGTATTGCTTAAGGCGTTATCAGGCCGTTTGTTTCTTTTTTGATGGGGTGGCCTGACTTGTCCTGGGCTTTGTTTCGTGCGTTTCGTCGTGGATTGTTCCCGATGTAACTGCGCAGGCTGCACAAATTTCGACGGCGTGCAGCCCTTTCGGCCCTTGAATGATTAAAAACTCCACAGGCTGGCCCGCTTTTAGGGTCTTGTACCCATCCATGGTAATCGCTGAATAATGCGCGAAGAGGTCTTCTCCGGATTTTCCATCTGCGTTGATGAACCCATATCCCTTGGCGTTGTTAAACCATTTGACCTTGCCACTGACCTTGACGCCAGACATAACCATATCCCTCTGCACCAGACTCCATCACTGGAGTATCATCCAGTTTATCCGTCCTAACCCGAATAAATAAGGTTGACTGCGCGGACCTTTTTTACCCACTGTGGGTTCTATTGGTTGTAACACCGTTTCGCCGATAGTCAAGGCGACCAACCGGTCAGTAGTTGAAAATCTGACAGGTCGCCCCCACCACTGTATTTGAACCACTGACGAACCTTTCTTTCCATGCATGCAAACAGCCAGATTCGACTAACATTCAATCAGGATCGCCCGGATCAGGAACACGATGACGACGGTTCTGCAGGCATTGCTGTCCAGGAGGCGAAGCCTGCTCTTCAGGCGCCGCCGATGTACAAGGTGGTTTTGTTTAATGATGACTACACACCGATGGATTTCGTCGTCGAAGTGCTCGAGGTGTTTTTTAACCTGAACCGCGAGCTGGCGACCAAGGTAATGCTGGCCGTTCACACAGAAGGACGGGCAGTATGTGGAGTGTTTACCCGTGACATCGCCGAGACAAAGGCCATGCAGGTCAACCAGTACGCCAGGGAAAGCCAGCATCCGCTACTCTGTGAAATCGAGAAGGACGGTTAACGCCGACCACTTGGGTATGAGGTGAAGCTATGTTAAACCGCGAGCTCGAAGTCACCCTCAATCTTGCCTTCAAGGAGGCTCGTTCGAAGCGTCATGAATTCATGACCGTCGAGCACCTGCTGCTGGCACTTTTGGATAACGAAGCTGCCGCCACCGTTCTGCGTGCGTGCGGCGCCAACCTCGACAAACTCAAGCATGACCTGCAGGAGTTCATCGACTCCACCACGCCACTGATCCCCGTGCATGACGAGGACCGTGAGACCCAGCCAACCCTGGGCTTCCAGCGGGTATTGCAGCGTGCTGTCTTCCACGTACAGAGCTCCGGTAAGCGTGAGGTCACGGGCGCCAATGTGCTTGTGGCGATTTTCAGCGAACAGGAAAGCCAGGCAGTGTTCCTGCTCAAGCAGCAGAGCGTTGCCCGTATTGATGTCGTCAACTACATCGCCCACGGTATCTCCAAAGTGCCAGGGCACGGCGATCATTCCGAGGGTGAGCAGGATATGCAGGACGACGAGGGCGGTGAGTCTTCTTCTTCGGGCAATCCACTGGATGCCTATGCCAGCAACCTTAACGAACTGGCGCGCCAGGGGCGGATTGATCCGCTGGTGGGGCGTGAGCTTGAGGTTGAGCGTGTAGCGCAGATCCTCGCGCGTCGTCGCAAGAACAATCCGTTGCTGGTGGGTGAGGCCGGCGTGGGTAAAACCGCAATTGCCGAAGGCCTGGCCAAGCGCATCGTTGATAACCAGGTGCCTGATCTGCTGGCCAACAGCGTCGTCTACTCCCTTGATCTTGGCGCATTGCTCGCCGGGACCAAGTACCGTGGCGATTTCGAGAAGCGCTTCAAGGCGCTGCTCGGCGAGCTGAAAAAACGCCCGCAGGCGATTCTGTTTATCGATGAAATCCACACCATCATTGGCGCCGGCGCGGCGTCCGGTGGGGTGATGGACGCCTCCAACCTGCTCAAGCCGTTGTTGTCGTCGGGTGATATCCGCTGCATTGGCTCGACCACGTTCCAGGAATTTCGCGGGATCTTCGAAAAAGACCGTGCCCTGGCGCGTCGTTTCCAGAAAGTCGACGTCTCCGAGCCTTCGGTTGAAGACACCATCGGCATCCTGCGCGGCCTCAAGGGACGCTTCGAGGCGCATCACGGCATCGAGTACACCGATGAAGCCCTGCGCGCTGCTGCTGAGCTGGCGTCGCGCTACATCAATGACCGGCATATGCCGGACAAGGCCATCGATGTGATCGACGAGGCGGGTGCCTACCAGCGCCTGCAGCCGGTCGAGAAGCGTGTGAAGCGCATCGACGTGCCTCAAGTCGAGGACATCGTGGCCAAGATCGCACGTATTCCACCCAAGCACGTCAACAGTTCCGACAAGGAACTGCTGCGTAACCTGGAGCGCGACCTCAAGCTCACGGTGTTCGGCCAGGATGCCGCTATCGACGCGCTGTCCACCGCAATCAAGCTCTCGCGTGCAGGCCTCAAGTCGCCGGACAAACCGGTCGGATCGTTCCTGTTCGCAGGCCCGACCGGCGTCGGCAAGACCGAAGCGGCGCGGCAATTGGCCAAGGCCATGGGTATTGAGCTGGTGCGTTTCGACATGTCCGAATACATGGAGCGCCACACCGTGTCGCGCCTGATCGGCGCGCCTCCGGGCTATGTCGGGTTCGACCAGGGCGGCCTGCTGACCGAAGCCATCACCAAGCAGCCACACTGCGTGTTGTTGCTCGATGAAATCGAGAAGGCTCACCCGGAAGTCTTCAACCTGCTGCTGCAGGTCATGGACCACGGTACCCTGACCGACAACAACGGGCGCAAGGCGGACTTCCGCAACGTCATCGTGATCATGACCACCAACGCCGGTGCCGAGACTGCTGCGCGAGCCTCTATTGGCTTTACGCATCAGGATCACTCGTCCGATGCGATGGAAGTGATCAAGAAGAGCTTCACGCCGGAGTTCCGCAACCGTCTGGACACCATTATCCAGTTTGGTCGCCTCAGCCATGAGGTCATCAAAAGCGTGGTGGACAAGTTCCTTACCGAGCTTCAAGCGCAGTTGGAAGACAAGCGCGTGCAGCTTGACGTAACGGACGCGGCGCGCAACTGGCTGGCCCAGGGTGGCTACGACTCGGCAATGGGCGCTCGTCCAATGGCGCGTCTGATCCAGGACAAGATCAAGCGGCCACTGGCCGAAGAGATCCTGTTTGGCGAGCTTTCCGACCATGGTGGCGTGGTGCACATCGACCTGAAGGATGGCGAGCTGACCTTCGAGTTCGAAACCACCGCCGAAATGGCCTGATAGCTGATCGCAACACAGTAAAAAGGCGCCCAAGGGCGCCTTTTTGCTGTCTTGAATACGCTGGAGATCTACTGTGGGGGCTGGCTTGCCTGCGATAGCGGTGGGTCAGCTGAAGAATATTTTCCTGATAGACCGCCATCGCAGGCAAGCCAGCTCCCACAGGGATTTGTGGTGTTGAACAAAATTGCGCACACACAAAAACGCCCGGTATAACCGGGCGTTTTGTATTGACTTGCTTAACGAGCGCGGTAAGTGATGCGCCCTTTGCTCAAGTCATAGGGCGTCAGCTCGACGCGCACTTTGTCACCGGTAAGAATACGAATGTAGTTCTTGCGCATCTTGCCGGAGATATGCGCGGTTACGACGTGCCCATTTTCCAACTCCACACGAAACATGGTGTTGGGCAGGGTGTCGACGACAGTGCCTTCCATTTCGAAGCTGTCTTCTTTCGACATGCAGTAAAGCCCTCGGTATCCAGTGAATGGCCCGGTGCAACTGCGCCAGGCAAAAGCGGCGTGCATTGTGCCCGAAAAAGGGTGTTTAAGCCAAGGGGTTCTAGTTAAGCGTTACCCATCTTTGATTAATCAGTAGCTCAATAGGCCGATATTGGGTCTTGTAGTTCATCTTTTTGCAGTTCTTGATCCAGTATCCGAGGTACACCGCCTCCAGTTCCAGGCGTGCGGCTTCACCGATTTGCCACAAAATCGCAAAGCGCCCAAGGCTGCGGCGTTCTTCGGTCGGCTCGTAGAAGGTGTAGACCGCCGACAGGCCGTTGGGCAGCAGGTCGGTCACCGCCACCGCCAGCAAGCGGCCTTCCAGGCGGAACTCATAGAAGCGCGAGAAGGGCAGGTCGCGCACCAGGAAGGTCGAAAACTGATCGCGGCTGGGCGGGAACATATCGCCGTCCGCATGGCGTTGTTCGATGTAGCGTTGGTAAAGATCGAAATATTCTTCGCTGTACTGCGGCTTGGTGGCCGTGACCGTCAGGTCGGCGTTACGTTTGAGGATGCGTTTCTGGTTGCGGTCCGGCAAAAACTGCGCAACCGGGATGCGTGCAGGCACGCACGCATTGCAGTTCTGGCAATGGGGCCGGTACAGATGATCGCCGCTGCGCCGAAAACCCATCTCTGAGAGGTCGGCATACACATGCACGTCCATCGGCTGGCTGGGGTCGAGGAACAGTGTGGTGGCCTGCTCGTCAGGCAGATAGCTGCAAGAGTGAGCTTGAGTGGCATAGAACTTCAAGCGTGCCAGCTCGGTCATGATCAACCCTCGGGATAAGCTTTGAAATAAGTGTAAGCCAGGTACGAGGAAGTCGCCTAGGAAACCCACGGGCCAGAGCTGGGCTGGTCTAAATGGTTACGCAGGAAGCCGGCAAATTCACTGCGCGGTATGGCGCGGGCGCCGAGGCTGTGCAGGTGATCATTGGGCATCTGGCAGTCGATCAGTACAAAACCCCAGGCCTGCAACTGGCGGGTCAGCGTGGCAAAGCCGAACTTGGAGGCATTGTCGGCGCGGCTGAACATCGATTCGCCAAAAAATAACTGGCCCATCGCCAGGCCATACAGGCCGCCGACCAGCTTGCCTTCATCCCATACTTCGACGGAATGCGCGTAGCCGCGCCGGTGCAGCTCCAGGTAGGCGCTTTGGATACCTTCGGTGATCCAGGTGCCGTCTGCATAAGCGCGGGGCGCGGCGCAGGCCTGGATGACGGCGGCGAAGTCCTGATCAAAGGTCACGCTGTAGCGCTGCTGACGCAACAGTTTGCCGAGGCTGCGTGACACGTGCAGCTCGTCGGGGAATATCACCGTGCGCGGGTCTGGAGACCACCAGAGGATCGGCTGGCCGTCGGAGAACCACGGGAAACAGCCATGGCGGTAGGCCTGGATCAGTCGCTCGGCCGACAGGTCGCCACCGGCGGCCAGCAAGCCATTGGGTTCACGCATGGCTTTGGCCAGCGGCGGGAAAGTCAGGGAATCGCGTTGCAACCAGGTCAGCATGGTATCCAGGCTTACGGTAGGGGAGGGGAGTGGCAGGTATGACGCCTGCCGCATTTGGGATGATTATTGTCGACATGGCGCTGTGGGGCCAGCCCGAATCGGGCATCCGCGCGCAATAGCGTTAATAGGTGTTTCTGCAACTCTACCCTTTGGGCGCGGTCGTAATCGGGTCTGGGCCATGCAGGCCAATTGCCAAGCTTGCCTGCTTTGATAAAAACAGCGCATAAGCCTTTGTCAGCAAAGACAATGCGTGCTCAAATTGAACAGGCTATGACACATCATCTGTGCAGGCCACCGGGTGAGGGCAAGTACGTGGCATCGTCGACGCAAACCCGTACAATGCGGGCATTGTGGCGTTTTCGCCCTTTCACCTGTTCATCACCCAATGTTAAAAGTAGTTTCAGCGACATTCGTTCATTTTTCAGCTGCTCGGATTGAGCAGTGTGCAGTCATTCAACAGATGGACGCGCTAAAGGCGCAGGAATAGACCCGTTTTGAAGAAATCCGCCGCAACACCTAAAGCAGCAGTCGTGCCGGCCTGGCGCCAGCACCTGCATTATCGACTCAAGGAAGGCGCGCTGATCGCTATCGGCGCCCTGTGCCTGTTCCTGATGATGGCCTTGCTTACCTATGGCAAGGACGATCCGGGCTGGAGCCACAACAGCAAGATCGAAGACGTGCAGAACTTCGGCGGCCCCGCCGGTTCCTACAGCGCCGATATCCTGTTTATGGTGCTGGGCTACTTCGCGTATATCTTCCCGTTATTGCTGGCGATCAAGACCTGGCAGATCTTCCGCCAGCGTCACGAACCGTGGCAGTGGAGCGGCTGGCTGTTCTCCTGGCGCCTGATCGGCCTGGTGTTCCTGGTGTTGTCCGGCGCGGCGCTGGCGCACATTCATTTTCATGCACCTACCGGCTTGCCGGCGGGCGCGGGCGGGGCGTTGGGCGAAAGCCTCGGCGACCTGGCGCGCAAGACCCTGAATATCCAGGGCAGTACCTTGATGTTTATCGCGCTGTTCCTGTTCGGCCTCACTGTGTTCACCGACCTGTCGTGGTTCAAGGTGATGGACGTGACCGGCAAGATCACCCTGGACCTGCTCGAATTGTTCCAGGGCGCAGCCAACCGCTGGTGGTCGGCCCGGGTCGATCGCAAACGCATGGTCGCGCAACTGCGTGAGGTGGACACCCGCGTTAACGAAGTGGTGGCCCCGAGTACGCCGGACCGCCGCGAGCAAGCCAAGGTCAAGGAACGCCTTATCGAGCGCGAGCAAGCCCTGAGCAAGCACATGTCGGACCGCGAGAAGCAGGTGCCGCCGGTGATTGCCCCGGCACCGCCCAAAGCGCCGGAGCCGAGCCATCGTGTGCAGAAAGAGAAGCAGGCGCCGTTGTTCGTCGACAGCGCCGTAGAGGGCACCTTGCCGCCGATCTCGATTCTCGACCCGGCCGAAAAGAAACAACTCAATTATTCTCCGGAATCCCTGGCGGCCGTCGGCCACCTGCTGGAAATCAAGCTCAAGGAATTCGGCGTCGAAGTCTCGGTGGATTCGATCCACCCAGGCCCGGTGATTACCCGTTACGAAATCCAGCCGGCAGCCGGCGTCAAGGTCAGCCGTATCTCCAACCTGGCCAAAGACCTGGCCCGCTCCCTGGCCGTGACCAGTGTGCGTGTGGTGGAAGTGATCCCCGGCAAGACCACCGTCGGCATCGAGATTCCCAACGAAGATCGTCAGATCGTGCGCTTCTCCGAAGTGCTCTCGACCCCGGAATACGACAACTTCAAATCGCCGGTCACCCTGGCCCTCGGCCACGACATCGGCGGCAAGCCGGTGATCACCGACCTGGCAAAAATGCCGCACTTGCTGGTGGCCGGTACCACCGGTTCCGGTAAGTCGGTGGGCGTGAACGCGATGATTCTGTCGATCCTGTTCAAGTCCGGCCCGGATGACGCCAAGCTGATCATGATCGACCCGAAGATGCTCGAATTGTCGATCTACGAAGGCATCCCGCACCTGCTGTGCCCGGTGGTGACCGATATGAAGGACGCCGCCAACGCCTTGCGCTGGAGCGTCGCCGAGATGGAGCGTCGCTACAAGCTGATGGCGAAGATGGGCGTGCGTAACCTGTCGGGCTTCAATGCCAAGGTCAAGGAAGCCCAGGACGCCGGTACACCGCTGACCGACCCACTGTACAAGCGCGAAAGCATTCACGACGAAGCGCCGCTGCTGACCAAGCTGCCGACCATCGTGGTGGTGGTCGATGAATTTGCCGACATGATGATGATCGTCGGCAAGAAGGTGGAAGAACTGATCGCGCGTATCGCCCAAAAGGCCCGTGCGGCCGGTATTCACTTGATCCTCGCCACCCAGCGGCCGTCGGTGGATGTGATCACCGGCTTGATCAAGGCCAACATTCCAACGCGGATGGCGTTCCAGGTTTCCAGCAAGATCGACTCGCGCACTATCATCGACCAGGGCGGCGCCGAACAACTGCTGGGTCACGGTGACATGCTCTATATGCCGCCGGGCACCAGTCTGCCAATCCGGGTTCACGGCGCCTTCGTCTCCGATGATGAAGTTCACCGCGTGGTGGAAGCCTGGAAGCTGCGCGGCGCGCCGGAATACAACGACGACATCCTCGCAGGCGTCGAAGAGGCCGGCAGCGGCTTCGACGGCGGTAGCAGCGGTGATGACGATGCCGAAACCGACGCGCTCTACGACGAAGCCGTGGCATTCGTACTCGAAAGCCGTCGCGCTTCGATCTCTGCGGTGCAGCGCAAGCTCAAAATCGGTTACAACCGCGCCGCCCGCATGATCGAATCCATGGAAAACGCTGGCGTCGTAACCGCCATGAACACCAACGGTTCGCGTGAAGTCATCGCTCCCGGGCAGATGCGCGACTGATTCCGTGCTGCGTGGCAACACGCAGCGCGCCTTGACGACTCAATGAGGATTCCCATGCGCTTTATCCGCATGCTGTTGTTGCCTGCACTGGCCCTGACTGCTGTTTCGGCCCACGCTGATCCGGCCTCGGTGGCCAGCCTGACTAACCTGCTGGACAAGTCCAAGACCCTGACCGCACGCTTCTCCCAGTTGACCCTGGATGCCGGCGGCACCCAGTTGCAGCAAACCGAAGGCGAAATGGCCGTACAGCGTCCTGGTCTGTTCTACTGGCACACCGAAGGCAAGGCCGAGCAGACGATTGTTTCCGATGGCCAGAAGGTCACCCTGTGGGACCCGGACCTGGAGCAGGCGACCATCAAGAAGCTCGACCCTCGTTTGAACCAGACGCCGGCGCTGCTGCTGTCGGGCGATGTATCAAAGATCAACGACAGCTTCGATATCACCTCCAAGCAAACCAGCAACGTGATCGAGTTCACCCTCAAGCCTAAATCCAAGGACACGCTGTTTGACAGCCTGAACCTGTCGTTCGGCAATGGCGTGATCAACAACATGCGCCTGATCGACAGCGTGGGCCAGCGGACCGATATCCTGTTCTCCGGCGTCAAGGCTAACCAGCCAGTGGACGCATCCAAGTTCAAGTTCGTCATCCCCAAGGGTGCCGACGTGATCCAGGAATAACCTGTCTAGAGGTTTCAAACGCTGCCCATGGATTTGTTTCGAAGTGACCCGATTGCTCAGCCTCTGGCGGCGCGTTTGCGCTCGACCAACCTGGATGAGTACGTCGGGCAGGAACACCTGCTCGCTCGCGGCAAGCCTTTGCGTGAAGCCCTGGAGCAGGGTGCGCTGCACTCGATGATTTTCTGGGGGCCGCCGGGCGTGGGTAAAACCACCCTGGCGCGGCTGCTGGCGAAAGTCTCGGATGCACATTTCGAAACGGTTTCGGCGGTACTGGCCGGGGTCAAAGAGATTCGCCAGGCGGTAGAAGTTGCCAAGCAACAGGCTGGGCAATACGGCAAGCGCACCATCCTGTTTGTCGACGAAGTGCATCGTTTCAATAAGTCGCAGCAAGACGCGTTTTTGCCGTATGTCGAAGACGGTACGTTAATCTTTATTGGCGCTACCACCGAAAACCCTTCGTTTGAACTCAACAATGCCTTGCTCTCGCGAGCGCGTGTCTATGTGCTCAAGAGCCTGGACGAAGCGGCGATGCAAAAGCTGCTGCATCGTGCCCTGAGCGAAGACAAGGGCTTGGGCAAGCGCCAGCTGAGTGTCAGCGAAGAAGGCTTCAAAATTCTGCTGGCCGCCGCCGATGGCGATGGTCGCCGCTTTCTGAACCTGCTGGAGAATGCCTCGGATTTGGCCGAAGACGGCAGTGAGATTGGCGTCGACCTGTTGCAAAGCCTGCTCGGCGACACGCGCCGCCGTTTCGACAAGGGCGGCGAAGCCTTTTACGATCAGATCTCGGCACTGCACAAGTCTGTGCGTGGCTCCAACCCTGACGGCGCGTTGTACTGGTTTGCACGCATGATCGACGGTGGCTGCGACCCGCTGTACCTGGCGCGCCGCGTGGTACGCATGGCCAGCGAAGACATCGGCAACGCCGACCCGCGCGCCTTGAGCCTGTGCCTGGCCGCCTGGGATGTGCAGGAGCGCCTGGGTAGCCCGGAAGGCGAGTTGGCCGTGGCCCAGGCCATCACCTACCTGGCCTGCGCGCCAAAAAGCAACGCGGTGTACATGGGCTTCAAATCCGCCCTGCGCGCCGCTGCCGAATACGGCTCTCTTGAGGTGCCGATGCACCTGCGCAATGCGCCGACCAAGCTTATGAAACAGTTGGGTTATGGCGACGAATACCGCTATGCCCACGATGAGCCGGACGCCTACGCGGCCGGCGAAGACTACTTCCCCGATGAGCTTGAGCCCTTGCCGCTGTATCAGCCGGTGCCGCGTGGCCTGGAGCTGAAAATCGGTGAAAAGCTCAATCACCTGGCCCAACTCGACCGTCTCAGCCCAAAACAGCGGAGAAAGTAGTGCTCAAGACCATTCTTGCCGTGTCCGCCGCGGGCATCGCTGGTACATTATTGCGTTTCGCCACTGGCACTTGGGTCAGCGCCAATTGGCCGAAGCATTTTTATGCGGCCACTCTGGCGGTCAACCTGGTGGGTTGCCTGATTATCGGCCTGTTGTACGGCTGGTTCCTGTTGCGCCCCGAAGTGCCGATTGAGGTTCGCGCCGGCTTGATTGTCGGTTTTGTAGGCGGTCTTACGACCTTTTCATCCTTTTCACTGGATACGGTGCGCCTGCTGGAAAGCGGGCAAGCTTTGGTAGCTTTCGGTTACCTGGGCATCAGCGTGTTCGGCGGGCTGCTCGCCACCTGGGCTGGCCTGTCCTTGACCAAACTTTGATAAACGAGAGACCGACATGCTCGATTCCAAACTGTTACGTAGCAACCTTCAGGACGTAGCGGACCGCCTGGCATCCCGTGGCTTTGCCTTGGATGTTGCGCGCATCGAAGCGCTGGAAGAACAGCGCAAGACCGTCCAGACCCGCACCGAAGCACTGCAGGCTGAGCGTAATGCGCGTTCCAAATCCATCGGTCAGGCCAAGCAGCGTGGCGAAGACATCGCGCCGTTGATGGCGGACGTCGAGCGCATGGGCACCGAGCTGTCCGACGGCAAAGTCGAGCTGGAAGGCATTCAGACCGAGCTGGATTCGATCCTGCTGGGCATCCCGAATATTCCGCACGAATCCGTGCCCATTGGTGAAGACGAAGACGGCAACGTCGAAGTGCGCCGTTGGGGCACGCCAAAAGCCTTTGATTTCGAGATCAAGGATCACGTTGCGTTGGGCGAACTGACCGGCGGCCTGGATTTCGAAACGGCCGCCAAAATGTCCGGCGCACGCTTTGCTCTGCTGCGCGGCCCGATCGCGCGCATGCACCGTGCCCTGGCGCAGTTCATGATCAACCTGCACACCGCTGAACACGGCTACGAAGAAGCCTACACGCCGTATCTGGTGCAGGCGCCGGCGCTGATGGGCACCAGCCAATTGCCTAAGTTCGAGGAGGATCTGTTCAAGATCAGCCGCGACGGCGAAGCCGACCTGTACCTGATCCCGACCGCCGAAGTGTCGCTGACCAACATCGTCGCCGGCGAAATCCTCGACGCCAAGCAGCTGCCGATCAAGTTCGTGGCCCACAGCCCGTGTTTCCGTAGCGAAGCCGGCGCTTCGGGGCGTGACACGCGCGGCATGATCCGCCAGCACCAGTTCGACAAAGTTGAAATGGTGCAGGTTGTTGAACCGTCGACCTCCATGGAAGCCCTGGAAGGCCTGACCGCCAACGCCGAGCGCGTCCTGCAACTGCTGGAGCTGCCTTACCGCGTACTGGCGCTGTGCACCGGCGACATGGGTTTCAGCGCTGTAAAAACCTACGACCTCGAAGTGTGGGTGCCGAGCCAGGACAAGTACCGCGAAATTTCGTCGTGCTCCAACTGCGGTGATTTCCAGGCCCGTCGCATGCAGGCGCGTTTCCGCAACCCGGAAACCGGCAAGCCGGAACTGGTACACACCCTCAACGGTTCGGGCCTGGCCGTAGGCCGTACCCTGGTGGCCGTGCTGGAAAACTACCAGCAGGCCGACGGTTCCATCCGCGTGCCGGAAGTGCTCAAGCCGTACATGGGCGGCGTTGAGGTCATCGGCTAAATGGAATTTCTGCCGCTGTTTCATAACCTGCGCGGCAGTCGTGTGTTGGTCGTCGGTGGCGGGGAGATTGCCTTGCGCAAATCCCGGCTGCTGGCCGACGCCGGTGCGTTGCTGCGGGTGGTTGCTCCCCAGATCGAAGACCAGTTGCGAGAACTGGTGCTGGGCAGTGGCGGGGACCTGATTCTGCGCGGTTATCAGGAGGCCGACCTTGACGGCTGCGTTCTGATTATCGCGGCCACGGACGACGAGCCGCTGAACGCGCAAGTGTCCAGCGATGGCAAGCGCCGGTGCGTACCGGTCAATGTGGTGGACGCGCCAGCCCTGTGCAGCGTGATCTTCCCGGCGATTGTCGACCGTTCACCCTTGGTGATTGCGGTGTCCAGCGGCGGCGATGCGCCGGTGCTGGCGCGCTTGATCCGCGCCAAGCTAGAAACCTGGATTCCGTCGACTTATGGCCAGTTGGCCGGTTTGGCGGCGCGTTTTCGCGCCCAGGTCAAAGGTTTGTACCCGGATGTGCAGCAGCGTCGGGCCTTTTGGGAGGAGGTTTTCCAAGGCCCGATCGCCGACCGTCAATTGGCCGGGCAGGGCGATGAAGCTGAGCGTCTGTTGATCGAAAAGGTCAACGGCGCGCCGCCGTACGCGCCGGGCGAAGTCTATTTGGTCGGTGCAGGCCCAGGTGATCCGGACCTGCTGACCTTCCGCGCCTTGCGCCTGATGCAGCAAGCCGACGTGGTGCTGTATGACCGCCTGGTAGCGCCGGCGATTCTTGAGCTGTGCCGACGTGACGCCGAGCGTATCTACGTCGGCAAGCGTCGCGCCGACCATGCCGTGCCGCAGGACCAGATCAACCAGCAACTGGTGGACCTGGCCAAGCAGGGCAAGCGTGTGCTGCGACTCAAAGGTGGCGATCCGTTCATCTTCGGCCGTGGCGGCGAAGAGATCGAAGAACTGGCGGCCCATGGCATCCCGTTCCAGGTGGTGCCGGGGATCACGGCAGCCAGCGGTTGCGCGGCGTATGCGGGGATTCCGCTGACGCACCGTGACTATGCGCAGTCGGTGCGCTTTATCACCGGGCATTTAAAGAACGGGACCTCGGACCTGCCCTGGCATGACCTGGTGGGGCCGTCGCAAACGTTGGTGTTCTACATGGGCCTGATCGGCTTGCCGATCATCTGTGAGCAACTGATCAAGCACGGGCGCGCGGCGGATACCCCGGCGGCGTTGATCCAGCAGGGCACCACGTCCAACCAGCGTGTCTTTACTGGCACATTGGCGGATTTGCCGCGCATGGTGGCGGAGCATGAAGTGCATGCGCCGACACTGGTGATTGTCGGTGAGGTGGTGGTGTTGCGCGAGAAACTCAAGTGGTTTGAAGGCGCGCAATCCCAGGTCTGACATCGCCGCTGTGGTGAGTGATCTTAATGTGGCGAGGGAGCTTGCTCCCGTTGGGCTGCGAAGCGGCCCTAAAACCAAACACCGCGTTTTGCCTGGCAGAACGCGGTGTTTTTATTGGGGCCGCTGCGCAGCCCAACGGGAGCAAGCTCCCTCGCCACAAGGTGTTTTCAGTTCCAGACACCTTTACCGCTCAACCGCGCCCGATCATGCTCGGCATCAAACCTCAGCAACGGCCCCTTCGGCACAATCCCGGTGGGGTTGATCGTCCGATGGCTCGCATAGTAATGCCCCTTGATATGCGCAAAATCCACCGTCTCGGCCACGCCCGGCCACTGATACAGCTCCCTTAGCCAGTTCGACAAGTTCGGATAATCGGCAATCCGCCGCAGGTTGCATTTGAAGTGGCTGTAATACACCGCATCAAAGCGAATCAGCGTGGTGAACAGCCGCACATCGGCTTCGGTCAGGTATTCACCGGCCAGGTAGCGCTGCTCAGCCAAGTGCTGTTCCAGGCGATCCAGCTCGGTAAACACATCATCAAATGCGCTTTCATACGCCTGCTGCGAGGTGGCAAACCCTGCGCGGTACACGCCATTGTTCACCGCGGGGTAGATGCGCTCGTTCAGCGTATCGATTGTCGAGCGCAGGGCTTCGGGGTAGAAATCCAGAGTATTGCCGGTCAGCCCGTTAAACGCGCTGTTGAACATGCGGATGATCTCCGCCGATTCATTGCTGACGATGCGCTTGAGCTTCTTGTCCCACAGCACTGGTACGGTGACACGCCCGGTGTAATCGGCGGTGTCTGCGGTGTAGCGCTGGTGCATGAAGTCGAAGCCGTCGAGCTTATCGCCCGTCGAGCCGTGAGCCTTGTCGAAGGTCCAGCCATTTTCCAGCATCAGCCAACTGACCACAGATACGTCGATCAAGCTTTCCAAACCCTTGAGTTTGCGCAGGATCAGCGTGCGATGGGCCCACGGGCAGGCCAGGGAAACATACAGGTGATAGCGATCGGCCTCGGCTTTGAAACCGCCGTCGCCGCTGGGGCCGGGCTCGCCATCGGCGGTCACCCAATTGCGCCGTTGCGCCTGCTCGCGCTGGAACGCGCCGTCTGCGCTACTTTCGTACCACTGGTCTTTCCAGTGTCCTTCGATCAGCAAACCCATGACTGGCTCCTTGGCTAATAAGCGTTGGAGCCCAGTCTAAAGGGATGAGTTCGAACTAAAAGCGCAAAGACCGGGCGGGAATTATCGATTAAATCGATTTGTCCCGCGCATCCCAGTACTGCTGGGCCAATTCGAACGCCTGTTCACGAGCGTGGCCGAGGCCGCGCAGGGCCAGGGCCATGGTTGCGATCAGCGCGAGTTGCGGGTAACTGTCCTCGACATCACCGCGCCACAAGGCTTTTAAATGCTCGGGTTCCAGGCTGGCCGGTTTGACGTGCCGCTGGGCGGAGAGGGCGGGCCACTCTTCGTCCCAGCTCTGGCCACCGGTGGTGCCATACAAATGGCTGAGGGTGTCCGGGTTGATCTCGACTTCGCCGCCATCTCCCTTCACCACAATCACATTATCGCCCAGCAGGCCGCTGGCATCGCGGTGTACGCCCTGGTAACCGGGGTGGAAAATGCTTTGCAGGCCGCAACGTGCATTCAGCGGGTTGAGCAGGCGCGCCAGGGAGTGAATCGGTGAGCGCAGGCCCAAGGTGTTACGCAAATCGATCATGCGTTGCAGTTGTGGCGCCCAGTCACCCAGCGGGATAAACGCCAGGTTGCCTTGCTCGAACGCCGTCTCGACCTGTTGCCAATTGCGACACAGCGGGATTTGCAGGCCTTGCAACAATTGCTCGGTGTACAAGCGGCCCGCCGTATGGGCACCACCGCCGTGCATCAGAATGCGCACCCCGTTTTGCGCCAGGCACTTGGCCGCCAACAGATACCACGGCAGATGGCGTTTTTTACCGGCGTAGGTCGGCCAATCGACATCCACATTCAGCGCTGGCGCATTCAGGCGCTCGCGCACGGCTTCGGTGAAACCGGCGAGCTCTTCCGGGCTTTCTTCCTTATGGCGCAGCAGCATCAGGAAGGCGCCGAGCTGGGTGTCTTCGACTTTTTCGTCGAGCAACATGCCCATGGCTTCGCGGGCTTCCTCACGGGTGAGGTTGCGCGCGCCGCGCTTGCCTTTGCCCAGGATGCGCACGAACTGCGCAAACGGGTGCTCGGCGGGGGTTTCAAGGGTCAGCGGGGCAAAGTCGGTCATAAGCAATTCGTCGGCCTGGGCAGGCCCGCCAGCTTGGCGGCAAGTTTGGCGGGGGTGCCATTGAAGAGTTTGTTGAGGTGCAGGCTGTTGCCCTTGTCCGTGCCGAGCTTTAAAGCGGTGTACTTGATCAGCGGGCGTGTGGCCGGGGACAGCTGAAATTCTGCGTAAAACCCGCGCAGCAGTTCGAGGATTTCCCAATGTTCGGCGGTCAATTCCAGGGGTTCAGCGGCGGCCAGGGCATTGGCCACGTCGATGGACCAGTCATCCAGGTTGACGAGGTAGCCGTCCTTGTCCAGTTCCAGCGTGCGTTCGCCTACGGTCAGGGTGTTCATAACCAGGTGTTGACCTTGTCGTAGTCGATCGACAGCTGCACAAAACCTGGGTAGTCGACGCTGTCGGCCCAGTCCGGCAGGGGCAGGTTGCGTGCCTGCATGTCTTCGGCCAGGACAAAGACCTTCACGCCCCGGGTTTGCAGGGCTGCGTTGTGCAGGCCGTAAGCGCCATCGCCACACAGCAGGATGGCGTCCTCGGCGCCGCACACGCGCAGGCAACTGGCCAGGCGGCTATCGGTAAACGGGGAGTGAGATACCACATGCAAAGTCGACATCAGAGGGTCATCACCTGGTCATAACGGTCAATCAATTCGGCGATCGCGGCGCTGTCCAGCGCCTGCGCGCTGGCAGGTGTTGCGAGGCTGCGTTCGGCAAGGCTGTGGCTGCAAGCAAACACCTCATCAATGCCGAACAGGCCCAACGCCTGCAGGTTGGCGCTGAGGTCTTTTTGCTGCACGGCCTTGGCATCCTGATGGGTTGCCAGCTGGAACACGCCATCGTCCATAAACAGCAGGCCGATCGGCAGGTCAAAAGCGCCACCGGCCAATACGATATCCAGCGCCTCGCGCGCACTTGGCCCGGACCACGGTGCCTGGCGGCTGATCACCAATAAAGACTTGGCCATCTCACGGCCCTCCAAAACAGATCAGGCGGTCGGCAGCCTGGATGGCGTCATGCAACTGCCCCAGGCCCGACAACGCCCACGGCGCGTCGAGGTTCACCGCGCTGCGTTGATAACGCGTGGCTTCCTCAGTATTGAGTACGCCACGGCGCAAGGCGGCGGCGATGCACACCACGCCGTCGAGCTGATGCAGGCTGACAAACTCACGCCACTGGCGGGCAATGTCCTGCTCATCCTGGGGCGCAACGATGTTATTGGCAGCGCTGTACACGCCGTCCTGATAAAAAAACAGCCGCACAATCTCATGCCCACCGGCAAGCGCTGCCTGGGCGAACAGCAAGGCGCGGCGCGAGGAGGGCGCATGGGCGGCGGAAAATACTGCAATCGCAAACTTCATGGAACACTCTGCAAGCAAACCTGAGCCAATGATAAAGCCGCCGCCGCGAAAAAGCCCGCCGTGATCAAAACGGTCACTGTCGCTGATCGTTCTGACGATTGCCGCCAGGCGCAAGGCTGCCTAGGCTGTGGGCAGTCGCTACCCAAATGGAGTCTTTATGTCAGGTCCCTTGGCGTCCCTCAAAGTGCTGGATTTTTCCACCTTGCTGCCTGGCCCGTTCGCGTCCTTGTTGCTGGCGGACATGGGTGCCGAGGTGCTGCGTATTGAATCGCCCACGCGTATGGACCTGTTACGCGTGCTGCCGCCCCATGACCAGGGCACCTCGGCGAGCCACGCATACCTCAATCGCAACAAGCGCAGCCTGGCACTGGACCTCAAGCAGGCCGAGGCGCTGCAGATCGTGCGTGAGCTGGTCAAGGACTATGACATTGTCCTTGAGCAATTCCGGCCTGGGGTAATGGAGCGTCTGGGCCTGGGTTATGAGGCGCTGAAGGCGCTCAACCCCCGGCTGATTTATGTGTCGATCACCGGCTACGGTCAAACCGGGCCTTATAAAGACCGCGCCGGGCACGATATCAACTACCTCGCGTTGGCTGGCGTGGCCAGTTACACCGGCCGCCAGGACAGCGGGCCGTTGCCGCTGGGCGTGCAATTGGCGGATGTCGGCGGTGGTTCGTTGCACGCTGTGGTGGGGTTGCTCGCCGCCGTTATTGCCCGCCAGCACAGTGGCGTCGGCCAATACCTGGATGTGAGCATGACCGATTGCTCGTTCAGCCTGAATGCCATGGCCGGTGCGGGCTACCTGGCCTGTGGGGTCGAGCCGGATTGGGAGAGCCATGTGCTCAACGGCGGCAGCTTCTACGATTACTATCGCACGCGTGATGGGCGCTGGATGTCGGTGGGTAGCCTGGAACCGGCGTTTATGCGGCAATTGTGCGAAACGTTGGGAAGGCCGGAGCTGGCCATGCAAAGCTTGAAACCCGAGCAGCAAAAAGCCCTGAAGCTGGCGTTACAGGTCGAGTTTGAGAAGCGCAGCTTTGACGAGCTGCGTGAGTTGTTCGCCGGGGTGGATGCGTGTGTCGAGCCGGTGCTGAGCCTGAGTGAAGCGCTGGAGCATCCACAGTTGAAGGCGCGCGAGCTGGTCAGCCAGGTGCCACGGGGTGATGGCTCGACCCAGGCGCAACTGGCTTGCCCGCTGAAATTTTCCGAGGGGTTGCCGCAGCCTCGGCATATTGGCGTGGCGGTGGGGGCGCACAGTGATGAAGTGCTGGCTGAGTTGGGGCTCAGTGCTCAGCGGATAGACGAGTTGCGGCGGGCCAAGGTTGTTGGGTGACTGATCGGGCCTGCGATGAGGCCCTTACTCCACCCGAGTTTCCCCGGTGAATACCAAGGTGTGCCGACACCGCCTGCACAAATACCGCCGCCCCTGATTCACCAGCCCATGCCGCTGGGCCGAAAACGGGAAATCGCTGTCGGCACACGGGCAGCGATAGATATACCGGGTCACTTGGCGGCGCTTGATCTCATAGGTGTGGCAACGATCCGGCGGCAGTTCGTAAACCCCGCGCATGATCAGCTGCCATTCCTCGCCATGGGGTTGGATGCGCTCGCCAAACAACTGGTGGGCGATCAGATGCGCCACCTCATGGGCCACGGTCTGTTTGAGGAAGTGCTGGCTGTTTTCGCGGTACAACTGTGGGTTGAAGCGCAGCAGGTTCTCGTGCAAATGCGCGACACCGGCCTTCTGGCCCCGCAGCTTGAGGCTGACCTGGGGGCGTTTGAAGCTTCGTTTAAAAAATGATTCGGCTTGTAGGAAACAATCTTCGACGCGGGTATTGAGTTGCTCGGGCATGCTGACCATATCTCCAGAGACGTCCAGTATGCCGCAAAAGCAGGTGTTTCCGAATCTGTCAGGCGCCGAATGGTCATGCATGACGCACAAAGCCACCTTGCGGTGGCTTTGCCTGCGGTTGATCAGCTTAGTTGGTGTAGATCGGGCCTACGCCCAGCCCCCAGACGATCACGGTAAACGCCATGATTGCCACCAGTACCACCAGGCCCACGGCCAAAACCGAGCTGGAAAACAGAAAGCCCTCGTCCGGGTCGATGTTCATAAACGTCGGCAGCCCCACATACAGCAAGTACACCGTGTAACAGATAGCCGCCGTGCCCACGACCATGCCCAGCCACATATGCGGATAGAGCGCCGCCAGCCCGCCGATAAACAGCGGGGTCGCGGTGTAGGTGGCAAACGCTACGCAGCGCGCCATGCTGGGGCTGGCGTCGTAGGTGCGGGCCATCCAATGGATGAATGCGCCCATCACCGCCACGCCGCCGAGCATCGCCGCGTAGGACATGAGGGTCATCCACAACGCACTTTCCTGGGTCAACATGACCGGGGCGCGGCTGCCGATCACCCAGCCGACCCGGGTGGTGCCGATAAAGGCCGATACGGCGGGGATCGCCGCGAGAATCAAAGTGTGAGTGAGGTACATGTGGCCGATACTTTCTTCCTTATCGCCACGAATTTCCCGCCATTCCTGGTCGGGATGGGTAAACAGCCCCACGACGTGATGGATCATGCCAGTCACTCCTGTCGTTATTACCATCGCCCCCCATCGGAGCGCCCACGGGCCAAATGGCCACATAAGGTCCTGGATAGTTGTGCGACCTTACGTCGCAGTATAGGAAGTGATGACCGGAAAAACTGTAGGGCTTTAGAGCAAATTGCGCTGTAAACATGGGCGCTAATCGCGGTGAGGTCTGTCAGTGACCACTGGGCCTACTGTGGGAGCTGGCTTGTCGGGTCGCCGCATCGCTGCGATAGCGGTGGATCAGTGATGTATTAGTTGCTGACACACCGCCATCGCAGGCAAGCCAGCTCCCACATTGGATCGGCGTCGCCCATTGAAGTATTTTTGCGTAAAATGCTGCGCTTTTCGTCACACACCTCTAGCGGATCCAAGCGCCATGGGCACTCTTACGGTCAACCAGAACAAACTGCAAAAACGCCTGCGTCGCCTGGCCGGGGAAGCGGTCGCCGATTTCAACATGATCGAGGACGGCGACAAGGTCATGGTCTGCCTCTCCGGCGGCAAAGACAGCTACACCATGCTCGACGTGCTGCTGCACCTGCAAAAGGTCGCGCCGATCCAGTTCGAGATCGTCGCCGTCAACATGGACCAGAAACAACCGGGCTTCCCCGAACACGTGCTGCCGGCCTACTTGAAAGACCTGGGCGTCGAGTACCACATTGTCGAAAAAGACACCTACTCGGTGGTCAAGGAGCTGATCCCAGAGGGCAAAACTACCTGCTCGCTGTGCTCACGCCTGCGCCGTGGCACGCTCTACACCTTTGCCGATGAGATCGGCGCGACCAAGATGGCCCTGGGGCATCACCGTGATGACATCGTTGAGACCTTCTTCCTCAATATGTTCTTCAACGGCTCGCTCAAGGCCATGCCGCCCAAGCTGCGTGCCGATGACGGGCGCAACGTGGTGATCCGCCCGCTGGCGTATTGCAACGAGAAAGACATCCAGGCCTACTCCGACTTCAAGCAATTCCCGATCATCCCGTGCAACCTGTGCGGCTCTCAGGAAAACCTGCAGCGCCAGGTGGTCAAGGACATGCTGGTGGACTGGGAGCGCAAAACCCCAGGCCGCACCGAAAGCATCTTCCGCAGCTTGCAGAATGTGCAGCCGTCGCAACTGGCCGATCGCAACCTGTTCGATTTCAGCAGCCTTAAAATTGACGAAACCGCCGCTTCGCGCTTCGTCAATGTGGTGAACCTCTAAGACGTTTCAACGCTCTGAAAGACGGCGCTCACGGGCGCCGTTTTCCATTCAACTGCCAGGAGAGGGCATGCGCGATTACAAGTGGCTGCACGAATATTGTCTGAACCGCTTTGGTTCAGCGGCCGAGCTGGAAGCCCACCTGCCGGTACCCAAGACCCCGGCGCAATTGCGCAAGATCAGTGATGATCGCTACCTGTCGACCCTGGCGCTGCGCGTATTTCGCGCGGGTTTGAAGCACAGTGTGGTGGATGCCAAATGGCCGGCGTTCGAGCAGGTGTTCTTCGGCTTCGATCCGGAAAAAGTCGTGCTGATGGGCGCTGAGCACCTGGAGCGCCTGATGCAGGACGCGCGCATCATCCGTCACCTGGGCAAGCTCAAGAGCGTGCCGCGCAATGCGCAGATGATGCTGGATATCGAGCAGGAAAAAGGCAGCTTCGGCGCGTTTATCGCCGACTGGCCGGTGACCGATATTGTCAGCTTGTGGAAGTACCTGAGCAAGCACGGCCACCAGTTGGGCGGGCTGTCGGCGCCGCGCTTTTTGCGCATGGTCGGCAAGGACACGTTTGTGCCGAGTGATGACGTGGTCGCGGCCTTGAATGCACAGAAGATCGTCGACAAGGCGCCGACCAGCCTGCGGGATTTGGCGACGGTGCAGGGTGCGTTTAACCAATGGCATGCCGAGAGTGGCCGGCCGATGTGCCAGTTGTCGATGATGCTGGCCTACACGGTGAATCATTGAGACCGAGGTGAGGCTATCGCAGGCAAGCCAGCTCCCACATTCGACCGCATTCCAAAGGATGTACTCGGATAAATGTGGGAGCGGGCTTGCTCGCGAAGACTGACTGTCCGGCGCCAAATTCCTATCAGACTTGCGCCAACCGCCGATTCAACTGATGCCGCCACCGCACATATAACAGCGCGGTACAAAACACCGCCAGGCTCGCCAGCATCTCCAGCACCCCGAACCACTGGCGGTTCGGGTCATACGCCGCCAGTGCGCCCTTGATGAAATACAGGTTTACCACAAAGCACATCCACGAATGCCCACGCGCGCTGCCCAGCAGCATCCCCGGCGCCAGTACCAGCAGCGGCACCAGCTCGATCAGCAGAATCACCCACGGGCGCGCACCGTGCAGGTCGGCGATGAACAGGTAATACACGCACAGCAAACCCACCAGCCCTAGAAAAGCCAACAAGCTCAGCACGCGTGCCACCTTGACCCGTGGCTCCAGCCACGCCTGGGGCGGCAGGACCTTAGGCTTTCTGGCCACGGCCGTTCTCCAGCAGCATGGCGGTAGTGGCCAGGCGCAGGCCGAGTGCCCGACACAGGGTGATTTCGTGTTGATCGAGCATGCGTTTGCCGTCCGGCCCGGAATGGTGGCTGGCGCCATATGGCGTGCCGCCGCCCTGGGTGTCGAGCAAGGCTTGTTCGCTGTAGGGCAGGCCGGTGATCAGCATGCCGTGGTGCAGCAGCGGCAGCAGCATCGACATCAGTGTGGTTTCCTGGCCGCCGTGCAGGCTGGCGGTGGAGGTGAACACGCCGGCTGGCTTGCCGACGAGTGCGCCGGTGAGCCACAGGTTGCTGGTGCCATCGAGGAAGTACTTGAGCGGCGCGGCCATGTTGCCAAAGCGCGTCGGGCTGCCCAGGGCCAGGCCCGAGCAATTCTTCAGATCATCCAGGCTTGCATACAACGCGCCTTCGTCCGGGATGCTCGGCGCCACGGCTTCGCACTCGGTGGAAATCGCCGGTACGGTACGCAGGCGGGCTTCGAGGCCGCCTTGCTCGATGCCGCGGGCAATCTGCCGAGCCATTTCGCTGACCGAGCCATTGCGGCTGTAATACAGCACCAGCACATAGGGCGCGGTCACGGCAGCAACTCCAGCACGTTTTCCGGTGGGCGGCCGATGATGGCTTTGTCGGCGGTTGCCAGGATCGGGCGTTCCATCAGCTTCGGGTGCTCGGCAATCGCGGCAATCAACTGCGCCTCGCTGAGGCTGGCGTCGGCCAGGTTGAGGGTTTTGTATTCGTCTTCGCCGGTGCGCAGCAGTTGGCGTGCGCTGATCCCCAGTTTGCTGAGCAAGGCCTTGAGTTGCGCGGCGTCCAGCGGCGTTTCGAGGTAGCGCACAACGGTCGGGGTCAGGCCGCGGGCTTCGAGCAGTTCAAGCGCACCGCGCGATTTCGAGCAGCGCGGGTTGTGATAAAGCGTCAGATCGGTCATGTGCGGGTCGCATCTTGCGTAAGGTGGCGGGTATTCTACCTGCGCGGCGCCCCGTCCTTAAACCGTAAGAGGCGATAGGTCGCAGCCAACGTTCATTTTTTGCGAAGGATTTCCCCATGACTAGGCGACTGATCGGTGCATTGGCGATCATCACAACCCTGCTGCTCAGCGGCTGCGGTAACGATTACGGCGTTGACCAATATGGCAAGAAAGTGGCGGCCGAACGCCTGGACAAACAATGGGTGGTGGTCAATTACTGGGCCGAATGGTGTGGCCCGTGCCGCACGGAAATTCCGGAACTGAACACCTTGGCCGAACAGTTGAAAGGCCAGAACGTGGGGGTGTTCGGGGTCAATTTCGACAACGTACAGGGTGAAGAACTCAAGGCCGCCAGCGAGAAGCTGGGGATCAAGTTCACGGTGCTGGCGCAGAACCCGGAAGAGATTTTCGATATTCCACGCAGCGAGGCGCTGCCGGTGACTTACATCATTGATGACAAAGGCAAGGTGCGTGAACAGCTGATGGGTGAGCAGACGGCAGAAGGCGTGTTGGCCAAGCTCAAAGCCCTGCGTGGTTAAATCTGTGGGAGCTGGCTTGCCTGCGATGCGGTTGGCGCGGTGTATCAGGTACACCGCGGTGATGCTATCGCAGGCAAGCCAGCTCCCACAGAAAAGCCGATCCAGTCTGACTTTCGATCAGCCTTCTTCCAGCCACAGTCGAATCGGCTTGCCTTCAGCCGGCCAGAAGCGCGTCTGCTCGATCGGTGAGATATCCCAGCGCTGCACACCTTGCAGGGCCTGGAAGAAGCGGTGCTCCTGCTCCATCAAGGCTTCGGCGCAGAGTTTGCGGGTGCTGCCGATCTTGCCGAAACTGAGCGTCCGGCCTTCGACGGTGTACGGCGCAAACCAGTGGTTGCAGCCGCCATTGCCGTAGGCGCGGCCATCGGCGCCGAGGGTGACGGTCAGGTGCGCGTAATCCATCAACGGCCGTTCGCCAATCCACTCCACCACGTAGCTGTGGTCTTGCTGCAGCTTTACCGCGTCACCGGCACAGCCCGTCAGGGCCACACCGAGGGCGGCGAGCAGCAGGCCTTTCATTGCGCAGCCTGCTGGCATTTCGGGCAGCGGTGCTTGTCGCCTTCGCTGGCCCAGCCCAGTTCCTTGATGCGCGCATTGGCGGCCGGTTGCAGCGGCTCTTTGGCCAGCTTGGTTTCCACGGCGAATTCAAACTCCAGCAAGCTGTCGCAGCTGTCGCAGTTGACCTTCCAGGTGTGAATTTCCAGCTCGCCGAATTTCGGCCCCTGGGCCATGGCGACCCACTGGCCCGCCGGGCGAATGGAATAGCGCGCGTCACCTTCGACGGTCAGGCGCATCGACAGGGTTTTACTGCCGCGCAGGGTGACGATCAAGACGTCGCCATGCTTGATCGAACCACCGTTGCCGGTGACCTGGTAACGGCCCGGCACCAGGGCGCGGCATTCGATCAGGGTGTGTTGCGGGCTCAGCAAGCTGAAGCGGAAATCGTGTTCGGCCATGGATCCTCCAAATAGGCGCGGCATCCTATCACGGGTGCCGGCCTATCATGAGCCTGGTATATGACCGCTGATCAACCTTGCACAAGGTTCTGCGGCTGGCCATCGGCCCACGCGGCAATGTTGGCCAGCGTGGTGGCTGCGATTGCCGCCAGGGCTTCACGGGTCAGGAATGCCTGGTGGGCAGTGATGATCACGTTGGGAAAGGTCAGCAGGCGTGCGAGTACGTCGTCCTGCAGCGGCAGGTCGGAGCGATCCTCGAAAAACAACTGGGCCTCTTCCTCATACACATCCAGGCCCAGGTAGCCGAGTTGGCCGTTCTTGAGGGCCTCGATCAAGGCTGGCGTGTCCACCAGGCCACCGCGTCCGGTGTTGATCAGCATGGCGCCAAGCTGCATCTGTGCCAGGGAACGTGCGTTGATCAGGTGTTTGCTGTCGGCGGTCAGTGGGCAGTGCAGGCTGATGATCTGTGCCTGGGCCAATAGCTCTGGCAGGTTTACATAGCGGGCGCCAAGGGCCTGGACCTGCGGATTGGGGAATGGGTCGTAGGCGAGTAACTGGCAGCCGAACCCGGCCATGATCTTGGCAAAGGTGGCGCCGATCTGCCCGGTGCCGACCACGCCGACGGTTTTGCCGACCAAATCGAACCCGGTGAGCCCGTGCAGGCTGAAATCGCCATCGCGGGTGCGGTTATAGGCGCGGTGCAAGCGGCGGTTGAGGGCCAGGATCAGCGCAACCGCATGCTCTGCCACCGCGTGGGGCGAGTAGGCCGGTACGCGCACGATACTCAGGCCCAGGCGCTGGGCGGCGGCCAGGTCGACATGGTTGTAACCGGCCGAGCGCAGGGCAATCAGGCGCGTGCCGCCGGCGGCCAGGTGTTCCAGCACCGGTGCGCTGAGGTCATCGTTGATAAAGGCGCAGACCACTTCGTGGTGTTCGGCCAGGGCCACGGTGTCGAGGTTCAGGCGGGCCGGTTGGAATTGCAGCTCTACACCTGCCGGCAGCGGCTCGCCGAGAAAGCTGTCGCGGTCGTAGGTCTGGCTGCTGAAAAGAATGACGCGCATTAAAAATGCTCCCTGCAATCACTGAGTTTTAGGTAGGCCGATGTGGGCACCGGGCTTTTTGTGGGAGCTGGCTTGCCTGCGATGCGGGCAACTGGGCCTGGCTGTTCACCGCGTTGATGCTATCGCAGGCAAGCCAGCTCCCACACAAGCCAGCTCCCACACAAGCCAGCTCCCACACAAGCCAGCTCCCACACAAGCCAGCTCCCACACAAGCCAGCTCCCACACAAGCCCGCTCAACACAGGCCTGGAGAAGCCTCAGGCGCTGACCCGTGCCTCACTGGCCAACCGCGCAATCGCCATGTCCAGTTCATCCAGCGCGGCGATGGCCTTGGCGTCGTCTTGCTTGAGCAAGGTTTCCGCGCGCTGGCAGGCGGCGCGCAATTGAGGCACGCCGCAGTAGCGGGTGGCGCCATGCAGGCGATGCACGCGTTCAATCAGCGCATTGTTGTCTTTGGCTTCACGGGCGGCGGTGATCGCCAGGCGATCGGCTTCCAGCGAGGCCAGCAGCATGGCGAGCATGTCGGCGGCCAGGTCGGCTTTGTTGGCCGCCAGACGCAGGCCTTCCTCATGATCCAGTACCAGCAGTTGCACGCCGGGTGCCAAGCCGTCAGTCGCGCGCTCCGGCCCTTGATTGCGCAGGGCCAGGCCGGTCCACTTCAACACTACTTGGGCCAACTGCCGCTCGCTGATGGGTTTGGTCAGGTAATCGTCCATACCGCTTTGCAGCAGCGCGCGTTTTTCGTTGGCCATGGCGTGGGCGGTGAGGGCGACCACCGGCAGCGGCGTACCGTGGCGTTCGCTTTCCCATTGGCGGATCGCCTCGGTGCTTTGGCGCCCGTCCATGCCGGGCATTTGTACGTCCATCAGCACCAGGTCGAAGGTTTCCTGCTTCACCGCGTCAATGGCCGCATAACCGCTTTCGACCGCGTGCACCTTGGCGCCCATGTCTTCGAGCAACGTTTGCACCAGCAACAGGTTGGCCGGGTTGTCGTCCACGCAGAGTACGCGCGGCGCTCGGCTGGAGAGCGGTTCGCCGGGTTCGCTGCGCAATGGGCGCGGGCTGATCAAATCGGCCAGTGCACGGCGCAGTTTGCGCGTACACGCAGGTTTGGCCTGCAACTGGCTGTTGGGGTTGGGCACTGACTGGTTGAACAACATCTGTTCGGTGGTCGGGCACAGCACCAGCACCTTGCAGCCCAGGTGTTCCAGGTCCCATAGATGCTGGTTGAGGCGTTCGGGCGGAATGTCATTGGCGGTGACACCGAGCACTGCCAGGTCGATTGCCTGTTCAGTCTGGTGTGCGCTGGTGATGCCGTTGGTCAGGCTTTCCAGGGTATTGAACGGTGTGACTTGCAGGCCGCAATCTTCCAGTTGGTGCTGCAACGCCTGGCGCGCGAGCTCGTGGTTTTCCAGCACGGCCACACGACGGCCGAGCAGCGGCGGGGAGGGCAGGTCTTCGGCGTCGTCGCGGGTTTTGGGCAGGCTCAGGCTGATCCAGAACTCCGAGCCTTCGCCCGGTGTGCTGTCGACGCCGATCTCACCGCCCATTTGCTCGATCAGCCGCTTGGAAATCACCAGGCCCAGGCCGGTGCCGCCGGGTTGGCGCGACAGCGAGTTGTCGGCCTGGCTGAAGGCCTGGAACAACGCACGCACGTCCTGGTTCGACAGGCCGATGCCGGTGTCTTGCACACTGATGCGCAGTTGCACGCTGTCTTCCTGTTCGTCTTCGACCATCGCGCGGGCAACGATAGTGCCTTCGCGGGTGAACTTGATCGCGTTGCTGATCAGGTTGGTGAGGATCTGCTTGAGGCGCAACGGGTCGCCCACCAGCGCCAGCGGCGTGTCGCGGTACACCAGGCTGACCAGCTCAAGCTGTTTGGCATGGGCGGCGGGGGCGAGGATGGTGAGGGTGTCTTGCAGCAAGTCGCGCAGGTTGAAGGGCACACTGTCGAGCACCAGCTTGCCGGCTTCGATTTTCGAGAAGTCGAGGATCTCGTTGATGATACCCAGCAGGTTGTCGGCGGATTTTTCGATGGTGCCCAGGTAATCCAGCTGACGCGGCGACAGCTCGCTTTTTTGCAGCAGATGAGTGAAACCCAGGATGCCGTTGAGCGGCGTGCGGATTTCATGGCTCATGTTGGCGAGGAACTCCGACTTGATCCGGCTGGCCTCCAGGGCCTCCTTGCGCGCCAGGTCCAGCTCGATGTTCTGGATCTCGATGGTTTCCAGGTTCTGACGCACATCTTCGGTGGCCTGATCGATACTGTGTTGCAGTTCTTCCTGGGCATTTTGCAGGGTTTCGGCCATGCGGTTGATGCCCGAGGCCAATTGGTCCAACTCCTGGCTGCCCAACGGTGGCAGGCGGGTTTCGAGGTTGCCGTCCTTGAGTTGGGCCACAGCTTGCTTGATCTGGCCGATGGGCGAGTTGATCGTGCGGCTGATGCGCAACGCCAGGGCGGCCGTGCAGATCAGGCCGATGGCGATCAGCAGCAGGCTGGCAAACAGGCTGCGATAACCGCGCAGCAACATGCCATTGTGCGACAGCTCCACTTCGACCCAACCCAGCAGGCGATCGGCTTCATCGGGGATCAATTCGCCCGCGAGGTTGCGATGGCGACCGAACACCGGCAGCAGGTAGCGCGTGGCGTCATTGCCACTGCGCTGCAGCAGGTGCGAACTGTTGCCGACCGGCGCGAGGTTAAGCATGGTCGGGCCGGCGTGGGCCAGGGACGAGCGGTCCGGTGCCAGGAACGACACCGCGCGCACGTCCGGTTGCTCCAGCGACTGGGTGGCGATGCGTTCAAGCAGGTCGGTGTTCTTGCTGCTCAACGCCGGGGCCACCAGCGGCGCCAATTGCTCGGCGATCATTTCGCCGCGTTGCAGCAATTGGGTCTGCAACTCCGACAGCTGCATCCAGGTGAAATAGCCCCCCAACAACAGGGCCATCAGGCTAGTCGGTAATAAGGTCAGCAACAGTACGCGGCCTTTTATCCCCATTCTTCTAAGCACGCCACTCTCCTGCTACCACACTGTTTTCGTTTATCTGCGCGGGCATCCGGCCCACGCCACCTGCGCAGTGTAGCCATTTGCGCGGTGTGGAACCTCGCAAATTAATGATCGACGTCAATCTCCGACGTCAATCGCCGAGCGCAATCTTCGAACCATTGGCAGCCGGGTGGCGATTGCCTGTCACCGTTTAATCTTGAATAATCAGCGATTGAGAATGACTTGCAGACGCTAATGAATCCCGCAGTTGGCCTACCCAGTATCCTGGCAATCGAAGACGACCCTGTATTGGGCGCCTATGTGCATGAGCAACTGGGCTGCTGTGGCTTCCAGGTCACCTGGTGCCAGAACGGCCAACAGGGCCTGCAGATGGCACGTGACCAGGCGTTCGACGTGGTGTTGATGGACATCCTGCTGCCGGGCATGGACGGTTTGTCGATTCTTACCCATTTGCGCCAGCACCATGCGACGCCGGTGATCCTCATGTCTGCGCTGGGCGCCGAGGCCGATCGCATCAGCGGTTTTCGCCTGGGTGCGGACGACTACCTGCCCAAGCCGTTCAGCATGGTTGAACTGCGTGTACGCATCGAAGCCATCCTGCGCCGCGTGGCCCTGGACCGGCGGCCGTTGCCGCTGCGTTTACCGGCACGCGACGATGCACGCAGCCTGCGTTTTGACGATGAACTGTACGACGTGTTCTTTCAAGAACACTGGGCCGGGCTGACGCGCAGCGAGTATCGCTTGCTCGAGACCTTGCACCGTAGCGCCGATGAAGTGCTCAGCAAAGCCTTCCTTTACCAGCATGTGTTGCAGCGCGGTTACGCGCCTCACGATCGCAGCCTGGACATGCATATCAGCCAGATTCGCCGCAAGCTCAAGGCCATCGGCTACAGCGAGCGCGAAGTGCGCACGGTGTGGGGCAAGGGTTATGTACTGAGCGGCCATGATGAAGGGCTTTGAGCGGCTGCCCGGCCGGCACTCGTTATTCTGGAAGCTCGCCTGCCTGCTGATCGCCTTCTGTTTGCTGATGATCTGGCTCAGTTGGTCCTGGGGCCGCTATATGGAAGAGCAGAACGCCTATGTGGCCGAGGAGTCCCGCGAGATTTTGCGCGGCTATGCCGCGGGCGCGGAATTGGCCTGGAGTACCCAGGGCAGTGCTGGCGTGGACGCCTGGTTGCAGCTGATGGCTACGCGCGAATCGACCTGGATCGGGGTGATCGGCCACGACTTGCAGTCGCTGAGCAGCCTGCCGCTGAGCGACAAGGAAAGCCAGCGCCTGACTTTTCTGCGCGGGCTGGAGTGGCCGGTCAGCCGACACGTCAAAGGCCTGCCCTGGGTGAAAATCCCATTCCCGGTCAACCCTGGCGCCGGCTCGCTGGTAATCGAATTACCCAAGCGCTTTATGCCGGGGCGCTATCAGGTGTTCTGGCGCGTGGTGACCAACGGCGTGATTCCCGGCTTGTTTACCTTGCTGCTGTGCGTGGGGCTTTATCGGCTGCTGATCATGCCGCTGAACCAGTTGCGCGAGCAGGCCAACGCCTGGCGCGCCGATCAATTGAATACGCGCATGTCCCGCGAGGCCACCAGCCGCCAGGATGAATTGGGTGAGTTGGGCCGCGCCTTTGACCACATGTCCGAGCGTTTGCAGGGCACGGTGGAGTTGCAGCAACAGTTATTGCGGGACATGTCCCATGAGCTGCGCACGCCGTTGAGCCGTTTGCGCGTGGCCTGTGACAGTGAGCAGGATCTAGCGCAGTTGCGCGAGCGCCTGGGCCGGGAGATTGACGCCATGCAGCGCCTGGTGGAAGACAGCCTGCAACTGGCCTGGCTGGACAGCGAGCGAACGCGGTTACCCGAGGAAGCCATCCAGCTTCCGGCCTTGTGGGACATGCTGCGGGAAAACGCTTGTTATGAAAGTGACTGGCCAGCAGCGCGTTTGCCGTGTCTGTTGCCCGTCGACTGCTGGGTGCGCGGCAACCTGAATGCGCTGGCCCAGGCCCTGGAAAATATCCTGCGCAATGCCATCCGACATTCCCCCGCTCAGGGGCAGGTGACGCTGGACGGCTGTCGCGAGGGCGATGATTGGCATATCTGGCTGCAAGACCAGGGCGGCGGTATTGATGAGCAGGACTTGGAACGTATCTTTGCGCCGTTCACCCGCCTCGAAGGCTCACGGCCGGGTGATGGCGGTTTTGGTCTGGGCTTGAGCATCGCCCGCAATGCGGTACAGCGCCAGGGTGGGACGTTGTGGGCGCAGAACAGCGCGCAAGGTTTGTGCGTGCATCTGCGGCTGCCAGCGCGCTAGCTGTCAGGTGCGTCGTTGTTTGCGCTTCTTCCACTGATGCGCGACCCACCAGCGCCAGTAGCCCATCGTCAGGCAATAGGCCAGCGCGGCCAGCACCAGCCCGCACACCACGGAACCCAACAGGAACGGCTGCCACAGTGTGCCCAGTTGGCTGCTGATCCACTCCCAGGTCAGGTTGTCGGGCAGGCTGCGCGGCGGCGTGTTCATCAGCCAGGCGCCGGTCAGGTAGGTGCAGAAGAACACCACCGGCATGGTGATCGGGTTGGTCAGCCACACCAGGCTCACGGCAATCGGCATATTCCCGCGCACAGCGATCGCTAGCACAGCCGCCAATAACATCTGCAACGGAATCGGGATAAACGCCGCGAACAGGCCCACTGCCATGGCGCGGGCGACGGAATGGCGGTTCAGGTGCCAGAGGTTGGGGTCATGCAACAACGTGCCGAGAAATCGTAAGGACTTGTGTTCCCGGATACTCGTGGGGTCGGGCATGTACCGTTTGAATAAGCGCCGGGGCATAAGGGGTCCAGGTCAGTTCGAGGGGCAAGTATGCCCGCATTCTATAAACAGAAAATTCAGACTTTGTGACAAAACATCAGAGGCCGCGGGAAGTATCCGACTAAGACTAGTGGATCACTGGAAAAGGATGATTCATGAGAACAGGGATGTTCGCGTTCGGAATGGGCTTGTTGTCGCTGCGATTTTTACCCGCATTGCCCGCCACCGCGTGGCTGCTGGCCATGTTGGTAGTGGCCTTGATGTTGCTGCCGTTTCGTACCTATCCGCTGGCGTTTTTGCTGTTGGGCTTGAGCTGGGCGTGCATGAGCGCGCAATGGGCGTTGGACGACCGATTAAGGCCGGCTCTGGACGGTCAGACTCGCTGGGTTGAGGGGCGCGTCATCGGGTTGCCGCAAACCACCAGCACCGGCGTGCGCTTCGAACTGGCCGACAGCCGGTCACGCAAGGCCCGGCTGCCCAAGCGTATCCGGCTGTCCTGGCATGGCGGCCCGCAGGTTAACAGCGGCGAGCGCTGGCGTCTGGCGGTCACGCTCAAGCGGCCGGCGGGCCTGCTCAACTTCCAGGGGTTTGACTACGAGGCCTGGCTGCTGGCCCAGCGCATCGGTGCCACCGGCTCGGTGAAAGATGGCCAACGCCTGGCGCCGGCTCGCCATGCCTGGCGTGACAGCGTCCGCCAGCGCCTGCTGGCGGTGGATGCTCAGGGCCGCGAGGCGGGGCTGGCAGCCTTGGTGCTGGGCGACGGCTCGGGGCTGGCAACCGAGGATTGGCGGGTGTTGCAGGACACCGGCACGGTGCACCTGTTGGTGATTTCCGGCCAGCACATTGGCTTGCTGGCCGGTTTGATCTACGCGCTGGTGGCCGGGCTGGCGCGCTACGGTTGCTGGCCCCGCGCCTTGCCCTGGCTGCCGTGGGCCTGCGGCCTGGCATTTGCTGCCGCGCTGGGTTATGGCCTGCTGGCGGGGTTCGGTGTTCCGGTGCAGCGGGCTTGCGTGATGGTCGGGTTGGTGCTGCTGTGGCGTTTGCGGTTTCGCCACTTGGGTGTGTGGTGGCCGTTATTACTGGCGTTCAATGCCGTGCTGGTGCTGGAGCCGCTGGCCAGTTTGCAGCCGGGGTTCTGGTTGTCGTTTGCCGCCGTGGCCGTGCTGGTGCTGGCGTTCAGCGGGCGTTTGGGCGCGTGGAGCGTCTGGCAGGCCTGGACCCGTCCCCAATGGTTGATCGCCATCGGTTTGTTTCCGGTGCTGCTGGTGCTGGGGTTGCCCATCAGCCTTAGCGCCCCGGTGGCCAATCTGTTTGCCGTGCCGTGGATCAGCCTGGTGGTGCTGCCGTTGGCACTGCTGGGCACCGCACTGTTGGCGGTGCCGTGGGTGGGAGAGGGCCTGTTGTGGTTGGCCGGTGGCGCACTGGATGGCCTGTTCACAGGCTTGGCGCTGCTGGCCGGGCTGCGCGCAGCATGGGTGCCCGCCGACGTGCCGTTGGGTTATTGGTTGATCAGCGTCACGGGCGCGGTGCTATTACTCTTGCCCAAAGGCGTGCCATTGCGGCTGCTGGGCTGGCCGATGCTGCTGTTGGCCGTCTTTGCCCCTAAACCATTGGTGCCGCACGGGCAGGTGGAGGTGGTGCAATTGGATGTCGGCCAGGGGCAGGCGGTGATCCTGCGCACGCGCCATCACGCCATGCTCTACGACGCAGGCCCGCGCTCGGGGGTGGTTGACCTGGGCGCGCGCGTGGTGCTGCCATCCCTGCAAAAGGTTGGGGTGGCGGCGTTGGACGCGATGGTGATCAGCCACGCTCACGCGGACCATGCCGGCGGTGCCGCAGCGGTTGCCCGTGTGCTGCCCGTCGGGAGGGTTATCGGCGGAGAGACCGAAGGGCTGCCGGCTTTTCTCGCCGCCCAGCCCTGTAACAATGGCGAGCGCTGGGAGTGGGATGGCGTGTCATTCGAGGTGTGGCGATGGCCTGGCGCCACCAGCAGCAATCCGAAATCCTGCGTCTTGCAGGTACAGGCCCGTGGCGAGCGGTTGCTACTGACGGGCGATATTGATGAGGCGGCTGAAACAGCCTTTCTCGCTTCGCCCTTGGCGGTGCCGACCGATTGGCTGCAAGCGCCGCACCATGGCAGTCGCAGTTCCTCGTCCTGGGCGTTTTTACAGCGGCTTGCGCCCAAGTCGGTGCTGATTTCCCGCGGCCGTGGCAACGCATTCGGGCATCCCCATCCGCAGGTGATGGCGCGTTACCAGGCGCTGGGCAGCCGGGTCTACGACAGCGCCGAGCAAGGTGCCGTGCGTGTGCAACTGGGCAGTTTTAGAGCACCGGTTGTTGCGCGCAGTCAACGGCGATTCTGGCGCGAAGCGTTACCGTAATACAGGCTTACCAAACACCTGGGCCTGCGACAGGCGGGCCTGGCGCCTGCGAACCACGCGGGTGAACCTATATGGTAAAGTGGCGCACTTTTTCGAGGGGACATTCACTGTGTGGGAATTGGTCAAATCCGGCGGCTGGATGATGTTGCCGATTATCTTGAGCTCCATCGCCGCACTCGGCATCGTTGCCGAACGTTTGTGGACCCTGCGCGCCAGTCGCATAACCCCCGAGCATCTGCTGGGGCAGGTGTGGGGCTGGATCAAGAACAAACAGCTGGATAAAGAAAAACTCAAGGAGTTACGCGCCAACTCGCCGTTGGGTGAAATCCTCGCAGCGGGCCTCGCCAATTCCAAACATGGTCGCGAGATCATGAAAGAATGCATCGAAGAGGCCGCTGCCCGCGTCATCCACGAAATGGAGCGCTATATCAATGCGCTCGGCACCATCGCAGCCATGGCGCCGTTGCTTGGTTTGCTGGGCACGGTGCTGGGCATGATCGACATTTTCAGCTCGTTCATGGGTTCAGGCATGACCACCAACGCTGCCGTCTTGGCCGGTGGTATTTCCAAGGCCTTGATCACCACGGCAGCCGGCCTGATGGTCGGTATTCCGTCGGTGTTTTTCCACCGCTTCCTGCAGCGTCGCATCGATGAACTGGTGGTCGGCATGGAGCAGGAAGCCATCAAGCTGGTGGAAGTGGTGCAGGGCGATCGTGATGTCGATTTCGTTGAGGGTCGAGCGTGAAATTTCGCCGCAAGCAACGGGAGAATGTTGATATCAACCTGGCGTCGCTGATCGACGTGGTCTTTATCCTGCTGCTGTTTTTTGTCGTGACTACCACCTTCACCCGCGAAACCCAACTGCGCGTTGATTTACCCGAAGCAGTGAGTGGCTCACCGGCCGAAGACCAGGAAATTAAGCAGCTGGACATTGCCATCAGCGCCGACGGGGTGTTTTCGGTAAATAACCAATTGCTCGAAAAAAATGACCTTGCCAGCCTGATGGATGCCTTGCAGAAAGAGTCCGGTGGCGATACCAATATGCCGCTTTCCATCAGCGCTGACGGCAAAACCCAGCACCAAGCCGTGATCACCGCCATGGACGCCGCCGGCAAGCTGGGCTTCAGCCACCTGCGCATGACCACCGTCGAGGCGGCGAGCCCGCCTTGATGGCCATGTCCGATCGTTTGCTCAAGGCGTGGTACGAGGGCCATCCGGCACTCGTACTGCTGCGGCCGCTGGAATCTATGTACCGTCACGTTGTACAGCGCAAACGCGCGCGCTTCCTGGCGGGCGAGGGTGAGATTTATCAACCGCCGGTGCCTGTGGTGGTGGTGGGCAATATCACCGTCGGCGGCACCGGCAAGACGCCGTTGATCCTGTGGCTGATCGAACACTGCCGGCGCAGCGGCCTGCGGGTCGGCGTGGTCAGCCGCGGCTATGGTGCCAAGCCGCCGCAGTTGCCGTGGCGGGTCGAGGCCAGCCATAGCGCCGAAGTAGCGGGCGATGAGCCGTTGCTGATCGTTCAGCGCTGCGGCGTACCCCTGATGATCGATCCAGACCGCAGCCGCGCCGTCAAAGCCTTGCTGGCCAGTGAACCCCTTGACCTGATCCTCTCCGACGATGGCCTGCAGCATTACCGCCTGGCCCGCGACCTGGAACTGGTGCTGATCGACGCCGCCCGTGGCCTGGGCAACCGCCGTTGCCTGCCTGCCGGGCCTTTGCGCGAACCGGTGGAGCGCCTGCATAGCGTGGATGCGCTGTTGTACAACGGCGCCGGAGCCGATCGCGAGGATGGGTTTGCCTTTCGCCTGCAACCCACGGCGCTGATCAACTTGAAAACCGGTGAGCGCCAATCGGTGGAGCACTTTGCCGCCGGCCAGCGGGTCCATGCCGTCGCGGGTATCGGTAACCCGCAACGTTTCTTCAATACCCTCGAAACGCTACACTGGCAGCCGATTCCCCATGCATTTGCCGACCATGCGCCGTACAGCGCAGAGGTGTTGAATTTCACACCGTCATTGCCGTTGGTGATGACCGAAAAAGACGCGGTGAAGTGCCGCGCCTTTGCCCAGCCCGACTGGTGGTACCTTGCAGTGGATGCATTGCCGTCACCGGCGTTTGTGGCCTGGTTCGACACGCAATTGATGCGCCTGCTGCCCGCCCGACTTTTGCCTTAAACCGCTTTTTCCAGGAAATACTCATGGACACCAAACTGCTCGACATCCTCGCTTGCCCGATCTGCAAAGGCCCGCTCAAGCTCAGCGCCGATAAAACCGAGTTGATCAGCAAGGGCGCCGGCCTGGCTTATCCGATCCGTGATGGCATTCCGGTAATGCTGGAAAGCGAAGCCCGTACCCTGACCACCGATGAGCGCCTGGATAAATGACCACCGCCTTTACCGTTGTCATTCCTTCGCGCTACGCCTCCACGCGCCTGCCGGGCAAGCCGCTGCAATTGATCGGCAACAAGCCGATGATCCAGCTGGTGTGGGAACAGGCCTGCAAAAGCAGCGCCGAACGCGTGGTGGTTGCCACCGATGACCCGCGCATTATCGAAGCCTGCAAAGGTTTCGGTGCTGAAGCGGTGCTGACCCGTGAAGACCACAATTCCGGCACCGACCGCCTGGCCGAAGTCGCCACGCAGTTGGGGTTGGCGCCCGACGCGATCGTGGTCAATGTGCAGGGTGACGAACCCTTGATCCCGCCGTGCGTGATCGATCAGGTCGCCGCCAACCTGGCCGCGCACGGCGAGGCGCGTATGGCGACCCTGGCCGAACCGATCGAAGACATCGACACCCTGTTCAACCCGAACGTGGTCAAAGTGGTCAGCGATATCAATGGCCTTGCGCTGGCCTTCAGTCGCTCGACCCTGCCTTGGGCGCGGGATGCGTTTGCCAAACAGCCCGACGTATTGCCCCAGGGCGTACCGTACCGTCGCCATATTGGCATTTATGCCTACCGCGCCGGTTTCCTGCATGACTTCGTCAGCTGGGGGCCGTGCTGGCTGGAAAACACCGAGTCCCTGGAACAGCTGCGTGCCCTGTGGCACGGTGTGCGTATCCACGTGGGCGATGCGCTGGAAGCGCCGCCAGCCGGTGTCGACACCCAGGAAGACCTTGAGCGCGTCCGTCGCCTGCTGGGGGCCTGATGGAGGTTCTGTTCGTCTGCCTGGGTAATATCTGCCGCTCGCCCACCGCCGAAGGTGTGCTGCGCCATAAATTGCGCGAAGCGGGGCTGGCCGGCCAGGTTGAAGTGGCGTCTGCCGGCACGGGTGAATGGCACATCGGCAACCCGCCGGACCAGCGCAGCCAGCGCGCGGCGCTGGTGCGCGGTTACGACTTGTCGGCCCAGCGTGCCCAGCAGGTTTCCCGTGCAGACTTTGCTCGATATGACCTGATCCTGGCCATGGATCACAGCAATCTGCGCAACCTCAAGGCGTTGCATCCTGGCCAAGGTAAAGCCGAGCTGGACTTGTTCCTGCGCCGCTATGACGCCGAGGTGGACGAGGTGCCAGACCCTTACTATGAAGGCGAGCAAGGCTTCGAACGGGTACTGGACCTGATCGAGCGGGCCTGTGATTTATTGGTGATCGAATTGAAGGGGCGGTTATGACCTTGCAAGTGCTTGCGCAGGTATCGCTCAAGCCATTCAACAGCTTCGGCATCGACGTGCGCGCCCAGTGGTTTGCCGAGGCCCGCAGCGACGCCGATGTGCGTGAAGCCCTGGCCTATGCAACGGCGCAGTCATTACCACTGTTGGTGATCGGCGGTGGCAGCAACCTGCTGTTGACCCAGGATATCCAGGCGTTGGTGTTGCGCATGGCCACCCAGGGCGTTCGGGTGCTGCAGGACGACGGTGTAAACGTGGTGGTCGAAGCCGAAGCGGGCGAAGCCTGGCACCCGTTTGTAGTGTGGACCTTGGAACACGGCTTCTGCGGCCTCGAGAACCTCAGCCTCATCCCAGGCACCGTCGGTGCTGCGCCGATGCAGAACATCGGCGCCTACGGTGTGGAGATCAAGGACGTGTTTGCCGGCCTCACCGCCCTGGATCGCCACACCGGCGAGCTGCGCGACTTCAGCCTGCAAGAATGCAACTTCGCCTACCGTGACAGCCTGTTCAAGCACGAAACCGGGCGCTGGCTGATCCTGCGGGTGCGTTTCGCCCTGAGCCGCGCCAGGCACCTCAAGCTCGACTACGGCCCGGTGCAGCAGCGCCTGGCCGGGCAGGGCATCACTGAGGCGACGCCGAGTGATGTCAGCCGTGCCATTTGCAGCATCCGCCGTGAAAAACTGCCCGACCCGGCAGAACTGGGCAATGCCGGCAGTTTCTTCAAAAACCCACTGGTGTCCCATGTGTTGGCGGCTGAGCTGAAGGCGCAGTATCCGGATCTGGTGGCATACCCGCAGGCCGATGGGCAGATGAAGCTCGCCGCTGGCTGGTTGATCGATAAAGCCGGCTGGAAAGGCTTTCGCGACGGCGATGCCGGCGTGCATAAACTGCAGGCGCTGGTGCTGGTCAACTATGGCGCGGCCACTGGGCATGATATTGCCAACCTGGCACTGCGCATCCAGCGTGATATTGCTGAGCGTTTCAAGGTCGATCTGGAAATGGAACCTAACCAGTACTGAGCGTTTGCAATCCCGTGAAAACAAAAATGCCCCGTATCTTTCGATACGGGGCATTTTTTATTGCGCTAGCAATCAGTCATCGCGGCTCATGATGCCGAAGATCTGCAGCAGGCTAATGAACAGGTTGTAGATCGACACATACAGGCTGATGGTCGCCATGATGTAGTTACGCTCACCGCCGTGGATGATGGCGCTGGTCTGGAACAGGATGCACACGGAGGAGAACAGCACAAAACCCGCGCTGATCGCCAGCTGCAAGCCGCTGATCTGGAAGAACATGCCGGCAACCACTGCCGCCAGCAACACGAAGAAGCCTGCGGTAATGAAGCCACCCAGGAAGCTCATGTCCTTACGGCTGATCAGCACGTAGGCCGACAGACCACCAAACACCAGGGCCGTCATGGCAAATGCCGAGCTGACCACTTCCGCGCCGCCGGCCATGCCGAGGTAACGGTTGAGGATCGGGCCAAGGATAAAGCCCATGAAACCGGTCAGGGCAAACGCCGACACCAGGCCCCAGGCCGAGTCACGCAGTTTGTTGGTCAGGAAGAACAGACCGTAGAAACCAATCAGCACGACAAAGATATTCGGGTAGCCGACGCGCATCTGCTGCGCCACATACGCCATTACGCCGCTGAACGCGAGGGTAAGGGCGAGCAAGCCGTAGGTGTTGCGCAACACGCGGCTGACTTCAAGCTGCTCAGCCTGCGCGTTACCATTCAGTGCGTAATTCTGTTCGCGCATGGCGACACTCCTTCAGTTTTGAAACATTCAGTCGCAAGGATCATAACAGACGCTCTGTAACAAGCCATGGCAAGAGTTTGACAGTGTGTTTCATTCGGGTATTATGGCGCCCGCTGACACGGGATGGGCTATCATAATCCTGTGAAGCAAAAGGGAAATTGGCAGAGTGGTTGAATGCACCGGTCTTGAAAACCGGCGGACGTTAATAGCGTCTCCAGGGTTCGAATCCCTGGTTTCCCGCCAAGATTTACACGAAAGCCCCGCGAAAGCGGGGCTTTTGCGTTTCTGGGGGTTGGTCGTGGCGGGTTTGTATTTGTTCCGCGTTCCATAGCTATTATGGAAGTGTTCCAGAACTTTTCTATTTTGACGGCTTCGCAGTGGCGCCAAGCCTTCTGTAAACGCGCTTTGCGATTTCCTGATTGCTATGCCCCAGCAACAGGCTTGCATCGCCAATATCCACGATTTCTGACCCCGCTTTGGGTCGAATATTCCTGAACTGATACCCGCCGATCTTTGCGGCAAGCGCCGGATCTCCCTGCCCAATTCAGTCACTACGATCGCCTCGTTAGCATCTGTGTAAAACAGTAGCGATGACATAGCTCTTCCTTGAATTGACAGTAACTGCCTATATGCGCGCCTCAACACCCGGCAAACTGCACGCCTGCCGGGTTCAAGAGCGTTTAAGGCATCAAGACCGAGTCGATAACGTGGATTACGCCGTTGGACTGCATAACGTCTGCGATGCTGATACTCGCCTTACCGCCTTTGGCATCGACAACCCAAAGCTTGCCGTCGTGCAGCTTAATATTCAGCGACTCCCCCTGAACTGTTTTCAACACAACGGTGCCGCCATTCTTCTTGGCGTCGGCCATCAGCTGTGCTGATGTATGTGTGCCAGCAACTACATGGTAGGTCAGAATTTTAGTCAGGTCGGCTTTGTGCTCAGGCTTGACCAGAGTTTCGACGGTGCCTGCTGGCAGCTTGGCAAAGGCTTCGTTTGTCGGAGCGAATACGGTAAAAGGACCTTTGCTGTTGAGTGTATCAACCAGGCCGGCAGCTTTGACTGCCGCTACCAGTGTGGTGTGGTCCTTTGAATTGACTGCGTTCTCCACGATGGTTTTGCTTGGGTACATCGCTGCGCCTCCGACCATCACAGTGTCGGCAGCAAAGCTGAGTGTTGCAGTAACGGAGAGAAACGCGAAGCAGGCTGCAGCAGCAATTTTTTTGTAAAAGGCGTGCATGATGAATCTCCTTGGCTCTTGTGCCCTCCGAGTGAGGGTATTGAATCTACGAGCCAACGATCAAAGTGGATGCACCTTTTCAGAAAATAACTTTTTAAGCGCAACGCCTGCCGGTTCAAACCTGTCGGTCGCTGTTCCTGACATTCCATCCACACTGAATGCCTGGGCAGGGGCGCAATTGTGATTTGTCCGTTCTTGGTCAAAAATGGTCATTCCACCTGCCTGCCAAATCAGCGACGATTCAGTATGAGTAGTTTAAAAAGCCCGAGATTCAAAAAAATCAGGTCTGTAATTGCGACAGTGTTGGTCGTCGTGATAGCAGGGTTTGTGCTGAGATACTACGAGGCAAAGGATGAGGCGAATATTGCGTTTCAGGAGTATTTACGTTCAAACCAACAGGTGACTACTCAGATAGGTAATGTTGCTTCCTTAACCTTGTTGAAACGGTTTGTATACGATGAAAGTGACACTGGGCCAGGTTTTCATCTTTACCTTTACTTGGTCAAAGGCGAGCATGGGAGCATGACTGTAGAAGTCAAAAGGATCGAGGGGAGCTCGCAGATTGTGATCAGTGATATACAGCAGTAGCTGAATCGCCCCGAATTTCGTAGGCACTCCTGGTGGTCGGCCATTTGCCGATATCCCTGACTCGATATCCTTTCGGCAGGTCGCCAGGCTATTCGACTTTCTTGCCTGGCAGATGGATGACAACGGATCAGCGATGACTCGCACCGCTGAGTGCTGGCTCGTCGAAGGCACAGATCTGCGCAAGATTCAGATCGCTCTCAACCTCGAGGTTTACCCGTTTGCGGACGAGCATGAGATGTACCGCGTGTTGTCTGATGTGGCTGTATCCCTCCCGCAGATGGCGGGTAGATGCCAGTTGCTGATTAGCGCTCGGAAAGTCGGTAGATAGCACCTGGTCACACAGTCAATTCAGCACATTCAGCCCGCGCAATGGCGGGCTTCAAGCCAATACCGTGAGCGGCGCCTATCCCGCCACATGCAAATCGCCACGATGAGCGATGTGCACCTTGTTGCCATCTGGATCACGCAGGTACGCACCGTAGTAACCGTCACCATAGTGAGGGCGTTGGCCAGGTTCACCCTCATCAGATCCACCTGCAAGAAGCCCGGCTGCATAGGCGGTATCTACCGCATTTGGAGAGGGTGCAGTGAAAGCCACCATGCTGCCATTCCCTGCTTCGGCCTCATTGCGGTCATAAGGGCTGTACACATAAAAGCGAGGGAGAGCGTTATCTGGCTTGATCCAGCATGCCGAAGGTGGCCCGCCATCAGGGGTTACAGGCCGACGACAGAGCCCCAAGGGGATCAGCACCGCGTCATAGAAGCTAGACGCCTTATCAAGATCGTTTGTCCCAACGGTTACGTGACTGAACATCCTGTATTCCTGCTTACGAAGGCAAGGCGTTATCGTGTCATTTTGAAGGTGGGCGTGTATAGCGGTCGTCGGGTAAGACGTCGAGGGCACGTCTCGGCTCTGCAAATCGCAGACAAAGAAAAGCCCGCGATGGGGATTAGCGGGCTTAAAGGGATGTTCTCTAGGAGCTGGGGTAACCCTAAGCGCTCGAGTGTGAAAGGGATGTGAAAGGATGCGCTCAGTAGGACGCCGCGATCGCCTTGGCGAGTTGCATATCGGACATGAGCGGTGACCTGTGGCTCAATCGATAGTGTCGGGAGGCTTGCTCAAACTGTGCTCCGCGAATCTCGCCGTCCGAACCTATGAACGCCAGTGCATCAGTCTTGGCTGACTTGAATATCTTTGGCGGCTCGGTGGTGAGGGATGTGGTTGCCCCAATTAAAATGGTTGGCAAGGAAATGGTGATAAATATTCCTGCAGCGACAGGGTTGACGTTGTCACCTGATACGGCCTGTGTGCTGACCGATGCCAGTAAGGCGATTGCCAGAGTCTTCCATGAATTCATGCTTCGATGCTTCCACTGCGATCAGAGCGGGCCACGATAGCAGAGCGGGGCGCCTGCCAGAAACAAGAAGCCCGGCGCTGGGCCGGGCTTCGATGTAACAGTGTCAGAACCTAACGATGCTTGTTCTTGTGTTTATGCTTGTTGTTGCCTTTGTGCTTTCTGCCATCGGATCGATGATTGCTCTCATCGTCCGCCAGGTTGTTTCCCAGCGCGCCACCCGCCGCGCCGCCGAGACCTGCACCGATAGTCGAGCCGGTTGTACCGCCGAGGCGATTACCAATCAATGAGCCACCCGCGCCGCCAATTCCTCCACCTAATGCAGCTTCCGCTCTATTGCCTTTTTGAGCACCGACAGCACTGCCGGCAGCACCACCTACGCCTGCGCCTACCGCCGCGCCCGTTGAGCCACCGAGCTGTTGACCTACGATGTTGCCAAGTGCACCACCAACGCCGCCTCCAAGGGCGGCTGTGCCATCTCCGGCAGCCATCGCTCCTTGCGAAATGAGGACGCCCAGAAATAGGGCGGGCAGTGTCATTTTCATTTTGTGAACCTCTATGGGTTGTCAGCAGGCGCTCACGGTTTAAAGCACGCCTGGCATTAGGACTAGGACAAAAGTTTGAAGTTCTTTGCGGGTGGTGCCTGCGGGCAAATGGTTGTAACAAGATATAAGCGTACCGCCTTCACCTCATCCTCGCACACCATAGAAGTGGTTCAGCGCTATCAGCTCAACCACAGCCACGAAAACGCACAGCGCAACGAAGCCAGGGCTGAAGACTCGCTTGCGATTGGACGAGCCTGCGCCCATCCAGCCTGCGTCGCAAGCGCCAGGAATGACCATGAGGAACGTCAGCCAGGCAATGACCCCGACCTTGCTCCAGAAGCTCTGATTTCGCCATACTGTCATGCGTTATCTGTTATCCATGAATGTCATCGCCAGTCCACTTTTGGCGTCTACGGCTCGTGATACAAGAACATTCCCTTCTCGTTACTTTCATCGGCAGCGCTGAGCGCTGAGCGCTCGAGCCGCCAAGGCCATCGTTTCACGGTATTGAAAGTGATGCCGGGGCGGCAGTACAAGCACGCTTGTCCACGAGGGGTCGCCTTCTATAGCCAGCGGTAGATTATGGCAAATCAGCTGATGCTCAGCAGATCTATTGCCCAGCGCGGCTCTTAATTCCTTAGTCAGATCCGATGCGCCGGGGCGGGTGTAGTAGTTAGCCAGCACCAGACCATAGGCCTTCAGCGCGCCTAAAATCTCACCTTGGTCTGACTCATCATTCAGCACAGCTACCACTGGCATATCGCGCTCCTTGCAATGCAGATTTAAGACTCTCGACTGCCGAATGGATGTCGGCGTTACTGGAACTCCATCCATGCTGGATGGGCCCACAAGCCAATGACAAGTTTTCTGACACAGAGATCACACTTACATACCAAGAGTAGGCATGATTACCCGGCCGCACTCTATGAGTTGGCCGGCTGTTACTTGAAGTTCGCGGGTGGGTTTCGCTGCATACCCGGCAAGGAAGCCAGCGGCGACAAGCGCAATGTACAGTAAGGTGTTTCTCAAAATCATGCTGGGCGCTCGCTAATTGATTGATGTAAAAGCAAGCAGCACTGATTCCAGATTATGCAAAAGGTTCCTGATGGTAGCCCTCATTGAGCTATGGTAATCACTGACGCTGGCGACCAAGGACTGATCATCAGGCACGTGATATTGCACACTGAGAACACTCAACTACTCTGATTGGATGCGTTCGTATTGCGGTCATCCGGTTTTTGATAGGGCACCATGGATAAGCGGCTCGCAGGTCTATCATTTTTGCTTACCCTAGGATGGGTTGCCACCGTGATAGCTGTAATGTGGTACTTCTACGACAATTAGTCTAAAGGCCAGAATCCACTTCTGGCTCCTCAGAACGCGGCGCCGAAGCACCGCGCTTTAGATCACGCCACGATGTCGCTGATGGCCGCCTGGCCCACGGTGGTGACGAGGAAATCGGCCACGCCGTGCCCGGAGAAGTCCACCGCCAAGGTGCCCAGGTTGGTACCCGAGGCATAGCTCAGCACAGCATCGCCGGCATGCCCGGTGAATGCATTGACGAAGCTCAAGCCTGCACCTTTGGTAATGCCCGACAGGTCGATCTTGTCGGAGCCCGAGGTGAAGTCAAAAATCCTGTCTGCAGCCCCTGGCCTGGAGTCGGAACTGGCACCATACACAAACGTGTCGTTGCCGGCGCCGCCCCATAGTTGGTCCGCACCGCCACCGCCGTAGATGATGTCGTCGCCGGCACCGCCTTTGATGATGTTGGCTGTGTTGTTGCCAATAATCAGGTCGTTGCCTGCGCCACCAAAAGCGTTCTCGAGGGTAACGCCCTTGGCGATGGACACGTTACCCACCAGGCCGCCGACGTCGGAGAACGCGCCTTCAGTGAGGTTGATCTTCTGGTTCTGGGTGAAGCCGGAGAAGTCCAGGGTGTCGTTGCCGCCACCGTCCCATACCGAGAACACCAGCTTGTCGGTATTGGAGGCGGCACTGTAGAAATCCCGCCCGGTATTGGAGTTGAACCCGTAGGTGGTGTCGCCGGCGCGGGTGGCGTAGTTGGCGCCGTAGAGCTTCTGGATCGCAGCGATGTCGTCGATCAGCGGGCCGGCTGCATAGGCTTCGCCCCCGCCTTTACTGAAGTTTTGATGGGTGTTGCTCTCGTTCCAGTAACTCATCACGGAGTAGCCGTGTGTATCTTCGGCATATTTCGCATCCGAATAGGACGGCTGTCCCACGCTGGCATCGTACGCGCCTGGGTGTTGCAGGCCAAGCGTGTGACCAATTTCATGGGTTAAAGTTTGACGGCCGTAATTCCCGTTCGCTGGCGTTAAATTTTCCTGGTAGCTTTTATTGGTATAAAACAGGGCGTCACTGTTTCCACTGTTGTTTGGGTAGAACGCGAAAGCCGACCGGGCACCACCATGCTGCAGATCATTGCTATAGTTACCCAAGGATATATGTCCGTCGCCTCCGCTTTTAGATTCACGGAATGAGATATTAGCGACGTCCGACCAGGATTGGAACGAAAGGGCTGCCTGGGACTTTTGTTGTGCGTTGAAAGCGGTGAAGCCGGAAACTTTCTCGGCGGCGTAAGATTTACTTTCTGAGGTCAGAAAGCTGTAGGTGAAATTGTATTTGCCGTTATGGTCATTGTCGCCCCAATAGTAACCGCCTCGGGTTATTTCATCCGCTGCCTGCGTAATGGTGTAAGACGGCTTTCCATTTAAATTAAACCCTCCTCGATCATAAGCGTGTGAAAAATTCAGGAGGCTTTGGTAATCTTCACTCGTCTGGATTCCTGCCGAAGAGGCAGTTGGATTAACAAGAATTTTCGTTGAGACAGTCATAAGTTTACATTCCTTCGTGTCCATTGAGCGTGGAGTGCTATAGGCTTATCACGTGTTCGCTGTTTTCTTGTTGTGTTGATCTTTATAAAGGAGTTATGCGTTTAGTGTTATTTGAAAATTAAATATAATATATAACGTATTGAAATATCCTTAAATATTTTGAGAGCCTCAGTTTGGTGAGAGGTCGCTGACCATGGAGTGGGCGCTCCGTTAGATAAATATGAGCGGGTGGCAATAACTTCCAGCGCTTACTTGTAAGCCTCAGGAAACCAGCGTTGTGCCAGCTTCACCTTGATCGCCAGGTCCTCTTTCGACTTCTGGCATTCGAGTGCTCGCTGCTCAACGCTCGGGATGGCCGGCCAATTGCGCTCACCCCGGGAGACGACTTGTTCATAGCCTTCATCGTATTCCGCGCTTGGCCCTGCAATCAGCTTGGATGCCTTTACATAATCGGCGACGAGATCGGCGGGCAGCGCCCCGCAGGTGAATTGCGCCCGGGAGTACATCAGGCCATCGCTTGCCCCGAGTACCTTCCCGTCAGCAGGTTGGGTGGCTGCAACGGATAGCGTGGGGCAGGCAAGCAACATAACGACCAGCAAGGTGCGTCCGTTCATTTGAAATATCCTTAACACTTCGAGCACTGGAGGTATTTTCTCATCGGGCAATTCCCTTTGCAGGGTGATAAGTGTGCATTAAAGCATGTCTACCTCCTCGGGCTGCACACGGCAGATAGCCAAGTACCGGTTGTAAAAAAGCCCGCAACCGCGGGCTCTTCTCACATCAAATTTCGACTTACTTGAACAAACCACCGATGGCATTAATCGCATCCGCAGCCTTGTTCACGTTTTGCTGGTGTTGTGGGTTGGTATCCACCTGCGCCTGGGTGTTGTAGCGCGCGTTACTGCAGCTTTTATTGGTTTGCGTCAGGGCCGCCTGAAAGGCTGTCGCGCGCAAGGTATCGCCTTTGGCGTTGGCTGCATTGATGTTGGCCTGCAGATCGCGGATCTGCTGCTGGCAGGAGGCGTTGTTGGTATTAGTGTTGACGGTGTTGTTGCTGCTGCCACCCAGGGCGGAGGACAGCGCGCCCGTCAGGGCTGTCAGGTCGGCGGCGTGGGCGGGCAGGGTAAACAGGCTGAACAGGGCGGCGGCGGGTGCGAGTTGGGTAAGACGCATGGCAAACCTCAATGTTTGATTGCCTGCACACGTGTCAGCGCCCGAGCTGGCGCAGAGCAATATCCGTATAAAGTTGGGCGCTCGGGTGGAGGGAAATACTATTGGGGCAATTTTTGTGCTTCAACACTGGCGTTGCGGAAGTGTGAATGCCTTCACGTTGTTGGCGGGGCATGGCCTGGGCTGTCTACACCTCTAACCGCTCGGCACGCAGGTAAAACCAGACAAAGAAAAGCCCACGATGGGGGCGCGGGCTTAAAAGGTGTTCACTTAGGAGCTGAGTTCAGGCTAGGCGCGCCACTGTGAAAACCGCGTGAAATCTGCATGTGAATTATGTTTTTTGCACCCAGGCATCACGCTCAAGTACTGTGCTGCTTCTTTATCCAGCCTAAGTGACGGTGTGTTCATGCCAAATGAAGTGCGGCTTGTCGTGATGATCAATACCCAGCCCGGCAAGGGCTTGCAGCAGTTGGCAGCGTTTCAGGCGCTGGCACCTAAGGTGCGGGCCGAGCACGGGTGCCTGAACTATGATTTGCATCCCGTGGCGGGCAACCCCGACAGCTTTGTCCTCATCGAAAAATGGGCTTCAAAGGCTGCATTGGACGCCCACCATGTCGCCCCTCATATGGTGGAAGCGGCCCAACACAATCCGTCGTTTCGTGCGGGGCCTGCGACCGTCTTGCTGCTGGAGGACGCGGTATAAGGCCGTTTTCAGAGCCAGCGCTTTCAAGGTCTTTGAATAACCCGCGATACCCTTTAATCAAGGACGAACACTGTCACTGTGGCAAGCCTGCTCGCCACGGGTTGCTTTTCTTCAGCTCGATTTCTGATTCGACTTGCTTGACTGCGTAGGGCATGGTTTCAAAGCGGCACCCGCCTTATCTTGCCGCTCAATGGCACCACTGTGTTGTAGGGCGTGGGGATTGGCCGACCGGCCAGGCCCATGCCTTCGCTGATCAGCACGGCGCCCGGCACCACGCATAAGTTGGACGGCGTATCCAGGCCGCGCACCAGTACTTCGACTTCCCGGGTGTGCAGGTTGCAACGCAGCAAACGCCCACTGAATCGGGTAAAACCGCCGTGCAGCGGCTCGCCGCTCCAGTCCGGCGGCAGCGGTTGTTGCAGGTGGCTGCACAGCTCCAGCACCAGCAGCCTGCCGCGCGGGCACAACGCCAGGCCCGTGGGTAATTGCAGGCCGCGTATCACCACTTCCATCTGCCCGGTGGCCGGGTGCACGCGGATCACTTGGCCGGCAAAGTCGGCAAAGTCGATACCCTTGCGCGCCGGGTCGCCGTACAGCTCGCCAGAGAACAGGCTGATCAGCACTGCATCCGTCTGCGGTTCGTACACCAGGGTCACGGGCACGGCTTCCTGGCCCTGATCGAGTTCCGGCAGTTGCGCCAGCACCCGTTCGTCCCTGCCTTGTGTGAACTCAACCAGTTGATTGGTATCAGGTTTTACCGCCAGCCAGCTGCGGCGCGTGGGGTGGTAGCACAGCGCATTCAAATTGCCCCGGCTGTGGAACACCGGCTCAGGCGGGTTGTATTGCAGGTCGAGCAGTTGCGAGCCGCCGACGTAATCGGTCAGGCTGGCCAGGCAACGCCCATCAACACAGGCGATGTCCGACACGCCCATGATTTCATCGCGCAGCATGCGCGCCTGCATGTTCATGCTGCGAAAGCCTTGGGCGATGACTTTGCCGGGCAAGTATTCACCAGGCCGCGCAGGGTCGGGTTGAAGTTGGCTGATGCGGCCGCTGAAGGGCTGGTCCGCCAGGCCGGAGCCGGCTTCGGCCAACAGCAGGCTGCCATCGTCTTGCAGGCACAGGCCGCGTGGGTTGAGCAGGCCGTCGGCGATCAGTGTAATGGGGTGCAGTGCCTCAATGGGCTGCGCCGGAATATGCAAGGTCATGGGGTGTGCTCCTATTGTGGCGGCTGCCATGGGCTGCCGGTGAGGTAGGCGCGCAGCAACGCACGCTGGGCCGGCGACATCGAGCGCACGACCGGCATGAACAGCGTGGTGCCTTTGTAGGCGTCCGAGGTGCGCGCCAAAATCGCGTTTTTGGCGCCCATGATCGCGTCGGGCTGGTTGAGCGGTACGTAGCGCGACATGGCGGGGAAGGCCAGGTAGTGAAAGCGCAACACGTTCGGGTAAACCTGTGCCCAGGTGATGGTGCTGCCCTTGGCTATGCCGAAATCAGTCTGGGCGTATTTGCGCAAGTTGGTGAAGAAGGCGCCATCGTCCACGCCGTTGGCCGTGCAGGTCAGCGCGACAAAACCGGCCTGGCCGGCACTGCCGCTTTTGAGCGTGACCGGGAAGCTCACCGTCTGTTGCCCGGCATTCACGGTCAGAGACGTGGGGAAGTTAAGGAAGTCAAAATACTGCTTTTGATCGTAAGCCCCCGGCGCGCTGGCTGCGAGGCTCACCTTGGTGGCGTTGGGCACCGGTCCGCCCAGGTAGCTGACGCGCAAGGTGATGGTCAAGCCAGTGGGGTAGTCCTCCAGGTACACATTGCGCTGGTCGGCATACACCCGGTACGTCGCTTCGGTGGCGTTGAGTTTTTTACCGTTCACTGCATTGGGGGCGGTGATGTTCAGCGCCGTGGTACTCACGGCTTGCTGTTGGCTGGTATTCAGGGGCAGGTCAACGATACCGCCATACACGTAGTAATTGACCAGCGGGCTGGCGGTGGGATTGAGTGTCGTCAGCGGCGCGGCACCGGCGGCAATGGTCACCGGCCCGTAATTGGCATTCGGCCCGATGGGGCTGGTGATGTCATCGCGCACGGCGCGGAAGGTTTGCTTGGGGATGACGTTGACCATATCGAGGCTCAGCAAACCGTTGTTGCCCAGCGCCGCATAGGCGGCGTTGCCCGTGGCCTGGTTGACTATCTGGCGGCCCGGCTGGCAGCCCGGCAGTTCGCCGGCAAACGCCGGGGCCAGGGTGCCGATCACCCGGCCGATGCTCGGGTTAGGCGTATATTTACCGGCGGCGTAATCGGCGTCCAACTGCGCCGTGGTCATCTGCGGGCACATCTCGAACATCACAAAACGCAAGACAATGCCCGTCGCCCCCGGCGCCTGGATGATCGCCTTGAGGCCTGCGCTGTTCTGGTTCCAGCTGACGATACTGCTCAGCGGGAAGGTCAACTGGAACGTGCCACTGGCATGGAACGAGCCCGGTGCGTCCATTTTTGCCGGGTCGAGCACGCGGCCGGTCACGTCGTAACTGCTGCACACCGCATTGTTGCGGATCAGCAACTGGATATTGTCGTTGCCACCAATTTGCAGGCCACCGACAAATATCTGCGTGGTGGTCGAGGCGCTGGGGTCCAGGTCCACCATCATCGGGCCGGAGACCGGGCCTTGGCCGGTCACGGGGTCTACCGAGCCGAGCAGATACACCGGCTGGCCAATCAGGTCGCCGGTGGTGCTGATGTTGCCCGGCACACCTTGGGAACTGATCAGGGCGTTCTGCATGTCCACCACATGCTGACCATAGTGGTTCCAGCCGCCGGCGGTGTAGTAGTTGCCGGCCGGCGCGTTGATCATGTTGTTCAGTTGGTCATCGGTATAAGACTGCGCACCCGGCGCCAGGGTCGAGGTGGTCAGGTCGAACAGCGGCCAGTTCGGGTTGCCATTGAACGGGATGGTCGGCGAGTTGTTCGGCAAGCTCACGTCGGTGCGGATGCCGCCCCAGAAATTCAGTCGTGGTCCATTGAGGATGCTCATGGTCTATTCCTTGTCCGTGGCGTGTGGGGTGACGGGCGGGTTGGCAAATTTGAACAGGTACGAGAAGTCAGACTTGAACGGGCTCTTCACCGGCGTGGCCATGGAATGGCAATTCATGCAGCTGCTGTTGGGCTGGATATAACTCTCCATGGTCACGTTGGCCGACAGCGCCGGTGTCGGCTGGCCCAGTGGGTTGCTCGGGTTGTTGGGCATCAGCGGGCGCTGGGTGGTGATCAGCTGGTAGTACTTCAAGACGCTGCGTTGCAGGCCGGGGTTGGCTTGGTAATTGGCATTCACCCAGCCTGTGGCGTCGGCAATCGGCGTTACGCGGTTAAGCGGGTTCGGCGTCTTGAACGTGGTGCCGGGCTTGGGCACACAGACCAGTTGCGTGCCCTGGGTCTGCCAGTTGCACGGCGACTGGTTGAGCGTGGCGGCCGGGGCCAAAGGGGTGTAGTAGGAATACGCCGTACCGGACACCGGCTGATCGACCCACTGGCCATTGACCTTGGCCTTGGGCGGCACGTTTTCGATCTGCTCGAAGGTCGACCAGATCCACTGCGGGTAGCCATTGACCTTGGTAATGATATGCAGGCCCACCAGCCCCAGATACGCCTCGGTCACCCCGGTGCGTTGGCCCTGGCTGTTGAAGGTGGCCACGCGCGCAATCTGCGTCAGGTAATGGCTGGCGTTGTCCCTGGGCGTGAGGATACGCCAGCTCGATTTGATCTCGATCACCCCATTGGGGAAGCTGATGTTATTGGCTTTGGACACCACATTCGCGTTGTAGAAGCGGTTGCCGACAATGTAGTTATAGGACGCCTGGTTGGCCGAGATATCGTAGTAGGTCGGGTTGCCCGCCTGGTCGATCAGCCAGCCACCGACGGCCTGGTCGATGGAGTTGACCAGCGAACTGTTCTTCAACGCAGCGATATTAATGATGCCCAGGCTGCGGGCCGTCAGCGGGCTGTTCCACGGCCCAGGGTTGGCGGCGCCCGGCAGGAAGATCTCACTGACGGTCTTGTAGGTCTGCCACACGGTGTAGCCAGAATCCCCAGGCTGTTTGTTGCAGTTGGGCGTGCCACGCTGCCCGTCCTGGGCCGGCCAGTTCAGGGCGACGAACATCTGCCAGCTGTATTGATCGAACTGGTCCTGCGGCGCATTCGCGGCGGGGGCGCTGGTGGGTGGCTGGCAGTTGAGCTGCGTGGCCAGCGTCGACGGCTGCGGTGCTTCGCGCGCCAGGGCCGGCAAGCTGACCAGCCCCAGCAGCATCACACTCAGTAGTGTTTTCATGATGATCTTCCTCAAGGCTTACGCTGCATCAACTGGTTCCATTGCGCCTTATGGCCGTTGCTCTGGGAGGCCGGCGGCTCGAACAGCTGGCAAGGCGGCGGGTTGGACGGGCACATCGCAGCCACTTGGTCCCAGGTCTGCCTGGGGTCGGGTTTGGCGATACGGAAGTTGGTGTAGTTCTGGCTCACGATCGGCGCATTGGCCACGCTGGTGTCCCCGGAAAAGAAGAACGACTGCGGCGAACGGTAGGGTGGTGCGCCGGTCTGGCGCTTGTTGAAGGCATAACCAAACAGGATCGGCCCCGACGGTGATTGCAGGTCCAGGGCATAGGCCTGCACGCTGGCGTTGAGGTTTTTGCTGCGCTCGGCGCTGTAGGGCAGATGCTCGATAAAGTCCTGGCGCGGTGGGTGGTTCATCGGCGAAAACATGCAGCAGGCCGGCATGTCTTTCGGGCGGTCCTGCGGGTAAGTCAAAAAGTACGCCTTGTTGCCCAGGGACACGAACGAGCAGGTGTAGTTGTTGTTCTTGATCGGGAAGATCGGCAGGCAGTACTTCTCGTAGTGCTCCATCATCGCGCCGAAGCCGTCGCCATCCGGCGGGATATACGTGGTGTCGTAGTAGCTCGTCCCGCGCGAGACCGTGTAGTCGGCAGGTGTGAGGGTCGAGGGTGGATTGCTATAGGGCGGCGGGTTTTTCGCGTAGTTGTTCATGACCCGGTACATCGTCCAGTCGCTGATCCATTGCGCCGGGAAAAACGGATCGGACGGCTCGCCTGGCGCGCGTTTGGCGATGCAGTTGCCGTTCTGCGCGTTGCACCCTTCGCTGTTGTGTACACCATTGGTGAAGTACACGGCGCCGCTGTCGTCGGCGGCAAACGCGGCGGGGCTGAGCAGCACAAGCAGCAGCAACAGTCGGCTCAAAAGGCTGGTGTTCATAGGACACTCCTGTGGGGTGCCGGGCAGCCGTCAGGCCACCCGGCGCTCCTGCGTGTGGCTTAGTGGTAGTCGCTCATGCTCAATTGCACGGGCGGGTAGTTGCGTTTCACCAAGGCTTGCGCCCACAACTCCAGTACGGCTCGACGGCTTTGCGGCATGTCTCGCGTAATGGGCATCGCCAGGGTGCTTTCTTCCTGATAGGGCTTGCTGATCAACACAATCAGTTGGTCCACCGCGCCCTCAATGCGCGACAAGGAGTTGAGCGGCATGAACTTGCTCATGATCGGGTACAGGTAATAAAACGGCTGCAGGATGAAGGGGTAGATGAAGGTCTCCCAGATCAGCTGGCCGGCGTTTTCGCGCTGATAAATCAGGTTCCAGGCGTTGACGAAGTTCTGCTGCAACTGCGGTTCCAGCGGCAGCACCCGCAGCGGCGCAAGGAAGTCGGTGAAGGCCGTGGGCAGCGGGAAGCTGAACGGGATCGCCGGTGCCTGCTGACCTTCCTGCACAAAGAAACGCAAGGTCGGAAAACCCGGCGCCTGGGCGGTGACGGTCAGGTTGGCGATGCCGTTGGCGTCGGTCTGGATCTTCGCCAGGCTGTATTGCACCGTATTGTTGAGCGGGTCTTGCAAGGTGCCTTGCATGGCGATCGGGTTGGCGAACGTGAGCGTCGGGCTTAAGGCCACTGCCGCAGGTGTCGGTAAAAATTCCTGGTAGGTCACCGGCGTCATTTGATCGGCCGACACCGCCAGCCGCGTGGCCATCAATTGGCGACCGGTGCCCTCGGTCACGTGGCTGCGCAGCGTGGTTGCGCCTTGAAATTGCGGCCAATTGGCGCTGTTATTGGCCGGGTTGGCCGGGTCGTTGTTGAACAGGGTGAAGTTGGCCGCGTTGCTGAAGGCCAGGTAGTAGTCGGTGGTACACAGCATGTAGGCATTGCCGTATTCGGCCACCCACAACGTGGTGCCGGCAGGCGCGGGCAGGCCGTCGTATTGCACCATAACCTGCAGGGTTTTGGTGTCGCCCACGTCGATAAAGCTCGCGCTTTCGACGACTTCGGCGGTCCACATCTGCTGGGTCGCGGCGATCACGGGCGTGGTGCCGGGCTGTTGCAGTTCCAGGGAGCCGGTTTGCAGGAGTGCCTGGGCGTCTACGCCCAGCGGCAGGTCGAGGATGCCCGAGCGTTTGTCGAAGGCCGCCTGTTGATAATCGTCATAACCAAAACTGGCCAGCGGGCTGAATTGCGTGCCCTGGCGGATGCCGATCTGGTAATTGCCGGCCTGGAATTTGGCCGCGACCGGGATGTCGGCCGTCTTGTCGATCGGGTAGAACGGGAAGGCATTGCCCAGGTCCAGCGACAGGGTGTTGTCGTGGGCCTGCGCCGAGATCACCCCGAGCTGCGCCTGGGTGGCCGTGCCCGGCGAGGTCTTGTAGATGGGCACTGCACCGGCCGGTACCAGGCGCCGGCCGGCGGGGGCGGTGGGGAACTCATCGTCGAGCCACAGGCCCAGGGTGCCGACCGTGCGGCTATAGGCCGGGTTGAAGAAGATATCGCCGACGTTATCCAGCCCCTGTTGGTACATGGCCTGCACCTGGGCCTGGGCCGCCGCGCTGGAGGAGTGGGTGTCGATCGGCGGGTAGTTGTTGAGGATGCCGTTCTTGTCGTAGCACGTCAGGTAGGTCGAAAAACGGAACATCAAGCCCTTGGCATTTTGCTGCGCCATCTGGGTCTGCAGGTTTTGCAGCAAGGCGGAATTGCCGATCACCCATTCCAGGTTCTCTTTGGGGAAACAGGTTTGCCAAGTGGTGGTCACGTAGGCCAGGCCACCGAGGTTGGCCCAGTTGAAGTTGAGGAAACGGTCGAGCATGCGGAACTGGCGATTGAGCGTCAGGCCGCACTCGGCGTTGCCCAGCACCAGCTTGTCGAAGTACAGCGCGGTGAAAGTGTTCTGCCAGGGGCTCACGTCGACAAAGCGCGCCGGCGAGCTGGGGGCACCGCCGAAGGGGTTGCCGAGCAACTGGAAGCTCTGGTTGATCAGCGGGTCCTGGTCCACGTAGCCACCGCCGGGCAACTCGCCGCCGGTGATCACCGACTGGGTCTGGTTGTAGCTCACGGTGCCGCAGGCATTGTCGCCGAACAGGTTCCACTCGCCAGGGATCATCGGCGTGGTCAACTGCCCGGCATTGCCTGGCACCTGCATCACGTAGTCGGGCACGCTGGCGGGCGGCAGCGGGGCGATGGTCCAGGGCAGCAAGGTGCTGGCGGCATTCAGTGGCGTGATGTCGAAGGCCTTCAAGAACGGCCAGTTCATCTGCATTTTTACCGCATCGTACAGCGGGTACATGTCGTTGTTGTTGGCCGTCGGCGGGTTCCAGAACATATGGCCGCCCAGGTAGATACGCGGGAAATTCAAGACGCTCATGTGAGGCTCCTTAACGTTGCCACTGGGCGCGTTTGAGCGACCAGACAAAGTCCAGTTTGTGGTAGCCGACAAAGTCGGAGGCGGGCAGCGGCGCGGTGGGGTAGACGATGCCGCCGTCTTTGTTCAAGGCGAAATTGAAGTAGCCCTGCTTGGGCGAATAGGCCGCGGTGCCATGGCAGGCAAAGCATGAAGATTCACTTTGGAACGCCGATTCCAGCTGGGAGTTGGCCAGTAACGTTGGCGTGGTGTTGGATTGCACGCCGATCAGCTCGTATTGCGCCAACGCCGGGTATTGAGCCTGGAAGGTGGCGTTCACCGGCTGCGCCGCCGCTGTTGGCCCGGTGCTGTTGGTCATCGGCGCAGCGGGTGCGGCGTTGGTCACCGTGTACTGGCTGTTGTTACGGTTTTCGAAGGTGGTCCACACCCAATCGGGGTTCAGCTTGTTGATCACATGCAAGCCGCTCAGCGCCGCATAGCCAACCTGATATTGCTTGCCCTGCTGGTAGTAGGCCTGGGCAATGTAGTAACCCTGGCTGGCCAGTTGTTGCTGGTAGGCCGTGTCGTTACCGATCCACAACCACGCGGCTTTCAGCTCCCAGGCGGTGGAGGGGAAGTTCAGGTCGCTGGTGAGTGCGGCCTGGCCGTTCACGTTGTAGACGTTCTGCTGCACGATGTACTCGAACGTATCCTGGCCCATCAGCAGTTGGAAGCGTACCGGCTGGCCTTTCTCGGCTGCCGGCACCTGGCCGCCCATTTGCAGGATCAGCCCGTCCACCTGTTGCGTGGCGTTGAGGTTATGCAAGATTCGGTTGGGGTTCATGCCCATCGCCTGGGCCTGGCTCAGCACGGCGGCGGGTGGCGGCACGCTTTGGCCATACGGCAGCGGTTGGGCGCCGTTAGGCAGGTAGACCTGGTCCGACGGTTTGAGGGTTTCCCAGACCCGGTCAGGGCTTTGTGGGCCGGCAGGCTGGTTCAGGCAGGCAAACCAGTTCCAGGCGAGGGTGTCGGGGCCTTGGGTGAAGGCGGCCCGGGTGGCGTCGAGATTGCCTCCAAACTGCAGAAAGTTGCTGCAATCGAAGGGGGTGGTGTCCTGTGCCTGGGCCAATCCGGCCAGTGCGCTCAGGACCGTTATAGATAAGGCTCGCCGCATGAAAGCTCCTTGGCATTCGCCAGTTCGAGGTGAGGGCGCCCCAGGAAGTGCTCCAGGAGCAGTTGCTTGACTGCCGTCGCCGCCAATTGTTGCGGCAACGCCAGGTCGCAATTGGTGATCAGCAGCGGGCCGGTCTGCGCACTGCTGGGCAGACGACCATGGCTGCCACGGACTAACCCTGTGTCCAGTGGGATCAGGTCCATGTAGTAGCGAAAACCGAGCTTTTTTTGCAGCAGGCGGCGCGCCACTTTGAGCTTGGGCAAGCGAATGGCCGGGTCGATAAACAACTCGACCGGGTCGTAGCCGGGCTTGCGGTGAATGTCCACGGTGCGCGCAAAATCCGGCGCTTTGCGTTCGTCCAGCCAGTAGTAGTAATCGAACCAGAACCCGGCGGCGGCCACGGCCACCAGCTCGCCGCTGCGTGGATGGTCGAGCTGCCAAACGCGTTGTTCGGCTTTGTCCAGCACCTGCTCGATGCCGGGCTGGCGCTGCAACATGGCTTTGACGCGCGGGATGTCTTGCGCGTGCTTTACGTAGACATGCGCGACCTGATGGTCCGCCACCGCAAACGCCGCGCTGGCGCCGGGGTCGAGCAGTTCCCAGCTCAAGGATTGGCGCACCTGCAACAGGCCTTCGGCGCGCAGCACGCGGTTGATCGACACCGACTGCGCGACGGCTTCGATGCCGTACTCAGACAGCAGCATCACCGCCGCACCCTGGGCCTCGGCGAAGGCCAGCAAACGCCCGACTTCGTGGTCGATGGCGCGCACTTCATCAGCAATCGACGGGTGCTCAGGCCCCACGCGCTGCAAGCTGTAATCAAGGTGCGGCAGGTAGATCAATTGCAGGTGCGGCCGGCTGATCTGGAACTCGGCCATGGCGCACTCGACAATCCAGCGGCTCGACGCGATGCCCGCCGCCGGCCCCCAAAAACCATGGAACGGGAACTCGCCAATCTGCGCCTCGATCTGCTCATGCAAACCGGGCGGCGACGAATACAGGCCAAATTGCTTGCGCCCATCGGCCGGGTAATGCGGGCGCGGTGTGATGGAGGCGTCCACATCGGCGTACATGTTGTACCACCAGAACAACTGGCTGCAGCGAAAGCCCGGCATTTCACGCTTGAGGGTGTGCCAGACCTTTTCGCCCTGGATCAGCGCATTGGGTTGCAGCCAGAAACGCACTTCGGCCTGGTCGCGAAAGTACCAGCCATTGCCGACGATCCCATGCTGCGACGGCGGCGCGCCGGTGAGGATCGAGGCCTGCACCGTGGACGTCACGGCAGGGAACACCGGTTGCAGGCTGGCCATCTTGGCGGTCTTGAGCAGCGCGTTGATCTGCGGCGTCGCCTCGCCCAGCAGCGACGGCGTCAGCCCGACCACATTGATCAGCAGCAGCGGTTGCTCAGAGCGCATCGGCATACGCCTCCTGCATCAGGGTTTGCAGCAGGTTGCGCTGGCGCAATTGGCTCTCGACCCAACGCAGCTCGGCGGCGATGCCTTCCAGCTGCGCCTGTTGCGTGGTGGGCCGCAGTTGCGCGGGCAACACGCCCCAGCTGTAGGTTTCCACCTCCAGCACCGGGCGGAACTCAGTGTGGGCGGCCAGGTAGTCGAAGGTCTGGGCCAGGGCCGCCTGGCTGCCGCGCAGCTCGGGCAACAGCAAGTGTTCGCTGAACAGCGGGATATGGAAGTGAATGCGCAGTTCGTTGAACCCGGTGCAACCTTGCAATGCCGCCGGCAGATCGGCCCAGGCCACGCGACGGCCCTGTGCATCGAGTGCCTTGACCTGGTGCAGGTAGGTGGCTTCGGCAAAGCTTGCGAGGGTGTCGAGCACGGCTTCGCGCCGAACGGCATCGTCGGGCGGCAAGTGGCAGATCATCGCATTGGACAGCTGGACCTTGCCCACCGGCACGCCGGCGGCACGCAGCCGTTCCAGGGATTGATAACAATCCTCGAACATCACCGCTTGGTGGCACACATCAAAACACAGCGCCAGGTAGGCATGGTTCGGGTCCATGGCCTGCCGGTGCTGGAAGAATGCGAGGGTCTGCTCGGTGTTTTCCAGCACACAGTCGGGCTCCATCTCCAGGCAGAACACAATTTTCTTGCCGGTTTTGTGGTGCAGCCTGGCAAGTGCGGCTGTGAGTTGGCTGAGGTGTTCATCGGCGCGCAGTTGCCGCGCTTTGCTCCAGGTTGCGGCATAGCCCAGCGGCACCGTGGAAATCACCCCTTGGCGGCAATCGTCGGGCAGGGCGTGGGCAAGGATGCGCGCCAGGTCCAGACTGTAAGCCAGCCGTTGCGGGTCGGCCCAACTGGGCAAATACACTTCGGCCTTCACCGCGCCCTGGTGGAAGTCGCCATAGGGAAAACCGTTCAGTGAGGTCAGGCGCACGCCGCTTTGCTTGAGTAACTGCACAAACTGCGTGCGCGCCGGGGCGTGCTGTAATTGCGCCGCCGCCTGGGCGCAGATCCACAGGCCGCTGTCTTGTTGGGCCAGCCCGCGCAAGGTGCGCACGCCCTGAAAATGCTCGGTGATGGAGGCGCGCAGCCCGGCCAGGTCGCGTGCCGGGTGTACATTGCTGCAATAGCCGATCTGGCTGGCCGCCAAGCCCTTGGCGGCGCTCATTTGACCACCGGGTCCTGGCCACGCAGGGCCGAGTTTTCTTGCCATTGCTTGCGTTGGTCGATGGGCAGCGGCGTGCTCACCAGGGCCTTGTCGAGTTGGCCGCTCTGGGCAAAAAAATCCACCGGGTTATGGAACAGCACCTGTTCCACCTGGGCTGCACTGAACCCGGCCGCGAGCATCGCCTGGCCGGTCTTGGGCACCTTGAGCGGGTCGCTGATGCCCCAGTCCGCCGCGCTGTTGACCACCATTTTTTCGGTGCCGTATTCCTGCAGCAACGCGACCATGCGCTGCTCCGACATCTTGGTGTTGGGGTAGATCGAATGGCCGCGCCAGCAGTCGCTGTCGAGCACCAGCGGCAAGGTCAGTTCGTTGAGGTGGTCGATGATTACCAGGTGTTCGGCAATCCCCACTTCGCGGATGACGGCGAGGGTGCGTTTGGTGCCGCCGATCTTGTCACGGTGCGGCGTGTGCACCAGCACCGGCAGGTTGAATTGCTTGGCCAGTTCCAGTTGCGCGGCGAGGAAGCGGTCCTCTTCGGGGGTGATGTCGTCGTAGCCGATTTCACCCACCGCCACCACGCCATCCTTGACCAGGTAACGCGGCAGAATCTCCAGCACTTCATTGGCAATCGACAGGTCATTGGCCTCCTTGGGGTTCAGGCCGATGGTGCAGAAGTGATGGATGCCGAACATGCTCGCGCGAAAGCGTTCCCAACCCAGCAGCGTGTCGAAATAGTCGACGAAACTGCCCAGGCTGGTGCGCGCCTGGCCCTGCCAGAATGCCGGTTCGATGACCCCGGTGATGCCGGCGGCGGCCATGTTCTGGTAGTCGTCGGTGGTGCGGCTGACCATATGGATATGCGGATCGAAGTACTTGAGCATGGTGAATCCTCGTCAAGGGAAGGCGATGTGCATCAGTTCAGGTAGGCGTGCCATTCGGGCGGCAGGCGCAGGCCGCGCAAGCGCTGTAGTTGCGCCGGGCTGAGCAGGTCAAAGGCGATCGCTTTGGGTAAGCCTGGGGACACGGTGCGCGAGGCCGCGAGCTGTTCGTCGAGCAGGTCGAGGGCGAGCTGGTTGAGGGGCACGCTGTGGTGGTGAGCAAGATTGACCAGGCGCCCGATGTCGAGGCCCATGCCGAGCGCCTTGAGCACCAACTGGTGAAAGGCGCGTTCCGGGTAATGACGTGACGGGTAAGCGGTGTCGAGGGCGAGGGCAGCAAATACCTGGGGGTTACTGGTGCGCCCGGCCTGCAACGCCAGTTCCAGGCACATCCCGTCGCGGTCGAGCCAGTCGAGGGCGCTGAGCAGGGCGATTTTTTCCTGGTCATCGCCCCACAGGAACAGTTGGCGCAGCAGCGGCAGTTGATCGTCTGCCGGCGTGTGTTCCAGCGCCTTGGCTATCACCAGTGCCCGGGCTGGCGCGACAACGGCGGCAGGCAACTGGCGTTTGCACTGGCCGCTCAGCAGCGCCGCCGTGGAAGCATGCGGTTGTTCTTCAAGCTGTGCATGTGCCTGCAACCACCAATGCAGCTGCGTGGCATCCAGCCGTTGGATGAGGCTCAAGCGAAGGTCGGCGAGGTTATCCGGGCGCATGTTCATGTCGGCTTGATCCAACGCTGAAAGTGGGGAAGCAGGAAAAACACCAGCACACACACCAGGCTGCCCAATGGCTGATTGGCCACCGCCAGCACCAGTGCATCGAACAACGGCAGCGCGGCCAAACCTGCGCCGATAAACGCGCGCACCTGGCGCTGTTGCGGGTGGGCCAGGTGTTTCCAGTAATGCCAGCCCAACCAGCCCAGCCACAGCAGCAATACCGGCCAGAACCACAGGTTGTTGGAGTAGAGCGCCAGGGCCAGCGGGCTGAGCATCAACAGCAGCGGCAGGCGGCTGATCAGTTGGTTGCGGTGCTCCTGGCGGGCCAGGTAGGTCAGGCCGCTGATGTACACGCCAAGCAGAATCGCGCAGAGCCAGATCGGCTCCGGCGGCACCGCCAGGCTGGCGGCGGCGGTGAGGTACAGCGCCGAGCGGCAGGCGCCCATCAGCCACACGCTGTGCGCATATTTTTTGTGCAGCAGGTTGTAGCCGAAGATGCAGCCCACCAGCAGCACCACGCCGCCGAGCAACCAATGCGGCGTGTCGATCAAGCGGCTCAGGCCCAGCACCGCCGCTGCCGCGAGTACCAGCAGCAAGGTTGTGGCCAGGCCGACTTGTTGACGGCTGGCAAGTCCCAGGGTAATGGGGCGCGGGTTGTGGTGTTGTTCGTCCCAGTCGGCATCCAGCAGGTCATTCAAGAACATGCCGGCCAGGTACAGCAGCGACAAGGTGGTCAACAGCAGCACCCACACCAGCGAGGAGGGCGGCGCCAAGGCCCCGGCACTGCTGGCGAGCAGGGCGGCGGCCAGGGTGTTGGTCCACACCGTCGGCAGGTTGGACACGCGGCCGAGGGTCATCCAGGTTTTCATCGGGCTCATCGCGCGTAGCCCTCGGTGGCCGCCAGTGCCGGGCTGCTGTGGGCCGCCAGCCGTTGCAGCGCCGTTTGCATTTTTGCGCTGTCGATTGCATGCAGGTCCACCGATTGGCCGATGCAGGTGAGCATGGGGATCGACAGTTGCCCGCCCAAGTGCTGGCGAAATTCCTCCAGGCCGAGCAACAGCGGTGAGCGGCCCTGTGCGTCGGTCACACTCAGTTCCGGCGGGCACAGGTTGAAGCCCAACGTGTGCAGCAGGCTCATCACCCGCTCAGTTTCGGAATCGCTCAACAGGCCCAGTGCGTTCGCGTAAAGCCCATCCAGCGCCATGCCCACGGCTACTGCTTCGCCATGGCGCAGCCGGTGGTGGCTAAGGTTTTCCAGTTTGTGCGCGGCCCAATGCCCATAATCCAGCGGGCGGCCGTTACCGCGCTCGAACGGGTCACCGGCGCCGGTGATATGCCCCAGGTGCAGCTCGGCGCAACGGCGAATCGCGTAGCGGCTGGCCGCGTGGTCGAAGTGGGCGAGGGCGCTGGCATTGGCTTCCATCCACTCGAAGAACGCGGCGTCCTTGATCAGCGCAACTTTCACCGCTTCGGCCAGCCCGGCGATCTGGTCGCGGCGGGTGAGGCTGGTGAGCAACTGGAAGTCGTTGATCACGGCGGTGGCGGGGTAGAACGCGCCGAGCAGATTCTTCTGGCCAAAGGCATTGATGCCGTTTTTGACGCCGATACCGGCATCGTTCTGGGCCAGCACTGTGCTGGGGATGCGGATCAGCCGGATGCCCCGGTGGAAGGTCGCGCAGGCGTAACCCACCGAATCCAGCACCGCGCCACCGCCCAGGGCGAGCACGTAGCAATGCCGGTCCAGGCCGTGTTGCAGCATGTCGCTGTACAGCTGCTGCAACACCTCTGAGGTCTTGCTCAGTTCACCGGCCGGCACCGCGATGGGCGCGGCGAGCAACTGCAGATCGGCATGGGCCGCGAAGTAGGCGTCGATCTGGTCGCGCAACGCGGGCGCGCTGTGCAGCAGTTGCTCGTCGGCGAACACCATCACTGTCACCTGGCCGCTGTGCGCTGCGGTGAGTTGTTGGTGCAAGCATGGGTTGTGCGGGTCGAACAGGTGGTCGGTGAAGATCACCGGGTAGTCATAAGCGACCGTGAACCGCCCACGCAGAGGCTGATCCCCACTTGGCTTGCGTTTGAGCAGGCTGTAAATCGCCACAAACGCCAGCGGCAACACCATGCTGGCCAGCACCGTGACCAGCAATGAATTCTGCTCGATCAGGAAGGTGCCGATGGCCGTGTAGGCCAGCGCCAGGCCGGCATTGGCCAACGTGGTGATCAGCAAAAAGGCCCGCAGCGGGTAGCGCTGCATCCCGGCGGCCACCACCGAGGTTTCCGCCAGCACCGGTACACCGCGCAGGCAAATCAACGACAGCGTGCCCAAGCGGTACGCCAACTGCCCGGGCGAGCGCTGATGCAAGCCAAGGCGGCCGGACAGCAAACGAAAATAACCGGCGCCCAACGCATACCCCAAGCCTGCACCCAGGCACAGACCGATAAAAATCACCAGGTAACCGCCAATGCTGCCGAGCATGGCCACCGCCAGCAACGCCACCATGCTCGACGGCACCGGCAACACCACGTCCAGCGCGAGCAGGGCGACCAGCAGCAGTGCCAGGTTGAACGCCTGGGCAGGCGAGGACGGTTGGTACAGGTTGAGGTGAATCAGGAAGTCTTGGATCTGTTGTTCAAACAACAGAAAGCTGGCAATCACCAGCGCAGAAAAGCACACCAATGACAGCCAAAAGTGTTCGGCTGGCGCCTTTTTCGAGCATGCACGATACCACCGGCTGCGCTTCATCAAAGCATCCCTTTTGAGTATTGAGACTTAAGTTCCGTGTCTGTGCTTGCGCCGTTTTTAGAGCAATAAAACCCCTCACCTGGCTGGCAGGTTTTGTGCGTAATGGCTGATGGCTTTCACGGTATTCATGAACTTAGCCGGTTGTGGTTGATTTGCAAGTTTGTGCGGGCGGGAGTTTAAAAAGGGCGCTTGAGTGGAGCAGGAGTGGCGATGATTATTCAATATTTACAATTAGTTGTATGGCTTTTTTGTCTGCGTCAAGAAGCTGTTGGTGAGGGGCTTTGAAAGTAACAAGTGGATTACATAACGGTGGGGTTTGTTTGGTTAATTATTGCGGCTGGCTATAACAAGTTTATGCGCGCGTAGTTGTCGAGAACTATTCCGTTTAGTGGGTGCGACGATGGTCAATTGTGGGAGCTGGCTTGCCCGCGATAGCGGTGTATAAGTTAGAAAATCAGGTACAGATATACCGCCATCGCAGGCAAGCCAGCTCCCACATTTTTTTACCGCGTTTAAGCCATTGCCTTGGTGGGTTTCAGGCACTCGATAGAGCGATCCACCGTGGTGCGGGCCAGCTCCAGCAAATGCCACACCGCCAGAATCTTCGCCCGTTCGGGGCTGGCGAGCATTTCACTGCAATTGAGTGTGGTGGCCGAAGCGCTGTCGAGCAGGCTGGCGGTGTAGAGCAACGCGTCTTCAAAGCTCAGGTCTTCGATCACGCTGTGAACGCCGGGGGTGGGCAGGTAATGGTCGAGGGCGCGGTTGAAGGCGGCGCGGTCTTTGGCGCAATTGCGGGGTGGGTCGGGAACAATTTTCTTCATCGTTTAGTACCTGTCTGGTCAAGGAGCCGACACGCTTCGCGACTAAACGAGGGTGGCGGCTGTACGCAGGTTAGTCGACCGGTCAGAACAGGAACCCGGCGCGCCCGAAGGCGCCCTGCGCACAGCCACCATAAACTTCGGAGGACGATGCGCCTGTTCTGAAACCGGGCGACTAAACCCGATCACTGATGAGCAGTGACGGATCGCAGACTAGCCATCGATTCCAACAGGCACAAGGCGGCAGGGATTGTCTAGGAAACGTCCTGCAATTAAAAGGGACGCGCCTTGCTGGCCCTTTACAAACCATGTCGAAAGGCCACCGACTGATCAGCCACCTGGAGCAGCAGCCACAGATCTAATGTGGGAGCTGGCTTGCCTGCGATAGCGGTATATCTGCACCTAATTTTCTGTCTGATACACCGCTATCGCAGGCAAGCCAGCTCCCACATTTTCTTGACCGCGTTCAAACCATTGCCTCTAAGGGCGCACCTCGCTGGCGCTGCCTCATCCCACAAACCGAAACCCACCCGACAGTTTCTCCTTCAGGTACCCCACCAACGCACTCACCGACTTCGGCACATGGGGCGAATACGGGCGGATCAAGTAAATCTCATCGGCAAACGCGCCCTTGAGCGTCCAGCCCTTGAGCACTTGCACCAACGTGCCGCTGGCCAGCGCCGCCTGGGCGCTGAAGTCCGGGAGCAGGGCGATGCCCAGGTGGTTGAGCGCCGAGTCGCGCAGGGCTTCGCTGTTGTTGGTGGAAAAACTGCCGGCGATGGGCACGGTGACGCGTTCGACTTTTTTGCCGCCGCGCTCGAATGTCCAGGCCGGCTGGTCGGCGCCGCGTGGGTAGTAGAGGCAGTTGTGGGCGCTGAGGTCGTTGGGCTCGCGGGGGTCGCCGTGGCGCTGCAGGTAGTCCTGGGTGGCGACCAGCACCGAGCCGGTGTCGCACAACTTCCAGGCCACGTGGGTTTCTGGCACCTGGAAACCGTGGCGCACCGCCAGGTCGTAACCTTCGGCTGTCAGTGAACTCAGGGCATCCGACACGTCCAGTTGAATACGCACTTGCGGGTATTGCTGCAGGAATTCCGACAGATGCGGCACCAACTGCTGCCGGGCAAACGCCACCGGCGCGGTGAGGCGCACCAGCCCGCGAATCTCTCCGGCCGAGTCGCGCACCGACGAGAAACTGCGGGCGATATGTTCGTAGGCGCTGCGCACTTCGCGGGTCAACGACAGCCCCGCATCGGTAAGCCGCACACTGCGCGTGGTGCGGGTGACCAGGCGGGTGCCGGTGGCCTTTTCCAGGTCCGAGATGCGCTGGCTGACCGCCGACTTGCTCACCCCCAGACGCGCTGCGGCAGCGGTGTAGGTGCCTTGCTCTTCGAGCACCGACAACCAGTGAATATGGGTCCACAGCCCTTCGATCTCGGATTTTTCCATGGTTCTATTGTTCGCTCACAAGGACAATAAGTTCAGGATTCTGCTCTGGTTTGGAACAAACTGAAAGCCTATCGTGTGCCTCAACGCTACCCACCTGGGATCACCTGCCATGACCAGTACGATCGAGCACTACATCAACGACCAACGCGTGAGCCGCGATGATCGCTATCAGGACGTCTACAACCCAGCCACCGGCGAAATCACCGGCCGCGTGGCGCTGGCCAGCCGCCAGACCGTCGGTGAAGCCGTCGCCGCTGCCCAGGCCGCGTTTGCCAGTTGGGCCGACACGCCGCCAATCCGCCGCGCTCGCGTTTTGTTCGAGTACCTGCACCTGCTGCGTGAACGCAAGGACGACCTGGCGCGCATCATCGTCGCCGAGCACGGCAAAGTCTTTACCGATGCCCAGGGTGAAGTTGACCGTGGCATCGATATTCTGGAATTCGCCTGCGGCATTCCCAACCTGCTCAAGGGCGAGCATTCCGACCAGGTTTCCCGTGGTATGGACAACTGGACGATGCGCCAGCCGCTGGGCGTGGTTGCCGGCGTCACGCCGTTCAACTTCCCGGTGATGGTACCGATGTGGATGTACCCGATCGCCATTGCGGCGGGCAACACCTTTATCCTCAAGCCAAGCCCGACCGACCCGAGCGCCTCGCTGTTCATGGCCGAGCTGCTGCGTGAAGCCGGCCTGCCCAAAGGCGTGTTCAACGTGGTGCAGGGCGACAAGGAATCGGTGGATGCACTGCTCGAACACCCGGACGTCAAGGCCATGAGCTTTGTCGGCTCCACGCCGATTGCGCAATACATCTACGAAACCGGCGCGCGCAACGGCAAGCGCGTACAAGGCCTGGGCGGCGCGAAAAACCACATGGTGGTGATGCCCGACGCCGACATCGAAAAAACCGTGGATGCGCTGATGGGCGCCGCCTACGGCAGTGCCGGCGAGCGCTGCATGGCGATTTCCGTCGCCGTGTTGGTAGGCGATGTGGGTGACAAAGTCATCGCTTGCTTGACCGAGCGTGCCAAGCAATTGCGCATCACCGACGGCCGCGATTTGAAGGCTGAAATGGGCCCGATCGTGTCGCGTGCTGCGCTGGAGCGTATCAGTGGCTACATCGAACAAGGCGTGCAAGCCGGCGCGCAATTGCTGCTCGACGGGCGTGATTACGTGCCAACCGAGGCAGGCTTGGAAAACGGCTTCTGGCTCGGTGCGACCTTGTTCGACCACGTGACCCAAGACATGAGCATCTACCGCGAAGAAATCTTCGGCCCGGTGCTGGCCTGCGTGCGCGTGAATGACTTTGCCGAGGCGATCAAGCTGGTCAACGACCACGAGTTCGGCAACGGCGTCAGCTGCTTCACCCGCGACGGCAACATCGCCCGCGAATTCGCCCGGCGCATCGAAGTGGGCATGGTCGGAATCAACGTGCCGATTCCGGTGCCGATGGCCTGGCACGGCTTTGGTGGCTGGAAGAAGAGTCTGTTTGGCGACATGCATGCCTACGGCACGGAAGGTGTGCGTTTTTACACCAAGCAGAAGTCGATCATGCAGCGCTGGTCGGAGAGCATTGAGCAGGGCGCGGAGTTTGCGATGCCGGTGTCGAAATAACTTAAATACACTGCAGGTCAATGGTGGGAGCTGGCAAGCCAGCTCCCACATTGGCGCGACCCTGTCAGCGCCGCCCCGTCCGCGTACTCACATCCACCCACACCGCCAGCACCAGAATGCTGCCCTTCACAATCATCTGCCAGTAGCTGTCCACGTCCAGCATCGACATGCCGTTATCCAGGCTGGTAATCACCAGCGCGCCGAGCAACGCGCCATACACCGTGCCCGAGCCGCCGCGCATGGAGGTGCCGCCGATAAAACACGCGGCAATCGCATCCAGTTCGCCCATATTGCCCGCCGACGGCGAACCCGCAGCCAGGCGCGCGGTGTTGACGAGGCCGGCGAGGGCGCACATCACGCCCATGATGCCGAAGATCCACAGTTTTACCGCCTGCACGTTGATGCCCGACAGGCGTGTGGCTTCCATATTGCTGCCCACCGCGTAAACGCGACGGCCGAACACGGTCTGGCTGGTGACGTAGCTGAACACGCCGAGCAGCACCAGCAACAGCAGCACCGGCACGGGGATGCCGTCGTAACTGTTGAGGGTGGTGACGAAGCCGGCCAGCACTGCGCCGATCACAGCCACGCGCAACAGGTCACGCACCAACGAATGCGCCGCCAGGCCATGCAGTGCGCGGTTGCGCCGTTGCTTCCAGGTCAGGAACAGGGTCAAGGCAAACAGCAACACGCCCAGCCCCACACCGACGGCATGCGGCAAATACCCCTGGCCCACATACACCAGCGACGGCGACACCGGCGCAATGGTGGTACCGCCGGTAATGCCGAGCAAAATCCCGCGAAACGCCAACATGCCGCCCAGGCCGACAATGAACGAGGGGATGCGCAGGTAGGCGGTCATGTAGCCGTTGGCCAGGCCGATCATCAAACCGCACAGCGCCACCAGGCTCAGGTTGGCCAGTAGCGGAATGTGGTAGACCACGTCCAGAATCGCCGCCAGCCCGCCCAATAACCCCAACAGTGAACCCACCGACAAATCGATCTCGCCGCTGATGATCACCAGCACCATGCCGCACGCCAGGATCCCGGTGATCGACATCTGCCGCAGCAGGTTGGACAGGTTGCGCGGCGTGAGAAAGCCGCCTTCGGTCTGCCAACTGAAAAACACCCAGATGATCGCCACTGCGATCACCAGGGCGAGCATTTTGTAGCGGGTAAAAAGGTGTTTGACCTGGTTCATCTACGCGGTTTTCCCATTCTTATTGTGTTGGCTGAGCGCAGCGGCGAGCACCTGTTCCTGGGTGAGCCCCTGGTTGATGAAGTCTCCACGCAACTGGCCGTCGCCAATCACCAGCACGCGGTTGGAAACCCCCAGCACTTCGGCCAGTTCCGAGGAGACCATGATGATCGATACACCCTCGGCGGCCAGCGCGCCCATCAGTTTGTAGATCTCATACTTGGCGCCCACATCCACGCCGCGTGTGGGCTCGTCGAGGATCAACACCCGTGGCTTGGCCATGAGCATTTTCGCCAGCACGGCCTTTTGCTGGTTGCCACCGGACAGGCTGGTGACCGGCAAAAACGGGCTGGCGGTCTTGAGGTGCAGGCGCGCGATTTGCTGGTCGATGCTGCCAAGCTCGGCCTCGGCGTCGATGCGGGTCATATGCGCGTAGCGGTCGAGCACCGCCAGGGTGATGTTCTGGCCCACGCCGAAGTCGGGAATGATGCCTTGGCGCTTGCGGTCTTCGGGCACCATGCACAGCCCGGCGCGGATCGATTTGAGCGGCGTGCGCGTGTCGATCAGTTGGCCGTCCAGCCATACTTCGGCGCTGTAGCGGCCGGGGTAGGCGCCGAACAAGGCCGACACCAGTTCCGTGCGCCCGGCACCGACCAGCCCGGCAATGCCGAGAATTTCCCCGCGCTTGAGCACGAAAGAAACATCGTCCACGCGTTTGCGCTTGGGGTTGTCGACGTCATAGCAGGTGACGTTGCGCGCCTCGAAAATCACCTCACCGACTGCATGGGGCTCGGTGGGGTAAAGGTTGCTCATCTCGCGGCCGACCATCTGCGTGATGATCTGCGCGATATCCATGTCGGCCATGGCCGTGGTCGCGATGTGCTTGCCATCGCGAATCACTGCGATGGTGTCGCACACGGCCGCCACTTCATCGAGCTTGTGAGAGATGTACACGCAGGCCACGCCCTTGGCCTTGAGACCTCGGATAATGTCGAGCAGCACTTCGATTTCCGAACGGGTCAGGGCCGAGGAGGGCTCGTCGAGGATCAACAGGCGCGCCTGTTTGTTCAGCGCCTTGGCGATTTCCACCAGTTGCTGGTAACCGCCGCCGTATTGCGACACCGGCAGCGCCACATTCATGTCCGGCACCTTGAGTTCGCGCATCAGCGCTTCGGCGCGCTGCAGCATGGCCGGGTAGTTCATGCGCCCGCCGGGCAGGGTCAATTCGTGGCCCATGAAGATGTTTTCGGCCACCGACAAGTCCGGCACCAGGGTCAGTTCCTGGTGAATGATAACGATGCCGGCGGCCTCGGTTTCGCTGATGGAATGGGCTTTAAGCGGCTGCCCGTCCCAGAGTATTTCCCCTTCCCAGGTGCCATACGGGTAGACCGCCGACAGCACCTTCATCAAGGTGGATTTGCCGGCACCGTTTTCACCGCACAGGCCGACGCATTCCCCCGGCCGTACCTTGATATCGATGCCGTTCAGAGCGTTGACACCGCCAAACGTTTTGACGATGCCGTTCATTTGCAGCAAGTAGTCGGCCATGGCGGTCACTGCCCGGCAATCTGCTCTTTGGTATAGAAACCATCCTTCTCCAGCAGGTCGATATTGGCCTTGGTCAGCGGGGTCGGCGTGAGCAGGATGGTGTCGACTTTTTTGCTGCCATTATCGTATTGCGAGCTGTAGGTAGGTTTTTCATTACGCGCAAGCTGTACCGAGAGCTTCGCGGCTTCGGTGGCGATCAGCTTGAGAGGCTTGTACACGGTCATGGTCTGGGTGCCGTCGATCACGCGCTTGACGGCGGCGAGGTCGGCGTCCTGGCCGGAAATCGGCACCTTGCCTGCCAGTTTCTGCGCGGCCAGGGCCTGGATCGCGCCGCCGGCGGTGGCGTCGTTGGAGGCCACAATGGCATCGATCTTATTGTCGTTTCGGGTCAGGGCGTTTTCGACGATGCTCAGGGCCTCGGTGGGGTTCCATTCCTTGACCCATTGCTGGCCGACAATCTTGATATCGCCCTTGTCGATGGCCGGTTGCAGCACCTTCATCTGGCCTTCGCGCAGCACTTTGGCGTTGTTGTCGGTGGGCGCGCCGCCGAGCAAAAAGTAATTGCCCTTGGGCGCCGCTTGCAGCACGCCGTTGGCCTGCATCTCGCCGACTTTTTCGTTATCGAAGGAGATATAGGCGTCAATATCGGCGTTGAGAATCAGGCGGTCATAGGACACCACCTTGATCCCGGCCTTCTTGGCTTCGGCGACGGCGTTGGTCAGCACGGTGGCGTTGAACGGCACGATGACGATCACGTCAACGCCGCGAGAGATGAGGTTTTCGATCTGCGAGATTTGCTTCTGCTCGTTGGCATCGGCCGACTGCACAAACACCTTGGCGTCGAGCTTTTCGGCCGCGGCGACAAAGTAATCGCGGTCGCGGGACCAGCGCTCCAGGCGCAGGTCGTCGATGGAAAAGCCGATTTTCGGGTGGGCCGAGTCGGCCATCACCGGCAGGGCGAGCAGGGCCAGGGCAGTGGCGAGCAGGGTACGTTTGAATGCTTTCATGGTGGTGCGTCCTTTTATTGTTGTTGGAAAGACACTGATTTGATGAATGTACCGTACCTGTGGCGAGCAGGCGGTCAGGTGTAGATAAACCGGTTGACCACGCCTTCGAGCATCTCCTGACGGCCGCTCACAGCCTGCGGGTTCAGCTCATGGGCAAACGCGTGCTCGGCCAACGATGCCAGGCTGTACTCACCGGCCAGCACCGCCTGGCCCAAGGGCTGCTGCCAGCCGGCATAACGCTGGTCCTTGAACTGCTGCAATCGGTCGTTTTGCACCATGGCCGCCGCACGCTCCAGAGACAGGGCCAGCACATCCATGGCGGCGACATGCCCGTGGAACAGGTCAACCTCATCCAGGCTCTGGCGGCGCACCTTGGAATCAAAATTGTAGCCGCCGTTCTTGAAGCCCCCGGCCTTGAGGATTTCATAGGTGGCCAGGGTCATCTCCTCGACACTGTTGGGGAACTGGTCGGTGTCCCAGCCGTTCTGCGGGTCGCCGCGGTTGGCGTCGATGCTGCCGAAAATCCCCAGGGACACGGCGGTGGCAATTTCATGGTGAAAACTGTGCCCGGCCAGGGTGGCGTGGTTGGCCTCGATATTCACTTTGATCTCGTGTTCCAGGCCGAACTCATGCAGGAAGCCGAACACCGTGGCGCTGTCGTAATCGTACTGGTGCTTGGTCGGCTCCTGGGGCTTGGGTTCGATCAGCAGGTCACCCTTAAAGCCGATCTTGTACTTGTGCTCGACCACCATGCGCATAAAACGCCCGAGTTGTTCGCGCTCGCGCTTGAGGTCGGTGTTGAGCAGGGTTTCATAGCCTTCGCGACCGCCCCACAGCACGTAGTTGGCACCCTTGAGGCGCTGGGTGGCGTTCATCGCGCTGAACACTTGAGCGGCCGCGTAGGCGAATACCTCGGGGTCCGGGTTGCTGGCGGCGCCGGCGGCAAAACGCGGGTGGCTGAAGCAGTTGGCGGTGCCCCACAGCAACTGGATGCCGGTCTGTTCCTGATGACGCTCAAGGTGGTCGACCATCTGGGCGAAGTGGTTGCGGTATTCCTTGAGTGAGCTGCCCTCGGGCGCCACATCGGTGTCGTGAAAGCTGTAGTAATCAATGCCCAGTTTGGAGAAAAACTCGAACGCCGCTTCAGCCTTGCCGATGGCCACGTCCATCGGCTCGCCGCTGCGCTGCCACGGGCGCTTGAAGGTGCCCATGCCGAACATGTCCGCCCCCGGCCACACGAAGGTGTGCCAGTAGCAGGCGGCCATGCGCAGGTGTTCACGCATGGGCTTGCCGAGGATCAGTTTGTTGGCATCGTAATGGCGAAAGGCGAGAGGGGCGTCGCTGCTGGGGCCTTCGAAGCGAACCTTCTCGACACCTGGGAAGTACGGCATGGCGTTTTCCTTATTGTTCTTGGCGGTGCCCCGATACTAGCAACGGCATCGGGACTGCCGATTATGAAAATCACCAAGACGTAGTGCGATTTTGACCAGCCAGGGCTAGTCTGTAGCGACCGGCCCCAGGATAAAAACAATGAAAACCCTACCGCCCGTGCACCGCATTGCCCTGTTGTTCAACGGCAGCAAAATCTACGATCGCGGCATCATTACCGGCATCGGCAATTACCTGAGCAGCACGCGTGTGTCCTGGGACTTGTTCCTGGAGGAAGACTTTTTGTGCCGTTTAAGAGGCATCGAGCGCTGGCAGGGCGACGGCATCATTGCCGACTTCGATGACCCGCTGATCGGTGAGGCGCTGGCCGATATTCATTTGCCGGTGGTGGCAGTGGGCGGCTCCTATCAGGATGCACGCGCCTACCCCAAGGGCATTCCCTATGTGGCCACCGATAACCATGCACTGATCAAGTTGGCGTACGAACATTTGATTGAGGCGGGGCTGACCCGCTTTGCCTGCTTCAGCCTGCCCGAAGCCCAGGCCAACCGCTGGGCGCAGGAGCGCGAGAAAGCCTTTCGCCGCCTGATGCAACGCGATGGTTTGCAGGTTGAGGTTTACCGTGGGCTGGGCACCAGTGCGCCGCTGTGGGACAGCGCGGTGGAGCAGCAGATCGCCTGGCTGCAAGCCTTGCCCAAGCCCATCGGCATCATCGCCGTCACCGACGCCCGCGCCCGGCAATTGCTGCAAGCCTGCCTCACTGCCGGCATCGCCGTGCCGGAACAGGTCGCGTTGATCGGCATCGACAACGACCCGCTGACCCGCACGCTTACGCGCGTGCCGCTCAGCTCGGTCATCCAGGGTACCGAAACCATGGGCCGCACGGCCGCCGCGTTGCTGCACCAGATGCTGCACGGCAAACCCTGCGCGGGCACGCAGATTTTGGTGCCGCCGGATGCAATCAATGTGCAGGCCTCCAGCCTGCATCAACCGTTGGGCAACCCGTATGTGATGCAGGCGTTGCTGTTTATTCGCCAATACGCCTGCCAGGGCATCAAGACCGCGCAGGTGGCGGCGTATGTGGGGGTGTCGCGTTCATCCCTGGAGTCGCACTTTCGCAAGGTGCGTGGGTGCAGCGTGCATGACGAGATTCTGCGCTTCAAACTTGCGGCGGCGGCCAAGGGCCTGGAAAACCACGCCCTGGCGATCGCCGACATTGCCCAGGGTTGCGGCTTCAAATCGGCGCAGTACCTGCATACAGTGTTTCGGCGAGAGTTTGGCTGTACGCCGCGCGAGTACCAGCATGGCGCAAGTGTTCCTTGAAGTGAGATCGTTCCCACGTTCCACGTGGGAATGAATCCCGTGACGCTCCGCGTCACACAGGCGCAGGTGGCGGGACGCGGAGCGTCCCATGATGCATTCCCACGCGGAGCGTGGGAACGATCCTCATTTCATGCTTTTAGAATACGGCTTTGACCTGCAACCCCAGTACCAGCGCGTTATCGATGCTCTCACCGGAGAACGCCCCAGGCTCGATGATGTATTGCACATCCGGGCGCAGCGTCAGCCACGGCGTGGCCTGGTAGCCATAACTGAGTTCGATCAATTGCTCGGCATTGTTCAGGTTGGGGTAGTCCGTCCCCGCATTGAACGCCGCCAACTCCTGCACGTCACGGCTGCGTGGGTTGGGCACCGCACGGCCATAACCCAAGGCGATTGTGTCGCGTGGGCGGCCTTCAAACGGCTTGTACAGCACCACGCCCGCGCCATACCACTTGCTGAACGGCGAGGCGGCTTCGCTGGCGGCCGAGTATTGGCCGAAAGCGTGCAGCACACGGCCTGCGGATGTGCTGGAGGCCCAGACGGCCTGGTCGATCAGCAGGTAGTGACCCCCGCGACCGTTCACGTCTTTGTTGCTGCCGATGCGCTTCACATCGGAGCTGTCGTAGTAATAACCCAGCTTGTACTCACCCGGCAGCGTGCCCGCGTGTTTGTACACCAGCTCGATCGGCACCACGGTGCCGGTGGTGTGTTTGGGGTCCAGGCGCCAGGCGCGGCTGGAGTTGCCGTTGCTGTCGGGGTCGACATTGAATGCCGCCACACGCAGTTGCCAGTTTGGCGAAAAATCGTATTTCACCCGCGCACCCAGGCGTGCATTCGGGTAGTTGGTCCAGCCGCTGCCGCCGGACATGTTCAGCGGGTGCCCGCAGAAACCGGCGTTCATGAAGTTGCACAGGATGCCGCTGTCGAGGCCGCCGAGGTCGTTGCCCATCGCCATGTAACCGAGCTTGATGTTCAGCGCGGGCGTGAACAGCGTGCGCTCGTAGCTCAGCTCGGTGAGGCGGGTGTAGAGGCCGCCATAGTTTTCCTGGATCGGCAGGCGGTTGCCTACCAGGTCTTCGGAGGCGCTGTTGCCGCGCCGGTCGTTGATGGTCAGCTGAATGCGGTCGCCGTTGGTGAAGCCGTAGAGCTTGCCGAGGTCGAACTGCACACCGAGCTTGATGTTTTGCGAGTAGCGCGCCGAGCGGTGTTGGCCGCCGTCGGCGTTGTAGGCGGTCTCGCCGCTGTAGTCGCCGGTGAAGCGGATGCCTTGCTCGTCGAGTTCACGGCGCAGGCCGCCCCAGTCGCCGGTCAGGGTAGTGTCGTCGGCTTGAACGGGCAGGGCGGCAGCCAAAGCCAGGCCCAGCGCCAGGCGGCCGAAGGGCATAGGAGAAGTGAGGGTCATGCGGGGTCTTCCAAACGGCATGTATAGAAAGGCGCGCGCGGTGCAGGAGAGCACCGCGCGAACAGAGGGGGCGTTACGGCAGGGCGTAGGCGATTACGTAGTCGCCACGGTCAGTGGACTGGCGAGCACCGCCGGCGGTGATGACGATGTACTGCTTGCCGGTTTTTGGCGACACATAGGTCATCGGGCCGCCCTGGCTGCCCACTGGCAGGCGGGCTTTCCAGACTTCATCACCGTTGCCGCTGTTGAAGGCGCGCAGGTAGAAGTCCTGGGTGCCGGCGATAAAAATCAGCCCGCCCTGGGTCGACAAGGTGCCGCCCAGCGTCGGCAGGCCGACCTTGATCGGCAGGTGCATGCGGATGCCCAGCGGGCCGGTGTCTTCAACAGTGCCCACCGGCACTTGCCAGGCGATCTGCTGAGTCTTCATGTCGATGGCCGTCAGGGTGCCGAACGGCGGTGCCTGGCACGGGATGCCAGCCACGGACAGGAAGCGGTTTTTGTTCACCGCATACGGCGTGCCCTTGAGCGGCACGGCGCCCATGCCGGTGTTCAGCGCTTCACCACCGGACGCGGCCTGGGCCTTGTTCTGCGACGGCACCATCTGGATCCACAGGCCCAGGCGCATGTCATTGACGAAGATAAAGCCGTGCACCGGGTCGGTGGAAATACTGCCCCAGTTCATGCCGCCCAAAGAACCCGGGAAGCTCAGCGATTTGTCGGTGCCCGGCGCGGTGTACAGGCCTTCGTAGCGCATGCCCTTGAAGTCGATACGGCACAGCAATTGGTCGAACGGCGTGGCGCCCCACATGTCCGATTCGGTCAGCGTCTGCGCGCCGATCTGCGGCATGCCCACCGATTTAGGCTGGGTCAGCGAGTAAGGCTCGTTGGGGATGTTGGCGGCCTTGACCGGTACTTCCTTCACGTCGGTCAGCGGCTTGCCGGTGGCGCGGTCGAGCACATAGATCTGCCCGGCCTTGGTGCCGATCACCACCGCCGGCACGGCCTTGTCGCTGCCCGGTGGGGTGAAGTCGATCAGGCTCGGCTGCATCGGCAGGTCGAAGTCCCACAGGTCATTGTGGACGGTCTGGTACACCCACTTTTCTGCACCGGTAGAGGCGTCCAGCGCCAGCACCGAAGCGCCGTATTTGTGGTTCAGTTGGGTCCGCTCAACGCCGTAGATGTCGGTGGACGAGCTGCCCATCGGCAGGAAGACCGTGTTCATCTGCGGGTCATAAGACATCGGTGCCCAGCTGTTCGGCGTGCTGCGTACATAAGTGCTGCCGGCTGCCGGGGCTTGCTTGTCTTCGGGGTTGCCCGGGTCGAAGGCCCAGCGCATCTGGCCGCTGATCACGTCGAAGCCGCGGATCACACCGCCGGGCATATCGGTTTGCACGTTATCTGCCACGCGGCCGCCGACCACTACGGTGGTGCCGGCGATCAAGGGCGCAGAGGACAGTTGGTAGTAGCTGTCCGGTACATTGCCCAGGCCGGCCTTGAGGTCCACCTGGCCGTGGGTGCCGAAGTCTTCGCAGAACTTGCCGGTGTCGGCATCCACTGCGATCAGGCGTGCATCAATGGTGTTGGTCAGCAAGCGGCGCTGGCATTGCGCGCCGGCCGGTACGCTGGCAGCAATGATCGGCGAGCTGTTTGGCTGGGTTGGCTGGGCAATCGGCGCAGTGGCATCGAAATACGCCATGCCACGGCAACGCTGCCAGACCGCCGATTTGGCGTTGACTTCGTTCTTCCACAGCTCTTTGCCGGTGTCGGCATCCAGGGCGATCAGGTTGTTGTGCGGGGTGCAGATGAATACCTTGTTGCCGATCTGCAGGGGCGTCAGTTGGTCTTCGGCACCGTTGCCGTCGCTGATCGCCACGTCGCCGGTGTGGTAGGTCCACGCCACTTTGAGCTTATTGACCGTGTCGCGGTTGATCTGGTCCAGCGCCGCAAAACGGCTGCCGCCTTCGGTGTTGCCGTAATGCGCCCAGTCCTTCTGCGCATCGGCGGCGGCCACTGGCGTGACGCCAGGGCCTTTGCCGGTGGGCGCAACGCTTGGGTGTGCAACGAACATATTGCTCGCCGCCACCGCCACGCCGACGGCCAGCACGGCGGCAACGCCATAGGCGCCACGCGCCGGTCGGCCGGCCAGCAGCGGATACACCAGCGCCACCACCAGGCCGATCACGGCAAACATGAACAGCCGCGAGAACAGCGGCCAGTACACCAGGCCCACGTCCGCAATCGCCCACACGGCGGTGCCAACCAGGAACGCGGCGAACAGCCAGGCGCCCGCCGGCTTGCGCCGCGCGATCAACATGCCGGAAACGGCCATGGCCACGCCACCGACCAGGAAGTACCAGGAACCGCCCAGGCTGACCAGCTTGGCGCCGCCCACAGCCAGCGCTACGCCGAGCAGGGCGATAACCACGCCCAGGCCCAGCAGGAGAAATCTAGAGGCGCCAGCGGCGCGCGATGCTCTTTTCATGTCGACAGGACTCGAAGGTGAGAGGGCAAAGACGCGATTTTAGCAATATAAGTAACCAGTTAGTACATTGTGCTGCGTAATAGTCTTTTACAAATGTGGGTACAACAGCAAAACCCCGGTTCGCAGGGCGCCGATGCGAACACAGATGTCCCCAGCGACAAAAACCAACTGTGGGAGCTGGCTTGCCTGCGATGCAGACACCTCGGTACATCAGGTACACCCAGTTGATGTCATCGCAGGCAAGCCAGCTCCCACACCAGCCCCATTCCACATTGGCTTTAGTGTAGAGCGTCAGCCACAAAGCTCAATTTGGCTATTTGGCTATTGCTCCACGTGCGCCAGAAACGCCCCCACACACGCCATGCACGCCTCACGTTCTTCGACATGCGGCATATGGCTCGACTGCTCAAAAATCTGCCAGCGCACGTCGCGGATGCCATCGGCAAACGGCTGTACCGTGGCGGGTTTGGCTTCATCAAAGCGCCCGGAGATCAACAACGTCGGCACCTGGATGCGTGGCAGTCGCTCGATGATGCTCCAGTGGCGCAGGCTGCCGATCACGTGGAATTCAGTGGGGCCGTTCATGGTGTGATAAACGGTCGGGTCGTCTTCGATGGCGGCATTGGTGCGCAGCACTTCGGCGGGCTCCGGCTGGAGGCGGCAGACGTGGCGGGCGTAATACACATCCGAGGCTGCGCGGTACTCGGCGCTGTCAGTGGTGCCTGCCGCCTCATGGCGCAGCAGGGTGGCCTGCACTTCGGTGGGCAATGCCTGGCGCAGCTCATTCGCGGCGGCGCACCACAGGTCCATGGAGGCGGGCGAATTGGCGATGATCAATGCCTTTAAGCCGGCGGGTTGGCGTACCGCGTGTTCAGCCCCAAGCATGCCGCCCCAGGACTGGCCCAGCAGCGCGTAGTCGCTGATGTCCAAATGCTCGATCAGGTTGTCCAGTTCCGCCAGGAACAACGCCACGTTCCAGAAGTCAGCAGATGCGTCGCGCAGGTGAGTGGAGCGGCCATTGCCCAACTGGTCGTAGTGCACCACCGCGCGCCCTGTGTCGGCCAGGTCCTTGAAACTGTCGACGTAGTCATGGGTGCAGCCGGGGCCGCCGTGCGCGACGATCAAGGGCAAGCGCCCGGAACTCAAATCGCCAGTGACCCGGAACCATGTCCGGTAGCCACGGAAATCGGCATAACCTTCGCGAACCTGCATGCTGTGTGCCTCCTTGGATAGATGCGCTACAGGCTAGTCAAAACCGCGCGTCAGGGGCACTGGTAAAAATGATAGGTTCTTGAATTAAAAGCACCCTGGGCTTAAGCCAGCGCATCCCGCTGCATCGACTGCAGGTTCTTCTCGATGGTTTCGCAGATGGTTTCCATCTGGATCTGATGTTCGCTGGAATGAAACGGGCTTTGCAGGTCGGTGCCGATGCGTTCGATCGCCAGCAGCATAAACCCCACTACCGTTGACGCCAGCGGGGTGAACCAGCCCAGGGACTCCACCAGGCCCACTGGTACGATCAGGCAAAACAGCGAGATAAACAGCCGAGGGAAATATACGTAAGGGTAGGGCAGCGGCGTATTGGCGATACGTTCCATGCCGCCCTGGGCGTTGGACAGGTCTACCAGGGTCGACTCCAGTCGCGCCAGGCGAATACTGTCCAGGTGCCCGGCCTTGTATTCGCGGGCCAATAACGTCGCTGATCCGGTGAGGATGTCATTGGCAAAGTTGTTGGTGGCGCCATTGCGCGCAAACTCTTCGGCGGGGATAAACGCACGTACTTCATCCGGGCACGGGCGGCCCTTGAGGTGCGCCGCCAGGCAATTCACATAGGCCACATGGCGGCGCAACAGGGTGGCCTTGACCGGGTTTACCTCGCCCTCGGGGTCATCCAGCAGTGTCAGCACCTGGCGGGCGAAACTGCGCGAGTTATTCACCATCGCGCCCCACAACGTGCGTGCTTCCCACCAGCGGTTATAGGCGCTGCTGTTACGAAAGCTGATCAACACCACCAGCGCCGACCCCAGCAGGGTCAGCGGCATCAGCGGCAAGTTGATCTTGGTGGTCAGGAACAACATGAAATCGACCGTGACGGCCACATCCCACAACAACAGCCAGAACAAGGCCCAACCCACATAGCCCATGGTTTTGATAATCAGGCGGTACTTTTTGATGATGGCGGCTTTCAAGCGAGGACCTCACGGCGAGCAATAGGCAATAAATACCCTAGCTCGGACGCCCGGGGGCGGTGAAAGGTTCGCGGTCATATTTCTGGCGCCATTTATTGGCTCTGCTTCACACGCAATCTTTGCACTGCTATTTCAAGCAAGTTCACCGCTTGCGCGTTAGCAAATAGCCCAGGAAGTGCAGTTGGAACAACTTTGGTAATGATGCTGTGCCACGCGGCAATCACTGTACATTGACCCCAAAGGCAAAGCGCCATCAGGGGCCGTTTTACGACGTGATTTGTTTTGGGACCTGACTACGTGAACTTTGTAGTCTAGATCAGTGGGATGAAGTTGGTTGATCAGGGTTCTTTCATGCGTGTCAGTTCGTTAAAGTTGGATATCGGTAATACTGCACAAGCACTTGAACGTCATGAGGACTTTGAATCTTGTATTCGGGCACATTATCAGGTGCTTCTTGGCCCTTACTCGAAACGCCCGTTTTTCTACAAAAGTGCAATGAAATACAGCCGTTTGATGGTCTCATTTGCACTGTTCAGCGAGTACTTTTCCAAACCGACAGCCTTGCTTTGCGAGGTGAAAGCCTTTTGTGTGGCGCGGGGGTATTGCTCAAGAAACAGCCTGGAGTCGATCTTCCTGCTGTTTCGGGCGCTGGGGTTCATGGTGGTCGACGCACACCCGGAGGACAGCCGGTTCAGGGTGTATGCGCCCTCGGATGAAGCCTGCCGGGAAGTGCGGCTGATGCTGACGTCCATTACCGACTCACTGGCGCTGATGTGCCCTGAGAAGGAGCGTTTTCGCACAATGCGCGAGATGGACGACCGCAGTTTTCTAGCCCTTTATTTCAAAGGCTTCGCTCAGATCCTGGCCGACGAAATGACCGTTGATGTGTTGCTGCCCGACTGTTTTTGGCTGGTGAAGAAAGATGCAGGCCATTTGTTGATGCTGGCGATATATAACGATGCCTTTTCACCGGAAAACGAGCGCATGACCTTCAAATCGTCATCTTATCTTGCGCTCGCCCAGCAGCTGTCGGTATCAAAAACCCATATTATTAGAATGGTCCGGGAGGGTGTCGAGAAGGGCTATTTCAAAGTGCATGCGAAAAAACAGCTGGAAGTGCTGCCGGCTTTTGTTTGCCTGGTAAGACGGTTTATGGCGTTTTCATTTGCGGTTGGCCTGCACGCGGTTGAAAGAGGGGAAAGGGATGCCTGCTAATTTGAAGTTAAGGCCACGGATGCGCCGGTTACTGTCGCCAGCGGTCACCCAGGCCGAGTTAATCGGGATTATTGCCTGGCTCGGGGTGTTGTTGATTCATCCGGACATGCAGCTGGATATATATCTGGTGGCGATCAGCCTGTGCCTGATGGCGGTGTGTCGACTGCACCATATGACCCCCCACTTTTACCTGTGGCGTGCGCTCGGGGTTGTGTATGTCGTGCTACTGTCCGTGGGGTTTGCCTATGTCATCAGCGCGCATGGAGAGTTGCGCCTGTTTGGCTTGCCGCTGGCGGTTATCCTGGTGATCAGCAGCGCCATCCTGTTTATCAGTGTGCAGGATTATCTGGTCTGCGCCACGTTGGTCTGGTTGATTTTATGGCCGTGCATCCAGGCGGACATTTACGGCGATGCCCAGGTCTATCTGTATATTTTTTGCGTCGCGTCGGTGGCCATCGGTTTTATCCTGAGTTTTTCCTATTTGAAGAACCTGCGCTCGGTGTTGCTGGTAGAAAGTGAGTTTCGCGAGCTGGCAGAGACGGATTACCTGACCTCCATTCTCAACCGGCGCGCCTTCATGCAGGGCTTTGACGCGTTGATCGCCAGCGGCCACAGCGGCTATTTCATGATGTTGGATATCGACAGTTTCAAACTCAAAAATGACCGGTATGGCCACGATGTGGGCGACAGCATTCTTTGCGCCATGGCCACCTGCCTGAAAACCGCCAAAGGCAGCCACAGTTTCGGCAGGATCGGCGGCGAAGAATTCGGCGTGCTGCTGTTGGGCGACGACCCGGCTGTCGCCTGCGAGTTCGCACGGGATTTGTTGCAGGCTATCCGGCACAGTGTGGCGGCGCCGCACAATTACACGTGCAGCGCGGGAATGGCGCGGTTTTCGGCGGGGGACCAGATGTCGGCAGTGCTTAAGGACGCTGACCGCAACCTGTATGGCGCCAAGCAAAATGGCAAGGACCGGGCCTATGTGGAGGGCAGGCCGATTAATCCGCACGGGTGTGCAGTCGCCCAATGAGTGCTCAGCGCGGCTGGATCAACGCTGGCCCATGGTTGCGTGTGTTGCCCACGGCACTGTCGACCTTGAACCATTCGAACACGTCTGCCGGGTCGCCCTGCAACAGCACCATCTGCTCGGCGCGACTTCGGGAGGTGGCCGGGTCCAGCCACTCACGGGCCAGTTCCGGAGTGAACACCACGGGCCTGCGGTCATGGATGTCGAGCATGCCACCGGCGCTGTCGGCGGTGATGATCACGAAGCCATCGTGCGCGTGCGCGCCCTCATCGGCGTCGGGCAGTTGGCCTATGGCGGCACAGAATACCGGCGCGCCGTCGCGGCGACGAATCAGGTAGGGCTGTTTTTTCGCGCCGCCTTCATCCACCCATTCAAACCAGTTGTCCACCGGCGCAATTGCGCGATGCGGCCAGATCGCGCGAAAGAACGCGCCGTGCGCGACCTTCTCGACACGCGCGTTGATCGCCAGCAGGCGTTCTTTGCTCCAGTGCGGGCGCCAGCCCCAACGCACCGGGTCAGCGTGCAAAAGATCATTGTCCAGGTGCAGTAACGCCACGGGGGTGGTCGGCGCCACGTTGTAGCGCTCAAGCGGCTGGTCGCCCACGCTATTGGCCAGCGCATTGGGCATGCTCAGCGCCGCTACAAAGTCATGAATACCGCGGTACTGCGAAAGTCGTCCGCACATGGCCGGTTCCTCGAACTGACTCCCTGAGCGTAGACGATCAATTTACAGCGGCGTGAGCACGTTCATCACCGTGTCCAGCGCCACCCGCGTGTCATCCAGTTGCACCAGCGAGGCGTGCCGGGCGCCGAGGGCGTCACGGTTCTGGATGGCGGTGAGGATCGCTTTGTGGCGGGGCAGGCTCAGGCCCTGGATGTCAGGACGGCGGTTGGTGATGTTGATCGACTCGCGCAGCGGCAACGACAGCATGTTGCACATGTAGGCGAGCAAGTCGTTGCGGGTCGCGTCGGCGATGGCTCGGTGGAAGTCCAGGTCGGCCTGCAGCAGGTCATCGTGGGTCTTGGCGGTTTCCATGCCCCGGTAGGCGGTTTCGATGGTGGCGATGTCTTCGGCGGTGGCCGTGGTCGCGGCCATGGCGGCGATTTCCGGTTCGAGGATGCGCCGCACGCCGGCCAGGGTGTTGAAGAATTCGCTGTGGGGCGTGGACTGCATCAGCCAGGACAGCACGTCCGGGTCAAGCAAATGCCATTTCACCCGTGGACGCACCACCGCGCCCACCCGTGGTTTGGAGTACACCAGGCCCTTGGCGCTGAGCACGCGGGTCGCTTCACGCAACACCGAGCGGCTGACCTGGTATTCCTCGCACAGCGTGGCTTCCATGGGCAGGCGTTCTTCGGGCTTGAAGCGACCGGAAACGATGTGCATGCCCAAGTCCTGAACGATCTGGGCATGCTGGCTCTTGCGCGGCTTGGGCGGCTGGTGATCCATAACGACGGGGAGGCTCTGGCTTAGGTTCGCGGCATCATAGCATCCCAATTAGTGGGAATGCCGGGGGACTTCAGCGCCACGGCAGCCCACCAGGAAGTCGAAGTCGCAGCCTTGATCGGCCTGCAGCACGTGATCGATATACAGCTGGCGGTAGCCGCCGACGATCAGGTTTTGCGCTGGCGCAAGGTCAGCCATGCGCGCCGCCAGTTCGGCGTCGGGGATATCCAGGTGCAACCGGCCGTTGGCGCAGTCGAGCTCGATCCAGTCACCTTCCTGCACCGTGGCCAGCGGCCCACCGGCGGCAGCTTCCGGTGCCACGTGCAGCACCACCGTGCCGTAGGCGGTGCCGCTCATGCGTGCATCGGAAATGCGCACCATGTCAGTCACGCCCTGGGCCAGCAGCTTGGCGGGCAGGCCCATGTTGCCGACTTCGGCCATGCCGGGGTAACCCTTGGGGCCACAGTTTTTCATGACCAGAATCGAGTTGGCATCCACGTCCAGCGCCGGGTCATTGATGCGTGCCTTGTACATGTCGAAGTTCTCGAACACCACCGCGCGGCCACGGTGCTGCATCAACTCGGGGCTGGCGGCGGAAGGCTTGAGCACGGCGCCCAGCGGCGCCAGGTTGCCGCGCAATACGCAAATACCGCCATCGGCGCGGATCGGGTTATCGAGGGTGCGGATCACCTCATCCTGGCCGTAGATCGGCGAGTCCTGGGTGTTCTCGCCCAACGACTTGCCATTGACCGTCAAGGCATTCGGATGCGGGATCAGGTTGGCTTCGCCCAGGCGACGCAGCACGGCCGGCAGGCCGCCGGCGTAGTAGAACTCTTCCATCAGGAAACGGCCTGACGGCTGCAGGTCGACGATGGTCGGCACGCCACGGCCCATGCGGGTCCAATCGTCGAGGTCGAGCTCGACACCGATACGCCCGGCGATGGCTTTGAGGTGGATCACCGCGTTGGTCGAACCGCCGATGGCCGCATTCACCCGGATCGCGTTTTCAAACGCCTCCTTGGTAAGGATTTTCGACAGTTTCAAATCCTCACGCACCATCTCGACCGCGCGCATGCCAGACATATGCGCCAGCACATAGCGCCGCGCGTCCACCGCCGGAATCGCCGCGTTGTGGGGCAGGGAAGTGCCGAGTGCTTCGGCCATGCAGGCCATGGTCGACGCGGTGCCCATGGTGTTGCAGGTACCCGCCGAGCGCGACATGCCGCCTTCGGCCGCAAGGAAATCGTCAAGGGTGATGGTGCCGGCCTTGACCTGCTCGCTCAGTTGCCACACCACCGTACCCGAGCCGATGTCCTGGCCCTTGTGCTTGCCGTTGAGCATCGGCCCGCCGGTGACCACGATGGCCGGCACGTCACAACTGGCCGCGCCCATCAGCAGCGCCGGGGTGGTTTTGTCGCAGCCGGTCAGCAGCACCACGCCGTCGATGGGGTTGCCGCGAATGGCTTCCTCTACATCCATGCTCGCCAGGTTGCGGGTGAGCATGGCGGTGGGGCGCAGGTTGGATTCGCCATTGGAGAACACCGGGAATTCCACCGGGAAACCACCGGCCTCGATCACACCGCGTTTGACGTGCTCGGCGATCTGGCGGAAATGCGCGTTGCACGGGGTCAGTTCCGACCAGGTGTTGCAAATGCCAATGATCGGTTTGCCATGGAACTGATGGTCGGCAATGCCCTGGTTCTTCATCCAGCTGCGGTACATGAAACCGTTCTTGTCGGCGGTGCCAAACCACTGGGCGGAGCGTAGGGCGGGCTTTTTATCAGGCATGATCGACTCTCTTATTGTATGACTATATGTTCTATATTTGCTTAAACATAAGCGCAAAAACGCAGCTTTGGAAGTGTTGTTTTGTAAATAGTCATACTATATAGTCCGGCTTAATTGAGGTTTGACCCTGGCGGATTTTCGCGAGAGGCAGCCCCCGGGCTTCTATAAAAACAACAATCGGAGATCGACCCCATGAGCCAGGAATTGCGGCTTGTTCGGCGTATCACGCTGAAACTGATTCCCTTCCTGATCCTGCTGTACCTGATCGCCTACGTGGACCGCTCGGCGGTGGGGTTTGCCAAACTGCACATGGGCGCCGACGTCGGCATCGGCGATGCCGCCTATGGTCTGGGGGCGGGGTTGTTTTTTATTGGCTACTTCCTGTTTGAGATCCCCAGCAACCTGATGCTCGACCGCTTCGGCGCGCGGCGCTGGTTTGCACGGATCATGCTCACCTGGGGCGCCATCACCGTCGGCATGGCCTTTGTGCAGGGGCCGCACAGTTTCTATGTGATGCGCTTTCTGCTTGGCGCGGCCGAAGCCGGGTTCTTTCCGGGCGTGCTGTACTACATCACCCAGTGGTTCCCGGTGCGCCATCGCGGCAAGATCCTGGGGCTGTTTATCCTCTCCCAGCCGATTGCCATGATGATCACCGGGCCCGTGTCCGGCGGCCTGCTGGGCATGGACGGCATCCTTGGTCTGCACGGCTGGCAATGGCTGTTTATCGTGATTGGCACGCCGGCGTTGCTGCTGACCTGGCCGGTGTTGCGCTTTCTGCCGGACGGCCCCAAGCAGGTCAACTGGATGAGCGAAGACGAAAAAGCCTGGCTGACCGCTGAGTTGGCCAAGGACCTGCAAGCCTACGGCCAGACCCGCCACGGCAACCCGCTGCATGCCCTCAAGGACAAGCGCGTGTTGTTGCTGGCGCTGTTCTATCTGCCGGTGACCTTGAGCATCTATGGCTTGGGCCTGTGGTTGCCGACCCTGATCAAACAGTTCGGCGGCACTGACTTGGTGACCGGCTTTATCTCGGCGGTACCCTACATTTTCGGCATCATCGGGCTGCTGATCATCCCGCGCAGTTCCGACCGCTTGAACGATCGTTATGGCCACCTTGCCGTGCTCTATGTGCTCGGCGCCATCGGCTTGTTTTGCAGCGCCTGGCTGAGTATGCCGGTGCTGCAAATGGCGGCGCTGTGCCTGGCGGCATTCGCCTTGTTTTCCTGCACGGCGGTGTTCTGGACCTTGCCGGGGCGGTTCTTTGCCGGCGCCAGTGCGGCGGCGGGCATCGCGTTGATTAACTCGGTGGGCAACCTGGGCGGCTATATCGGTCCGTTCGTGATCGGCGCGCTCAAGGAATACACCGGAAACCTGGCTTCGGGCCTGTATTTCTTGGCTGGCGTCATGGTGTTCGGGCTGGTGTTGACCGCTGTGGTGTACCGCGTGCTGGAGCGCAAACATGTGCTGCCCGCCGACCAGTTTGCCGCCAGCGCCCGAGGCGCCACACGTACTTAATCCTGGAGAAGTTTGATGCGTTTAGTTCAGTTCGAATTGCGTAACGGTGAGCGTCGTGTCGGCGTGGTGCAAGGCAACACACTGCGCGAAGTGCACACCGCGCGCAGCGTGCGTGAGTTGGCGCTGGCCGCCATCGATGCCGGTGTGGGCCTGGCGCAACAGGTCGACAGCCTCGGGCTGGGCGACAGTTACGACTACGCCGCGCTGTTGGCAGACCTCAAAGTCCTGCCGCCGCTCGACCATCCCGACCCCGCGCACATGCTGATCAGCGGTACTGGCCTCACGCATCTGGGCAGCGCCTCGGCCCGCGATAAAATGCATCAGGCCGGTGATGACAGTGCCTTGACCGACACCATGCGTATCTTCAAATGGGGCGTGGAGGGCGGCAAACCGCCGGCCGGCCAGGCCGGCGTGCAACCGGAATGGTTCTATAAGGGCGATGGCAATATTGTCGTGCGCCCAGGCCAGGCATTCCCGGTGCCACCCTTTGCTGAAGACGCCGGTGAAGAGCCGGAAATCGGCGGGTTGTACGTGATCGGCCGTGACAGCAAACCCTACCGCCTGGGTTTTGCGGTGGGCAACGAGTTCTCCGACCACGTCATGGAGCGCAAGAATTACCTGTACCTGGCCCATTCCAAGTTGCGCAGTTGCAGCTATGGTCCGGAGTTGCGTGTGGGTGAGTTGCCCGAGCATCTGGCCGGCACCAGCCGCATCCGCCGAGACGGTCAAGTGATATGGGAAAGCGAATTTCTCAGTGGCGAGGCGAACATGTGCCACAGCCTGGAAAACCTCGAGTACCACCATTTCAAATACAGCCAGTTCCTGACCCCGGGTGACGTGCATATACATTTCTTCGGCACCGCCACCTTGTCATTCGCCGACGGTATACGTACCCAGCCGGGGGATGTGTTCGAGATCAGCCAGGCCGAGTTCGGCGCGCCGCTGGTCAATCGGGTCGGCAGCGCCGAGGCGGCGTTCGCACCTGGCACTGTCATCAGCCTTTAAGGAGATCAGCATGAATCCGTTTCTCGGCCACAACTACATCGGCGGCCAGCGCAGTGCCCAGGGCAGCATCACCCTGAAAAGTGTCGACGCCAGCACCGGCGAGGCCTTGCCTCAGGATTTCTATCAGGCCACGCCCGCCGAGGTGGATGCCGCCGCCAAGGCCGCCGCTGCCGCCTATCCCGCGTACCGGGCATTAAGTGCATCGCGGCGGGCGCAGTTCCTGGAGACGGTGGCTGATGAGCTGGATGCGCTGGGGGATGATTTTATCGAGTTGGTGTGCCGCGAAACGGCATTACCTGCTGCGCGCATCAAAGGCGAGCGCGGGCGCACCAGCGGCCAGATGCGCCTGTTCGCTACGGTATTGCGTCGTGGTGATTTTTACGGCGCGCGTATCGACAGAGCCTTGCCCGACCGCCAACCCCTGCCGCGCCCGGACCTGCGCCAATACCGCATCGGCCTCGGCCCGGTGGCGGTGTTTGGTGCGAGCAACTTTCCCCTGGCATTTTCCACCGCCGGCGGCGACACCGCTGCCGCGCTGGCGGCCGGCTGCCCGGTGGTGTTCAAGGCGCACAGTGGGCATATGGCGACGGCTGAGCGGGTGGCCGATGCAATCATTCGGGCGGCCGAGGCTACCGAGATGCCGGCGGGGGTGTTCAACATGATCTTCGGTGGCGGCGTCGGTGAGGCGCTGGTCAAGCACCCGGCGATCCAGGCCGTGGGTTTTACCGGCTCGCTCAAGGGCGGCCGTGCCTTGTGTGATATGGCGGCGGCACGCCCGCAGCCGATCCCGGTGTTTGCCGAAATGTCGAGCATCAACCCGGTGATCGTGCTGCCCCAGGCCTTGCACGCCAGGGCCGCGACCATCGCCCGCGACCTCACTGCCTCGGTGGTGCAAGGCTGTGGCCAGTTCTGCACCAACCCTGGCCTGGTGATCGGTATTGCCTCGCCACAGTTCACCGCGTTTACCCAACAGGTGGCGCAACTGATCGGTGAACAGCCGGCGCAAACCATGCTCAATGCCGGCACCCTGGGCAGTTATGGCAAAGGCTTGGAAAAGCTCTTGGCGCACCCTGGCATCCAACACCTGGCGGGCAGCGCTCAAGTGGGCAGTCAGGCGCAGCCGCAGCTGTTCAAGGCCGACGTGCGCTTGCTGATCGACGGTGATGAGGTGTTGCAGGAAGAGGTGTTCGGCCCTGCCACGGTGTTTGTCGAGGTCGCCGATCAGGCCCAGCTCAGCGCGGCCTTGCACGGTCTGCACGGCCAGCTCACCGCGACGCTTATTGCTGAACCGGCCGACCTGCAGCACTTCACTGAACTGACGCCGCTGCTGGAGCAGAAAGTCGGGCGCATCCTGCTCAACGGCTACCCGACCGGCGTGGAAGTGTGTGATTCGATGGTTCACGGCGGGCCGTACCCGGCCACATCCGATGCCCGTGGCACCTCGGTCGGCACCCTGGCCATCGACCGTTTCCTGCGCCCGGTGTGCTTGCAGAATTACCCTGATAGCCTGCTGCCCGACGCGTTGAAAAACGCCAACCCGTTGCGTATCCAGCGGCTGGTGGATGGCACGCCATCGCGCGACCCGCTGTAACACCAGGAGGTTTTATGTCGTGTACCGCAGTCACTGCGCACCGTGCGCAGCTGGGCGAAGGCCCGTTCTGGGACGTGCCGACCCAGGCGCTGTATTGGGTGAATATCGCCGGCAAGCAGGCGCTGCGCCTGATGGGCGGGCAGTTGCAGATCTGGCAGTTGCCCGAGCACGTCTCGGCCTTCATCCCCTGTGAAAGCGGGGATGCACTGGTGACGCTGAGCAGCGGCGTGTACCGGCTGAACCTGGAAACCGAAGCCCTCACGCTGTTGTGCGTGGCCGACCCGCAACCGGGTAACCGTGGCAATGAAGCGCGCTGCGATGCCCAGGGCCGCCTGTGGTTGGGCACCATGCAGAACAACATTGGCGAGCAGGGTGAAGACCTGCCGATTACGCGGCGTTCCGGCGGCCTGTTTCGGATCGATGCCAACGCGCATGTCACGCCGCTGCTGCAAGGGCTGGGCATTCCCAACACCTTGGTGTGGAGCGATGACGGCGCGCACGTGCATTTTGGCGACAGCCTGGACGGCACTTTGTACCGGCATGCGGTCAAGCCAGAGGGTCAGCTCGAGCCTGCCCGGGTCTGGTTCGGCCCGCATGAGCGTGGTGGCCCGGATGGCTCGGCGATGGACGCGGATGGCTATATCTGGAATGCCCGTTGGGATGGCAGTTGCTTGCTGCGCCTGACGCCTGCCGGCGAGGTCGACCGCATTGTCGAGTTGCCCGTGAGCCGCCCCACCAGTTGCGTGTTCGGTGGCCCCAACCTCACCACCCTCTACATCACCAGCGCCGCCAGCCCACTCGATCACCCGCTGGATGGCGCAGTGCTGGCCATCGAGGTCGATGTGCCGGGCACCCCCTGTCACCGCTTTGCCGGATAAACCCAAGACCTGAAAACAATAACAAGGAGTCACCCGTATGAATCGTCGTCGAGGTATGCGTTCCCTGTGCTGCGCCGCTGTGGCGGTGTCGGCCCTGAGCTTGGGCGGTCTGTTGCAGGCCGCTGAAGCCGTGAAGATTGGTTTTTTGGTCAAGCAGGCTGAAGAGCCGTGGTTCCAGACCGAATGGGCGTTTGCCGAAAAAGCCGGCAAGGAGCATGGCTTTACCGTGATCAAGATCGCCGTGCCGGATGGCGAGAAAACCCTCTCGGCCATCGACAGCCTGGCGGCCAACGGCGCCAAGGGCTTTGTGATCTGCCCGCCGGATGTGTCGCTGGGCCCGGCCATCGTTGCCAAGGCAAAGGCCAACGGCCTGAAAGTGATTGCGGTGGATGACCGTTTTGTCGACGCCAAAGGCAACTTCATGGAGGACGTGCCGTACCTGGGCATGGCCGCGTTTGAAGTGGGCCAGAAGCAGGGCGCGGCGATGGCGGCGGAGGCGAAAAAACGCGGTTGGGATTGGAAGGACACCTATGCGGTGATCAATACCTTTAACGAACTCGACACGGGTAAAAAGCGCACTGACGGTTCGGTTAAATCGCTGGAAGATGCTGGTTTTCCTAAAGACCACATTCTGTTCACCGCGGCCAAGACGCTCGATGTACCGGGCAGTATGGACGCCACCAACTCGGCGCTGGTCAAGCTGCCCAGCGGTGCCAAGAACTTGATTATCGGTGGTATGAACGACAACACGGTACTCGGTGGCGTGCGCGCAACCGAAACGGCCGGTTTTGCTGCGGCCAATGTGATTGGTATCGGCATCAATGGTACGGATGCCATTGGCGAACTGAAAAAGGCTGACAGTGGATTTTTCGGTTCGATGCTGCCTAGCCCGCATATCGAGGGCTACAACACGGCGCTGATGATGTATGAGTGGGTCACCAAGGGGACGGAGCCGCCCAAGTACACGGCCATGGACGAGGTGACGCTGATTACACGGGAGAACTTCAAGCAAGAGCTGACGAAGATTGGGTTGTGGCAGTGAGGTAGGCTTGGCGGGGGGGATCGGACGGAGTACATATCCGTTGCTGCGGTAACGGCTACCTATGGTTCCGCCCTTACGGCGGGTCACTTTTGGCAAACGCCCCAAAAGTAACCAAAAGGTCTTCGCCCCACCACTCGGTGCCTCGCTGGGGCTCGGCATGCCCTCACTCCGGCTTGAATCCGTGGGCCGCCGCGATGGGCCATCCTTGGCCCAGCGCGGCTAACCCGGCGTCCTGCCGGGTTACCCACGGATTCAAGCCTGCGTTCGGCCATCGTGGTTAACGGGGCGCCTCAGATCAAGATCAAGATCTACAGCACGGCGGCCTGAAAGCCGACCTGAGTGGTTAGATCAAAAGCGAAAAGCGGATTTGCATACACTGAAGAGCTGCTTTTCTGTGGGAGCTGGCTTGCCTGCGATGCAGACACCTCGGTACATCAGGCACACCGAGTTGATGCTATCGCAGGCAAGCCAGCTTCCACCTTTGACCGAGTATGGCTCTGCTGTTGCTGTTGCTGTTGCTGTTGCTGTTGCTGTTGCTGTTGCTGTTGCTGTTGCTGTTGCTGTTGCTGTTGCTCCGGCTCTTACATCCTTTTCGATGACGAAGTCAGCGGTCTTTTGATCTGCGCTTTTGATCTTGATCTGAAATCGCCCCGTTAAACACGATGGCCGGAATCTGACAGTGATTTGGGGGGTAAACCGGCAGGGATGCCGGTTTAGCCGCCCCGCGCCATGGATGGCGCGTGGCGGCGGCCCCCCAAATCAGTGTCGGATTGCGGGCATGCCGAGCCACAGCGAGGCACCGAGTGTTGGGGCGAGGACTTTTTGCTTACTTTTTGGTCCTTCAAAAAGTGAGCCGCTGTAAGAGCGGAACCATAGGCCGCCGTTACCGCAGCAACGGATATGTACTCAGCAACCCTGAGCCAGCCCAAGACTTCAAACTGCCCCGGCACTCCCCGGTCACAAGGAAAAACCGGGGTGCCTGTCGCGAGGGCCGGCTCCTGCACCCCGGTTGCACCAACACTCAGTCGGCAGAAAACTTGAGCACAGTGTTCTGGCTATAAGTCTGCCCAGGATTCAACCGAGTCGAAGCAAACTTGGGCTGGTTGGGCGCATCAGGAAAATGCTGGGTTTCGAGGGTAAAAGCACTCCAGTGCTGATACGTCTTGCCTGCTTTGCCCTTCACCGTGCCATCGAGGAAGTTGCTGGTGTAGAACTGCACCCCAGGCTCGCTGGTGTAGAGCTTCAAACGCCGGCCAGACGCAGGGTCGTGTACTTCGGCGGCGAGTTGCTTGATATCGCCCTGGGTGTCGAGCGCCCAGTTGAAGTCAAACCCACCTTGTTTCGGCTCGGCAAATTTGAGCTGCGGATGCTCGTCCTTGATGTGCTGGCCGATCGGCGTGGGTTTGAGAAAGTCCATCGGCGTGCCCTTGACCGGTGCCAGCTCGCCGGTCGGAATCAGGGTGGCATTCACCGGTGTGTAATGGCTGGCATGCAAGGTCGCGACCTGCTTGAGAATGTCGCCATTGCCCGCGCCCGCCAGGTTGAAATAGCTGTGGTTGGTGAGGTTGAGCACGGTGGGTTTGTCGGTGCTGGCTTTGTAGTCGATATGCAGTTCGTTGTTATCGTTGAGGCTGTAGGTGACCTCGGTTTTAAGGTTGCCAGGGAAGCCCATTTCACCGTCCTTGGACAGGTAGCTGAGCTTGACGCCGACCGAGTCCTTGCCCTTGACGGGTTCGGCTTGCCAAACGTGCTTGTCAAACCCCTGGGCGCCGCCGTGCAGCGAATTTGGCCCGTCGTTGAGCGGCACCTGATAGCGCTTGCCATCAAGCTCAAACGCACCGCCCGCCAGGCGGTTGCCGAAGCGCCCGATGGTCGCGCCAAAAAAGGCCGTGCCGCTCTGATAGCCCTGCACGTCATCAAAACCCAGTACCACGTCATCGACCTTGCCGTTTTTATCCGGCACGTGCAGTGACTGCAACACGCCGCCGTAGGTGATCACCGTGGCTTGCATGCCGTGGCTGTTGCGCAAGATGTACTGCTCGACGGCGGTGCCGTCATTGGTTTTACCGAAGGGTTTGTGTTCGCTGGTGAGGCCCGCAGCCTGGGCGCCGCCGCTGGCAATCAGCAGGGACAAGGCGAGGCCGGAAAGCAGGTGACGAGGGTGCTTCATGGTCGAACTTCCTTTTGTTGTTTTCAGTGGAATAGTTCTACTAATGTGCGATATTTTGTCGTTGCAGCAGCAGATTTATAGCCTTTTACGGCCTGTTTGCAAAATAAAATAAGACTAATTAAGTGAGGCAACCTTTATATGACCACTCAGCAGGCTGTTTACCCCGACCTTGAGGGTAAGACCGTTCTGGTTTCCGGTGGTGCCTCAGGCATCGGCGAATTCCTGGTGCGCGCGTTCGCCGCGCAGGGCGCCAAGGTGGGTTTTGTGGACCGGGCGCAAAGCCAGGGTGAGCGGCTGGCCGCGCTGCTGCATTCCCAGGGCTACAAGGTTGAGTTCGTGTGTTGCGACATCACCGATGAAATCGCCTATAAAGCGGCGATCGAACGCTTTGAGCACTCGTTGGGGCCGATCACCGTACTGGTCAATAACGCGGCCAACGATGTGCGTCACACCCTGGAAGAAGTCGATTCGGCGATGTTCGACAGGCTGATCGCGGTCAACCTCAAGCACGCGTTCTTTGCTGCCAAGGCCGTGGTGCCGATGATGAAACGCGCTGGTGGCGGGGCGATCATCAACCTGGGCTCGGTGGGGTGGATGATGGCGTCTGCTGGCTACCCGGTGTACGCCGCCAGCAAGGCGGCGGCCCATGGCATGACCCGCGCCCTGGCACGTGAGCTGGGGCCGAACCATATTCGCGTGAATACCCTGGTGCCCGGTTGGGTCATGACCGAAAAACAATTGGCAATGTGGGTCGATGATGCGGCCAAGGAGCTGATCAGCCGCAGCCAGTGCCTGCCCGGCAGCGTACTGCCGGAACACATCGCCAATATGGCGTTGTTTCTCGCCTCCGATGCCTCGGCGATGTGTTCGGCGCAGAACTTTATTGTGGATGGCGGCTGGGTCTAGGCCTGCTACTCGATGGGGTAGCGCTTGAACGCCGGGTGCTGTTCCAGTTGGTCGGCGTGACGTTGCAGGTTAGGGAATGCCTTGGGGTCGAGCACCGACGGCAGTTTGAGTTGGGTGAACGACCACGCGACTGCCGCGGTCAGCGCCGCCTGGGTCAGTGGCGCGTCGGTGGTTTGGGCAAGGTGCTTTTCCAGCAGCGAATAGGCGGCCAACAGTTGACCGGTCACGCGGTCTATCCACGGTTCATGGCGTTTTTCTGCCGGGCGCAGATTGTCCTCATAGACGATCTGCACGGTTTTCTCGCAGGCCGCCAGGGCCAGCCCGAGCAGGTGCAGTTCGTGGGCGCGGGCGCCCGGCGCTTGTGCCAGCAGCTTCTTGTCGGTGGGGGCCTGGGCTTCGAAATAATCCAGGATCAGGCTGGAGTCCATCAGCAAGGTGCCGTCGTCCAGCACCAGGGTCGGCGCCTTGACCACCGGGTTGATCGCGTGGAACTGCTCGAAGGTGCTGAACACCGACACCGACTGATGTTCAAACGCCACGCCGTACAGGTCCAGGGAAATTGCCACGCGGCGTACGTAAGGCGAGTCAAGCATGCCTATCAGTTTCATGAAGCCTCCGTTGCTTTCAGGTGATGGGATCAGGAGATTAAGGGCACATGATTGTCCTGCGCAATGGCCTTGCGCAGTTGCTGATAGGCATCCACTAACTGCTCCAGGTTGAACGCCAAATTGCGCCCGCTGGGGTTGGGCAACACCCATACCGCTGCGCCGCCCAACAACAGCGGCTGCAACCCCCAGGCAACCTCGCGTTGGCCGGACACGGCGCTATAACCGACCTTGCCCAGAAAGGCCACGAAGCGTGGCTGCCAGCGGCGGATTTTTTGCTCAAACGCAACCGCGGCGTCGTTGAATTCATGCCGCGCCAATTCCCCCGCACTCGCCGTCGGACGCTCCACCAGCGTGGTCAGCCCGCAGTGATAGTCGAGCATGGTGCGCCCCTCCTGCGGGCGGATCTCATGAGGCGTGAAACCGGCCAGGTGCAACGTGCGCCAAAAGCGGTTGCTGCGGTTGGCGAAGTGCAGGCCCAAGGCGGCGGAGCCTTTGCCGGGGTTGATGCCGCAGAACACCACGTTCAAGTGCTCGGTGAGGATGTCTTCAAGTCTGTCGCTCATGTCGGGTCTATCTGCAAACGCATCAGCAGCCATTCGGTAAAGCTGCGGGCCAGTGGGTCGTTTTCACTGTCACGGTGGGTCAACAGCGCCCAACTGGGACCGCGAATGGTGGCTTCGACCAGCGGCGTGAGCAAACCATCGGCCTGGGCCTGGCGGCTCAGCAGTTGGCTGACCAGGCCGATGCCCAGCCCGCTGCACACGGCATCCAGCAGTAAACCTGGATCGGAAAAATTCAGCCCGTGGTCCTGTTGGCCCACATCAATACCGGCCTCCACGGCCCAATGGCTCCAGTCCATCTCTCGCTCGCCGTGCAACGTGGTGCGCTGCGCCGCAGGCACAGACAGCAGCTTGGGATGGCAAGCCGGAAACAGGCGGTCGGCATGCAGCACCTTGAAGCTGCATTCGGCCTGGGAGCTGATGTCGTCACGCACGGCCAGGTCGATGGTCTGGCTGGCCATGTCAGGCACTTCATCGGTGCTGAAGATCCACAGGTCTACCTCCGGGTGCCGCTGACGAAAGTCCGCCAGGCGTGGCAGCAGCCAGTGACGAGCAAAGGTCGGCGTGGTGTTGAGCACCAGTTGATTGGGTTTGCGGTACTGCCCCAGGCGTCGCACGCCCACCGCCAGTTGTTGCAGCAGCGCCTGGGTGGTGCTGAGGAAGTCATAACCTGCGTCGGTGAGGCTCACGCTGCGCCCGCTGCGTAAAAACAGCGGCTGCTCCAGGTAAGCCTCCAGGCTGCGGATCTGCTGGCTGATCGCCGATTGGGTCAGGTGCAGTTCTTCGGCAGCCTTGTGGAAACTGCCTAGCCGGGCGGCGGCTTCAAAGCCGCGCAGGGTGCCGAGGGGCGGCCAGTGGTTGAGCATATCGATAAGCTCCGCTAATCAGTTTTCTACAAAATCCATCGTTTGTTTGGCCTTTTCAGCCTACGTAGCATGTGCGCCAAGACTCCGTGGGCAGTTTTCACTGAACACAATGACTTAACTCAAAGGTGCTTGTCATGCAGCGTAGTGAAATTTTAAGCAGTGGTTGGTGTATGCCCGCGGAGTGGTCCCATCATGTGGCGACCTGGATGGTCTGGCCACATAACCAGGCGCTGTGGGAAAGCACCTGGGGTGTGACTTTGGCATTGGTGCAGCAGGATTTTGCGCGGGTCGCCAATGCCATCGCACGTTTTGAGCCAGTAAAAATGATTGTCGACCCTTCGGCAATCGCCAGTGCCAAAGCCCTGTGTGGCCCTGGCATCGAGTTGATCGCTGAGGCCGTCAATGACAGCTGGTGCCGCGACTCCGGCCCCACCTTCATTTGTCACCCGCAACAGGGTGCGGCAGGTGTGAGCTGGCGCTTCAACGCCTGGGGCGGCAAGTCGGCCCATGACTTGGACGAAAGCCTGGCGCGCCGGGTGCTTAATCACCTGGGGCTGGAATGCTTCGGCACGCCGCTGAGCAATGAAGGCGGCGCGATCCATGTGGACGGCGAGGGCACCTTGATCACCACCGAATCGGTGCTGCTCAACCCCAACCGCAATCCCGGTATGACCAAGGCCGAGATGGAAGAGGTCTTCGCGCGCCTGCTGGGGATCAAAAAGACTATCTGGCTGCCCGGCGACCCGGATTACGTCACTGGCGATATGACCGACGGCCACGTCGACGGCGTGTGTGCCTTCGCCCGCCCTGGCCTGCTGCTGGTGGATGCCACCCACGATCACCACTCGACCTACGCCCAAGTGGTACGCGAAAACCGTCGCGCCCTGGAACTGGCCACCGACGCCCATGGCCGCCGTTTCGAACTGATCGAACTGTATGAGGCCACCGACGCAGTGGACACCGATGCAGAAGTGTTTTGCGCCTCCTACACCAACTTCTACATTGCCAACGGCGCAATCATCATGCCGGCCTACGGCATTGAGGCTGATCAGGTAGCGGCCGAGGTGCTGGCCCAGGCGTTCCCGGGCCGTGAAATCGTGCCGGTGCAGATCAACCACTTGGCCCACGGCGGCGGCGGGGTGCATTGCATCACGCAACAGCAACCGGCCTGGCCGTTAAAGGGGTAATGCCATGACTGTATTGACGATTGCTACTACCCAGATGCCGTGTACCTGGGACTTGCCGGGTAACCTCGACCGCGCCGAGCGGTTGGTGCGCGATGCCGCCGCACAGGGCGCCCAGGTCATCCTGCTGCAGGAGCTGTTCGCCACGCCGTATTTCTGTATCGAGCAGCATCACAAACATTTGGCACTGGCCGAGGAGTATCAGCACAGCCGCGTGCTCAAGCGTTTCGCCGCATTGGCGAAGGAACTGGGCGTGGTGCTGCCGCTGAGCTGGTTCGAAAAGGCCGGTAATGCCTACTTCAATTCCCTGAGTGTGGCCAATGCCGATGGGCAGTTGATGGGCGTGTACCGCAAGACTCATATTCCCAACGCCATCGGCTACCAGGAGAAGGAATATTTCAGCCCCGGCGACACCGGTTTTCGCGTCTGGGACACGGCGTTCGGGCGCCTGGGTGTCGGTATCTGCTGGGACCAGTGGTTCCCCGAAACCGCCCGCTGCCTGGCGTTGCAGGGTGCTGAAGTGTTGTTGTTCCCCACGGCCATCGGCTCGGAACCCGGCTGCGCGGCGCTCGACTCCCGTGACCACTGGCAAATGACCATGCGCGGTCACGCCGCCGCCAACCTGGTGCCGGTAGTGGCGGCCAACCGCGTAGGCCGTGAAGTGGCGACAACGGATGCGAGCCTGCAAATGGATTTCTATGGCTCGTCGTTTATCTGCGACCACAAAGGCAAGCTGCTGGTCGAAGCTGATCGCGAATCCACTGGCGTACTCGTGCACTCCCTGGACCTGTCTGCGATGCGCGAAGAACGCCGGACCTGGGGCATCTTCCGCGACCGCCGCCCGCACATGTATGACGCACTGCTGACCCTGGACGGACGCCCATCATGAGACTGCTTTTGAGCTGTGCCCTGATCCTCACCAGCGCCTGCGCCACGGCCGATGACAAGACGCTGAAACTCTACAATTGGGCGGACTATTTTGCGCCGGACACCTTGTCGGCTTTCACCGCCGAGACCGGCATCAAGGTGATCTACGACGTGATGGACGGCAGCGAAACCCTGGAAGCCAAGTTGATGGCCGGCGGCAGCGGCTACGACCTGATCTTCCCCGGCGACACCGTGGCCGAGCGCCTGATGCGCGCCGGCAGCCTGCAACCGCTGGACCCTGCCAAGCTCACTGCGCTGGATGATATCGAGCCGGGTTTGCAGAAGTTGCGCAGCCACTACGTCAACTCGAACAAAGCCACGGTGCCCTACACCTGGGGGACTATCGGCCTGACCTACAACACCGCACAGATTAAGCAGCGCTTGCCGAACGCGCCGGTCAACAGTCTCGACCTGCTGTTCAAGCCCGAATTTGCCGCCAAGTTCGCCGACTGTGGCATTTCGCTGATCGATTCACCGGATGAAGTGCTGGCCGTGGTGCTCAACTACCTGGGGCGCGACCCGCGCAGCGCCAAACGTGAAGACCTGGCCGCTGCCAGTGACTTGCTGCTCAAGCTGCGCCCGTATATCCGCAAGTTCCAGTCGCAACCGGTGACCGACTTGGTCAACGGTGATTTGTGCCTGTCTCTCGGCTACAGCGGTGACATGACCCAAGCCCAGCGCGCCGCCGATGCGGCCGGCAAATCGGTGACCTTTGGTTATCACATCCCTCGCGAGGGCACCACGGTATGGATGGATACCATGGCCATTCCCGTCGACGCCCAGCACCCGGAATACGCCTATGCTTTTATCAACTTCGTGATGCGCCCGCAGAACATGGCCGCCATCACCAACTTCACCGGCTACCCTACGGCCAACGCCAAGGCCCGCCCGGCGGTGGAGGCAGCCATGCGTGATAACCCGCAAATTTACCCGGATGCAGCCACCTTCGAGCGGTTGATTGCCGGCAAAGACATCCCCCAGGCGGATATGCGTGCGCGCATGCGCATGTGGACTAAATTCAAGACAGCGACCACCAAGTAGAGACCCCCATGCCAACCCGTCGAACCTTCATCAAACAAGCCAGCGTGGTCTGTGCCATGACCTTATTCACCACCCATGTACGTGCCGCTGTCAAAGGCCGTTTCTACATGCCCGACGAAGGCGAAAAACACCGCCAAGCCTTTATCGCCTTTGGCGCCCAGGACGCTATCTGGGAAGACTTTACCGCTGATGTGCAAGCGGCCCTGGGCCGTATCGCCAGGGCGATTGCCAACTATGAGCCGGTCACTGTGTTCTGTCGCGAAGACGAGCGCGCATTGGCGGAAAAACACTGCGGCACGCGCAATATCACCTTTGTCGAAACCGAGTTGGACGATATCTGGATGCGCGACACCGGCGCCAATTTCGTCATCGATGGCACCGGTGGCGAAGGCGCAGTGGATTTCAACTTCAATGGCTGGGGCAACAAACAACAACATGCCGATGACGCGCAGTTGGCGGCGCTGGTGGCCGAAGAAACCGGCGCGCGCCACATTCGCAGTGAGCTGGTGGGCGAGGGTGGGGCAATCGAAGTGGATGGCCTGGGCACCGGCATCATGACCGAAAGCAGTTGGATCAACCGCAACCGCAACCCCGACTGGAGCAAGGCCGACGTGGAGGCCGAACTTAAGGAACGCCTGGGGCTGCGCAAGATCATCTGGCTGCCGGGCATCAAGGGCAAGGACATCACCGACGCCCACGTCGACTTCTACGCCCGGTTTGTGTCGCCCGGCGTGGTGCTGGCCAACCTCGATACCGACCCCGAGTCCTACGACCACAAAGTCACCCTTGCGCACCTGGAAATCCTCAAGAACGCCACTGACGCCGACGGCCGCCCGTTGCAGGTGCACACCGTATCGCCGCCGCTGAACCCGCGCAAAAACAAGTTCAGCAAGGGTAACGAGGACTTCGCCGCCGGCTATATCAATTATTTTGTGATCAACGGCGCGGTAATTGCGCCTGAATTCGGCGACCCGGAGGCGGACCGCAAGGCATTGGACCTGCTGTCACGGCTCTACCCGAGCCGCAAAGTGCTGCAACTCAATATCGATGCGATTGCCGCGGGCGGCGGTGGCATTCACTGCGTCACTAACCACCAGCCGATGGCTTAATCGTCCTTGGCCAGCAGGGTGCGGGCAAATTCGTCGGAGGCGATAAAGTCCAGGGTCTGGCGCAGTTGCGCCGCCGCTTCACGGCCGAATGCCTGATCGAAGCGTTCGGCCATTTGCGTGGAAATACGCTTGGCCGCCAGGTGGGTGCGCTTGCCTTGTTCGGTCAGCAGCACGCGCCGGGTACGCCGGTCGAGTTCGTCCACGCGCAGCTCCACCAGGCCGTCACGTACCAGCGGTTTGAGCGTGTGGCCGAGCGCGGACAAATCCATCACCAGGGTTTGTGCCAGCTCGCCCATTTTCGGCGTGCCGGCCTTGGCGATGCGGTTGAGCAGCGCGTATTGCGTGGCTTTGAGCCCGCAGGGCGCGAACGCTTCGTCATAGATCTGGCCCAGGCGGCGCGAGGTGCGGCGCACGGCACCGTTGACGCAGGCGCTGGGGCTCTCGGAGCAAGGCGGGGCAGATTTCAAGGGCAGATACTCTCTGATACAAAACACGACGCGGCTGATTATGCCTGCGCGACCTGTCAGGACAAGGCCTTTCGGACCGAACTGACGTTCCAGATGAAAACTGAGACAGCTTGAAACAAATTAGTTGCGTATGCCACTAAGTTCGATATCGTGGCATATGCCTCTTTGTGACCGGGATGTCGTTACAAAAACCCCAGGACGTGCATGGGGCGAGGCGGGAAACGGCATGGCGCAGCCTGCTTGACCGACCAATCTCCTGTCTGGATCACCTCCTATGCTCAACCTCGTGCGCATCGCCTTGCTGCGCCCCTATACCTTTTTGGTATTGGCCATTTTCATCCTGATCGTCGGGCCGCTGGCGGCCTGGCGCACGCCGACGGACATCTTCCCGGAAATCCGCATTCCGGTGATTGCGGTGATCTGGCAGTACACCGGTTTGCCGCCGGACCAGATGGCGGGGCGCATCACCTCGCCGTTCGAGCGGGTGCTGACCACCACCGTGAACGACATTCGCCATATCGAAGCGCAGTCGATGAACGGCTACGGGATTGTGAAGATCTTCTTCCAGCCCGGCGTCAACATCAGCACCGCCAACGCCCAGGTGACGTCGGTGTCCCAGGCGATCCTGCGGCAATTGCCGCCCAGCACCGTGCCGCCGCTGGTGCTCAACTACAGCGCCTCCACCGTGCCGATTGTGCAGCTTGCACTCTCTGGGCCGGGCCTGAGCGAACAGCGCCTGGGTGATATCGGCCTGAACCAGGTGCGCCTGATGCTCACCAGCGTGCCCGGCGCGGCCCTGCCATACCCGTTTGGCGGCAAGAGCCGGCAAGTGCAGATCGACCTCGATTCGGCGCGCATGCAAGCCCGTGGCCTGTCGGCACAGGACGTCGCCACTGCCCTGGCCACGCAGAACCTGATCACCCCGGTAGGCACCCAGAAGATCGGCAGCTACGAATTCAACCTGCAACTGAACAACTCACCTTCGGACTTCCATGACCTGGAAAACCTGCCGATCAAGACCGCCGACGGCACCACCGTGCTGATCCGGGACGTGGCCACCGTGCGCGACGGCAACCCGCCGCAAACCAACATCGTGCATGTGAACGGCAACCGCTCGGTGCTGCTGCCGGTGCTCAAGACCGGTTCGGCATCGACCTTGGGCGTGATCGCGGGCATCAAGGAAAAGCTTGCCGACAACAAGGCTGCGTTGCCGCCCAACTTGAATATCGATTTGATCGGCGACCAGTCGCTGTTCGTGCGTTCGGCCATCAGCGGCGTGGCCCGTGAAGGCTTGATCGCGGCGGCGCTGACCAGCCTGATGATTTTGCTGTTCCTCGGCAGTTGGCGTTCGACGGTGATCATTGCCACCTCGATTCCATTGGCGATCCTGGCCTCGATTGCCACGCTTTCGGCGCTGGGCGAAACCCTGAATATCATGACCCTCGGCGGCCTGGCGCTGGCCGTGGGCATTCTGGTGGACGACGCCACGGTAACCATCGAAAACATCAACTGGCACCTGGAGCAGGGCAAGCCGGTGCAGACGGCAATCCTCGACGGTGCGGCGCAGATCGTGACGCCGGCGTTTGTCTCGCTGCTGTGTATCTGCATCGTGTTTGTGCCGATGTTCTTCCTGGAGGGTGTGGCGCGCTTCCTGTTCGTGCCGATGGCAGAAGCGGTGATCTTTGCCATGATCGCCTCGTTCCTGCTGTCGCGGACCCTGGTGCCGACGTTGGCCAACTACCTGCTCAAGCCGCATGTGCATGGCGAGCACGGGCCTGCGCCGTCGCGCAACCCGCTGGTGACTTTCCAGCGCGGTTTCGAGAAGCGTTTTGAAGCCTTTCGCGAGCGTTACCACAGCGTGTTGCACAGCGCCTTGCACCATCGTCGCGCGGTAGTGATCGGCCTGCTGGCGTTTGTCGCCGTGTCGTTTGCACTGGTGCCGTTCCTGGGCCGCAACTTCTTTCCAGAGGTCGATTCCGGGCTGATCCTGTTGCACGTCCGCGCTCCGGTGGGCACACGGGTGGAGAGTAATGCGCACCTGATCGCCGACATCGAAAACGCGATCCGGCGCAAAGTCCCGGCCCAGGAACTCAAGGCCTTGGTCGACAACATCGGCCTGTCCATCAGCGGTATCAACGTGGTGTACAACAACACCGGCACCGTGGGTTCCCAGGACGCCGATATCCAGATCAGCCTCAACGAAGGCCACCGCCCGACCGCCGAGTACATGCGCCAGTTGCGCGAAACCCTGCCACGAGAATTCCCGAGCGCGGTGTTCTCGTTCCCGGCCTCGGACATTGTCGGGCAGATCCTCAACTTCGGTTCTTCGGCACCGATCGACCTGCAAATCACCGGCAATAACCTGGCGGCTAACTTCACCTATGCCAGCGCGCTGCTGCGTGATATTCGCCGGGTGCCGGGGGTGGTGGATGCGCGCATCCAGCAGTCGCGGCAATTGCCGACGTTCAATATCGACGTGGACCGCACCCGTGCGCAGTTGGTCGGCCTCACCGAGCGCGATGTCACCAACAGCCTGGTGGTCAACTTGGCCGGCTCCAGCCAGGTGGCGCCGACGTTCTGGTTGAACCCGGCCAACGGCATTTCCTACCCGATCGTGATGCAAACCCCGCAATACAACCTGGAAAGCCTGGCCGCACTGCACAACTTGCCGCTGAGCGGCAGCAATGGCGCGGCCACCGACCAGACCTTGGGCGGCCTGGCGAATATCCAGCGCAGCCACAGCAGTTCGGTGTTCAGCCAGTCGGATATCCAGCCGGTGGTTGAGGTGCTGACGGCGATTCAGGACCGCGATTTGGGTGGCGTCGCCGCCGATATCCAGAAAATCATCGCGGCCCACGCCGGTGAAGTACCGACCGGCTCCAAGGTGATTTTGCAGGGCCAGGTGCAGACCATGAACGCGGCCTTCAGCGGCTTGCTGTTCGGCCTGTTGGGCGCGGTGGTGCTGATCTACCTGCTGATCGTGGTCAACTTCCAGTCCTGGGCCGACCCGTTTGTGATCATCACCGCCTTGCCGGCGGCATTGGCGGGCATTGTGTGGATGCTGTTTGTCACCCATACGCCGCTGTCGGTGCCCGCCTTGACGGGGGCGATCATGTGCATGGGCGTGGCCACCGCCAACGCCATCCTGGTGGTGAGCTTCTGCCGTGAGCGCCTGGCCGTGCATGGCGATGCCGTGCAGGCCGCGCTGGAGGCCGGTTACACGCGGCTGCGGCCGGTGTTGATGACCGCCATCTCGATGATCATCGGCATGGCGCCTATGGCCCTGGGCCTGGGCGAGGGCGGCGAGCAGAACGCGCCGCTCGGGCGTGCGGTGATCGGCGGGCTGGCGTTTGCCACCATCGCCACGTTGATTCTGGTGCCATTGATTTTCAGTCTGGTCCACGGGCGTCGCCAACACGCCACGCTGGCGACTACCGTTTCCCAAGGGGTTTGACATGTCCGTTTCCATTGCTGAAAAAAAGTCGTCCCGTGGCCTGCTGTGGCTGATCGTGGGCGGGGTGACGGTGGTGGTCATCGTCGGTGTCGGCCTGAGCGTGCGTGCCAGTGAATCCCGGGATCTCAAGACCTGGACCGACGCGCAGGCGCTGCCCAGCGTCAACCTGGTCAAGCCGGTGGTGCAAGCGCAAGGCCCGGTACTCAACTTGCCGGGGCGCATGGAGGCTTATTCGCGTGCGTCGATTTTTGCCCGGGTCAATGGCTACCTGAAATCCTGGAATGTTGACATCGGCACGCGCGTCAAAGCCGGCCAGGTATTGGCCGAAATCGACACCCCGGAACTCGACCAGCAACTGCTGCAAGCCCGCGCCACTTTGGCCTCAGCCCAGGCCGATGAACACCTGGCCGATACCACCGCCAAGCGCTGGCAGGCGATGCTCGCGACCGACTCGGTGTCGCGTCAGGACGTCGACGAGCGCACCGGCGACCTGACCGCCAAGCAGGCCAAAGTGACGGCGGCCAAAGCCAATGTCGAGCAGTTGGTGGCGACCAAGGGCTTCCAGCATCTGGTCGCGCCGTTTGCCGGTGTAGTCACCGCGCGCAGTACCGACGTGGGCGCGTTGATCAGCGCCGGGGGCACCGCCGGCAAAGAGCTGTTTGCGGTGGCCGATGTCAGCCGTCTGCGCGTGTATGTGCAGGTGCCGCAGACCTTCTCTCCACAGATTCGCGAAGGCACTACGGCGCGCCTGAGCGTGCCGGAGTATCGCGGCGAAACCTTCACCGGCAAGGTGATCGCCACCGCCGATGCGGTCAACGCCGCGTCCGGCAGCACCTTGGTGCAACTGCTGGTGGACAACCCCGGCGGCCGCCTGCTGCCCGGTGGCTACACCAGCGTGCAGTTTGATTTGCCGGTGCAGGCCGACGTGCTGCGCGTACCGTCCAGTGCCCTGGTGTTCGATGACAAGGGTATGCGCGTCGCCACCCTCGACAGCCAGGACCATGTGCACTTCAAGACCGTCACCATCGCCCGTGACTTTGGCGACAGTGTGGAGATCGCCAGCGGCCTGCAAGCGGCCGACCGCGTGATCGATACGCCGCCGGATGGCCTGGCCGATGATGATTCGGTGCAATTGGCTGCCGCTTCCGTCGAGGCCAAACCCCATGGCTAAGCGCAACCTGCTGGGCCTGCTCGCCACCTTGAGCCTGGGTGCCTGCTCGTTGGCGCCGCCGCTTGAAGTGCCGCAAACACCTGTCGCCGCGCAGTTTCACACCCAAGGCCCGTGGACGGTCGGCGCGCCCGACGACCAGGCCAACCGAGACGGCTGGTGGCGCATCTACAACGACCCGCAGCTGGATGCGATGCAGCAGCAGTTGCTGAAAAACAACCCGGACCTGAGCGCGGCATTCGCGCATTACCAGCAATCCCAGGGGTTCCTGGCCCAGGACCGTTCGGGGCTGTTCCCCAAGCTCTCGGCCATCGGCAGCGGCCAGCGTATTCGCCAGTCGGACACCAAACCGCTGCGCTCGGCCACCTCGCCGGACGTCTATAACTCCGCGACATTGGGCCTGGAGGTGGATTATGAAGTCGACCTGTGGGGCCGCGTGCGCGACACGGTTGCGGCCGGCATCAGTGACTCGGAGGCGGCCAGCGCCGACCTGGCGTCGGTACGCCTGAGCCTGCAAGCGCAATTGGCTGACAGTTACATCCGCCTGCGCGGTATCGACTGGCAGAACCAACTGCTGGAACAGACCCGCGACGCCTACACCAAAGCCCTTAGCCTGACCGAAGGCTTGCACGGCGGCGGGATCGTGTCCGGGCTGGACGTGGCGCGGGCGCGCACGCAGCTGTCGACGGTCAAGTCGCAATTGAACCAGAGCCTGGTGCAACGGGCGGTGTTGGAGCATTCGATTGCGGCGATGCTGGGGGAGTCCGCCTCAACCTATACCGTCGCCGTGAATGTGGCGCCGATTGCCTTGCCCAACGTGCCCACGGGCGTGCCGTCGAGCCTGCTGCAACGCCGCCCGGATATTGCCGCTGCCGAGCGTCGCATCGCGTCGGCCAATGCGCGGATCGGAGTGGCCAAGGCCGCGTGGTTCCCGCAGATCACCTTGAGCGCCCAGGGCGGTTATCAGAGTGACGAGTTTGCCCGTTTGCTCAGCGCACCCAACCTGTTCTGGGCCATCGGCCCGTCGCTGGTCGGCACAATCTTTGATGGCGGCGCGCGCCAGGCCCAGGTCGATATTGCCAAGGCCGCCACTGACGAAGCCGCGGCCAAATACCGTGGCGTAGTGCTGGGTGCTTTCGAGCAAGTGGAAGACAACCTGTTGCAGATTACGGGCCTGGGCAGCGCCCTGGATGACCAGCGTGACGCTGCCGCTGCCGCACAATACGCCGAAGACCTGTCGACCTCGCGTTATCGCCAGGGCGCCGTGGCTTATCTGGATGTGGTCATCGCCCAAGTGGCTGCGCTGGAAGCCAAGCGCAGTGTGCTGCAACTGCAAACCCAGCAATTAAGCGCTAATGTGGGCCTGATCAAGGCGCTGGGCGGCGGATGGAACGTGGCCCAACTGGCTGCATCGAACAGTACTCAAATCAAGGAGAAGTGAGCATGACCGACTACCTACCCCCGAAGGTGTGGACCTGGGACACCGAAAGTGGCGGCACTTTCGCCAGCATCAACCGGCCCATTGCCGGTGCGACCCATGAGAAAGAGTTGCCGGTCGGCAAACACCCGTTGCAGCTGTATTCCCTGGCCACGCCGAATGGGCAGAAGGTCACCATCCTGCTCGAAGAGCTGCTGGCCCTGGGGCACAGCGGCGCGGAATATGACGCGTGGCTGATCAAGATCGGCGATGGCGACCAGTTCGGCAGCGGCTTTGTGGCAGTCAACCCCAACTCCAAGATCCCGGCGTTGATGGACCACAGTGGTGACACGCCGATTCGCGTATTCGAGTCGGGTGCGATCCTGCACTACCTGGCCGAGAAATTCGGCGCGTTCTTCCCCACCGAGCCTGCTGCGCGGGCTGAGTGTTTGTCGTGGCTGTTCTGGCAGATGGGCAGCGCGCCGTACCTGGGCGGCGGCTTCGGGCATTTTTACGCATATGCGCCGAGCAAGATGGAATACCCGATCAATCGCTTCGCCATGGAAACCAAGCGTCAACTGGACGTGCTCGACCAGCGCCTGGCGGTGAGTGAGTACATTGCCGGCGATGAGTACACCATTGCCGATATTGCGATCTGGCCGTGGTATGGCGGCTTGGTCAAAGGCCGTTTGTACGGCGCGTCAGCGGAGTTTTTGTCGGTGCACGAGTACAAGCACGTGCTGCGCTGGGCCGAGGCGATTGAAGCACGTCCGGCGGTACAGCGTGGGCGGCGGGTGAATCGGGTGTCCGGCGAGCCTGCGGAGCAACTGGCTGAGCGGCACGACGCCACCGATCTGGACTGAAACGCTGTCAAATTGTGGGAGCTGGCTTGCCTGCGATGACGGAGTGTCAGTCGATAAATTTGCAACTGACCCACCGCTATCGCGGGCAAGCCCGCTCCCACCTTTGGACCTCCATATTCTTCCAAACTATTTGTAGCGCTGCTCGAACTGCACCCACACGTTGCGCTGGCCGAGGCGGTTGAAATACACCGATTTTGGACTGAAACTCGATCAAACTGTGGGAGCTGGCTTGCCTGCGATTGCGGTGGGCCAGTTATAAAATGGGTGACTGACACTCCGCTATCGCGGGCAAGCCCGTTCCCACAGTTGAGGGCACCCGACTTTTATTTGTAGCGCTGCTCAAACACCGCCACCTGTTCCAGCTTGATCAACTCAAACGGCACCCACACTTCCGATTCAATTGGCTCGCCCTTGATCATCCGAATCGCTGACTCCACGGCCTGTGTGGCCTGTGCCTTGGGGTCCTGGAACACCGAGGCGGTGAGCATGCCGCGCTTGATCGCCGCCAGGCCATCGGGCAAGCCGTCGATACCGATAATCGCGATTTCACCCTTGGCCTTGCCTGCCTGTTGCAGCGCCATGGCCGCGCCAATCGCCATTTCATCGTTGTTGGCCACAATGGCGTCGAACTGTGTGCCGGCCAGCAGCCAATTGCTGGTCAGGTCCATGCCTTTGCTACGTTGCCATTCGGCGCTTTGCTGCTCGACCACCTTGATTCCCGGAAAGTCTTTTAGCACTTGCCTGGCGCCTTCGGTGCGGTCATGGGTGGCGTTCTGCGCGAGGTCGCCCATGATGATCGCCACATTGCCTTTGCCGCCGAGTTTTTCCGCCAGGTAGCGCATCTGCAATTGCCCGGCTTCGATGTCGTTGGAGGCCACCGTGACCACACCTTTGGGCAGCGTGCGTTCGTCCGGGTGGCGGTTGACGTACACCAGCGGCGTCTTCGCGGCCACGGCGGCGCGGGTCATGTTGGCGGTGGCGGCGGTGTCCACCGGCAGCACGATCACCGCGTCGACTTTCTGGTTCAGAAAGCCTTCGACCTGATTGAGCTGGCGCACCACGTCGCCCTGGGCGTCTTCGAACTGGATCTGTACATCCTGCTGTTTGGCGGCGGCTTCGAGGCCGGTGCGCACGTAGGTCATGAAGTTATCGTCAACCCGGGCGATGCTCACGCCGATGCGGTAGGCGGCGAAGGTCCATTGGCTGAACAGCAGTAAAAAAGCAGCGACGATCAATGCGTAACGAGGCATGAGGCGGTTCCTTTTTTTGTTATAGGGTGAAGGCTTGGCGAAAACGTTGCAGCGCCAACTCACTGTCGCCGCTGGCCCAGCCTTCGAGGCCGACCACGCCGCTGTAGCCGATGGCGTGCAGCGCCTTGGCGATGGCCGGGTAGTGAATCTCGCCGGTGCCGGGCTCCTTGCGTCCTGGCACGTCGGCCACCTGGATTTCACCGATGGCGCTGCCTGCGCGCTGGATCAGTTCGATCAGGTTGCCCTCGCCGATTTGTGCGTGGTACAGGTCCAGGTTCATCTTCAGGTGCGGGCTGCCGACGGCTTCGATCAGTGCCAGAGTGTCGTCGGCACGGGCAAACGGCACGCCGGGGTGGTCGACGTCGGTGTTGAGGTTTTCCAGCAGAAACACGCGGCCGGCGTCTTCGCCCAGACGCGCGATTTTTTCCAGGGTCTTGCACGCGCTCAGCCACATGCGCCCGGTGGTCTGGGCCACCGGCTGCACCGGCAGGCCACCGTCACCCAGGCCGGTGCCGTGCAGGTTGAGGCTGGGGCAGTTCAGGCGTGCGGCGACACCCAGGGACTCGCGGGCACTGTCGAGCAATTGGCGGATGCCGTCGGGGTCGGTGAGGCTGCCGCTGATGTAGCCGGTCATGGAGGTGAAGTCGGCGCCGGTGGCGGCCAGTGCGCCGATGTCCTTGTGGGTCCAGCTCCAGATTTCGGCGCTGAAACCCAGGGCATGAATGCGCTTTACGCGTTCGATAAAGGGCAGGTCGAGAAACACCATCTCGGCGCTGACCGCCAGTTTAAACGGCATCATCGGCCGGCTCCTGGCACGGTTACGGCCTTGCCGGTTTCGAACGACTCGATGCAGGCGCGGGCAATCGCCAGGGCCGCCCGTGCGTCTTCGCCGCTGGCCAGAGGCTTGGCGCCGGTGCGCAGGCACTCGACGAAGTGGTTGAGCTCGGCAATGTAGGCGTCGCGCAGCAGGTCGGTGTCCATGCGCTGAGTGTCGGCCTGGATCCCTTGGGCCAGGTAGCGCACCAAGTCAGATTCGTTGAGGCTGCCCATGCTCAGCATGCCTGCGCTGCCGAACACTTCGCCGCGCACGTCGTAGCCGTAGACCGCCTGGAAGTTGGCTTCGGCGGTGGCGATGGCGCCATTGTCGAAGCGAATCGTGACCACGGCGGTGTCGAGGAAGCCTTTGCTTTTGTATTGCGGTGCAATCAGCGCATCGGCCATCACGTAGACCTGCACCGCCTCGGCGCCCGGGTTGAGGTAGCGCAGGGTGTCGAAGTCGTGGATCAGGGTTTCGAGGAAGATCACCCACTGTGGCGAGTTGGCGGGGTTGTTGAGCGCCGGGTCGCGGGTCAGCGAACGCAGCAATTGTGGCGTACCAATACGCCCGGCCGCCACATCGAGGTGTGCGGTGCGAAAGCTCTTGGCAAAGCGCCGGTTGAAACCGACTTGCAGCGGTACACGGGCATCGGCAGCAGCGGCGATGGCGCGGTCGGCTTCATCGAGGGTGATGGCCATGGGTTTTTCGCAGAAGATGCCCTTGCCTGCGCGGGCAGCGCTGATCACCAGTTCGGCGTGGCTGCGTGCAGGGGCGGCGATAAGAACACCATCGATATCCGGGTCGTCGAGCAATTGCTGTGGGTCGGTGTAGACCTTGTTCACCCCCAGCTCCGTCGCCAGGCGTGCGGCCTGGCCGGGCGTGGGGTCGGCGATGGCGGCAAGGCAGGCGCCGGGGATGTGGCGGGCGGCCGTCAGCCCGTGGAAACTGCCCATGCGACCGGCACCGATCAAACCCAGGCGGATGTTCTGTGTACTCATGCAATGACCCCTTTTTATTGTTGGCCGCAGGACAGTTGTCAGCGGCTATGGGGTAAGAGCAAGCACTGTGCCAATATTTAAGCTGTTGATATTTAAAGGATTATAAAATTCTATAAACAAAAAGTGTTCATTCTGATGACATGCCTATACTGACATGTCAAAAACATGAACATGGACTGCAGCAATGACCTCCGTTCCCATGGCTTTCAGCGTGCAAGACCTCGACTACCTCACGGCCCTGGGGCCGGCTTCGCTGAACGAAGGCCCGATTCCCGCGCTGGAACAGGCATGGCAGGCGTGTCAGGCCGGCGTGGTCGAGCGCCCGGCCGACGTTCGGCAGGTGATTTGGGATTCCTGGCGGCGCAGTGTCGAGGCGGGTATCAGCCCGGATGACAGCCAATACCGTTTTGTCGCCGCCGACGCGCTCGCGGCCACCCTGGCGGCCCACCGCGTGCTGATCGCGGCGGCGGCGCAGGTCATGCGCGGCTTGCTGGCCTACAACCCGCGCGGGCATATCAACCTCACCGACGCTGAAGGCACCACCCTGTATTTTTGCGGGCTGGATATCACGCCCATTGGCAGTCGCCTGCTGGAATCGGTACAGGGCACCAACTGCACCGGCCTGGCCCTGGCCGAAGACCGCCTGGTGTACGTGCTGGCCGAGGAGAATTTTGGCCGTGGCCTGCGTGAACGCCGCATGCATTGTGCCGCCGCGCCGATCAAGAATGCCCAGGGCCAGACCCTGGCCATGCTGACGCTCACTGCCGAGCCCGGCTGGTTTCACTTCCACACCCTGGGCACCGTGCAAGCGGCCGCCGAGGCGGTGGCGCGGCAGATGGCGTTGCAAGCGCTGCTGGAGGAACAGCAGACGGTGCTCGAGGTGCTCAACGAAGGCTTGGTGGTGCTCGATGAGCGCGGCTGCATCAAGGCGCTCAATCGCTACGCCCGGCAATTATTCCGCGTCGGCCTGGAACTGCTCGGCAGCCCGTTCCAGCGCCTGGGCCGCAGTGAGCTGAGCGATGCCATGTTGCTGCGGGCCGGCGAGGGCGTGCGTGACCTTGACTGCACCTTCCACTTGCACGACCGCAGCCAACTGGCGTGCCTGGTGTCGGTATGCCCGCTGGAGCAGGGCGGGGTGATTGTGTCGCTGCGCGAAAGCCGGCGTATTCGCGAAATTACCCGGCGCATTATCGGCACCCAGGCCAGCTATACCTTTGAAACCATCCAGGGTAATTCGCGGGCGATCCAGGACGCGTTGCACTTGGGGCGTATTGCCAGCCGCAGCGATTCCACCACCTTGATCCTCGGCGAAAGCGGCACCGGCAAGGAGCTGTTTGCCCAGGCGATTCACAATGGGAGCGAGCGGCATAAAGGCCCGTTTGTGGCAGTCAATTGCGGTGCGATTCCACGGGACCTGGTGCAAAGCGAACTGTTCGGGCATGTCGAGGGCGCATTCACCGGCTCCACCCGTGGCGGTTCGGCGGGCAAGTTTGAACTGGCCGATGGCGGCACGATTTTCCTCGATGAAATTGGCGACATGGCATTCGACGCCCAGGTCAGTTTGCTGCGGGTATTGCAGGAAGGTGAAGTTACCCGCGTCGGCGCAAAAAACTCCCGCCAAGTGAATGTGCGCATTATCGCCGCCACCCATCGCAACCTCAGCCAGGCGGTGGCGGAGGGCGCGTTTCGTGAAGACCTTTACTACCGCCTCAATGTCTTGAACCTGACCGTACCGCCGTTGCGCATGCGCCGTGACGATATCCCGCTGCTGGCGCGGCATTTCCTCAATCGGTGCGCCCGTTCGATGCGCAAAGCGGTTCAGGGTTTTTCGCCGGATGCATTGGAGTTGCTCTCGGCCTACGGCTGGCCCGGCAACGTGCGTGAGCTGGAAAACAGCATTGAGCGGGCAACCAACCTGGCGATGGGTGAGTTGATCCAGGCTGCCGATCTGCCACTTGAAACCCAGCAGCGTGCCGCCTTGCGCCCTTACGAACCTCAGCCCGCGCAGGACCTGAGCAGCCATGAGCGGCACGCTATCGTCGCCGCGCTTACCGCAGCCGGCGGCAATATCCGTCTGGCTGCGCGGCAGTTGAACGTGTCGCGAGGCGGGCTGTACAACAAGATGAGCCGGTTCGGGTTGAGCGCCGGGGATTTTCGCGTGCCGTAATCCTCAAGCAAAACCCGGTCAAAGGTGGGAGCTGGCTTGCCTGCGATTGCGCAGTGTCAGTTGATAAATGTGTAACTGACCCACCGCTATCGCAGGCAAGCCAGCTCCCACAGTTTTTTGATCGTTGTGTATCAGTTGGACAGGTTCTCCGAGGTCACGATCTGCGGTGGGATATGCACTCTGTGCCGCAGTGGATCGAAGGCCTCGGCGGCCTGCAACTCCACCAGTAATTCGATCAGCGCGGTCGCCGTCTGCCGAGGCTGCGAGTCCATCACCACATCAATCAAACCTCGGCTCAGCGCCTCACGCGACAACGCGGTGGACTCCTGCAAAATGCAGCACAGCGCCGGCCGTTTGGGCAGCTGCGCCAGGGCATTGATCACGCCGTCACCGCCGCCGCCCACCACGCACAGGCCGCGCAGGTCGGTGTGGCGGGTGAGCAGGTCGAGGGTGGCTTCTTCAGTGATGTCGCTGTTGTCCAGGTTGATCAGCGGTTCCAGCGGCTTGAGCCCCGGCGCATGCTCGGCCAGGTAACTGTGCAAGCCTTCAACCCGCGCCTGGTGGCCGAGAAAACGATGGCCGCCCAACAGGATGCCGACGCTGCCTTTGCGTGCGCCGCAGGTGCGCGCCAGCAGCCAGCCCATGGTGCGCCCGACCACGTGGTTATCCTGGCCCACATACGGCTCCAAGGCTTGTTCGTGGATATCCGACAGCAACGCGACCACCGGCACGCCGGCTTCGCGAACCTGCGCCAGTGTGGCGTTGATCAACGGGTGGGCGAAGCTGACGACGGCGAGCGCGTCGCATTGCACCGCCAGTTGCTCGATTTGCGTAGCGATGGCACTGGGCGTGCGGTCGAGAATGTAGTCGAACTGGCAGGTCAGGTTGGCTGTAGCGTGCTGCTGCGCGGCCGTGCTGATCGACTGCGCCAGGTTGGCGTAAAACGCTTGGGCGGTGCCCAGCAGCAGGATGCCGAAACGGTAGGTGGGGCGCCGCTCACGAATGCGTTGGCCGATCAGCCGTGCGGCAAAATAACCCACGGCTTCGGCGGCCTGGAATACTTGCTCGGCGGTCTGCGGATTCACCGGCGCACGGGCATTGAGCACACGGTCGACGGTGGCCACACTCAAGCCTGCCTGGGCGGCGACAGTGGCGATGGTCGGGCGTTTATTATTATTCATGACAGGCCTCTCAAGCGTCTTGATAGAAAACTATCAAGCCTCACTGGGCCTGGATGATAGCTTGATAGGGAATGGATTCAAGGCCTTGAGGCGGATTTATCCGCGCTCTATGGTTTGTTCGCAAAGCACCAGTTACCCACCGCTTGCGGAGAACAATAACAATGCCTGAACACACGCCTCACCGCGCCCGGCGCGACTACAGCCTCACCGGCCCTGAAGCTGCCCGCGCCGCAGAAAAGGGCCTGGTCTCGGCCAGTTGGTATCAATCGCCGATCTCGCGTAAACGCATGAAAGAACTGATGCAGCGCCGCGACGGCCCGGCGTTGCTCGATACGGCCCTGTGGGTGTCGGCGCTGCTGGTCACGGGGTTTGGCGGCTACTGGTTCTGGGGCTCGTGGGCCTGCGTGCCATTCTTTATGGCTTACGGCGTGCTCTACGGCACCGGGTCCAACCCGCGTTGGCATGAGACCGGCCACGGCACCGCTTTCAAGACCCGCTGGATGAATGTTGGGCTGTACCAGGTGGCGAGTTTCATGTGCATTTTCGAGCCGCATGTATGGCGCTGGAGCCATGCGCGGCACCACACCGACACGATCGTGGTCGGGCGTGACCCGGAGATCGTCGAGCCGCGCCCGCCGAGCCTGTTGATGATGGGCCTGAGCCTGTTCAACCTGCCGCTGGCCTGGAAAACCTTCAGCGGCGTGGCGCGCCATGCGATCGGCAAGATGAGCGCCCAGGAACAGGACTTTATCCCCGAGTCCGAATGGCCCAAGGTGTTCCGTGCTGCGCGGATCTGGGTCGGTATTTATGCGCTGGTGATCGGCACCGCGTTGTACCTGCACAGCTGGCTGCCATTGATGCTGGTCGGCCTGCCGAGCCTGTATGGCGCCTGGCTCGGCTACCTGTTCGGCCTCACCCAGCATGTGGGCCTGGCCGAAGATGTGCTGGACCACCGCAGCAACTGCCGCACCATCTACATGAATCGCGTGCTGCGCTTTATCTACATGGACATGAACTACCACCTCGAACACCACATGTACCCGATGGTGCCGTACCACGCGTTGGCGCAACTGCACGAAGAGATCCGCAGCGACTGCCCGCCGCCATACGCGAATATTCTTGAGGCGTACAAGGAAATCCTACCGACGATCTGGAAGCAGCGCAGCGACCCGAGCTATTTCGTGCAGCGCCCCGTGCGCCATCGCACAGAACCCACTGCCCATGCCCCGTTAAATGCCGAAGCCACTGCTGGCTGAGTTTCACCCCATCCAATAAGAGAAAACGCCATGAACGATCAATGGATCGACGTCTGCGCCGTGGGCGAAATTGACGAAGAAGACGTGCTGCGCTTCGACCATGGGCCGCACACTTACGCGGTGTACCGCTCGGCCGAGAATGAGTTTTTTGCCACTGCCGGCCTGTGCACCCACGAGAAAATACACCTGGCCGACGGCCTGGTGATGGACCACGTGATCGAGTGCCCCAAGCACAACGGGCGCTTTGATTACCGCTCCGGCAAGGCCCTCGGCGCGCCGGTGTGCGTCAACCTCAAAACCTACCCGGTGCGGGTCGAAGCGGGGCGGGTTCTGCTCGCCGTGACGGCGTGAGCATGAACGCACCCCTGATTATCGTCGGCGCCGGCCATGCCGGTGGCCGTGCGGCGCTGACCTTGCGCGAAGAAGGCTACACCGGGCGCCTGATCCTGATCGGCGATGAACCGCACTTGCCCTACGAGCGCCCGCCGTTATCCAAGGGCTTGCTGCAAGGCAGTACGGACCTGGCGGGTTGCAGCCTGTGCGACAGCCAGCGCATGGCCGCGCTGGGCATCGAACATATCGCCGGCAACCCGGTTACGCGCCTGGAGCCGCACCAGCACCGGCTGCAACTGGCTGACGGCCAATGGCTGGACTTTGCCGGTGTGCTGCTGGCCACCGGCGGCCGGGCGCGACGCTGGCCTGTGGAGCAGGCGAACGTGCTTTACCTGCGCACCCATGATGAGGCGCTGGCCCTGCGCGACGCCTTGCGCCCCGGCACGCGGCTGGTGGTGGTCGGCGGTGGTTTTATCGGCCTGGAAGTGGCGGCGACCGCGCGCGGCCTGGGCTGCCAGGTGACGGTGCTCGAAGCTGGCCCACGCTTGGCGGGCCGGGTGTTGCCGCCGGTGATCAGCGAAGCGCTGCTGGATTTGCACCGCCAGCAAGGCGTTGAGGTGCGCTTGAATGTGGCACTCGAATCCATCGACGCCGACGCGGTGCAACTGGTCGATGGGCAGCGCTTGCCGTGTGATCGGGTGGTGGTCGGCATTGGCATGCAACCCAATCTCGAACTGGCTGCAGCAGCGGGGCTGGAAGTAGGGCAGGGCATTCGCGTCGATGCGCAACTGCGCACCAGTGCGCCGAACATTTATGCGGCGGGCGATGTGTGTGAGTTTCGCCTGGGAGGCCTGTATCAACGCCAGGAAACCTGGCGCAATGCCGAAGCCCAAGGTCGCCATGCTGCGCTGAATATGTTGGGGCGTGAGTTGCCGTTCGAGGCCATGCCGGGTTTTTGGTCCGACCAGTACGACTGGGGCTTGCAGACCGTTGGCGTGATGACCCCGCTGACGGTCAGCCGCGCACTGCCGGGCGGTGGTTTGCTGTTGTTCCACCAGGATACCGACGGGCATTTGCAAGGCGCTTGCGGCTGGGCGCTCGGCAATGGCGTGGCCAAGGACATCAAGCTGTGCGAACGCTTGATCAGCGCGCGCATTGCACTCAATACGGCCGACCTGGCCAACCCGGACGTTTCCCTTAAACACGTGCTGCGAGGCTGATATGCACCAATTGCTGGTGTTCCAATCCCTCTGGGCCATGCAGACCGAACCGGGGCCGCTGGAAGCTCAGCTCGATCGCATCGCCGCCGCCGGCTTCGACGGCATCACCGATCATTACTGGAAACCCGCCGAGGTCGCGCGCCTGCACGCTGCCGCCAGCGCCAGGGGCTTGCAGATCGAAGGCCAACTGTTCCCGCAATCGGTGGATGACCTGGCCGCCGTGCTGGATGTGATCAGCCGCTACGGCTGCCACCACCTCACCCTGCAGGCCGATGTGCGCCCGCGCACGCTGGCCGAGGCGGCCCGCCTGGTCGAAGGCTGGCAGCGCCTGGCCGAACAGGTGGACTTTCCGATCCTGCTGGAAACCCATCGCTACCGCCTTACCAACGACCTGCTGTTCACCCTCGACCTGCTCGCACAGATGCCCGACCTGAAACTGCTCGCCGACCTGTCCCATTACGTCGTCGGCCGGGAGTTACCGGAACCGGGCGCGTTCGAGGACGACGAGCAGATACGCACGATATTGCGCCACAGCTGGGGCTTTCACGGGCGAGTGGCCAGCAGTGAACAGGTGCAGGTCTCTGTGGGTTTCCCCCAACACCAGGCCTGGGTAGAACGCTTTACCGGTTGGTGGCGCTACGGGATTGAAGACTGGCTGGCCCGGCCCGATGCGCCCAATAGCCTGTCGTTCACCTGTGAGCTGGGCCCGCCGCCCTATGCAATCACGGATGCAAACGGCGGTGAAATCAGCGACCGCTGGGCCGAGGCGCTGAAGCTGAAGACCCTGATTCGCCAGGTGTGGGAGAGCTGCCAGCGATGATCTGCTAATCTGCGCGGGTTAAAACCGCCCTTAGCCTGTGGACTTTCATCATGAAGACTTGCCCTGTTCAGCCACCTCTTGAGCCGCAGTCCGTCTGCCATCCCATCACCAGCAGCGCGATCTTCATGGTTGCAACCGTCGCTCCCGGCAGTGAAGACCAGGTGCGCGCCTGGTGCGGCGATATCGCCGGGCTGGTGCGTTCGGTGGGCAAGCGCGTGCCGGCGGGCAACCTGACCTGCGTCTGCGGGTTCGGCTCGGATGCCTGGAGCCGGCTGTTCGGCGGGCCACGCCCGGCGGCCTTGCACCCGTTTCGCGAGTTCGGCGTGCCAGGGCGCATGGCGCCGTCGACGCCCGGCGATATCCTGCTGCATATCCGCGCCGAGCAGATGGACCTGTGCTTCGAATTGGCCACGCAGTTGATGGTAGCCCTGGGCGACAGCGTCAAGGTGGTGGATGAGGTCCAGGGTTTCCGTTACTTCGATATGCGCAGCATCATCGGTTTTGTCGACGGCACCGAGAACCCGGTGGGGCGCAAGGCCGTCGGCTTTACCATCGTCGGCGATGAAGACGCGGAATTTGAAGGCGGCAGCTACGTGCTGGTGCAGAAGTACCTGCACAACATGAGCGCCTGGAACGAGCTGACGGTGGAAGCCCAGGAGAAAGTGATCGGGCGTACCAAACTGGCCGACATCGAGCTGGATGAAGAGACCAAGCCGAGCAACTCCCACAGCGCCCTGACCGTGATCACCGACGAAAACGGCGAAGAAGTGAAAATCCTGCGCGACAACATGCCCTTTGGCCGCCCAGGCGCCGGCGAGTTCGGCACCTACTTTATCGGCTACGCGCGCTCGCCGCAGCCCCTGGAGTTGATGCTGGAAAACATGTTCGTCGGCCGCCCGGTCGGCAACTACGACCGCTTGCTGGACTTCAGTACCGCCGTGACCGGCGGCCTGTTTTTTGTGCCTTCGGCCGATTTGCTTGAAGAGCTGGCCGACCGTCAACCGGGGGCTTAACTGAGCAACCCGGTGCTGACCGCCACAATCAAGAAGACTCCCAGCAGCGCGCGATAAATCACAAACGGCCAGGTGGAGAACCGCTCCAGGAACTTCATCAGGCCCCAGATCGCGAAGAACGCCGAGATACTTGCCACCACCAGGCCGAAGAGCAAATGCGGCCAGGCGTGGGCGGGCATGTCGGCGTGCAGCAGCACCCACAGCTCTTTCAAACCGGCCAGCGCGATGGCGGGCAGGCCCAGCAGGAATGAAAAGCGCGCCGCTTCCTCACGCTTGAAGTTGAGGAACAGCGCAGCGGTCAGCGTCGAACCCGAGCGCGATACGCCGGGGATCAGCGCGCCAATTTGCGCAACCCCGACAATCAGTGCATCGCGCAGGCGCATCTGGCCCATGTCCCGGGTGTGACGTGCGCGCACTTCGGCCACCGCCAGCAGTACCGCCATCACCACACAGGAAATCCCGATCACCATCAGGCCGCGCAACGGCGAGTTGCAGCTGTTGAGGGTCGAGGACAAGGCCAGGCCGGCAATGCCGATGGGGATGGTCGCCAGCACAATCGCCACCGCCAGCTTGAACCACGGGTCGTTGTAGTCGCCCCGGCGTACCGCACCGATGCTGCCCGTGGTGACCTGGCGCACATCGCGCCAGAAATAACTGACCACCGCCGCCAGCGCCGCCAACTGCATCGCCGCCGAAAACGCCGAGCCGGGGTCTTGCCAGCCGAGCAGGGCGGGCACCACACGCATGTGGGCGGTGGACGACACCGGCAGCAGCTCGGTAATGCCCTGGATCACACCCAGGATGAAAATCTGCAGGTAATCCAGGGAGGCAAAGCCCACATCCAGGCCGGCGGAACAGACGTTGGTCAAAATAGAGGTCCTTGAGGAAAAGGTCGAAGCTGACGAAGTTTATTCTAAATGTTTCAGGAATTTCGGTTGGACGGGGCAAATCCGCAATCGGTTCAGCAAACAGAAAGGTTATGCAATGTATTGGCCTGCGCGCGTGTTTTGTGAACAATGGCGCCCTGCGTTTTGTCACCGAGAGCCCCATGCCTGAAACCACCGTTGAACTGATCCAGACTGGCCCCGAAGCGTCCGAGCTGATCCGCAACCTTTACCAGTATTACGCCTATGAGTCCTCGGACTGGGAACAGGAAGATGTCGAGGCGGATGGCCGCTTCTACATCCACGATGAGCACCTGACCCGTTACTGGCACGACCCGCAATGGAGCGCCAACCTGCTGCTGGTGGACGGTTATATCGCCGGCTTCTTGCTGATCGAAGGCAGCGAACTGCCAGGCATCGACGCCCTGGAACTGGCCGACCTGTTCATTCTCAAGCGCTACCGCCGCAAAGGCATTGGCCGTGCCATTGCCACCCAGGTGTTGAGCAGCGGCCAGGCCGATTGGCTGGTGCGTTTCTATGACCAGGATGAAGTGTCCCAGGCGTTCTGGCGTGCGGTGCTGGATGATTTGCCGCGCCCGGTGCAGACCCTGGAGCTGGAGGATGACCCGCAGTTGGTGAGTTACCTGATTACGCGAGCGGTCCTGCATTAAAGGCCTGTTGCATGGCCTGTGGCGGCTGCCCGAAGGCACGCAGAAACGCCTGGCGCATGCGTTCGCGGTCACCAAAGCCGGTTTCACGGGCCACCACTTCGACCGGGTGACGGCTGGTTTCCATCATTGCCCGGGCCGCTTCCACGCGCAGTGATTCGATGGCCTTGGCCGGCGTTTGCCCGGTTTCTTCGCGAAACACCCGACTGAACTGGCGCGGGCTCAGGCGGGCAACCTCGGCCAGGGCTTCGACCGACAGGTCGTGGGTCAGGTTTTCGCGGGCATAGGCCAGGGCCAGCTGCACGCGGTCGGATTTGGGGTCCAGTTCCAGCAGGGCTGACAATTGCGACTGCTCACTGCCGCGGCGTTGGGCGATCACCAGTTTGCGGGCGATGCGCCGGGCCAGGTCGCTGCCCAGGTCAGCCTCGACCATGGCCAGTGCCAGGTCGACGCCGGCACTCATGCCGGCGCCGGTCCAGATCTGGCCGTCGACCACGAACAGTTTGTCTTCCTCAAGCTGGATGTGCGGGTAGCGCTTGCGAAAGGCGGGCGCGTGGATCCAGTGGGTGGTGGTGCGCTTGCCCTCGAGCAAGCCGGCTTCGGCCAACACGAAGATGCCCATGCACAATGAGGCCACACGCCGTGATTGGGCGGAGGCGGCCTTGACCAGCTCGAGCAGGTTGGCTTCCGGCAAGCGAAATTCCAGATAGCCGCTGACGATCAGCGTGTCATAACCCTGCGCGCGGATCGGCGTGGTGTTCACCGAAAAGCCTTGGGAGGTCATCACGGCACCGCCGCTTTCGGACACCAGGTGAAACTCATAGGCCGGTTCGCCGCGCAGCAGGTTCGCGCATTCAAATACCGAGCCCAGGCTGAGGCTCAGGGATTGAAAGTTCGGGTAAACCATCAGCGCAACGCTGTGCATCATTGTTCTCCAAAAAACGCGGGCCAAGGGCTCGGGAGGGGTGATTGTCGGCGCGTGCCAGGTAAACGGCAACCGACTTTGTGGCATGTCCGGAATCCTTGCGCATCTGACATTGTTGAAGGTTTGCGTGGCGCCTAACATCCCCTCAACGAACTAGACGACTGGTCTAATCGGGCGGGAAGCGTGATGAACAACGTAGCTAAAAGTACTCGGCAGGTCATTCTGGACACGGCGCAAGTGATTGTCGGCCGTAAAGGATTTTCTGCGGTGGGCTTGAACGAAATACTGCAAGCCGCCGAAGTACCCAAAGGCTCGTTCTATCACTACTTCAACTCCAAGGATGCCTTCGGCGTGGTGTTGCTCGACAGTTACTTCGACCACTACGTCAACGGCATGCAGCAGTTGTTCAATCAGCCTGAGCTGTCAGGTTTTGCCAAGTTGATGCGCTATTGGCAATCCTGGGTCGACAACCAGACCGGCTGCACCGACACGGGCAAATGCCTTGCCGTCAAACTCGGTGCCGAGGTGTCAGACCTTTCAGAGCCGATGCGTCTGGCCCTGCAGCGCGGCACTGCACGCACCATTGAATTGCTTGCCCAGGCCTTGCAGCACGGCATTGAAGACGGCTCGCTGCAGGCACAGCCACACCCCGAAAGCCTGGCCCGGCGCCTGTATGCGTTGTGGTTGGGGACCAGCGTCATGAGCAAGATCACCCGAACATCCGCGCCGTTTGATGAGGCGCTGCTACTCACACAACATCTACTGCAACCCATCGATCGAGGCACTGGAAAATGAAAGTATTAATGGTACTGACCTCTCACGACCAGCTGGGCAATACCGGTCGTAAAACCGGCTTCTGGCTCGAAGAGTTTGCCGCTCCGTATTACACCTTCAAGGACGCCGGTGCCGAACTGGTGCTGGCATCCCCGGCCGGTGGCCAGCCACCGCTGGACCCGGTCAGTGACCAGCCGGATGCGCAAACCGACGATACCCGCCGCTTTGCCGCCGATTCGGCCGCGCAGCAGGCCCTGGCCAACACGGTCAAGCTGGACTCGGTGAATGCTGCCGACTTCGACACGGTGTTTTACCCAGGTGGTCATGGGCCATTGTGGGACCTGGCCGAATCGCAAGCGTCGATCGCGCTGATCGAAGCCTTTGAGCGCGCCGGCAAGCCGATCGGGTTTGTCTGCCATGCGCCGGGCGCGCTGCGTCACGTCAAGGCGGTCAACGGCGAGCCGTTGGTGAAGGGCCGTCGTGTGACGGGCTTCTCCAATTCCGAAGAAGCCGCCGTGGGCCTGACCGATGTGGTGCCGTTTTTGATTGAAGATGATTTCAAGGCGCTCGGTGGCCTGTATGAGAAGGGCGCCGACTGGCAATCCTTTGTGCTTGAAGATGGTTTGCTGGTGACCGGGCAGAACCCTGCCAGCTCCAGCGATGTGGCCAAGGCCCTGCTGAAACTCACCGCTTAAATTAACTAACCGTTGTAGGCATTGGCGGCTCTCAAGAGCCGCCAATGCTTTTGTTCGCCCTGAATTTGGACTTTTACTCATGACCATGCGTGTTTTAAATACCCCGGTAAAGCTGGGGCATCACAGCCTCAATAACCGGGTTGTGCTGCCGCCCTTGACCCGTCAACGCAGTGCGCAACCGGGTGATATCGCCACCGATCTGATGGCCGAGTATTACCGCCAGCGCGCCAGCGCCGGGTTCATGGTCAGTGAAGGCACGCAGATCGAACCTCGCGGCCAGGGCTATGCGTGGACGCCGGGTATCTACACGCCCGCGCAGATCGACGGCTGGCGCAAAGTCACCGAGGCGGTGCATGCCGATGGCGGGGTGATTTTCGCCCAGCTCTGGCATGTTGGCCGTGTGTCCCATAACGCCCTGCAGCCAGAAGGGTTGGCACCGGTCGCGCCCTCGGCGTTGCCGGCTGAGCAGGCAAAAGCTTTCATCGAAACCGGCCCTGGCGTCGGTGAATTGAAACAGCCGCCCGTGCCGCGCGCATTGAGCGTGCTGGAGATTGAGGAGTTGGTTGGGCATTACGCACAGGCTGCGCGCAATGCCTTGGACGCCGGTTTTGACGGCGTGGAAATCCATGCTGCCAATGGTTACCTGGTCAACCAGTTCATCTCTGCCCATGCCAACCAGCGCGACGACGAATACGGCGGCTCGTTGCACAATCGCCTGCGCTTTTTGCGCGAGATCGTTGAAGCAGTGACGGCCGTGGTTGGGCCGGAGCGTCTTGGCGTGCGTTTTTCGCCGTTGTTCAGCGGCACTGATCAGGACCGCGTGTATATCGGCCTGGTGGAGGAAGACCCACATCACACCTATATCGAGGCGATCAAGGTGCTGGAGGCGTCCGGCATTGCCTATGTGTCCATCGCCGAAGCCGACTGGGACAACGCGCCTGACCTGCCGGAAACCTTCCGCCAGGCGGTGCGCAACACCTTCAGCGGGCGCATCATCTACGCCGGACGCTACACCGCTGAGCGCGGTGCAAAGCTGTTGGAGTCGGGGCTGGCGGACTTGATCGCGTTCGGTCGCCCATTCATTGCCAACCCGGACCTGCCACAGCGACTGTTCAACGGCTGGCCATTGAACCCGCTGCGGGCTGAGGGCATGTATGGCGGCTCTGAGCTGGGCTATACCGATTACCCGGTGTACGCCGGGTAAGTGCGCCAAGCCGCTGCGATGGCGGTGGTTCAGGTGGTTTATGTTTCGCCAGTGCCGCCGTCTTCGCAGCCTCGCTGGGGCTCGACAGCTCCCACATTTGAGCTTTGTCGCTGGGTGAATCTGCGTTCGATGCGATGGCCCTGCAAACCGAACCCCCAGCAACACAGCCGATTCCCTGTGGGAGCTGTCGAGCTTTAGCGAGGCTGCGAAAGCGGTGGGTCAGGCAACTTGTATGTCGCCTGTGCCGCCGCCTCGCCGGGGCTCGATTACTTCACTTGCAACACGATCTTGCCAATATGATCCCCGCCTTCCATCCGCGCATGGGCCTGGGCGGCGTCGGTGTATGCGTACACCTTGTCGATGATCGGCAGGCAGCGCCCGGCGGACAGCACCGGCCATATGTATTCGCGCAGCTGCTCAGCGATTGCGGCTTTCTCGTCCTTGGTGCGAGCGCGCAACAAGGAACCGGTGATGACTGCGCGTTTGCCGAGGATCGTCAGCAGGTCGACGTCATTGGCTTTGCCGCCGCCGAGGAAGCCCAGCATCACCAAGTGCCCGTCCATGCCCAGGGCCTTGAGGTTGTTGTTCAGGTAGGAGGCTCCCATGATGTCGAGGATCACGTCGACGCCCTGGTCGCCGGTCTTCTTGGCGATGACCTCGGCAAAGTCCTGCTCGCGGTAATTGATCGGCTCGGCGCCCAGTTTGGCAATTGCCGCGCATTTGTCGGCGCTGCCGGCGGTGGCGAACGCCTGGATGCCGAACTCCTGGCAGAGCATCAGCGCGGTGGTGCCGATGCCACTGGTGCCGCCGTGGATCAAGGCGCGTTGGCCTGTGTGCGCGCCACCCAGGCCGAACAGGTTGGCCCAGACAGTGAAAAAGGTTTCTGGCACGGCAGCGGCTTGAATCCAATCCATGCCTTCAGGAATCGGCAGGGCCTGGCTGGCGGGTACGGCGCAGAACTGTGCATAGCCGCCGCCATTGGTCAGGGCACAGACCTTGTCGCCCAGGCTGTATTCACTGACGCCGTCGCCCAGCGCAACCACTTCGCCGGCCACTTCCAGGCCCGGTATCGGGCTCATGCCGGGCTTCATCGGGTACTTGCCGGCGCGTTGCAGGGCATCGGGACGGTTCACCCCGGCGGCATGCACGCGGATCAGAATTTCGCCGGGGCCGGGTGAGGGCACTGCAACCTGACGGGGCTGGAGAACCTCAGGGCCGCCGAAGGTGGTGATTTCAATCTGGGTCATGTCGTGGGGCAGAGTCATGTTTACGATTCCTGTAGCGATGAGCGTATGAAGTGGGACCGTAGCCTGGGGTGGTTGATTCAACCGGGGTAGTTTGTGTGGCGCCCAGCATAGCCGGCTCTTTGCCATAAGGTCAGCACAGGCTTGCAAGCTCGGGCGCGGCTCTGCGGACACAATCGACGTCGGTTTCTTTTATGGACGTTGCAGATGAATGAATCAAAAAGTCAGGCGCTTGGGCTGCTGTTTCTGCGAGTGAGTGCATCGCTGTTCTTGCTGTGGGTACATGGGCTGCCCAAACTGCTCCACTACAGCCAACAATTGACGCTGATCGAAGACCCGTTCCACCTGGGTGCCAATGTCACGTTATGCCTGGCGATTGGCGCTGAAGTCGTCTGCCCGTTGTTGATTATCGCCGGGGTCTGGGTGCGCCTGGCCTGTTTGCCGATCCTTGCAGTGCTGCTGGTGGCTTTGCTGGTAGTGCACCCGCAGTGGTCGCTGTTTGAAGGGCAGTTTGGATGGCTGCTGTTGATCCTGTTTTCCAGCATTCTGATCGCAGGGCCCGGTCGCCTGGCACTTGATCACGCCTGAACAAAAAAAGGCCGGGCAAGCCCGGCCAAAGAAAGGAGAGGGTGACGCCGTTGCTTCAGCGGTTGAGGAAGGCCAACAGGTCTTCGTTCAACTGCTGGGTGTGAGTGGCGGCAAAACCATGCGGCGCGTCCTTGTACACCTTCAATTGCGCGCCTTTAATCATCTGCGCCGCCACCTTGCCGGTGGTCTCGAACGGCACGATCTGGTCGCCATCACCGTGGATCACCAGGGTCGGCACATCGACCTTGGCCATGTCCGGGCGAAAGTCGGTTTCGGAGAATGCCGTGACGCAATCAACCGTCGATTTGAGCGATGCCAGCAAGGCAATCTGCAAGGTCTGGGTGAGCACGCCCGGCGAGACCTTCTGCCCCTGGTTGATACCAAAGAACGGGGTATTGAAATCGCTGATAAATTGCGCGCGGTCCTTCAGCAGCCCGGCCTTGATACCGTCGAATACATCGGTGGGTACACCTTGCGGGTAGTCCGCTTTCTGACCGAAGATCGGCGTCACGGCACCCAGCAATACCAGGCCGGCTACACGTGCGTTGCCATGGCGAGCGATGTAGCGAGCGACGTCGCCGCCGCCCATGGAGAAGCCCACCAGGGTCACGTCGGTGAGGTCCAGGTGTTCAATCAACTGGGCAATATCGTCGGCGAAGGTGTCGTAGTCATTGCCGGTCCAGGGTTGGTCGGACCGCCCAAAACCACGGCGGTCGAAAGCGATGGTGCGAAAGCCGCGGCTGCTCAGGTATTCCATCTGGTATTCCCACATATCCGCATCCAGCGGCCAGCCGTGGCTGAACAATACAGGTTTACCGCTGCCCCAGTCCTTGAAGTAGATCTGGGTACCATCTTTGGCAACGAATGTGCTCATGCATAACTCCTTGATTGAGGGGGATGACTGCGCGTTACTATTGCCCTGCACGTGTCGAAGGGCTTGTACACGTGTGCTTGCTTGGGTTTACCAACTGAATTTGAGCTCGACTCCCAGGTAATTGCTGTCGTCACCACCGGCCTCGCGCAGGGTGCGGCCCACCGCGTAATGCACGGCTTCCACCGCGCCGGTAAGGTTCGGTGTGAAGTCATAGTCGGTGCGCAGCTGAGTGTAGGCGCCGGTCCAGCGTTCACCTTTGCCTGCAGTGCCGGCCACGGGCAAGTTCGGTTGGGTATAGACCGCGTCTTCGGTGGTCTGTCGCCAGAGCAGGCCGATGGCAGTCTGTACGCTCAGTTTGGCAATGGGCTTGACGGTGATCGACGGTTTGACGTGGATCAGGTTGCTGTAGCCCGTATAGCCGGCCAGTGAAAAATAGTAGCCGTTGGGAAACAGCGGGTTGAACGTGCCGACGGTAGCGTCACCCGCTTTGCGGTCGCCGGAGGCGATATCCAGTTGCACGCCGAGCCGTGGTTGCCATGCCAGGCCCTCAAGCGTATAGCCCGTGCGGCTGCCAGCGGCCCACGCCCGAATCGACTTGCTCCCCACCGACCCCCTTTGCAGCATCGCCTCGATGTCCCAATCGAAGCCCTGGGCTGCGCCGCCCAGGCGGGCGTCGACAAACTGGCGGGTTTCCTCGCCGTCGGCGTCCAGATAATGCGCAGCGCTGCGTTCATACACGCCGTAGTAGGCCGACAATTCATTGCTGCCGCCCACCAGTCGCTCGACCCGCAGCAGGTGAAAGCGAGCGTCGCTGTTGGAGCGGTCGTCAAAGTGTCTCTCGTCCTGATACTGCACCGGCTGGCTGGCGATCGCGATAAAACGCCAATGGGTGGTTTCCCAGTCGGCCCAGAGCGCGTCGAACGACTGGCGCACATTCGGCCCATCCCGCGACGAGATAAAACGCTGCAAGTCGAAGGCGAAGTCCTGGCGGCCGATACGGCCCTTGAACGTCCCGCTGCTGGAGGTGTTCACGTACTCGGCAAAGGCCAGCCGCAAGTCGACACGGTTTTGATCGGCACCACCCACTGTGGTTTTGTCGTACGCCCGAGCATCTTCGAGTTGGGTGAACACCCGCCAGTTTTCGTCCAGGTGCAGGTCCGCGTGGATCTCAAAGCGCTGGATCAGGTAGCGATCACGCTTCACATCGCGCACGCCGAAGCCACTGGCATCGTTCATCTCGAAGCGTTCGCGCAAGCTCGCGCCCAACGACAGGTACGTCAACGGGTTGGTGCTTGACAGCGGGATGTACTTCAAGTTGTCCAGCGGTTGCGTGCGCAGCACCGGGTCTTGCAGCACCGACCAGTTTTCCTGCCAGCGGTTGGTTTTGAGCACCGGTCGGGTGGCTTGCTCCTCTGCGTGGGCGCTGGCGGTGAGCAGCGGCCACAGCACGGCCAAGCCCCAGGGGGTATGGCGATTCATTTTGTCGCGCTGAGCTGGTGAATTTCCGCGACGTATCCACCGGGAAATTCGACCATTGCGCTGCGCCGCCCTTTGCTCGCGAACGCCGGTACCAGCACAGTGGCGCCAGAGCCTGTGGCTTTGGCCAGGGTAGCCGTCAGGTCGTCGACTTGGTAACCGGTGGTCTCATGGCCGAACGGGTAGGGCAGTTGGCCATTGGTCACCAGTACGGCCATGCGTCCGAACGGCGATTGCAGGTCGACACGCCGGTAGAGGCCGCCCTGGCCGATATCGATACCCGGCGCGTGTTTGTCGTCAGCCAGGACCTTGCCATGGGAAAAACCGAGGAAAGCGTTGATAAACGCCTCGGCCCGCTCGGCTGGCAGGTATACGCGGTTTTCCGGCACCGTCTGGAACCCTGCGTAGTTCGGCGCCTGGGTGTGCCAGTAGAGCTGCATGTTCACACCGCCTGGCCACTGCACCACGGCATCGCGGCCGATGGGGTCGGGAAAGTCACTGACAATTACGGCTGCACCATTTTCCCGTGCGGCCTTGAGTGCCACGTCCATGTCTTTGACCAGATAACCGTTGCGCTCTTGGCCAAACGGATGCGGGATAGGTGTGCTGAAGCCGAACAGTGACACCGTACCGACTGGCGTCTGCAGCAATTGCGAGGTGGTACTGCTTGGCACTGGCAGTACGTTCACCACCACTTGTGGGGTACTTTTGCCACCGAAGGTCGCGAGGAAGCTCGTGGCAAAGCGGTCCACATCAGCGGGTGCCACGTAGACGTGGCTGGTGTCGTATTGCGGTGCCACTGCCACGCTCGGCGTTGCCGCAAACGCGCTGTTCATCATGGCCCCGACCAACAGCGTCAATGCCAGGCTTACCGTATTCGCGTTTCTACCCATGCCTGCTCTCCAGCCGTTTTGGAAAGTCAGGAGCTTAGGCGGCCGGCACGGATGCGAATTGTACGGGCGTGCTTGATGGAACACTTGAGGCCGGAAAGTCACAGGGCATGACAGGTGCGGTTTTCAGCGCGGGATACTGCTGTAGCTTCGAGTGATTTCGCAACCCGACAAAAATCCACCTCTGTCACGCCACCATAATAATTTTCGACACCAATTCCACCACCGTCTTGGCCTGCAACTTTCTCATCAAGCGCGCCCGGTGCACCTCCACCGTGCGGTGGGAGATCGCCAGGCGTAGGGCTATTTCCTTGGACTTGAGGCCATTGACGATGTGCATGGCGATTTCCCGCTCCCGTGGCGTGAGGTCGCCGGTGCCCTGGTGGGTGCGGTCCAGGCGTTCGAAGTGCCAGATCATCAGCTTGAACGGGTCTTTGGGCGTAAGGGTGTAGCCGTGGGACCTGGCCCAGAACACTTCGCCGTTGTGGTGCTGCATGAAACGTTCGTCGGAGTAAAAGCCGTTTTCGCTTTCCAGCAGCCATTCATGGCTGCGCTTGCCAATGGCGTGGTAGTCAGCCTGGGAAGGGTAGATCAGCAGCGTCAGCTGGTTGACCAATGCGTCGCGCGAATAGCCGAACAACTGCAGGAAAGCCTCATTACAGTCGACCATTACGCGGTTGCGGGTGACCAGTTGCGGCGCGGGGGAGAGCTGGAACGCCAGGCGTTCTATGTCGTGGAACTGCTGTGCAAACGCGTTCATTGGGCATCCTGCCTCGTCGCTTTTCTCAACTGGGGCTACTTAGCCATGTAAGTAGTTGCACGAATTGGCGCGCGCCCAACGGTGGGTCATTGTAGGTAAATGTCCGCGCCAAAAATAGAAGAAATTGATTATGCCAGCTGATTGCGTCTCCATTGTTGCTGCCGGTCATTCACGTTTTGGTCGCCTTGAAGGCACCAGCCTGGAGGATCTGATCGTACAGGTCACCCGCGAAGCCGTGAAGGACGCGGCGATTGACGCGAGCGAGATCGACGCGTTGTTCCTTGGCCACTTCAACTCCGGGTTGGTGCCCGACGGGTTCCCGGCCTCGCTGCTGCTGCAGGCCGACCCTGGGCTGCGCTTCAAACCGGCGACCCGCTGTGAAAACGCCTGCGCGTCCGGCTCGGCGGCAATCCTGGCCGGGGTCCAGGCGATCCTGTCCGGCAGCGCCGAGCTGGTACTGGTGGTGGGCGCGGAAAAGATGACCCACACCACCACCGCCGAGGTGACCCAGGCCTTGGCCGGCGCCGGCTATCAGAACGACCCGGCCGAAGCGGGCTTGAGTTTCCCGCAGCTGTTCGGCCGTGCGGCGCGCCAGTATGCCGAGCGCTACCACTGCCCGTTGGGCTCGATGGCGGCCATCGCCACCAAGAACCACTCCAACGCCATGGCCAACCCGCTGGCACAGATGCACCGGGTGATGGATTTCGAGCACTGCAACAACGTGTCCAAGAGCAACCCGTTTGTGGCCGATTCGCTGCGCCTTACCGACTGCTCGCTGATCAGCGACGGCGCCGCCGCGATCATCCTGGCCTCGCCCAAGCGCGCGCGGGCGTTCCGCCGTGATGTGCAGATTCGTACACTGACCCAGGTCAACGATTGCCTGCCGATTGCCCAGCGCGACATCCTCGCGTTTGAAGGCCCGCAACGCGCGATTCATGCGGCGTTGCGCGGGGCGAATATCACCCTGGCCGACCTGAGTTTCGCCGAGGTGCATGACTGCTTCACCATCGCTGAGCTGCTGATCTACGAGGCCATGGGCCTGGCGCCCAAAGGTGAGGGGCACCGTGTGCTCGACAGCGGTGTGGTGCGCGCGGGCGGGCGGTTGCCGGTGAACCTGTCCGGCGGGCTCAAGGCCAAGGGGCATCCGGTGGGCGCCACCGGTGTGTCGATGCATGCCCTAGCGTTTCGCCAGTTGACCGGCGAGCCGATCGGCCTGGCGGTACCCAACCCCGAATTCGGCCTGGTGTTCAATATGGGCGGGATGGCCGTGGCCAACTATGCCTCGGTGCTGCACGCGCGTCGGAGCTGAACCATGAACATTGCCAACTGGCTGCACGACACCCAGCGCCGCGATCCGCTACGCCCGGCGTTGTTTGAGGGCACGCGGCAAGTCGCCGACTACGCGACCTTCACCGCCCATGTCCGTCAACGCGCTGCGCAACTGGTCGATCAATATGGCCTGGTGCCGGGCGATGCGGTAGCGCTGCTGATGAAGAACAGCTGCGACTACCTGGAAGTGCTCTACGCCGTCTGGTGGCTGGGTGGCGTGGTGGTGCCGATCAACGCCAAACTGCACCCGGCAGAGGCTGCATGGATTGCCACCCATGCCGAGGCCCGCTTGATCTTTACCGACGGCGGCCGGGTCTTCGCGTCATCCCGGGACTTGCCTGCGCGCTGCAAGGAGCTGGACGCTCACACGCTGCCGCCGACCCGTGGCTGGCCGACGCTGGAGCAGCCGGTGCCGCGCCTGGACGAGGACCTGGCCTGGCTGTTCTACACCTCCGGCACCACCGGGCGCTCCAAGGGCGTGATGTTGTCCCACGGCAACCTCATTGCGATGTCGCTGTGTTACCCCACGGATGTCGACGCGGTCAGTGCCGACGATGCAGCCGTGTATGCCGCGCCGATGTCCCACGGTGCGGGGCTGTACAACTTCATCCATGTGCGCTGCGGCGCCCGGCATGTGGTGCCGGCTTCCGGCGGTTTTGATGCCGGCGAGCTGTTTGGCCTGGCTGCGCAGCTGGGCAATGTATCGCTGTTCGCCGCGCCGACCATGGTCAAGCGCATGGTCGAACAGGCGCGGCGCCAGGGTTATGGCGGCGACGGCATCAAGACCATCGTCTACGGAGGCGGGCCGATGTACCTGGCCGACCTGTGCGAGGCGCTCGACACCTTCGGCGCGCGCTTGGTGCAGATCTACGGCCAGGGTGAAAGCCCGATGACCATCAGCGTATTGCCACGCGCTCTGATCGCGGACCGCCAGCGCCCAGGCTGGTCAACCTTGGCGGCGTCTGTTGGCCATGCGCAAGCCTGTGTCGAAATCCGTATTCTGGATGCCCGGCACCAACCGCTGCCGACCGGCGAGCGCGGTGAGATCGCCGTGCGCGGTGCCACGGTGATGCAAGGTTATTGGCGCAACCCGCAGGCCACCGCGCAAACCCTGGTGGATGGCTGGTTACTCACCGGCGACATCGGCTTTCTCGACCTGGCCGGCTTCTTGACCCTCACCGATCGCTCCAAAGACGTAATCATCACTGGCGGCAGCAATGTGTACCCGCGTGAAGTCGAGGAAGTGCTGGTGCAGCATCCCGACGTGTCCGAGGTGTGTGTGGTGGGTGAGCCGGACGCGCAATGGGGCGAGTCAGTGGTGGCCTTCGTGGTTACACGCAGCGGGCAGGCGTTGGATGAGGCCGAACTCACCGCGTGGTTTCTGCAGCGCATGGCGTCATTCAAGAAACCCAAAAAGTATGTGTTCAGGGCCGATTTGCCGAAGAACAGCTACGGCAAAACCCTCAAGACCGACTTGCGGCAGTGGTTGAAAGCAGCGAGTATCGCCGCGCTTTCCTAGTTTTCATGGACAGAACAACCGACAAGGAGTCCCTTCGATGGGCAATACAGCGCAAGACACGCAGCGCAAGCGCCGCCGTGCATTCCTCGGTGCCACCTCCGGCCACTTGATCGAGTGGTACGACTATGGCGTCTACGGCTTTCTCGCCGTGTACATCGGCCAGGCGTTTTTCGTCTCCGACGACCCCACCACCAGCCTGCTCGCCAGTTTCGCGGCGTTTGCCCTGAGCTTCTTTATCCGGCCGTTGGGCGGGCTGTTCTTCGGCCCGCTGGCGGACAAGATCGGCCGGCGCAAAACCCTGATCATGGCGCTGGTGATGATGACCGGCTCCACTGTAATGCTGGGCCTGTTGCCCACTTATGCGACCCTTGGTATCGCCGCGCCGATCCTGCTGATTCTGGTGCGCTGCGTGCAGGGCTTTTCGGCGGGCGGCGAGATCGGCACCGTCACCAGCTTTATCTCCGAATACGCCGGCCCCGGCCGCCGCGGTTTTGCCACGTGCTGGTTGATGGTTACCGCCGTGCTCGGCCTGCTGCTGGGTGGCGCCGTGGCGAACGGCATGACCTGGATTCTGGGCGCCGACACGATGCAGGAATGGGCCTGGCGCGTGCCGTTCCTGATCGCGGCGCCGCTGGGGTTTATCTCCATGTATATCCGCCTCAAGCTCGAAGACAGCCCGGAGTTTCTGGCCCTGCAACGCGCCGGGCAAACCTCCCGCGCGCCGCTGCGCGAGGTCTGGCAGTGGAAACGCGCCATCGCCCTGGTGTTCTTCATCATTACCTTGCACAGCTCGATCTTTTACCTGGTGCTGACCTTCGCCTCGACCTACATGGCCAAGATCCTCAAGTTCGACAGCGGCACCACCTTGCTCTATGTGTTTGTCGCCAGCTTCTCGGCGGCATTCGTGATGCCGTTTGGTGGCGCCTTCACCGACAAATACGGGCGCAAGCCGTTTCTGATGGTGATCGGCACTTTGGCCACGCTGGCGATGTTCTGGCTGTTCAAATCGGCACCCACCGCCACGCCCGCGTCGTTCTTCGCGCCGTTGATGGCCGTGGCGATCCTGTTCGGGCTGTACGCCTCATCCACCTACGCGCTGATGAGTGAGTTGCTGCCGACGCGCATCCGCTCCACCGGGATTGCCGTGGCCTATAACGTGCCGGTCGCGGTGTTTGGTGGCAGCGCGCCGCTGATCTCCACCTGGCTGATCAAAGTGACGGGCGACATTACTTCACCGTGGTACTTCTACGTGGCCACCGGTGTGGTATCGCTGATTGCCCTGGTGGTGTTGCGCAAAGAAGATTTTGTTGCCAGCGGTAGCCCGGTGGTTGTGCCGCCTGCGGCTGCGGCGTTGGCCTGATTGCTCAGGGGCGTTGGGGTTTTACCGACGTCCCGAACGTATTGCCCATGCGGTTACTGGTCGCCGCCGGCGTGGCCAACCCCACCTGGTTCGGCGGCCGCTTGTGTACCGGGAGGTTCTGCGCCTCGCGGTTCTTTTGCGCGGCCTTGGCCGCGTCCGGGTCATTGCCCATTTGCTGGCTCAGGCAGCCATAGTCGGGCGCCTTGTACCCATCTACCGTGACTTCCGTGCAGCCTTTGGCAGCGGTTTCGGCGTGGGCGGCCAGTGGCAATGCGACGCACAGCAACAGGCCGGCGAATGGGGTGTAACGCTTCATCGGAGCCTCCTGGCAGGCCCGCACAGAGGGGCCGTTAGTGTTGCGAAGTGTAGTTCAGCGGGCTTGCCGTCACCGTGATGTTTTTTTTGCTATCACCGTAACATCAGGTTCATAAACGGGCCTCAGGATGACGGTTTTCAAGGACACGTCAGCCGTGCAGCGATGCCGCGTGGGGGGTGAACAGGGAGGCTGGAAGCGCGCCATGGGTGCCCTGGCCTTGCTGTTGCTGTTGGTTGGCATAACGCCCGCCAGCGCCGCGCCATCGCTGCTGACATTGGACCTGCCCGCGCAGGACCTGGAACACGCACTGCATGCCTACAGCCGCGCCACCGGGATGGCGGTGCTGGTCGACCGTGAGTTGACGCGGGGCCGGCGCTCCATCGGTGTGCGCGGGCGGTTCACTGCGCAGGAGGCGCTGGCGGTGCTGCTGACGGGGAGTGGGCTGATGGCGCGTTATGCACGTGATGATGCGGTCACCCTGCAAGTCCCGCCGACCCCGGCGCCTTTGCTGCGGGGAGCGTCAGCGCGCAATACGGCACGCATCAACACCAGTTACGCCGCCGCGCTGCAACAGGCGATCGAAGCCAGCCTGTGCCGCTCACCACTGACCCGGCCCGGCAGCTTTCGGGCGTTGGTGCAGGTGTGGGTCAACGCTGATGGCGTGATTGAACACAGCCGGCTGGTCAGCTCCACCGGCGACGAACAACGCGATGAAGCACTGGTGCGCAGCCTTGGGACAACCCGGGTCGAACGCCCGGCACCCAGCGCGCTGCGCCAGCCGGTGACGTTACTTTTGATGCCCGACACAACAGGAATACGCATGGAATGCACAGCAGGGACGGGAGCCGCGGGCGCATGAAGAACACCGGGCACAGTGCGATGGTCAGTCTGTTTCTGGCCTCCTATGAAGACTTCAAGGTGCGCCTGCGCAAACGCTTGGGCTCGGAGGACCTGGCCAATGATGTGCTGCACGAAACCTACCTGCGGGTCGACCGCATGGACGTGCCGCCGAACCTGCAACAACCCAACGCCTACCTGTACCGCATGGCCCTGAACATCGCCGCCGACCGCCGCCAGGCGGATGCGCGCTTGCTCACCGGCAGTGAAGTCGAGGCGTTGCTGCAAAGCGCCGATGAGGCCCAGGACCCTTCGCGGGTGGTGGGTGGCCAGCAAGAGATCCAGTCGTTGGTCAAAGCCCTGTACGAACTGCCGGCGCGCCGACGCAAGATCCTGATCGCTGCGCGCCTGGAAGAAGCGCCGCACCTGGAAATCTCCCAGCGCTTCGGTATTTCCACGCGCATGGTAGAGAAGGAAATCAAGGCTGCTTTGGGCCATTGTGCCAAGCGCCTGGAAAGAAAAGTGATTCAGCGGTTCGGTCCCGGGGCCGGAAAACCGTCTTAGTGTCGAGTCCCTGATAAAACCGTGAGTATGTGCGCGCTTGAACATTTTCAGTTTCCCCTCCACCCGGCAATCGCCCGCTGACCCTGTGCACGAACAAGCCCGTGATTGGTTGCTGTTGCTGACCTCGGGCCGGGCCACCGTGGCTGATGTCAAGGCGCTGCAGGCCTGGGTCGCGCAAAGCCCGGCGCATGCCCAGGCGTTCGAGCAGGCCAAGCTGTTGTGGCGGCAATTGGGCGCGGCCACCGAACAGTCGGCGCCGCACCGTCAGTTTGGGCGTCGTGCGTTCCTGGGTGGCGCGATTGCGGCCACGGCGGCAGTGGTGATGGTGCGTGTGGGCGTGCCGGGCGGGTTTGCCGGATTGAGGGCCGACTATCGCACCGAGGTGGGTGAGCAGCGCCAGGTGCTGTTGAGCCAAGGCGTCAGCCTGGAGCTCAACACACAGACGCGTATCAGCCGGGTCGGGCAGGGGATTGAGTTGCTTGAAGGCGAAGTCGAAGTGCTTGCACAGCTGGCGCAACCGCTCAAGGTGCAGGCCGGCGAGGGCTGGGTGACTGCGGCGCAGGCGCGGTTCAATGTGCGCAACACCGACCGCAATGTGTGCGTGACCTGTATCGAGGGTTCGCTGACGGTGGATGTTTCCGGGCGCAGTGTGCGCTTGGACAGTGGCCGGCAACTGACTTATGGCGCGGGTGGTGTGGGCGAGCCGATTGGGGTGGATGCGCAGGCGGTCGTCGCTTGGCGTGAACAGGTGCTGGTATTTAACAACGCGACATTGGCGACGGTGGTGGATGAGATCAATCGTTATCGGCCGGGGATGTTGGTGTTGCTTAACAAGGAACTGGGGCAGCGGCGGGTGCAGGCGCGGTTCAGTTTGCAGCAATTGGCAGGCGTGGCGCTGTTGATTCGGGATGCGTATGGGGCCAAGTGTACTGAGCTGCCGGGTGGGGTGGTGTTGCTCAGCTGAGATCGTTCCCGCGTTCTGTGTAGGATTTTTTCCTTGGTGTTTGTAGGCGTCTTCTCGTTGTTTTTTTCGGCCTCTATGGACTGCTGGGAAAAAATACGGCAGGGAGCCGATCATTCATGAATATCCGCAAAAAGCATCTTCAGGGGCAGGCAGTACAGCTAGCTTGTCTTTCACATTCGGGGCACCGCCTGCGGGTGGCGCTCAAAGCGTGCGAAATTTCTCCGACGGCGTTTGCCGAGTGGTTGCGTATTAGTCCGCAACGTTTGAATAATTGGTTTTTGCGGGGTTTGCCGGATGTGCATCTGGAGGGGTTGGCGCGTGCGTTGAGTTTGAGCAGGGTGTGGCTTGAGACTGGGGAGGGGGAGCCGTAGGTTGGGGGCATATCCGTTATTTGGGTAATGGCGGCTTATGGTTCCGCTCTTACAGCGGGTCACTTTTGGCAAACGCCCCAAAAGTAACCAAAAGGTCTGTGCCCCACCACTCGGTGCCTCGCTTAGGCTCGGCATGCCCTCACTCCGGCTTGAATCCGTGGGCCGCCGCGATGGGCCATCCTTGGCCCAGCGCGGCTAACCCGGCGTCCTGCCGGGTTACCCACGGATTCAAGCCTGCGTTCGGCCATCGTAGTTAACGGGGCGCCTGAGATCAAAAGCA
>NZ_JAAQWL010000014.1:0-120149 GCF_012985495.1 Pseudomonas sp. WS 5146
TTGACTATCAGTCTGACTCCACAAGCACCCACACGAATTGCTTGATTCAGTTGTTAAAGAGCGGTTGGTTAAGATCTTTCGTCTCAACCGAGGCGCGCATTCTACAGCAGCCTCATTTGCTGTCAAGCGATTTCTTTATCAAAATCAACTACTTGAACCAGAACCGGCTTCAAGCTGCTCGTCAGCGGGAGGCGAATAGTACAGTATTCAAATATGTGGTCAACCCCCTTCCTGAAATTCTTTTCGATTAATCCACAGTGCCACGGTTGCAGCTATATAGAGTGTTCGATCGCCTGACAGCGCGGCTCATGGCAAACGCGCCACCTCGCCCAGGCGTTACGGTTTGCAATCGGCGGCGAGGAAAGCCGGCGAATCAGCAGACCTGACATTTGCGTAGGCGCGCAATGCACCTTCAGCCCCTGACTATCAAACCGGCTCTCACCCGCTTTTACACAGGTCCGAAAGAAAGCCATTGAAATTCAAGGGCTTTTTTTTCGCCCGCAGAAACGTGAGTATGTGCGGGCGAACGCAGACATGAGGAATCGGAACCATGGAATTGACGCTGGAAGCTGTTGCGCTTTTTGCTCTCAAGCTGGTGCATGAGACGGACGGCGCGAGCCCGTTGCTGCGCGATGACCTGGTGATGGATGGGTATGAGCGCGAAGTGTTTGGGTTGTTGGTGCGCCAGGGGGATTTGGCGACGATTCAACGCAAGCTCAATGAGTGCATTGCCCAGGCCTTGAATGCACTAGGCGGCGCCGACACAGTGCTGGGCCGTGAACTGCTCAAACTGTTTACAGATGTGCAACAGGCCAGCAGCCTTGATGAGCTAAGTACCCCGCTGATTACCCTCAAAGACTATCTGAAAGATATCCAGTGAGTCGGTGATCAACATACCGGCCAGGTACACCATCAATACGGCTACGCCAGCGTCCAGGCATCGCCAGACCACGGGCGTGCGAAACAGCCACGCCAGCTGCTGACATCCCAGCGCCAACAGCACAAACCAGATTAATGACGCCGTCATGGCACCTGTCGCGAACAGTGCTTGTTGGCCTGCGGGCTTGGCTGCGCCGATAGAGCCGATCAGCACCACTGTGTCGAGCCAGGCGTAGGGGTTGGCAAAACCAAGGACTATCGCTGTGCGTAAAAGTCCGCGTTGCGAATTGCCACCTTGCGTGTCCGGCATAGATTGATTGCGGATGCACGCTCGTAAGCGCTGGGTACCGAACCACAGCAGATAAGCGGCGCCTGATAGCAGTAGAAACGCCATTATCACTGGGCGACGTCCCAACAACGAACCTAATCCTGAAATGCCAAAAGCAATGAGAAGGATGTCGGCGAACACGCAGATGGCAACCACTCCCCAGAGAGGGCCACGGCTGACAGCCTGACGAATGACTAACGTATCTTTCGGCCCAGGAGCAACAAAAAGCCCAATACCAAGCAGCAACCCCTCAATAAAGTAAGGCGTCATAGTTACCTTTCAAATCCGCTGAAAAGGAATGCAACACACGCCGGAACTCCAAGAACAGGCGCGCCGTGTAGTGTGCATACCTTGCTAAACGCAGCGGTGAACAGGTTGTCTTTTTTGGCGTACAAAGGTGAAGCATGACGGTCAGAACAAGGGACACTCTGAGGGCGTTGATTACCCGACGCAGCTGAGAACTGGGCAAACCCATGACCACATTGGCCAAGGAAGCCGGCATCTCCAGAACTTACCTCTACGGGTTGGCGGGCGGCGCTTCACAAGATCCCTCGGTACGGACGCTAATCAAGCTGGCCAAAGCGCTAAAGGTTTCACCGCTGCTGTTGTTCCGCTACTTCGCTGACCTGGCAGGCGCGCCGACGGACGCCAACTCAATGGCCATCACCAACCGAGCAATCGGCCTGCGTGACACGAGTGACATTGCCGTCTTCAATGCAGACGTAACCACCCCCGACCAAACCGTTGTGCTGCCCGGTGAAATCTTTCAAAAAACCTGGGAGCTTCAAAACCTCGGCACCCGCCCCTGGCGCGGTCGAAAGTTGGTGCGCGTGGACGGCGAATACGTCATCGCCCGACGCACCGCCACGGGCGCGCCGTTGGAAGTGGTGATGGACACACACCTACGCAGCCTGAGCAGCGAAATCCCTATTGCAGAAACACTGCCCGGCCAGCCGGTGCGTATCACGGTGGAATTCGCCGCGCCCAAGGAGACGTGTACAGTCGCTTCCATATGGCGGATCGAGGACGAACACGGCCAGCCCTGTTACGGCCCCGCGTTCATCCTGCATGTAATCGTCAACGTCATGGCGCGCTGAATGACCTCACCGCCGCCCTTCAACCGCCATCCGCACAGCCAAGCCCATCAGTACCGAACCCATCACCCAACGCTGAACCGCCTGCCAGCCTGGACGGGTGACGAAGAACACGGCGATGGAGCCCGCCATCATTGCAATCACCGCATTGACGCTCACGCTGATGGCAATCTGCGTAAAACCCAGGATCAGTGATTGCATCAGCACACTGCCATGCCCATTCGGGTCAATAAACTGCGGCAACAACGACAAATACATCACCGCCACTTTGGGGTTCAGCAGGTTGGTCACCAAGCCCATCATGAACAACTTGCGTGGGCTGTCCTGGGGCAAGTCCCGCACTTGAAACGGCGACCGGCCACCCGGCTTCACCGCCTGCCAGGCCAGGTACACCAGGTACATCGCGCCACCGAGCCGCAACGCGTCGTAGGCAAACGGCACCGCCATCACCAATGCGGTAATCCCCAGCGCCGCGCAGAACATATAAACGAGGAAACCCAAGGCAACGCCACCGAGGGAAATCAACCCGGCCGTGCGCCCCTGGCAGATCGAGCGGGAAATGAGGTAAATCATATTCGGCCCGGGCGTCAGCACCATACCGAGGGAGATCAGGCCATAAGCAAGCCAGCTGGACAGTTCGGGCATGGTGTCGCTCCTGCAGTATTGTGCTGGGTGCCATGGTAGGGCGTTGAAAAGCAGGGCGTTAGATACAGATCCGCGAGCAAAACGTCATACACCGCTCACGGTAAGGTACATGATCGACTTCGCCTCGCTGCCGTACACAAACATCGCGCACGTTTGATCTGGATTCTGCAGGCAAAAAAAGACCCTGGCGTCCCAAGGTCTTTTTTACTGCTAACGCTGCTTCAACAGATGTACACCGACCGATGTGTGAGCTGGCTTGCCTGCGATGACCATAGGTATCTACACAACCGGTTAAAACGAAGTCTGTGGTAGGTGGGCTGTTGTGGCGAGCAGGCTTGTCCTGCGTTGGGCTGCGAAGCGGCCCCAGTAAAGGCACTGCAATTTTCCTGAAAGTACTCAGTGTCAGGGTTTGGGGCCGCTTCGCGGCCCAACGCAGGACAAGCCTGCTCGCCACAGGAGAAAGTGGCGGCCTTCAAAAGTTGTGTAGATACCTATGCTGCGATGACGCCAGCCGCCACACCCTCAAACCACCCACTTACACCGAAACAGCGTCCCCCTCCTCCATCACCCCATTGGGCAACATCCCATTCGCCAAATCATCCACCACAGCCTTCGCCATCTCCCCCAAATAATGCGCCGCCCAGGCATAACGGTCCGCGCCTTTGTCCATGGCCGCATCCAATGCGAGCATTTTGGAACAGTGCAGCAACTCGGAAGCATGCTCCAGGGCGTCACGAATGGGCACGCCAGCATTGACGCGGAATAGACGGTGCAGGTTGGGCTGTTTGCCGCAGGTGGAGAAGGTGATGATGCCGAGGGTTTTGTTGAGAGGTGGATTGATCATTGGGCACCTCCGGGCTGGGCGGTGGTGTGGGTTGCAGTATTACAAGGATAAAACCTTTCAGAAATGATCATTGGTATAGCTCCCATTCTTTATAGAGAGCTGCCCCATTCGTTTCCAGGCGAATGGGTGGCAGCTGTGCGCAGGCTGGAAACCGGGGGAATAGGCAAACCCGGCAGACTCGAAAGTCTCCCACGCACAGCCGCCATAACACGCATATGCTGGCACAAAAATGGCACCAGCGGTCGTGATAAATGGTGGCGCCTATGCGCCTATACCCACGGGTTTCCAGGCCCGGTCGCTGATTCGCAGCGACGAGCGAGAACTTAGCTTTAAAAAACAGATGATCAAAGCCGAGCCTTGTGACGAAAAATGTCATGAGGCTGGTACGGGGGTAAATGCCTGTTCTTTCGAGGAGGCCAAAGATAAGCAAGCCAACCAGAGTGATGCCCAGCAAATAGGCCCGCTCATTCGAACCTACAACATCACCCCATATGGCCCAAGCACCTTACTCGTCTGCACCAACCCCTGGCGCATCAACATCTCAAGATAACTCCCAGCCTCCATCGGCGGCCGCTTCAACGTTCGCCTTTGCTTCTGCGCCGCCCCCAACACCGCCGCCTGATCCAAATCCCACAGATCCGAAATAAAGTCATCCGGATGCATAGGCTCAATGTCATAGGCAGCCAGGATATGCGCCGGGAAATCTTTCAAATTGAAGGTCACGATAACTTCAGCCTTGCTTCGAATCGCCGCCGCCAGCACATGACGGTCATCAGGATCAGGCAAATCCAAACTTGAACACAGATCCTCGTACCCCGTCACCAATGCATCGGGTATCGCCTTATCCATCAGCGCCGACGTGCAATTGACTTGCTCAGCCGTAAGATCCGGTCGGTTTTTGAGAACGTTGCGCTTCCACTCCTCATGGATCTGGCTCGTCCATCGAGCTCGATACAGTCCCGACAAACCAAGCCACATCAGCAAATCCCGGAGTGCCGCCGGGTAGAGAACACACGCATCGTATACCGCAGTAAACGGCGAACACCTCATCCGTCATACCCCATTCCCAACGCCTGAGCTTGTTGCGCCAGCGCTTCCATTGCCTCTTGGCTTTCTTCATCACGGCGCTGCTTGAACGCCATCAGATCCGAAAACCGGATTCGCCGATGCCGGCCCGTTTTTGTAAAAGGAATGGCGCCCTCCTCCAGCATCTTGACCAGGTGCGGGCGCGAAACGTTGAGCAGGTCGGCGGCCTCCTGAGAGGTCAATTCGGCATGCACCGGCACGACCTTGACGGCGTTACCGATAGCCAATTCGCCCAGGATATCGACCAACAGGCGCAGGGCTGAGGTCGGGAGTACAAGTGTGTGGGGTTTATCTTCTTTGTCGAAGATGTCGATGCGCTGGGTTTCAAATTTGGTCGAAAGCAAAGATGCCAGTTCTCGCTGGCCTTGCACGGCGGCTTCGACTTCCTTTTCCAGCGGCAGGATCGTTTTGGGGAGTTGATTGGTGATCATGATGCAGCTCCGGTGTTACGCAATTCGGTTGAATCAAAGCTAAACGAAACAAACGAAAATCGCAATAATCGAAACAGTCCTGGCTAACCATACGCCAGTCTCCTTTTCCCACACCAACCATCGAACGAAGCCGACATAAGCCTCCGCTCCCACCTCATAGGCTCACTCCCACACAAGGAAGTGAGCCAGTCATGTCAGAACGCTCGTACCCCATTACCGAAGAAGAACAACTCAAACGGCGGATCCTGACGCCGCAGCCGAAGCGCGCGCCTTATTCACCGCCGATTGATTTATTTGAGCCGCCTCCCACCCCAGCGCCAACACCCGCCAAACCGCCAGGCTGCGTCTTCACAAAACCCTGCCAACTGCCCAACGGCATCATTCGCTACAACGACCCCACCGGTTACGTACCGCTGGAGTTGATCAAGGACTACGGCCATTTCAGCCTGTTGGGTGGCCACGAGGTAGACAGCCGTGGCGCGGTTGCCTTGCGCAAGATCAGCGGCAGTGCCCTGCCTGTCGGCTTGGGGCAATTGGCGTTGCGATCGGCGGCAGTGGAGTCGGCAGCGACTGCTGTTGGCACTGTCGCCGGTGGGCTGTTGAGTGGGTTGGTCGCGTTGTTATGGCCATCGGCGCTGGGCGATAGCGCGCTCTACAGCGAGGAGCAATTACGCTCGCTGCAACGGGCACGGTCGCAGATGCGTTTTGTCGAGCAGCGTGAGGACGGCACACTCAAGGGATATGGGTTTTACACGGGCAACAACCCCGATTGGCAGATGATCGATGTGGTGCAGTTCCAAAGCCGTGGCGATCAGTTTGTGGCGGATTTGGGTGAGGGCGTGGAGCTGATCTGGACGCCAGCGGTTGATCCGCGCGACACGCTGGGGATTCCCGCCTTGGAGGCTGCGCCGCAAGCGCCGGTGATCTGGATTTATCCGCCGACGGAGAAGGCGGCACAGATTCTGGTGAACCCGATTTACCCACCGCAGTATCGGGATTTTATTCTGGTGTTCCCGGTGGAGTCGGGGGTTCGGCCGCTGTATGTAGTGGTGAGTGTTCGGGCTGGGGATCACAAATACCACAAGCCGCCTAAAGAGGAGCAAATAAGCGGCTTTCTAAACCTGATAAAAACAAAGCCTAAAACTCCAAAACAGGGAGGTGGCGGGTTAAGAGAGCGCTGGATTGATGAAAAAGGACGAACGATTTATGAATGGGACTCACAACACGGCGAGCTGGAAGCCTATCTGGCAAGTGACGGAAGCCACCTCGGGGCTTTCAGTCATATAACCGGCGAACAGCTAAAGCCGGCAAAGAAAAAGCGAAACATCAAAAAATACTTGTGAGGCCGCATGGGACTTAAAGTGAGATTGGAATGGTTCGACAAAACCACGGAATACGCGTGTGGCACGGAAGACTCAAAGGACTTGGGCGAGGACTACTCCGTCGTTACAAAGCTTGGGCTCTCGAAGGGAGAGGCCGTGAATAACGGTATGTTTGAACTACGCCGGGATTGGCTAACGCATGTGCAACCATTCTTCGTTCATGAAATCGTTCTTTCGAAAAGCGACTATTTCATTGCTCTCGATTACGAAGCTGCACAAATGTGAGCTCACTCGGAAAAACTAGATCCCATGCGCAGTGGTTCGCTGATAAACAAGAAACTCCGCCCGTCTCTGAATACCTGAGGGTACTCACGGTCGAGATGGACGTGCAGCAGTTCTATCTTTGGGGCTGCTTCGCAGCCCAACGCAGGGCAAGCCTGCTCGCCACAACGAGGCCGTTGGCTCGTAACAGGTGGGGATCATTAATCGGTTATGTTACGCGGCACTTTCTGGTCAAAAACCAACTGCGCGCACAAGCCGCCCTGCTCCAAATTTCGCAGGCTCAACGTACTGCCAATCTTCCCCACAATCATCTCCACAATCGCCAACCCCAACCCGGCGCCATTGGCGTTATCCCGGCTGTAAAACCGCTCAAACAAGCGCCCCACCTGCGCCTCATCAATCCCCGGCCCTTGGTCCTCCACGCGCAAACCATTAACGCCGATCACCACCCGTACCTCGCCACCCACCGGCGAAAAGTTAAGCGCATTGGTCACCAAGTTTTGCAGCGCAATCGCCAAGGCCACCGGCTCGGTTTGCACCCAACATTCTTCATCGCCTTCCAGCACCAGTTCCACGCCTTTCTCCATGGCCAGGGGCGTCAGCTCGGCGAGTTCTTCACGCACCAGTTCCGTCAGTTGCACGGGCTTGCGCACGGGGTTGCTCAGTTGTGGCTCGATGCGGGCCATGGTCAGCAGTTGGCTGCCAATGCGTGTTGCGCGGTCGACGCCGTTTACCAGAAAGTCCAGGGCTTCGCGCCGTTGTTCTTCGGTGGCAGCGCTTTGGGCGTTTTGCGCGTGGATGCGCAGGATCGCCAACGGTGTGCGCAACTCGTGGGCGGCGTCGGCGATGAAGCGGCGTTCGCGTTCCAGCAGGTCGTCCATCTGCACCAGCAGCCGGTTGAGTGCGGTTTGCATCGGCTCCAGCTCGCTCGGCAGTGGGTTCACGTGCAGCGGTTGCAAGGCGTTGGTGTTACGCCCGCGCAGCTTGCGGGCCATGGTGCGCAAGGGCGTCAGCCCCCAGCCAATGGCCAACCAGATCAGTACGGTCAGCAGCGGCACGCCTATCACGGTAGGCCAGAGGGTGTGGCGCACGATACGCTCGATCACACTCTGGCGAACGTCGTCACGTTCGCCCACCCATATCAGCAGGCCTTGTTGCGGGTCGGCGAGGAGGAAGGCGCACCAGTCGTTGCCGCTGTCCATCAGGTCATGGGCGCCGAGCGTAGTGGGCGGTGCAGTGAGGACAGGGGCTTCGGCAGAACGCATGAGCAGTTGCCCGTCGCTGCGCCAGACCTGGAAGGTCAGCCGGGTCTCATAAGGATGGGCCACGCCCTCCTCGCCCACGCGGCTCATGGCCTGGTCGAACGCCTCGTACAAGCGGCCCCAGTCTGCGTCGCCAGGTTCGCGCTGGCGCAGTACGCCTTGCAGCAGGCGGGCACTTTGGGCGAGTTGGGCGTCGTAGACTTCTTCGATTTCGTGGTGGCTGTCGCGCAGCACCAGCCAGCTGATCAGGGCGTCGCCGAGCAGGATCAGGACCAGCACCGGAATAATGATGCGTGCGCGTACCGAACTCATGGTTTGAGCGCCAGCACATAGCCCACGCCGCGCACAGTGCGGATCAGCTCTGTGGATAACTTCTTGCGCAGGTTATGGATCAACACCTCCAACGTATTGCTTTCCACCCGGTCCTGCCAGCCATACAGGGCGCGAGACAGCCGCTCGCGGGTCACAACTTTACCGGGGCGCACCATCAGTTGGTGCAGCAGTTGGTATTCCATCGGGGTGACGATGATCTCATCGCCCTGGTAGCGCACTTGCTGGGTGGCCGGGTCGAGGCTGACGCCGGCGTGTTCGAGCATGGGTTGGGCGCGGCCCTGGCTGCGGCGCAACAGCGCGCGCACGCGGGCTTTGAGTTCCTCGACGTCGAAGGGTTTGATCAGGTAGTCGTCGGCGCCGGCATCCAGGCCAGCGATGCGTTCGGCGGTGCCATCGCGGGCGGTGAGGATCAGCACCGGCAGGTCATGCTGCCCGGCGCGCAGTTGCTGCAACAGGTCGAGACCATCGAGGCGCGGCAGGCCGAGGTCGAGCAGCAGCAGATCAAAACTTTCGGTGCGCAGGGCGTGCAAGGCGCTGAGGCCGTCTTGCAGCCAATCCAGGGTGTAGCCTTCGGCGCCCAATGCCACGCGAATGCCTTGGCCGAGGGCGCGATCATCTTCGACAAGGAGTAGGCGCATAGCGAAATCTCTGTAGGAAACGGCGAAATCATGCCGGTTCTACGCAGGGCTATTCGGGCAAAGATGTTACGGCTCGTTGCCAACTAAGGTTGCGCTAAGGTTGGTTTTGCACTGTGCCGGCAGGTACGGGACCACCTGTCGTTATGCACGCTCACCGGCCGCAGGAAGCGCCTGCCGGGTGAACGTGCGCCGTCATCCTTTCTTCTCACAGGTTCCCTATGCGCTGCGCCCTACTGATCTTCAGCCTGCTAGGCGTCTTTATCGCCGCCTGGCTGAGCCATCCGCCCCACGTGCTGGCACCGTTTGCCCAGGCGAACCCGAGCCCGGCGAAGGTGGCGGCAGCCCCGCAATACACCAGCCGTTTTGTGTCCTCACAGCTCACCGACTTTGTGCACTCCTCCTCCGTGACCGCCCTGCCCGGCGGTGACTTGATGGCCGTGTGGTTTGCCGGCTCCCGCGAAGGCGCTGCCGATGTGCAGGTGCGCACGGCGCGGTTTGATGCACGCAGTGGCGAATGGGGCGGCGAGCAGGTGTTGGCCACGCGGGAAAGCACACGCGACGGCACCCAGCGTTACATTCGCAAACTGGGCAACCCGGTCATTGCCCTGGGGCCGGATAAACGCCTGTGGATGTTTTATGTGTCGGTGTCGGTCGGCGGCTGGGCCACCAGTGCGATCAACGTGATGGTCTCCGATGACCTCGGCGCGAACTGGTCGGCGCCTCGGCAATTGGTGACCTCGCCGTTTTTCAATATCAGCACCTTGGTACGCGCCGCGCCGGTGTTCCATGCCGACGGCTCGATTGGCCTGCCGGTGTATCACGAGTTCATGGGCAAGTTTGCCGAGTACCTGTACTTGAGTGCCGACGGCGCGGTGATCGACAAATTCCGTATCAGCCGCGGCAAACATTCGCTGCAGCCAACCATCGTGGCGCAAGACGGCCAGCGGGCCGTGGCGATGCTGCGCTACGCCGGTGAAACCCATCACCGCGTGCTCGCCAGCCGCACCGAGGATGCCGGGCAAACCTGGAGCGAGCCGTTCCCGCTGGAACCGGCCAACCCCAATTCTTCGCTGGCGGCCGTAGGGACTGAAGACGATGGTCTACTCGTCGCCCTCAACGACCTGCAAGACGGCCGCTTCAAGCTCAGCCTCTACGGCACCGACGCGCAAATGACGCAATGGCGCACGTTGGTGCAATTGGACCAGTCGCCGGACCCGCTCGGCCAACCGTTCTCTCCAGAGGCTTATAAAGAAATCATCGGCGAAGGCTTCCGCGCCTCCAGCGGCGCCAAGCGCCTGCCACTGGAACAGCGCTTTCTGAGCAACCTGGATTACCGCGTGTGCAAACCCCGTGGCTGTGATTTCGAATACGAATACCCGTACTTCAGCCGCAGCCCGGACGGCATGTACCACTTGGTCTACTCGTGGAATAACACCTTTATCAAACATGTCAGCTTCAACGAAGCCTGGCTGGCGGAGCGCTTGTGATGATGGCGTTGTGGCAAGCCCATTTGAGTTTTGTATTGCTGGGGTTTGTGCTGCTCAGCACGTTCCGGTTCACCGCCCCGTGGCGGCCATGGCTGCTGCCGGTGTTGGTGGCGTTGAGCTTTATTCCGGTGAATGAACTGCCGTTGGCGGCGTATGTGCGCAGCTTTACCGATGACCTGGCGATCAGCACCTTGGTGTTGTTGGCGTGGGTGGCGGTGTGCCGGTTGGGGCTGGTGCAGCCGCTTGGCCGGGCACATCAGCTGCAACTGCTGGTGCTGTTTGGCGGGCTGTGCCTGCTGTTGTACCCGGCGGCGATGGGGCTGACGTATTTCGACCCGTACCGCTGGGGGTTTAACCCTCGGCCGATGATTGTGTTGATAGGCGCATTGACGCTGTTGATGCTGGCCCTGCGTAACAGGTTGGCGGTGTGGATGCTGGCGGTGGGCACGTTGGCGTTTGCGCTGCGGCTCAAGGCATCGGAGAACTATTGGGATTACCTGGTCGACCCGCTGTTGATGGGCTACTGCCTGGTAGCTGGATTAATGCAACTCAAACTGTGGGAGCTGGCTTGCCTGCGAATGCGCCGCCTCAGGCAGCACATCGGGCACTGACACACCGCTATCGCAGGCAAGCCAGCTCCCACAGTGGGTCTGCGTCGTTTTTCGAAATTGGGAAGGTTAATGATGACTGCGTTGCAATCACGCCGCCTGCGCTACGGCGTGGGCGCGATCGGGTTGGTGTTTGTGTTGCTGGCGGCGTTGCGGCTGGTGTTTCTAATCAGCTTTTCCGGCCTGGATTTAAATACCGAGGGCTTGCTGGAAACCCTCGGCATCGGTCTGCGTTTCGACCTGCGCCTGGCGGTGTTGCTCCTGCTACCCGTGGCCGTGCTCGCCTGGCTACCGCGCTGGAACCTTATCACCCTGCCCGCCCTGCGCTGGCTGGCACGCGGCTATCTGGTGATTGCACTGGCGGTGGTGGGTCTCATCTACATCATCGACTTCGGCCACTACGCCTACCTCGGCGTGCGCATCAACGCGACGGTGCTGCGCTATCTGCAAGACGCGCAGATTTCTCAACAGATGGTGTGGGAAACCTACCCGGTGCTGTGGATAACTGCCTGTTGGTTGGCGGCGGTGGTTGTGTGGGTGTGGGCACTGGTGTGCCTGGAGCGATTGACTCTGGATCGCGCCCCCAAAAGCATCGGCACACCCACAGCGGCTTTAGTGTCCGTGATTGGCGTGATCGCCGTGCTGCTGGCCTTGCTCGGCCGCGTGGCCAATCTCAACCTGGAAAACCCGGTGCCGTTGCGCTGGAGCGATGCGTTCTTCTCCGGCAACAGCCAGGTCGCCGCCGTGGGCCTGAACCCGGTGCTGTTTTTGTACGACACGCTCAAGGTTGGCCAGTCGCAATTCGATGAAACCCAGGTGCGCACGCATTACCCGCAAGTGGCCGAGTACTTGGGCGTTGACCAGCCTGACGCGCAACAGCTGAACTTCATCCGCGAACAAGGCGTGCAGCCCTACAAGCTGGCAGGCCAGCGCCCGCCCAACGTGGTCTTCGTCATGCTCGAATCCCTGGGCACCAGTGCGGTCGGCGCCTATGGCAACCCGCTGAACCCCACGCCAAACCTGGACAAGCTGGCGACGCAAAGCTGGTTCTTCAAACACTTCTATGTGCCCGTCACCGGTACCGCCAAAACCGTGTGGGCGAGCATCACCGGCGTGCCCGACGTGACCCGCCAGGAGACCGCCACGCGCAACCCGCTGATCACGCGGCAACACACGTTGATCAACGCCTTCGAGGGTTACCAGAAGTTCTACATGATCGGCGGCAACGCTGGCTGGGCGAATATCAACGCGCTGATCCGCCAGAGCATCGACGGCGTGCAGCTGTTTGACGAAAGCCACTGGCGTTCGCCCCGCGTGGACGTGTGGGGCATCTCTGACCTGGACCTGTTCAAGGAAGGCGACCAACTGCTGCGCGCCGTGCCCAACGGCCAGCCGTTCTTTGCCTACCTGCAAACTTCCGGCAACCATCGGCCGTTCACCATTCCCAAGCAAAATGATGGTTTCCAACTCAACAACGTAACTCTGGAACAAGTCCAGGCTGCCGGTTCGCGCAGTGTCGAGCAATACAACGCAGTGCGCCTGCTGGATTACAACATCGGCCGCCTGATGGACATCGCCAAGGCCGGTGGCTGGTACGACAACAGCATTTTTGTGTTCTTCGGCGACCACAACACACGCATCAGCCAGATCCCGCACATGGCGCCAGCTTTTGAGCAACTGGGCCTGGAAAGCAACAACGTGCCACTGCTGATCCACGCGCCGGGGCTTGAGCCACGCGTTATTGACGAGGCCGTGGGGTTGGCGGACTTACTGCCAACCGTGGCCGGCATGGCGGGCGTGCCGTTTCGCAACGGCGCGATGGGCCGCGATATCCAGCAGCCGGCGCCGGAAGGCGAACGTGTGGTGCCACTGGTGCTACACGAAGGCACCTTCCCGATTATCGGCGGTGTAACCCAGCACTTCCTGTTGCAAATGCAGCACGACGGCGGCTCACCAACCCTGCACGACCTGGCTTCGCAAACACCGCGCGAAGATGTAGCCGAGCAGCATCCCGAAGAGTTTCAGCGCCTGCAGGGGCTGACCCGTGGGCTGCATGAAAGTGCGCGGTTGATGCTGTTCAGGAACGTACGCGAATGATTACTTGGGTTGGAAGGTTTCCAGGTAGGCCAGGATGTTTTCGATCTTTTCCGGGTCGCTGATACCCCAGAAGATCATGCGCGTACCGCTCACCACCTTCTTCGGCGCTTCGATATAGGCCGCGAGTTTGTCGCGGGTCCAGACCACGCCGGAGTTTTTCATTGCGTCGGAGTACTGATAGTCCGTGGTGGTGCCGGCAGGTCGACCGATGATGCCGTTAAGCTCAGGCCCGAAGCCACCGCGTGCGCCTTCACCGATGCTGTGGCAGCCGCCGCAGGTTTTACTGAACAGTTTGCCGCCCGCCTCGGCATCGCCGGCCGCCAAGGCCGGGGTGGTGTTGAGGACCAGGGCGAGGGTCAGTAAGGTGTACTTCATGCAAGTCTCCACAGCAGGCAACGGTGCGCCAATTATGCCTGTATCCACCTTGCCGTGCCGCTGCGGACAACCCCACGCGACCGCTCTAAAACGACCACCCATCGTTTAAAAAACATCCAATCGAACCTATTCAGCCAGCGCCTACTCCACCCTACTGAACCCTGATGGTGGAGTAAGGATCATGGCTCAGCCATCGATTTTGGTATTGGAAGACGACGAAATCATTCGTGCGTTAATGGTGGATGTATTGGAGGACTTCGGGGCTCATGTGACGTCGTTTCCTTCGGCGGATGAAGGCATGATTTACCTGGAGCGCGGCGATGATCCGGTAGACCTGATCGTCAGTGATATCCAGATGCCGGGGTTACTCAATGGCTATGACTTGAGCAAAGTGGTCGCGCATCGCTGGCCGTCGGTGCCGGTGGTGCTGACCTCGGGCAATACCAAGCTGGCGGCGCAACTCGGCGGCTCTGTACGTTTTTTACCCAAGCCCTGGAGTGCAGAGCACTTGGTTGAGTGCGTGCAAACCGCACTGACCCAGCAAGGCGCCTCCATGCACTAATAGCGTCGCGACATCACTTAAACCGAACTTGCTGCAGTGCCCTGTGGTCATTTATTACGCAAGGAGCGACTTTTCTGATCCGCCGGTCAGGCTTTTCGCCTTGTGCGTACAGTTGACGGCAATGACTTGTGTAGAATCGTCGCCCATTTCACGCGTCATTCATGGCCTTAAGGCCCACAGTTCGAGCTTATTGAATGCATTCACAGGCCCATGACGTTAGTGCGCCCTCATTGCTGGAAGCGTTGCGCACAGGCACGGGTTTGCTGCATGTGGCGTTGGAAAAGCGCTTGCCGTTTTTCTCCGATCAGTTGGATGCTGGCGGGTATCGGCGCTTGCTCCAGGCGTACTACGGGTTTTATGGGCCGATGGAAGCAGCGCTGTACGCCAGTGGCTTGATCCCCGACGGGTATGACGCTGTACTGCGTGTGAAAACCCCCACACTGCTGGGCGATTTGCGCGCCCTTGGCTTGAATGATAACGCCATCAACGCCTTGCCCCGCTGCACCGAACACCCGACCTTCGACACCCCCGCGGCCTGCCTCGGTGCCCTGTATGTACTGGAAGGCGCCACCCTGGGCGGCCAAGTGCTGCGCCGGGAAATGGCCCGGCGCCTGGACATACACGCCGATAACGGCGGAGCGTTCCTTGATGTATACGGCGCCGAAACCGGTCGACGCTGGAAAGACTTTCTCGATTACCTGGGCCGCCTGCCGCTGGATGCTGACGCAAAACAGCGCGCGGTCGATGCGGCCCGCTCCACATTCAGTGGCTTCGAGCATTGGCTCGCCCGCCAGGAGGTACTGCTATGAAACCCGACGATTTTGAAGAGCTGCTTGCCAACTGTGCCGACGAACCGATTCGCTTCCCGGGCGCGATCCAGCCCCACGGTGTGCTGTTGACGTTGTCGGAGCCTGAGCTGCGCATCACTCAGGTCAGCGCCAACGTGGCCAGCCTGTTCGGCCACGCACCCGAAGCGCTGTTGGGCCAACCGCTGCACCAGTTAATTGGCGTTGAACCTGCCCAAGCCGTGCAATCGATCGCCGAAAACAACGCGTTTCTCGACGCGCCGGCGCTGCATGTCACGCTCAATGGTGCGCCATTTGAAGGCTTGCTGCATCGCCATCAAAACGTGCTGGTGCTGGAATTTGAGCCGCGCCTTGAAGATTTCAAACCTCGCGCCCTGAATGGTCGCACCAGTGACCTGGGCAAGATGCTGCAACGCTTGCAGTCGGCGAAAACCCTGCAAGCGCTGTACGAGATCAGCGTGACTGAAATCCAGGCCATGACCGGTTACGACCGGGTGCTGATCTATCGCTTCGAAGAAGAAGGCCACGGCCAGGTAATTGCCGAAGCGTCGGCGCCGTCCATGGAGCTGTTCAACGGGCTGTTCTTCCCCGCGTCCGACATTCCCGAGCAGGCCCGCGAGCTGTACCGCACCAACTGGCTGCGCATCATCCCGAATGCTGCCTACGAGCCGGTGCCGCTGCTGCCCAAGCTGCGTCCGGGCACTGACCAGCCGCTGGACTTGAGCTTTGCCACCTTGCGCAGCGTGTCGCCGATTCACTGCCAATACATGCAGAACATGGGCGTGCTGTCGTCCATGAGCATCTCGTTGATGGCCGGCGACAAGCTATGGGGCTTGATCAGTTGCGGCAACCGCGAGCCCTTGCTGGTGCCCAACGACCTGCGTGTTGCTTGCCAGACCATCGGCCAGGTGCTGTCGCTGCAGATCAGCGCCATGGAAGCCCTGGACTTGAGCCGCCAGCGCGAAGAAAAAGTCGAAGCCCTGGCATTGCTGGACCGCGCGATGAAAGCCTCGGAGCAAAACGTCTTCGATGGCCTGGCCCAGCAGCCGCAGGTGCTGATGGACCTGACCCTGTCGGGCGGCGTGGCGATCATCGAAGACAAACAACTGCACCGTTACGGCAATTGCCCCGAGCCTGCGCAGATCCGTGCGCTGCACAAATGGCTGCAAGAAAGCGACGAGCCGGTGTTTTCCAGTCACAACCTGGCCTCGGTATACCCGCCTGCCGCCGAGTTCCAGCAAGTGGCCAGTGGCGTTCTGGCCATGAGCCTGCCCAAGCCTGTGGATAACGGCGTGTTGTGGTTTCGCCCGGAAGTCAAAGAGAACATCAACTGGAGCGGTGACCCGAACAAGCCGCTGAACCTGGAAACCTCCGACGCCGGTTTGCGCCTGCGCCCACGCACCTCGTTTGAAATCTGGAAAGTCGAGATGGCCGGTATCTCCACCAAGTGGAGCCACGGCGACCGGTTTGCCGCCAACGACCTGCGCCGTTCCGCCCTGGAAAATGACCTGGCCCGCCAAGTGTTGCGCGAGCAGCAAGCCGTGCGCGCCCGTGATGAACTGGTGGCGGTGGTGTCCCACGACCTGCGCAACCCGATGACGGTCATCTCGATGCTCTGCGGCATGATGCAGAAAGCCTTCAGCTCCGACGGCCCACATACCTCACGGCGAATTTCCTCGGCCATCGACACCATGCAACAGGCCGCCGGGCGTATGAATGTGCTGCTGGAAGACCTGCTCGACACCTCGAAAATCGAGGCCGGGCGTTATGTGGTCAAGCCGGTGTCGTTGGACGTCAGCCAGATGTTCGAAGAGGCCTATTCGCTGCTCGCACCGTTGGCGATGGAGAAAGGCATCGACTTGTCGTTCAACGCCGAGCCCGGCCTGCTGATCCATGCCGACCCGGAGCGCCTGTTCCAGGTGCTGTCGAACCTGATCGGCAATGCCATCAAGTTCACCCCGCGCCAGGGCAATATCGGCATCAGCGCCATGAGCAATGGTGAAGATATCGTGTTTTCGGTGCGCGACTCCGGCGAAGGCATTGCGCCTGAGCAGTTGCCCCATGTGTTTGATCGCTACTGGACCCAGACCGAAAACAACCCCACCGGCAGCGGCTTGGGGCTGTATATCACCCAAGGTATCGTGCAGGCCCACGGCGGGCGGATTGAGGCTGAGAGTGAGTTGGGGCGTGGCAGTGAGTTCAGGTTTACGGTACCCAAGTCTGTCTGAAACGCATTCAGTCCTACGGATATTAAACATGCAGAAACCCATGGCCGGGAACGTTAACCCGGCCAGCGCCACTGAGTGGGTGCGCAGTCAAAGGGAGTATTGATGCGAGAACATCCCTCCAATTGAGCAAGAGGTTTTTCCCATGAGTATCGTCCACATGCTGCCCGGCTTTCAGTTCAACATAGCTTTCCAACTGGCCAACCAAATGGCTGAAATCGCCACCCGGTCCGCTGAAAAGCCCTCACGTCCTGACAGTAACCCCATGATGCAAAACGCACCGCCCAAGCCCAAGCCTTATCGAACGTCCCTGGAATCCCTGGGACAAGGCCATCTGCTCTAACACAACAAGGGTAATCGGCTGCAAGGTATCTGCGGCACGCCTTTAACAAAACGCTGACATCCTCTGCGTTACCCTTTTAAGTCCTACCTTGTATGAGCTGCTTGCTTCATGCCGCCATCCGACACACTGCCCGCCGTCATTGCCGGCCCACTGCTCAGGCGCCTGGAACCCCAGCGTCTGGTGATCTGGCTGGTGGGCAGCCGTGTCCTGCCATTGTGCTTAAAGCTGCAAGTGCCTCAAGGCCAAACGCTGACGATCGATCTGGACACCCAGCAGTGCCAAGTCGTGCCCGTTGGGCGCCACGCCTTTATCCACCTGATCGACGTTACCCTGAGCGAAGCCCTGCCGCTGGACGTGAGCATCGACTACGACCTGCTGGTCGACGGCTGTGGCATTGCGCAATGGGCGCCGCACCTGCTGTATGCCGATGCTCCATCGGCGAATTTCGTAGTGCATAGCCGCATCCACCAGTTGGTGCATGGTTCCTGCCGCAAACCTCATCACCACGCCGATGACGGTTTGCTGTGCGTCGACCGCCTGCTGGCTGACGCGCGCACACCGGCCGAGCGCCCGGCGCTGCTGATGATGAGCGGTGACCAGGTCTACGCCGATGATGTGGCCGGCCCCATGCTGCGCGCGATTCATGCGCTTATCGCACGCCTGGCGTTGTTCGACGAATACCTGGAAGGCGCCGTGGTGGATGACAGCGCCAGCCTCTACGGGCATCGCGCCAGCTATTACCACCGCGCAGATCTGCTGCCCGCACTGGACAGCAACGAGACCCTGCGCGAACGGTTTTTCGGCGGTGTGAAAAAACCGATCTTTACCAGCAGCACCGCCGACAACCACCTGGTGACCTTTGCCGAAGTACTGGCGATGTACCTGTTGGTGTGGTCGCCCACGCCCTGGACGTTGATCACGCCACAGCCGCCATCATTAAGCACGCCGGAACACCTGCGCTACGACCACGAGCAAGTGCAGGTCGATCGGTTCCGTGATGGCCTGCCCGGCGTTGCGCGGGTCTTCGCGCACCTGTCGACGCTGATGATTTTTGACGATCACGACATCACCGACGACTGGAACCTCAGCGCGCAATGGGAGGCCACCGCCTACGGCCATCCATTCTCCAAGCGCATCATCGGCAATGCCCTGCTCGCTTATATGCTGTGCCAGGGCTGGGGCAACCAGCCGGATGTGTTTGGCAAACTGTTGGAACACACCCAGGCGCTGACCGCCAACGTTCAAGACAACCACTTGCACGCCAGTGCCCACGATGAATTAGTGCAAACCCTGCTGAAATTCCAGCACTGGCATTACGTGCTGCCCACCACGCCCGCACTGGTGGTGCTCGACACTCGCACCCGGCGCTGGCGCAGTGAGTTTGCGCTCAAGCAACCTTCCGGCCTGCTGGACTGGGAAGCGTTGAGCGAACTGCAGCAGGCCCTGCTGGACCACCCGTCGGCCATCATCGTGTCGCCCGCGCCGATCTTCGGCGTCAAGCTGATCGAGACGGTGCAGAAGGTCTTCAGCTGGTGTGGCTACCCACTGCTGGTAGACGCGGAAAACTGGATGGCCCATCGCGGCGCCGCCCAGGTGATCCTGAATATCTTTCGCCACTCGCGCACGCCGGGGAACTACGTGATCCTGTCGGGCGATGTGCACTACTCGTTCGTCTATGAAGTGCTGATCCGCCACCGCAGCGCCGGCCCAAAAATCTGGCAGATCACCAGCAGCGGCATCAAGAACCAGTTCCCGGCGCGTTTGCTGGAATGGTTCGACCGCCTCAACCGCTGGCTCTACTCACCGCGCTCGCCCCTCAACGGTTTCACGCGCCGGCGCACCATGCAGGTAGTGCCGCATATCCCGGAACACGCCGAGGCGGGTGAACGGCTGTGGAATTCGGCGGGCATCGGCCAAGTGTTTTTCAATGCGCAGGGCCAGCCGGAGGGGATTTACCAGCACAACGCGGATGGCAAGCCGCGAACGCGCATGGTGGCGCCGAAGTGAGTTTTCTTACGCCTGGCAAACCAATCTCGCACATACCATTCAGAAAACTCACAACTCTTTATTTTTACTGATTTTTTTTGAAACGCTTCAACCTCAGCCACTCACAAAATAAGTGCCAGGCTCTGACCAATCTTCGCGAAAAGACCCTTCAATCGCTGATTGCCTTATGAACCTATTTTGGTGCACTCTCTGTGAACGACCTACCTCTCGTGTTGAACGTCGCATTTTACCGAACCGAGGCTGGCAACGAGCCCGTGCGTGAATGGCTGATGGAACTGCCCAGGGAATCAAAAAAGCTTATAGGCACTGACATAAAATCGGTCCAACTCGGATGGCCGCAAGGGATGCCGTTGGTTAGGAAGCTGGAGCATCGCCTTTGGGAGGTCCGAACCGATCTTGGTGAAAATGCTGCACGCGTCATTTTTACCTTGGTCGCCAGCCAGATGATTTTGCTGCACGGCTTTATTAAAAAGAGTCAGAAAACGCCTTCAGTCGACCTGAACACCGCCAGGCATCGCAAAAACAAGCTCTGAGGAACATTCCATGAATAAGCATATCGGCTCCAACTTTGATGATTTTCTCAGCGATGATGGGCTCATAGAAGAAGTCTCTGCCGGAGCGTTGAAGCGTGTTATTGCCTGGCAATTGGCAGAGGCGATGAAGGTGCAGAAGGTCAGCAAGAAAGCGCTGGCCGAACGTATGCATACCAGCCGCACCGCCGTCGATCGAGCGCTGGACCAAAACGACGCGGGCATGACGCTGTCCACCCTGGCCAGTGCGGCAAGGGCTTTGGATCAACATGTCGAAGTACGCCTGGTACCGAACACGCAAGCAAGGCCCGCCAGGGCGTGAAAGCTCGTGCCAGGCGAGCACAACGTATGTCGCCCCACCTGCTGATTAATGGCCTATCGCCACACCACTAAAGCAGCACACTCATCCTATTCAAAGCGCGCAAGCCGCGATGTAGAGTAACCTCAGCCACGGTGTACCGGCGTCAATGAAGACTGGCCTTGGAAGCCAGCACAGGCAGGGAAGTGCACAGATGAACGAGACATCCGGCAATAAACCGCTGCGCAATAACTTTTCCGAACTCAACGCCGACATGTTGCATGCGGTGATGGAACTGGTCAGCGACGGCATCTGGGACTGGAATGCCAACACGGGTTTCGTGTACCGCAGCCCCGGCTGGTACATGATGCTTGGCTACCCCCGCCACTCCCTGGAGAACAGCGTGTTCACCTGGGAGAACGTGATCCACTCCGAAGATTATCCACGCGTCATGGCCGTATTTGATGACTACATCAGCCAACGCGCGCCCCATTACCAGGCCGAGTATCGTTGCCGCAAGGCTGACGGCACTTACTTGTGGATCGAGGACCGTGGCTACGTCATTGCACGTAACCCCGACAATTCAGTGGCACGCATGGTCGGCGCACACCGCGATATCCATACACGCAAAATCTCCATCGAACAGCTGCAAAAGCGCAACCAGTCGCTGGAAGCGCTGGTGGCCGAACGCACCCTTGAGTTGTCACGAGTCAATCAGCAACTGCAAATGCAGTTGGACGAGAACCGCTCCCTGGCCGAACAGGATGCCCTGACACGCATCGCCAACCGTTATCGCCTGGAAAAGGTGTTGCTGGAGGAGTGCGACCGTGCCGAGCGCTTCCGCGTACCGCTGGCCTTGGTGGCCATGGATATCGACGACTTCAAGCCGATCAACGACAAACATGGTCATGGCGTCGGCGACCAGACCCTGGTGAGCGTGGTAGACAGCCTGGAAACCTGTATGCGCCAAGGCGACTTGCTCGCACGCTGGGGTGGCGATGAGTTTATGGTGATCCTGCCCAAAAGCAGCTTGGACACCGCCAGGCAATTGGCCGAACGTATCCGTCAGGCCATCGCCGAGATGCCCGCCGTGGGCGACTTCAAAGTCACCCTGAGCCTGGGCGTGGTGGAGCGGCGAATGGGCGAAACGCCCGCCGCCTTGATGGCACGTGCCGATCAAGCACTGTACCGGTCCAAAGCCGCCGGCAAGGATGTGGCCTCGGAGTGATGTGGGAGCTGGCTTGCCTGCGCTAGCCGTGTGTCAGTAACCGATGCACTCACAGGTAGGCCGTCATCGCAGCATAGATATCTACACATACCACGTCTGTGACAAGTGGGCTGTTGTGGCGAGCAGGCTTGTCCTGCGTTGGGCTGCGCAGCAGCCCCAAAAAACAGACGCAGAGTTCTTTCAGGAGTATCACGGTACCCGCACTGGGGCTGCTGCGCAGCCCAACGCGGGCAAGCCCGCTCGCCACAGAGGAATGTGGCGGCCTTAGAAAGTTGTGGAGATACCTGTGGCCATCGCAGGCAAGCCAGCTCCCACCTGAGGCAGTGTTCAGTCAACGCACCGGCGGTGCGTACTGGATGCCGCCATTGCTCCACAACGCATTGAGCCCGCGCTTGATCTTCAGCACGCTGCCCTGGCCGATATTGCGTTCGAACACCTCATCGTAGTTGCCTACTTGCTTGACGATCTGCACCACCCAATCCTTGCGCAGCTTCAGGTCTTTGCCGTAATCGCCGTCGGCCCCGAGCAGCCGCGCAACGTCGGGGTTCTGAGTGGACTTGGCCTGCGCCTCGACATTCTGCGAGGTGATGCCCATTTCTTCGGCATTGAGCATGGCAAACAGGGTCCACTTGACGATGCTGAACCACTCATCGTCGCCCTTGCGCACCAGCGGCCCCAACGGCTCTTTGGAGATCACCTCGGGCAGCACCACGAACTCATCCGGGTGGGCCATCTTGATGCGCTGGGCATACAGGCCCGACTGGTCGGTGGTGAGCACGTCGCAACGCCCGGCTTCCAGGCCCTTGGCGCTCTCGTCGGCGGTGTCGAAGGTGATCGGCGTGTACTTCATGCCGTGGGTACGAAAATAATCGGAAACGTTGAGTTCGGTGGTGGTGCCGGCCTGGATGCAGACGGTCGCGCCATCGAGTTGCTTGGCGGCGGTCACGCCCAACTTGTTGTTGACCAGAAAGCCGATGCCGTCGTAATAGGTCACGCCGGTAAACACCAGGCCCATGCCGGAATCGCGGGAACTGGTCCAGGTGGTGTTGCGCGAAATCAGATCGATTTCGCCCGATTGCAGCGCGGTGAGTCGCTCCTTGGCGGTCAACTGGGTGAACTTCACTTTTGACGCATCACCGAACACGGCGGCGGCGACGGCGTGGCACACATCAACATCGATGCCGGTCATCTTGCCCTGGCTGTCGGGCACACCGAAGCCCGGCAGGCCGTCACTGACGCCGCACTGGATAAAGCCTTTTTTCTGGATCGCGTCCAGGGTCACGCCCGCGTGGGCACTGCCGGCAAGCGCCACGGCCGTGGCAGCGATAAGGGTTTTGAGGTGGTTCATGCGAGGCACTCCCTGTGAGTCTTTTATTATTCGGCGCCGCACTGCCCGCGCCGGTTTCTGAGGTTGCCCGGCAGTATTGTCAGGTTTGCAGCGTGGCCACAAACGACCTTTAGGCAACAGCTCCTTCCGATTTGGAATGACCCGGCGACTTTATTTCGTTTGCGGCAAAGCCGGGCGCGCGGCTTAGATAAATACACGCCCGCCACTGCCGAGTCCCCGATTCATGAGCCGCGAAAGCATCAGCCAGTCGATTTCCATCGTTCACCCCATCAGCCTCAGCCACGGCAAGAACGCCGAGGTTTGGGACACCACGGGCAAGCGCTATATCGATTTTGTCGGTGGCATTGGCGTGCTCAACCTCGGGCACTGTCACCCAGGCGTGGTGGAAGCGATTCGCGAACAAGCCACCCGGCTCACCCACTATGCCTTCAACGCCGCGCCGCATGCGCCCTACATCGAGCTGATGGATCGCCTTTGTGCGTTTATCCCGGTGGATTACGCGGTAAGCGGCATGCTCACCAACAGCGGCGCGGAAGCGGCGGAAAACGCCTTGAAAATCGTGCGCGGCGCCACCGGCCGCACGGCGGTGATCGCCTTTGACGGCGCCTTCCACGGCCGCACCCTGGCCACCCTCAACCTCAATGGCAAGGTGGCGCCCTACAAGCAAAAGGTCGGCGTGCTACCCGGCCCGGTGTATCACCTGCCCTACCCCAGCGCCGATAACGGTGTGACCTGCGCCGAAGCCCTGAAGGCCATGGACCGTCTGTTCAGCGTGGAAATCGACGTCAACGATGTGGCCTGTTTCATCATCGAGCCGGTGCAGGGCGAAGGCGGCTTTCTGGCCCTGGACATCGAGTTCGCCCAGGCCCTGCGCCGCTTCTGTGATGATAAAAACATCCTGCTGATTGCCGATGAAATCCAGTCCGGCTTCGGGCGTACCGGCCAGCGTTTTGCGTTCTCGCGCCTGGGCATCGAGCCGGATCTGATCCTGCTCGGCAAAAGCATCGCCGGTGGCGTGCCATTGGGCGCGGTGGTCGGGCGCAAGGCGCTGCTCGACAACTTGCCCAAAGGCGGCCTCGGTGGCACCTATTCCGGAAACCCAATTGCCTGCGCGGCTGCTTTGGCAACATTGGATGCGATGACCGACGCGCAATTGAAAACCTGGGGGTCACAGCAGGAAGCCGCCATCGTTCGCCGTTATGCCGCCTGGCGCGAGCAACAGCTGTCGCCCTATCTGGGCCGCCTGACCGGCGTGGGTGCCATGCGCGGCATCGAGCTGGCCCATGCCGACGGCACGCCCGCTCCCCAGCAACTGACCCAACTGCTCAGCCTGGCACGCGATGCCGGCTTGCTGCTGATGCCCAGCGGCAAATCGCGGCATATCATCCGCCTGCTGGCACCGCTGACCACTGAGCCTGCGGTGCTGGAGCAAGGCCTGGATATTCTCGAGACCTGCCTTAAGCAGTTGAACTAGTAGCGCGCATCCACGGGCTTGCCGCCGTTGGGCCAGTCTCTGACCTTGTCCGGGAAATCCGGGCGCGGTTGGCCGGAGAAGTACGCCGCCACGTCCACAGCTTCCTGGTCCGACAAACCGCCCTGCCCCAACGGGAATTTTTCGTGGAAGCCGATCGGCATGTTGCGTTTCACAAACGCCGCCGCGGTGTAAGGCCGTGCCATACCGGCGCCGATGTTGAACGACTGCTCGCCCCACAATGGCGGGTACACCAGCTCGCCGTCGGAACGCACCAGGCCTTGGCCGTTATCGCCATGGCACACCGCGCATTGCTTGGTATACACCTGCTTGCCGTTGACCAGATCCGGCTTGATCGCCGGGTCGATCTTGCCCACGCCGCGCCCGGCGACTTTATCTTCAGGGCGGGTGTTGTTTTTCATCCAGTCAAAGTAGGCGACCATCGCCTGCATATCCGCCGACTGCGGCGCCAGCGGCTTGCCGTTCATGGAACGGCGGAAACAGCCATTGATGCGCTCCTCCAGCGTCACCACCTTGCCCGCACGCGGCGCGTAACTGGGGAAGAACGCCGACACACCCACAAACGGCGAACCATCCGCCACGGTGCCGGCGTTGAGATGGCAACTAGCGCAGTTGAGCGAATTGCCGACGTTATCCGGCAGCAGCGCCTTGGTTTGCAGGTGCAGGCGCATGCCGCGAATAACCTGGTCGGCGTTGGGTGCGGCGAGCAAATTCGCCAGCCTTGGGGTTTCGAAGGCTGACGAATCGGTGGTGTCAGGGTTGAGTTGGTCACGCAGTTTCTTCACTTGGCCCGCATTGATTGGCGTGCCTTCGTTGCCCCAACGGGTGCGTACGAAAGTGAGAATTTCGGCGATTTCCTGATCGGCCAGTCGGCTGAAACCGGGCATGGTGTAGACCCTTGGGTGGGCGGCGGTTTGCGCGGTTTCCCAGCCGGTCAGGGTGATATGCAACAGCGAAGTCGGGTTGTTCGAGGCAATGCTCGGGTTACCGGCCAAAGGTGGAAACAGGCCTTTTACGCCAGCGCCGTCACTGCGGTGGCAATCACTGCAAAACTGCATATAGCCCAGGCCGCCACGGCTGGTGAACAGGTCGGCTGGCGGTGCGGCCGGTGCTTGGGCGACCGCTGGCATTGGCAGATCATCTTTACCGGGCGGCAGGGATTTGAGGTAACTGGCGATGGCCGTGAGGTCGTCAACACTGAAGTGCTGGGTGCTGTGGTGGATCACATCGGCCATGTTGCCAGCGACCGTGGCAAAGCGGTTCTGCCCGGTCTTGAGCAGTTGCACGGTGTCTGGCACCGTCCAAAGGTTGCGCAGGCTCAGGGCGCGCCAGTGCTCGACGGTTTCACCGGCCAGGTAATGCCGGCCGCTGCGGCCCGTATCGCTCATGGCTTTTTCCTGGAAGGCGATGCCCCGTGGCGTGTGGCACGAGCCGCAATGCCCCAGGCCCTGGACCAGGTAGGCACCACGGTTGAGCACCGCGCTACGCTGCGGGTCGGGTTGGAACGGCTGCTTGTCGAGAAAGGCAACATTCCACAGCGCCAGGCCCCAGCGCTGATTGAACGGGAAGCCCATGTCCGCCTCAAGGTTGGCCTGTCGCACCGGCTCGACGCCTTGCATCAGGTAGGCGTACAGGGCGCGCATATCCCCTTCACTCATCTTCGCGTAGGACGGATACGGCATCGCCGGGTAAAGGTTGATGCCCGCCGGCGTCACGCCTTCGCGCATCACCTTGTCGAACTGCTCGAAACTGTAGTTGCCGATACCGGTGTCGCGGTCCGGTGTGATGTTGCTCGAATAAATCGTGCCCATCGGCGTGCTCAGCTCCAGCCCGCCGGCCATCACCTGACCTTGCCTGGCGGTATGGCAGGCGATGCAGTCGCCCAGTTGGGCCACGTATTGACCCTGCTCGATTTGGGTTGGGGCGGCGTGCAGAGGTAGCGCAAGACACAGCGTCGCCCCCAGCAAGGCCAGGCGGGACAATGAAAAGGCCATTGCATTAATCCTTTAATAACCTGGCGTGGAGTAGTCCCCTCGGCGCAGGCCAGCGGTTGTTTTTATGGGTTCATCAGGCCGCTGTGTTGTAACGGGTTTTGCGCTGGAGGGTGTTGATGTGGGTCAGCGCCAAATCGATGGACAAAACGATGATGGCTCAACGACTATCAGCGCCACCAAACCCCGCAAGGAAGCACCCATGCTCGATATCCTCCAAGGCACGCCCCTGTGGGTGTACGCCATCTACCTGTGGATTTGTTATTACGGCATCAAGGCCTGCATGGGCGGGCGTGAGAATCGCCGCTCGCTGCTGATTTTGCCGGTGGTGCTGGTGGTGTGGTCGCTGATGTCGCTGGCGCCCTCGATCCTGTCGAGCGGCGCCTGGGTCGCGGGTGCGCTCGCGGGCAGCCTGCTGGGGATGTTGCTGTTCAACGCCGACGGCGCCCGGCTCGATGCCAATGGCGAAACGCTGGTGCTGGCGGGCACCTGGAAAACCCTGCTGATCTCGCAGCTGTTCTTTGCGGTGAAGTACTACTTCGGCTATCAGCAGGCCGTGCATCCGCTGCTGTTAAGTACACCTGAAATGTTGCTGGCCGTGGGCGGTGTATCGGGGTTTACCGTTGGTCTGTTCTGCGGGCGGGCCGTGCGCTTGCAGCGGGCGCTGAGCGCATTACGCGGCGATAAGGGCAGTGTGCTGCCTTGACCTGATCTCCCATGCCGCCGAAAATGCGCGACGCTTTTTTGTCCCCCGTTTACTGAAGTAGTGAAATTTCAATGCCTGATTCTTACACCGAACACGCCGCCGAAGAATCCGTAGTCGCCCTGCACTCGAAGGCCGAATACGAAAACGCCATCAATCTTTCACAGCATGTGCCTGCGGCCAAGATCATCAGCGAGATGGTGCTGGACGCGTTCCACACCTCCAAGGAAAGCGACCAGATTCGCGAACTGCGCGTGGCCATCCGTCAGGCCCATGACGCCTTCGACGACGACAAGGCCTACGACCTGATGGGCCAGCTCAAGCAACTCAAGGATGCCGAAGCGGCCGACAACATCGCCCTGGAAGACTTGAGCAGTAAGTTCTCGATCAGCCGCATCCTCTCCAGTTTCAAGGACGACCCCGAGTTCCAGGAGCTGGTCTACGGCCTGGCCCTCAAGGTGCTGAACCAGTCTCACCAGGCCATCAGCAACCCAAGCGCCGGTAAGGGCAAGGCTGCACGGGCCAAGAAAGAAGCCGAAGTGTTTGTGATCAGCAAGGATGGCATCAGCGTCACCCTGCCGCTGCGCACGCCGCGCTCCAAGCTCAACGTTGACCGTGAGGCATTCGAGTTTTTAGGCTTCAGCTTTGTGGGTGAAGGTGATGAGGCTGAGCTTGAAACCGAGAGCTTTGTGGATAACGCCGGCGCCGAGCAGCCGTTGAGCCGCAAGAGTGTGATTACTGCGCTGCAGCAGCAGACGGCGTTTGATGGGTACAGCATCGCGCAGCAGCAGTAACGCATTGCTCAAAAGGTGGGAGCTGGCTTGCCTGCGATAGCATCACCTCGGTTTGCCTGATAGACCGAGGTGCTGCTATCGCAGGCAAGCCAGCTCCCACATGGGTTTTGTGTTGCTTTAAAGACTCGCGAACACCTCGCGAAACCGCGCCATCTCCTGTTTGTTGCCCACCGTCACCCGCACCCACTGCGGCCAATCCTCCCACACCCGCCCGACCAATACGCCCTGTGCAGCCAGCTTCTCGATCACCTGTTCTGCAGGTTGTTTCACGTTAATCATGAAGCAATTGCTTTGCGACGCGGTGCAGGTAAAATCCCGCGCCTTGAGCCAGGCCACGGTTTCGTCACGCAGTTGGGCATTGAGCGCCTTGCGTTGCGGCACCAGCTTGAGGTCGTCCAGGCTTGCCCGGGCTCCGAGTAACGTGGACGCCGCCGGCACATTGTCGCCACCAAACACTGCCAGGCGTTCCAGCAACGCTGGGTGGCCTACCGCCAAGCCCAGGCGCGCGCCGGCCATGCCGTAGATTTTCGAGAAAGTGCGCAGCACCAGCAAATCGTCGTGGTCCTTGACCCAACTCACGCAGCTTGGGGCATCGCAGAAGTCGATGTAGGCCTCGTCCACCACCAGCACGCAGCCTTTGGGTTTGTTCGCAAGCGCCTGACGGATCGCTGCGGTGGGCGTCAGGGTGCCGGTCGGGTTGTTGGGGTTGCACAGGTACAGCATGCCCGCGTGAGGGTCGGCGGCGAGCATGGCCGGCACGTCATGGGCGTGGTTGGCATTAAGGCTCACTTCGTGCACCGGCGCCTGCCAGGCTTCGGCGGCCTGACGCGGTACTTCATAGGACGGCGTGGCCATCACCAGACCACGAGTCTGGCTGGTAAACGCCAGCACCGCGTAGCGCAAGGCGGCCATGGAGCCGGCAAATACAGCGACCTGTTCTTCGACAAGCCCGTGCGCCTTGGCGAACTGCTCGGCCAAGCCGTACATGTAACCATAGGGGTACAGCCCGGAGAGGCCGATGCCACGCTGCATCGCCTCGCGGGCGGAGTCCGAGGGACCGTAGGGGCTTTCGTTGTAATTAAGCCGCACCGTGTCCGCCGGAGCCGCTGGCTGGCTGGCGACCGCCCAATCCAGGCGGCCCAGCACCGGCAGGGCCGCGCCAAAGGCGAGAAGAGACCGACGACTTACGCTGAACATGGCGCGACTCCTTGTAGACGGGTGATGGTTTCTCACGGTTCGTACAAAGAAGTATGACGAGAAGGCGCTCGGCTGATTTAGCCACCTGCGCCGTGATCAACCCTCCAGGTAGTCGGCGATCGGGTAGTTCATGCACAGGGCCTCTACCGCTGTGCGCACCTGCTCGCGCACCTCAGGCTCAAGCCGATAGTCCTGTTCGCCCAGCGGGGTGACGTTTTCCAACACCCGGCACACCAGCGCAATCACCTGGCGGCAACCCTCGGCGTCGAGTTCGCGTTGCGCCATGCAGCCGGTGCCAATACACAAACCGCTGGTGACCAACTTCGAGCGTGTCTCGCCTGGTACGCGGTGCTTGCTCACCACAATGGCGCAAGACTCAAGGGCCGCCTCGGCGATGGCGCCGGTCATGGCGCCCGGCAACCGGATCAGTACCGTATGGTTGTCACTGCGCCCGCCCACCACGTCGTAACCCTGGGCCGCAAACGCACTGGCCACCTCATCGGCAAGCGCACGGCCACGCCCCATACAGGCATCAAACTCTGCTGACTTCGCGTACCCGAAGGCAGCCGCTTTTGCCGCGATCATATTCACCGCCGGCGCCCCTTGCATACGCGGGAACACGGCTTGGTCCAGCACACGGCTGAACGTCGACCGCAGGCCAGGCACCTTGGCCTCGGCGTCGCGGCCGCACAGGATCAACCCGCCCCGTGGGCCGCCCAATTGCTTGTGCGTGCAGGTGATGGTGACGTGGGCGGCGTTGATCGGGCTCGGGTGGCGCCCCGTCACCACCAACCCGGCGATAGCGGAAATATCCGCCAAGAGGATGGCGCCCGCCTCGTCGGCAATTGCGCGAAACCGCTCAAAATCCACCACCCTTGAGTACGCACCCGCACCGCAAATAATGATGCGTGGGCGATGGGCCAGGGCCAGGCTGCGCACTTGCTCATAATCGATAAGGCCATCGACGGTGGTGCCGTAGCGGATAGCCTTGTAATAGGCCCCGGTAAACACCGCCGGGCTGCCATGGGTGAGTTCGCCGCCATGGTCGTGGGCCATGCCCAGTAGCGTATCGCCCGGCTCAAGCAGCGCCGAAAGCACTTGGGATATGGCATTGGACGCCGAATGAGGCTGCACGCCGGCGTAATGTGCATCGAACAACTCCCGCGCCCTGCGGATGGCCAGGGACTCCACTAAATCGACATTTTCGCAGCCGGTGCGATAGCGTTTGCCGGGCGTGCCTTCGGCGCTCACGTTGACCAGTGCAGAGGCGCAGGCCACCAGAGTGCGGGGCTTGACCGCGCAGGAAGAAGCCACCAATGAGAGGGTGCGATGCTGGCGAGTGACTTCAGCATCCAGCAGGCTGGCGAGTTCGAAGTCTTCTGCGCGCAGATCCGCCAGGCCACGACGCAGCAGGTCGGCCTGGTCTTTCAGAGGTACGGTATTGAATGCCATCAGTGCGGGTCCCTTCCTGGGCGTTGCGTGCCGGTCCGTCCTGAACCGAGAGGATCAATTAAACAGGAAATTAAACATTTTCCAAATCAAATGTTCATTTTCCAGACTCCAGCCCCATCAAAAGCACGCCCGCAGCGCATCCGGACTTTATTGTTAGGCCCGACGCATGCAACACTCCCGCCGCCGCAAAACCACAAGCGCCCCCGGAACGGGCGCTCCCTGTTGTGGTTGCGCAAACAACGGACGTTAACGACTAAAAGGAAGTGGTGAGCACGTGATACACAGACGCGAAAAAACCGAGCACTTGAAGAGCAACATCAAGTACTTGATCAAAAGCCGCGGCGAGACGCAGCTGTCCCTATCCAATGCCGCCGGCCTGACCAGGACCACCATCTACAACATCCTGGAAGGCAAGGTCGTCAACGTGCAGCAGTCCACTGTCCGCAAGATCTCGGACTTCTTCGGTGTTTCCTACGATGAAATCGAGACCCTTGATTTTGAAGCCAAGGAAATCATCGAGAGCAGTGTTTCCCCACAGGGCAACATGAACCCGGCCGCCGTGCCGGTGCTCAAGGAAAGCCTGGTGATCCAGAACCTGGACAAGCGCATTGGCGAGTTGGCCACCCTGTATCCGCTGACCTACTACTTCGGCTCTTCCTACAACCTGATCGGTGTGCGCCTGGAACGTGGCATTCCCGGTATCAACGAGCCGGGCGATTTGCTCATCGTGCAAAAAGGCACGTCAACGCTGGGCAAAGAAAAGCTGGTGTACGACCGGGCCATCCAAAAGATGTTTATCACCCTTGAAGCCTGCGCTGGCTCAGAGCGCCTGTGTGTAATCGGCGACATCATTGAGGAGCGCTTCAATGACAACGTATGAAGCGGGCATCGAAAACAGCAAATACAAACTGCTGGGCTTTGAGAATGACAAGCGCCTGGCGGTAATCATGGTGATCGCCACCGGCAAGGTCATCAAGATGAAGCTGAGTGAAGTCATCAACAGCGAAATAATGGACAACCTCAATAAAATGGAAGTTAAGAACATGTACAAGAAGTTTTATTCACAGGGAGGGACGCTGACGGCCTACGATATAAACGACCGCAACGAAAACTCCTGGATGATCTACATCATCCTGAACCTGTTGCTGTTCACGTTTTATATCTTCACCAGCATTGCCGCGACCAAGCCTATTTACCTGGAGTCGATGGGCATCATCGTCACGCCAGGCACGTTTCTGTACCCGCTGACGTTTTTGATCGTGGATTTGCTCAACGAGCAATTCGGCCTGCGGCTGGCCAGACGTGCCATTTTGTTTGCGTTCGCCAGTAACGCGATGATCATCATCCTGCTCTACGGCTCGACGTTTCTGCCAGGGCTGCCAGGCTGGAAACTCGATGGCCCTTACAACGATGTGATCATTCAGGTGTCCTCGGTACTGGTCGCGTCCTCGGTCTCGTTCCTGGTGTCGGAGAACATAAACTCCTACTTGCTGTGCAAGATCAAGGAACTGACCAACTCCAAATACCTGTACCTGCGGATTTTCCTCAGTACGTTCTTTGCGGTGATTATCGACAGTTTCCTGTTCTGCTTTATTGCGTTCTATGGCGCGATGCAGACCAGCGACATCTTGAGCATGATCTACGTGCAGATCGCGATCAAAGTCGGCTTTGCGTTTTTTAATATCCTGCCGGCCTATGGCGCGCGTGCGTTGTTCAAACGCTGGATTACCGGTAGCGCAGCCTGATGTAATGCGCTCTAAATGTGGGAGCTGGCTTGCCTGCGATGCAGACAACTCGGTATGTCAGTGACATTCAGTTGATGCTATCGCAGGCAAGCCAGCTCCCACAGTAGACCGAGTACGGTCCCTAATCCCTAGCTCAGTTGCAACTTCTGCTTCAGGCTGCTCATCACACCCGCCTTGTCCTGCAAATACTCATTCAAGCCCCGAGCCCGCAGGTTGCATGCATCACAATTACCGCAGCCGGTGCCGATGATGCCGTTGTAGCAAGTCAGGGTCTGGTGCTGAACCAGGTCCAGTTGCTGGTGGTAATCTGCCAAAGCCCAGGTCTCAGCCTTGTTCAGCCACATCAACGGCGTGTCCAGGCGCAGCTTGTAATCCATGCCCAGTTCAAGCGCCGTGTTCAGCGCTTTGACAAAGTCATCGCGGCAATCGGGGTAACCCGAGAAGTCGGTCTCGCAGACACCGGTAATCACGCTTTCAGCTTTGACCTGATAGGCGTAGATCGCCGCCAGGGTCAGAAACAGAATATTGCGCCCCGGCACAAAAGTACTCGGCAGGCTTTCGCCCGAGCTGTTCACGGTCGGCACCGGAATGTTGTCGCGGGTCAGGCTGCTGATCGCCAGCTCGTTGAGCAGCGACACGTCCATCACTTTGTGAACGGTGGCGCCCAACTGCTTGGCCAACTTCTGCGCGACTTCAACTTCGGCCACATGGCGCTGGCCATAATCGAAGGTAATGCAGTGCACTTCGTCATACTGCCCCAGCGCCTGGATCAGGCAGGTGGTCGAGTCCTGCCCGCCACTGAATACCATCACGGCTTTTTTAGTCATCACGTTGCTTCCTGCATTTGTAGAATGTGGGAATAGTTTAAAGGCCACTCAATAAAAAGCCCCGCGCTTCTTGCGAAGGCGGGGCTTTTTGTTGCTCGGTGACTCAGTGTGCGTAGGTCAGCAACAGCTCTTTCGGCACTTGGAAATCCAGGGACATCATCACGCTGAGCGCGGTGATGGTGAAGATCGAGAACACGAACAACTTGCGCGCCCAGACGGTGTCATCCACCGCCTTGTAGCCGGTCCAGGCCATGTACAACCAGTACATGCCCATGGCGGCGGCGACGGCGAGGTAGCTCATGCCGGCATAGCCACTGAAGGTCAACATCAAGGTCGCCACGAGGAAGGCCAGGATGTAGAGCAGGATGTGTTTCTTGGCCACCTGAATGCCACGCTTAACCGGCAGAACCGGAATCGACGCAGCCAGGTAGTCATTGAAGCGGAAGATCGCGATGGCATAGGAGTGCGGCATCTGCCACAGGCTGAACATCACCAGCAGCACCAGCGCAGCCATGTCGAAGCTATTGGTTACAGCCACATAACCAATCACCGGCGGCATCGCCCCCGACAGACTGCCCACCAGCGTGCCGTGAACCGACTTGCGCTTGAGGTACAGGCTGTAAAGGCCGACGTAGATAACAAAACCGATCACGGCAAACAGCGCCGCCAACGGGTTGGCCACCTTGTACAACAGGGCTACACCGGCAACACCCAGGACGGTCGCGTAGATCAGTGCCAGTTTCAGGGAGATAAGGCCCTGCACCAGCACACGATTCTTGGTGCGTTCCATCTTCAAGTCGATGTCACGGTCGATGCAGTTGTTGAACACACAACCGGAAGCTACCACCAGGGACGTGCCGATCATCGCAGCCAAGAAAATGGCCAGATCGACATGCCCCTTGGAGGCCAGGAAGAAACCGCCTGCCACAGAAAGCACGTTACCGAAAATGATCCCCGGTTTGGTGATTTGGATAAAGTGCTTAAGCGACATCGGGTCTTACCTCACTTCGCCATCATGAACGTATGGATGCTGAACATGATCCATATCGACAGGCCAACCAGCAGCAGGATCACAAGACCTGCGAACACGAACGCAATCACGTTATCGCGCTGCTCTTTCGAGCGATCCAGGTGCAGGAAGTACACCAGGTGAACCAGAACCTGAATCACCGCGAACGCCAGGACGATCATCAAGGTGATCGACTTCGGCAAGGTTGGGTACATCACCAGGCCGAACGGGATCAGGGTCAGGATGACCGACAGGATGAAGCCGATAGCGTAAGACTTTACGCTGCCGTGGCTCGCATCATGGCTGTCGTGGTCATGGGAGTGTGCATTAGCCATTACAGAGTCCCCATCAAGTAAACGACGGTGAATACGCAGATCCAGACCACGTCCAGGAAGTGCCAGAACAGGCTCAGGCAGCTCAGGCGAGTCTTGTTGGTGTTGGTCAGGCCGTGCTTATTGACCTGATACATCATCACCGCCATCCACAGCAGGCCGGCAGTTACGTGCAGACCGTGGGTGCCTACCAGCGTGAAGAACGCGGACAGGAAGCCGGAACGGTGCGGGCCGTAGCCTTCGGAGATCAGCAGGTGGAACTCGTTGATCTCCATGCCGATGAAGCCCAGGCCGAACAGGAAGGTCAGTGCCAACCAGCTCAGTACGCCTTTCTTGTTGCCCTTGTAGAAGGCCAACATGGCGAAGCCGTAGGTGATCGAACTGAACAACAGCAAGGCGGTTTCGCCGAGCACGTAAGGCAGTTCGAAGATGTCGTGGCCCGACGGGCCACCCGCTACGTTGTTTACCAGTACCGCGTACACCGCGAAGATCGACGCAAACAAGATGCAGTCGGTCATCAGGTAGAGCCAGAAACCGAATACGGTCATTGGCCCCGAGTCGTGGTGATGGTCATCGTGCCCATGGTCATCGACATGGGCGTGTCCAGCATTGGTCACTAAGTTCGACATGGTTTAAGCCTGTTCCAACGAGGTTTCTACACGGTTGGCCGGGATTTTCTTCTCGGCTACCAGGCGAGCGTGCTGCTCGGCTTCGATGCGTTCGATCGTCTCGACCGGCACCATGTAGCCTTGATCATCACGGGCAGCGTGAATGATGAAGTAACCGATAGTGCCTACCAGGCCCACGATTGCCAGCCACCAGATGTGCCAGATCATCGCGAAACCGAACACGGTCAACAGCGCGCCCATCACCACGCCAGTGGCGGTGTTGTTCGGCATGTGGATCGGCTCGTAGTGCTTAGGACGCTGGTACGCAGTACCGTCTTCCTTGGCTTCGGTGAACGCATCAATGGTGTTCGCAGTAGGGATCACAGCGAAGTTGTAGAACGGCGGTGGCGACGAGGTCGACCATTCCAGGGTGTGGCCATTCCATGGGTCACCGGAGTCGCAAGCGTTCTGCTTACGGTCACGGATGCTCACGTACAGCTGGATCAGCTGGCAGGCAATACCGGCAGCAATCATCAACGCACCGAACATGGCGACGTACAGGTACGGCACCCACTCAGGGTTGGTAGTGGCGTTCAGACGACGGGTCATGCCCATGAAGCCCAGCGCGTAGAGCGGCATGAACGCGACGAAGAAGCCCGAGATCCAGAACCAGAATGCAGCCTTGCCCCAACCTTCGTGCAGCTTGAAGCCGAACGCTTTCGGGAAGTAGAAGCTGAAACCTGCGATGTAGCCGAATACAGCACCACCGATGATCACGTTGTGGAAGTGCGCGATCACGAACAGGCTGTTGTGCAGTACGAAGTCAGCACCCGGAATGGCCAGCAGTACGCCGGTCATGCCGCCGATGGCGAAGGTCACCATGAAGCCCAGGGTCCACAGAACCTGGCTGGTGATACGCAGACGGCCGTGGTAGATGGTGAATAGCCAGTTGAATAGCTTCACCCCCGTCGGGATCGAAATCAACATCGTCGCCAGGCCGAAGAAGGCGTTGACGCTGGCCCCCGAACCCATGGTGAAGAAGTGGTGCAGCCACACCATGAAGCCCAGTACAGAGATTGCGCCCGATGCATAAACCATCGAGTGGTGACCGAACAGGCGCTTGCCGGTAAAGGTCGAGATCACTTCAGAGAAGATACCGAACGCTGGCAGGATCAGGATGTACACCTCAGGGTGACCCCATGCCCAGAACAGGTTCACGTACATCATTGGATTGCCACCAAGTTCATTGGTGAAAATGTGGAAATCCAGGTAACGGTCAAGCGACAGCAGCGCCATGGTAGCGGCCAGGATCGGGAACGAAGCCACGATCAGGACGTTGGCCCAGGTGCAGGTCCAGGTGAAGATCGGCATGTCCATCAGTTTCATGCCAGGGGCGCGCATTTTCAGGACGGTGGCCAGGAAGTTGACCCCCGTCAGTGTCGTCCCGAGTCCTGATAACTGTAGTGCCCAGATGTAGTAGTCCACACCCACGCCCGGACTGTACTGAATGCCCGACAACGGCGGATACGCAACCCAGCCGGTCTTGGCGAATTCGCCGACGCCCAGGGACAGGTTGATCAGCACCACGCCGGAAACCAGCAGCCAGAAGCTCAGGGAGTTCAGGAACGGGTAGGCAACGTCACGCGCACCGATCTGCAGCGGCAAGGCCAGGTTCATCAAGCCGGTGAAGAATGGCATCGCCATGAAGATGATCATGATCACACCGTGAGCGGTGAAGATCTGGTCATAGTGTTCAGGCGGCAGGTAGCCAGGCGAACCCTCGGTGGCCATGGCCAACTGGGTACGCATCATGATGGCGTCGGCAAAACCACGCAGCAGCATGACCATGGCAACGATGACGTACATGACACCGATTTTCTTGTGGTCGACAGACGTCAGCCACTCGGTCCACAGGTAGGTCCACTTCTTGAAATACGTGATTGCAGCAAACAGTGCCAGACCACCCAGCGCGATCATGGCGATGGTCACCATCACGATCGGCTCGTGGAACGGGACCGCATCCCAACTTAATTTACCAAACATCGTTTACTCCTCTGCCCCAGCAGTTGAATGCGAGCCCGTGTCAGAACCTTCAACCACGGCCACTTCTTTCTTCTCGTGCTTGACCGGCTTGCCTGGCTTCATACCTTCGTACTTATCGACGATTTTCTGAAACAGGTCCGGCTCAAACGCGGAGTACAGAGCGACTGGGTTGTTCTGGCTTGGTTTGGTCAGGGCGTCGTATTCAGCTTGATCAAGCTGTTTAGGTGCGGCCTTGACTGCGGCTACCCAGGCGTTGAAGTCTTCCTGGCTCGTCGAGATCGCTTTGAATTTCATGCCGGTGAAGCCAGCGCCGCTGTAGTTCGCGGAGATGCCTTCCATTTCAGCTTTTTCGTTGGCGATCAGGTGCAGGCGAGTCTGCATGCCCGCCATCGCGTAGATCTGGCCGCCCAGTGCAGGGATGAAGAACGAGTTCATCACGGCATCGGAGGTGATCCGGAAATTAAGCGGAGTGTTCTCCGGGAACTGGATCTCGTTGACCGTGGCGATACCCAGGTCCGGGTAGATGAACAGCCACTTCCAGTCCAGCGCAACCACTTCGATATTGATCGGCTTGACGTTGGATTCCAGCGGACGGTACGGGTCCAGCTCGTGGGTCGACTTATAGGTGATGTAACCCAGGGCGATGATGATGAGGACCGGCACCAGCCACACGGCGATTTCGATCTTGGTGGAGTGCGACCACTTAGGCGCGTAGGTAGCGCTGGTGTTCGACGCGCGGTATTTCCAGGCGAAGGCGAAGGTCATGATGATCACAGGGACCACGACCAGCAGCATCAGCAGGGTAGCGGTGATGATCAGGTTTCGTTGATCCAGACCGATCTGTCCTTTTGGGTCCATCAAGGTCCACTTGCAGCCTCCCAGCATTAACAGCATGCCAATCAGCGGCAAAAAGCCTAGTAATCGGGGGTACCTGTTTTTACTCATCTCACGACCTCTAAAGCAGCTTGCGCAATGCAGTTGGGTTTTGATCGCCAACACTTCACCCTGCCAAGGGTTGGCATTTCTCTTCGATTGAATAAGAGCCTGCCCGTCACGCCATAACTGTACGTTTCACGGACCTGCGGTGAGTTCTTATTCGATTTCGTGGTTAAAGGCCTTGTTACAGACCAATTCCATTTGGTGCGGATAGTTGAAAGGCTGCCGGAACCTTGGGGTCGCACAGAGCCGTCCATCTGCCCCTCGACCGCTCCAGTGCTCAAATATTGAACAGCACCGGACATTCAGTGCGGGCGATTGTAGTTAGCTAGCGATGTATAAACCATGTCTTATAAAGAAATAATTTTTATCGATTACAGCAACAATCCTTCACTAATCCTGCAAAGGTTCGCGATCTTATCGTGTTCGATTCCCAACAAAAACCACAAAAATTGCCGTGTTATTGGGCACAACGCCACTTCCCTTACACCTTGTAAGGGCTTGCAAAACGGATCCAAGCCCCCATAAAACAAGGCATTCGGACATCACCCAATGGCTCGCACGGCGTGACATTTGCGGCATCGCCCAAACGATGAACTGACAGCACAATTTAGCCATCGGGTGCAAATTCAGGCGGCGGTTTGATGGGTCAGAAACGTCCTGCGGCAACGTCCGTGTGACAACATGTCGCACGCTGCGCACACCTATTGTTGCCCCTCCTCACGGCCCTTTCACAAATCCCTACAACCAAAAACGCCCCGGACTTCCTTCAAGGAAGACCGGGGCGTTTTGGCGAGCAGACTCAGGCCTGGCGTTGGCGATTGCGATAGATGCCCAGCGGCACCAGAATCACCGTCAGCACGAACGCCACCAGCGCCCATTGCGCCAGGGACAAGCCAAGGATGGGCGGGTACGGCGTGCTGCAGAAGCCGTCGACCTGGAAGCCCAGTGGGAACACCTTGGCCAGTGGCAGTTCATCGACAATCGGCTGCAGCACATCGACGCCGCAACTGACCTCCGGGAAGAACTGGGTGTAGACGTGGTGGCCTGCAACTGCGACGCCGCCCACGGCACTGAGGACTACCAGCCCTTCAAACACAGTGACCGCACCTTTGCGGCGCATGGCGGCGCCGATAAAGGCAAAGATCGCAATCAACAGCAATGCGTAGCGCTGCAGGATACACAGCGGGCACGGCGCCTCGCCCAACACCACTTGCATATACAGCGCACCGCCAATCAGCGCCAGGCAGATGATGCCCAGCAACACCAGAAAGCGCCGCTCCCTGCCTAAACGCAATTCGTCACTCATCCCCGTTTTCCCTTTGTCGTTGTGCCAATGCCGGCAAGTTTACACACAGAGCATGGTTAAAACAGAGGGCGGTTAACTGCGGATTAATCGGGATAAATGTTGTGGCTGAGCGGACGCCATCGCGGGCAAGCCCGGCTCCCACAGGGAATCGCATTCCAATGTGAGAGCCGGGCTTCTTGTGGCGAGGGTAGATGTACTTATTCCAGCGCCGCCGCCGGGCCGAAGAACTCGTAGCGCGCCTGCTGCTCCGGCACACCCAACGCCTTCAGATGGCGTTTGATCGCCGCCATAAAGCCTTTAGGCCCCAGGAAGTACGCATCCAGGTCACGTTCCTCGGGTAACCACGCCGCCAATTGCTCCTGGCTCAACAGCCCCACCTTGTCCGCCGCAGGGCTCACGCCGTCGTCCTCGGCATAGCAGTAAAAGCGTTTGAGCTGCGGGTGCCTGGCCGCCAGGGCATCGACCCAATCACGGAACGCATGCACGCCGCCGTTGCGGGCGCAGTGGATAAAGTGCACCGGGCGCTCGGTTGCCAGGGCCGCTTCAAGCATGGGCAATGTGGGGGTGATGCCTACCCCGCCGCTGATCAGCACCAGCGGTTTATCGCTGGCCGCCAGCGTGAACTCACCCGATGGCGGGAACAGGTCGATGGTTGCACCGACATGCATCTGGTCATGCAGGTAGTTGGACACCCGCCCACCGGCCTCGCGTTTGACGCTGATGCGGTACAGGCCCGCATCGCTCAGGGCCGACAGGGAATAGTTGCGGCGCACTTCTTCGCCGTCCAGCACCAGCCTCATCCCAATGTACTGGCCCGGTGCGGCTTGCAGGATCGGGCCGTTGTCCACAGGGGCAAAGTAGAAGGAGATGATCTCGTCGCTCTCCTCCACACGCTTGACCAACAGGAATGGCCGCGCACCGCGCCAGCCGCCCGGCGCCTGGGCTTTTTCATCGTAGATGGCCGCTTCGGCGCCAATCAGGATGTCGGCCAACTGGCCGTAGGCCGCGCCCCAGGCATTCATCACCTCAGGCGTGGCGATCTCGCTGCCGAGCACTTCAGAGATGGCGCGCAGCAGGCAGGCGCCCACAATCGGGTAGTGTTCCGGCAGGATCTGCAAGGCCACATGTTTGTTAATGATCTTGGCCACCAGGTCACCCAGTTGGTCCAGCTGATCGATGTGCCGCGCATACATCAGCACGCCATTGGCCAGCGCGCGGGGCTGGTCACCGCTGGCCTGGTGGGCCTGGTTGAACAGCGGGCGAACTTCTGGGTATTCGCTGAGCATCATGCGGTAAAAATGCGTGATCAGCGCTTCGCCGCCGCTCTCCAGCAGGGGCACAGTGGATTTGACGATGGCACGGTCTTGGGCACTAAGCATGGCAGACTCCTGGGTCTCTTTACTGATTACTTTTACCTACTCAGCATTCGTGCCAACTAATTAATCGTTATAATTCAATAAGTTAATTATAATGTAGTCAGTATGACTCCCTACACCTTATAGTCACAAGGACTACAAGGAGTCATTATGACTGCACAATCGCTGCTCACCACCCTGCTGCCCCTGGTCGCCGACCTGTCCCGCGAACTGCCCGAGGGCGAGCGCTATCGACGCCTGTTGCAAGCCATGCGCGCACTGTTGCCGTGCGATGCCGCCGCGTTGTTACGCCTGGACGGTGAGTGGCTGGTGCCGCTGGCAGTGGATGGTTTGAGCGCCGATACCCTTGGCCGTCGCTTCAAGGTCAGCGAACACCCGCGCTTTGAAGTGTTGCTGAGCAGCGCTGGCCCTACCCGGTTTGACAGCGACAGCGAACTGCCCGACCCCTACGACGGCTTGGTCGACGGCCTGCACGGGCACCTGGAAGTGCACGACTGCATGGGCTGCCCGCTGTTTATCGACGACCAGCCCTGGGGCCTGCTGACCCTCGACGCGCTGGACACCGAGCGTTTCGAACGCGTTGAGCTGGATGCTTTGCAAGCCTTTGCCAGCCTGGCGGCGGCCACGGTCAATGTCGCCGAACGCATCGAGCGCCTGGCAATACGCGCCGAAGACGAACATCAGCGCGCCGAGATCTACCGCCAGGCCAGCGGCCAACAGCACAAGGAAATGATCGGCCAGAGCAAGGCGCACAAGCGTCTGGTCGAGGAGATCAAGCTGGTGGGCGGCAGCGACCTGACCGTGCTGATTACCGGCGAAACCGGGGTCGGCAAGGAGCTGGTCGCCCAAGCCATCCACGCCGCGTCCCCGCGTGCGGACAAGCCGATGATCAGCCTCAACTGCGCCGCGCTGCCGGAAACCCTGGTGGAAAGCGAACTGTTCGGCCACGTGCGCGGCGCCTTTACCGGCGCGTTGAATGAACGCCGTGGCAAGTTCGAGCTGGCCAATGGCGGCACCCTATTCCTGGATGAAGTGGGCGAGTTGTCGCTGACCGTGCAGGCCAAATTACTGCGCGTGCTGCAAAGCGGCCAGTTGCAGCGCTTGGGTTCGGACAAGGAACACCAGGTGGATGTACGCCTGATTGCCGCCACCAACCGCGACCTCGCCGAAGAAGTGCGCAATGGCCGCTACCGCGCCGACTTCTACCACCGCCTGAGCGTGTACCCGCTGCAAGTGCCGGCGCTGCGCGAGCGCGGGCGGGATGTGTTGCTGCTGGCGGGGTACTTCCTGGAGCAGAACCGTTCGCGCATGGGCCTGGGCAGCCTGCGCCTGACCAGCGACGCCCAGGCCGCGCTGCTGGCCTATAACTGGCCAGGCAATGTGCGGGAGCTGGAACATTTGATCGGGCGCAGCGCGCTCAAAGCCCTGGGTAACTGCCGCGAGCGGCCGAAGATTCTGAGCCTGAGCGCCCAGGACCTGGACCTGCCGGACGTCAGCGCGCCGGCTATCGAAGCACCGCTGCAAGCGCCGCTGGCCGCGACCGGCGACCTGCGCCAGGCCACCGAGCACTACCAGCGCCAAATCATCAGCGCTTGCCTGGAACGCCATCAGCACAACTGGGCCAGCACCGCCCGCGAACTCGGCCTGGACCGCGCCAACCTCGGCCGCATGGCCAAGCGCCTGGGCCTCAAATAGGGCAACTGTGGGAGCTGGCTTGCCTGCGATGGCGGTGGGTCAGCTAGCTCAACTTTGACTGACCCACCGCCATCGCAGGCAAGCCAGCTCCCACATTAGATAGCCTTCGCCTGCAAGACCGGTTGAACCAACTTAGGCTTACGAAACACCAGCACATTCCCCAACATCACCAACACCAGCCCCATCAGCGCCGGGGCGGTCCACTGGTATCCCTCGGCAAACGCCGACACGTTCAGCGCCACCACCGGAAACAGCACCGTGCAATACGCCGCCCGCTCCGGCCCCATGCGCCCAACCAGGGTGAGGTACGCAGTAAAGCCGATCACCGAACCCGGAATCACCAAATACCAGAGAGCGCCGATATACCGCGCACTCCAGTCCATGTCGAAAGGAATGCCGCGCACCGCACAGTAAGTCGCCAGCATCGTCGCGCCATAGGCCATGCCCCATGCATTGGTGGTCAGCGGCTTGAGCCCGGCCTTCTGTTGCAGGCTCGAGAGCATATTGCCCGCCGAGAAACACATCGTCCCCAACAATGCCAACCCCAGGCCGAGCAAGGTCTGCGGGCTGGCGGTATGCCCTGCCAGTTCCGGCCAGAATAGAAAGCCCAGCCCCAGCAACCCCAGCGCGCCGCCCATCAACACGTTACGTGCTACGCGCTGGCCAAAAAACACCCGGGCATTGAGGGCGTTCCACAACGTGGCGGTAGAAAACACCACTGCCACCAGACCGCTCGGGATCCATTGGCTGGCGGTCAGGAAGCACATGAAGTTGACGCAGAACAGGCACAGCCCCTGCGCCAGGCAGATCAAATGCCCGCGCCGGTTCATCACCTGCAACTTGCGGCTGAGCAGCAACAGCGCAAACAGCACCAGCGCCGCCAGGCCGAAGCGGTAGACGATCGACACGGGAATCGCCACGACGCCCAATTGCCATTTGAGGGCGATCCAGGTGGTGCCCCAGATCAGCACGGTGAGTAAATACAGGAAAAGGTTCATAGCGGGCTCCGTCGATTGAGGCACAGTGTCCCTTGGCAGCCGGCCGGCGCTCTTGCACATTCTTGCGCTTTTGTCGGGCGCAGGGATCACAGCTATCGCCGGCGGGAGTAGGATGCAAGGCGTCGGAGAGCACAACCATGCCAGATCTGGAATCCCTGCAAGTCTTTCAAGCCCTTAACAGCTCGCCCAACGCACGCCTGGAAGCCTGCGCCGAGCTCGGTGACGGCTTGTCTGCGGCCTTGTGGAGCAACCATCACGACTCGCAGGATTACCAGGCGCCGACCCATCACACCTTGTCCTGCTACATCGGCGGTGGCACCGGCACGTTTCGGCGCGATCAGCCAGGCACCAAGGGCGGCCCGGACAAACTCTGCATCCTGCCCGCCGAGCACCAGTCGGCCTGGGTGATCAACGGTGAGATTCGCCTGGCACATGTGTATTTCAGCCCGGAGCAATTTGCCCTCGGTTGCGTCACGCTGCTTGACCGCGAGCCGCGTGAATTGCAATTGCGCGAAAGCACCTTCCTCGAAGACGCCAGCCAGGCCCAGCGCTTTCACCAACTGATCGCCCTTAACTGGCAAGAGCCCGCCGAGCGCCTGCTGACCAGCAGCCTGGCCCACGAGATGCTCAGCCACACCTTGCTCAGCCAAGTCGGCGCACGCGACGGCCTGCGCTTGAAAGGCGGGTTGGCGGCGCATCAGCGCCGGCTGCTGGTGGAGTTTATCGACCACCACCTGGAAGACCCGATCAGCCTCGGGCAACTGGCCGGCCTGTGCGCGCTGTCGGAATACCATTTTGCGCGAATGTTCCGCCAAAGCTTCGGCCTGCCGCCCCACCAGTACCTGTTGGCACGTCGCCTGGCGCGTGCGCAAGCCCTGTTGCGTGGCGGCGCCCTGCCCCTTGGCGAGATTGCGTGGCGGTGTGGCTTCTCCAGCGCCAGCCACTTTACCCACCGTTTTCGCCAGGCCATGGGCGCCACGCCCGGGGAATACCGCCAGGCGTTCTGCGCCTAAACCATCAAGCCCAATGTCTTGGCCTTGGCCACCGCTTGGGTGCGTCGCTCCACGCCGAGCTTGCTGTGGATACGCCGCGCGTGAGTCTTGACGGTGTGCAGCGAGATAAACAGCCGGTCGGCGATTTCCAGGTTGGAGTTGCCTTGGGCGATCAGCTGCAGCACTTCCAGTTCGCGTTGGCTCAGCGGGTTTTCCACCACGCCACTGGGCGCCGCCGGGGTTTCCAGGCCCAGCTCAATCAATAGCCCCGGCGCACGCAAACGCAGCTCGCGAATCGCCTGCTGCACCTGGCAGCGTTGCGCCAGCTCCAGCCCGGTTTGCAGGGCGCGCCGGGCCACGGCTGAGTCGCCCAACTGCCAGGCCACTTCGCCCAGCACCAGGTGCAGCTCGGTTTCCAGGCAGAGCATGCCGCGTTGTTGGGTGGTGTCGAGCAAGGCATACAGGCGCTCCATAGGCTGAACGGCCACACCCAGCTTCACCTCGGCCAGCACCAGCAAGTACTCCAGCCGTGGAATCAGTTCCAGCGTAGCCGGCGGTGCTTGCCGGGCCTGTGGCCCACGGAAGTGGCGCAGCACCCGGCGCACTGCTTCCACGGTCAGTTCGGCACGGCCCTGCTGCAACCAGAAGTGCCCACTGACCAACAGCAGCACCGCGCGGTATACCGAGTCCGGCACATGGCGTTGCTGCATCAAGCGCTCCGCTTCGCGCAGCTGGGCAAACGCCTGGGCGTAATCGCCATGGTTGGCCGCCAGCAACGCCAGGCCGAGAAACCCATAGAGCACGCGCTTGTCCTGACTGTGCAGGCACAGGCTCAAACCGCTCTCGAAACATTCACCGGCGAGCGTGTCCTGGCCTTGGCGCAACGCCAGATGCCCGCGCCGCAGGGCGATGCGCCCTACCAGTGGCCCCGCCTTGAGGCGCTGGCGCGCCAGCATCGCCTGCACATTTTCCAGCAGACTTTGCGCCCGATACGGTGCACCGCGTTGCTCCAGCAATTGCGCATGATCCAGTTCCAGCAGCGCTTCCAGCACCAATGAACCATGGGCACGCGCCAGGCACAGCGCTTCGCGGTTCAAGGCTTGGCCCACCTCCAGCTCGCCGCGCAGCAAGGCTTGCTGGGTCAGGCCCGAAAGGCACATCAGCCGGGAAGTCCAGGCGCTGTCGGGCAACGCTTGCAAAGCCTCCAGAAAATGCTCGCGGGAGCGCTCGGCATCCCCATTGAGGTGCAACAACCAGCCCCATTGCGCCTGCCAGCGCGCCAGTAAATGCCGCTGTTTCGCCGCCGTCGGCTGTGGTGCAAACCGGGCAAGCTGGTCGATGCACACACCGGCTTGCTCAAAGCGCCCGGCGAACAACAATGCGGCCGTCACCAGCCCCACCAGTTGTGCGGAGCCAAGCATCAATTCATCGCCATGTTGCTCATGCAGACGCAGCAACAGCTGCGCATTCTGCTGACGGAACAAGTCTTCAAAACTGAAGTGTTGCAACAGGCTCACCGCCATCTCAAACGCTTCGGCCAGCAAGGCCTGTTCAAACGCGGCTTGCCAATCGCACTCGGCGGTAAACCATTGGCAGGCACGCCGATGCCAGGCGCGCTTGGCCGGCCAGGGCTCATCGCGCAGCAAGCGTGCGAGCGGCGCAAAGACCTGCAGCCAATCGGTGGTGTCTTCCCAGGGCTGGATAAAGGCGCCCAATGCCTGCAACTCCCGCAGGTAGTCGGCGCCGTCGCCAGCGCCGAACAGGTGCTCACACAGGCCCGGGTTGAAGCGCGGCAGGTGCGCCAATACCCGCCAGGCCTCAGCCAACTCGACCGGCAAGGTGCGCAGCAGTTCGTGTTGCAGGTAGTCGAGCAAGGTTTTGTCCGGGTGACCATCACCGAGCAAGGCAATGCGTACACCGGCGCACCAACCGCCGCTGAACTGCATCACGCTGTCGAAGCTTTGCCCGCCGCCGAGCAGTTGCTGGACTTGCGCCGGGCTGAAGTTCAGCTCGCTGCACACCAACAGTTCATCGTCGAGCAACAACCGCGGCCAGTTGCATGCCGGTCGCCGCCGCGCGCCCAGCCACCAGGTCAGCGCCGGGCTGGCGACACTGAGCAGGCGGTCGAGCAAAGCATCCAGCTCGGGCGCGGGCAGGCGGCAGTAATCATCCAGGAACAACCACGCCGTGGGCTGCCAGCGGCTGAGGTCAAGCAACAAGGTAGCTTCATCGACAAACGCCAGCCCCAGGTTGTGCGCCAAGCGTTGGCACAACTCATCGGGGCTCAAAGCCGCACCATTGAGTGGCAGCCAATAGACCTGGCAACCCTTGGGCGCCTGCAAGGCACACTCGGCCAGTAACGCGCTTTTGCCACTGCCACCCGGCGCGCACAGCAACTTCACCCTCACGGTTGCTGCGAGCAACGGCTCGGTCAATTGCGGGCGTAACAGGTGATGGGCGGACAGCCGTGGCATGAATCCAGGACGGTCCAGGCAGCGGGTCATGGCGGTCATTGCTGCATCCTGCGTTTTTATTGTTATGCAACCTGACGCCACCCTAGTCCTGTGGTTGGCGGTTGTTGAAGAAGTATTCAGCAGGGTGATTGAAGGGCATTAATTAAAGGCAGAATGCAGACAACTGTGGGAGCGAGCTTGTGTGGGAGCTGGCTTGCCTGCGATGCAGACACCTCGGTCTAACAGCCATACCGAGGTGATGCTATCGCAGGCAAGCCAGCTCCCACACAAGCTCGCTCCCATGTTTTATATCTGAGTCAGCGAACGCCCTCGGAACGCAGCGCTGCTGGCGTGTAATCCGCCGCCTTGGCCGCGAAGCCGAACACGAAACTGCGCTTTTCCTCATTCTTCATGCCGAGCGCGATGTAGCGCCCGGCAATGATGTCGTACAGGGTTTCCACGGTGTAGGCCGGCACTTGGTGGTCGTAATAGAACTGCGCATGGCCTTCAGCAACGCGCCACAGTTGGCCTCGCCCGTCGTAGTGGTCCACCAGCGCGACCTGCCAGCTGTCTTCGTCGATGTACATGTGGCGCTTGGCGTAGATGTGCCGCTCGCTCGGCTTGACCATGCCGACCACTTCCCACACGCGGTGCAGCTCGTAGCGGGTGAGGTCCTGGTTGATGTGCCCGGCCTTGATGATGTCGTCGTACTTGAGGGTCGGCGAATCGAGCTTGTAGCTGTTGTAGGGGATGTACATCTCTTTTTTGCCGACCAGTTTCCAGTCGTAGCGGTCGGGCGCGCCGGAGAACATGTCGAAGTTGTCGGTGGTGCGCAGGCCATCGGAGGCGGTGCCCGGGCCGTCATACGAGACTTGCGGTGCACGGCGCACGCGGCGTTGGCCGGCATTGTAGATCCAGGCCAGACGCGGCTCCTTCACCTGGTCGAGGGTTTCATGCACCAGCAGCACGTTGCCCGCCAGGCGTGCGGGCGCCGTGACCGATTGCTTGAAGAAGCTCAGCACGTTGGCCGCCTTGGCCTGGTCGATGTCCGGGATGGCTTGCGGCACCGCCACTTCTTCTTCGAAGCGAATCGGCGTGTAGCTGCCATTCGTTTGCGGGGTGGCCTGGGTGATGATGCGCTTGAGGTTACCGCCGTGATAACGGGTGATGTGGTTCCACAACACTTCCACGCCATTTTTCGGGATCGGGAACGCGTAGTAACGGTTGCCGGTGAAGTTTTCCAGGCCATTACCGTCGTTAATCGCGTGCACGTTCAGCGCGCTGCGCTTGATCGACTCGTAGATATCCGGCGGCAGGTTGACCGTGCGATGGGTCGGGTACACCGGGATCTTGTAGGTCTCGGGGTAACGCTTGAACATCGCCACCTGGCCGTCGGAGAGCTTGTCTTTGTACTTGTCGACCGTGGCGGCAGTGATCACGAACAGCGGTTTTTCATTGGCGAACGGGTCGGCCAGAAAGCCTTTGCTGTCCACCGCGCCAGCGTTTTTCGGGATGCCGCCGGTCCAGGCCGGGATCGAACCGTCGGCGTTGCCGGCTTTTTCGGCGCCGACCGGCGTCAGGGTGGTGCCGAGCTTGGCGGCCTCTTCGGGCGAGACGGCGGCCATGACGTGGGCGGCCAGTACACTCAGGGCCATCACTGCAAATAGCTTACGCATAGGTTGTTGTCCTTCCTTAAACCAAGTCAGAAGTTCACGCCGAAGCTGAGGGCGATAAAGTCGCGGTCGGTGAGGGTGTTGTAGTCACCGCCGAAAAAGTCGGTGTAGCTCAGGCTCGCGGTGTAGGTGTTGCGGTAGTCCGCATCCACGCCGACGCTGATCGCCTTGGCGCCTTCGTTGAAAATGCCGTTGGGGCCGTAGCCGCTGACGTCATGGGACCAGGACAGGTTGGGCTTGAGGTTCACCCCGGCGAACACGTTGTTGTAGTCGAGGATCGCGCGGGCGCGGTAACCCCAGGAGTTCGCGGTGACGAAGCCGTCGGTGTCGCCGCCGAAACCATAGGCGCCATACACCGAATCGCGGCCATAACGCAGTTTGGTCTTGGCTTCCAGCCCGCCGACGTGCACATAGGCCGCCTCGCCCACCAGCGTCAGGCGTTCGGCGCCCAACACCTGGTCGAAGAACTGGGTCATGGTGCTCTGGATCTGGGTGATTTCCTTGCGGCGGTAACCTGAGTTGTCCGAGCCGAACGAACTGCGGATCGGCGAGGCGGTTTGGCCGGCAATCGGGTTGACCAGCGCCAGGGTCAGGTCGGTGGTGTTGAGTTGCACCGGCGCATTCGGCCGGTAGCTGATTTCGCCGGTCCAGGCCGTGCCGGTGGGCAAGGTGGTGGAGAAGCTGGCACCGTACAGGCGGATGTCTTCCGGGTAATCGAGGTAATACTGGCCACGCCCGAGCATGGTGCTCTGGGCCAGGCCCGAACCACTGCCGGGCGCGATGGCGTTGGCAGTGCTGACGATACGGCCGATGGTGGCCAGGTTGGTGTTGGCGGTAATCGTGCCCACCGTTGGCGTGCGGCTGTGGTAGTTCATGAAGTAGAGGCCGTACTCGGTGTCATCGCCCAGCCAGCGCAAGGCCGCACCGAACTGGCCGCCATCGCGCGCTTCGCGGTCGTTGGCGCGCTGCACCACCACGCCTTCGCGCGTCACCTGAAAGCCCTGGCCAAAGGCTGCGGCCACCGGTTGCAACGGCGCAATCGCCGGGCTGCCGACCGTGTAGTTGCCATTGCAGCCGTGAGCCACTACATCGTTACCGAAGAAGGTGCCGCAGTTATCCACCACGGTGTTTTCCCAGTTGAGTTGGTAAAAACCTTCCACCGACAGCTGGTTAGTCAGGCTTTGGGACGCGAACAGCATGTTGACCGGAATCAGGCCTTCCTTGATCTCGGCGCCTGGGCGGCGGAACGCCGAGACGTCGATGGGGTTGATGCTGTTGATCGAGTTACCGATAAACGTACTTTCACCCCAGCTCACCACCTGTTTGCCGACCCGCACGGCGCCCGGCAAATCGCCGATGGAATAGTTGTGATACACAAAAGCATCCAGCAGCTCGTAGCCGGACGAGCGCGCACCTTCGTCGCGGTGGTTGTTGCTGATTTGCTTGAACTCGCGGTTTTCGTCCTGCAGTTCGAAGTCGTACCAGTACTTGCCGCGCACAAAGATGCCGCTGTCGCCGTACTTAAGCTCCAGGTCGTGAATGCCCTTGAAAATCTTGGAGAAGGTCTCACCCTTCTTGAAGTTCAGCCGCCCGTCATCACCGGTGGACGCCTGCCCCGTGCCGCCGTTGGGAATGCCCACCAGCTTCTTGTCAGCATCGCGCATGCCCCAACTGGCGCCGACCGACAGCGAGGAATCGAATTGCCCTTCGATCTCGCCGATGTTGAATGAAACAGCCTGCGCCTGAGCGCAGAAACCCAGCGCAACCGCCGTGGCCAGCGCCTGTGGCGTGAAGATGGCGCGCATTGTTGTTTTTGTCATGCGTCTTCCCCGGTGAGTGACAGAAGGCCCCACCCTACTGCCGCCCCTCGGGAGCGATAAGCGCACCAAAGGGGTATTCGTGGTGTCGCTCGAAAGGATGAACAGGCGCTCTGGCCGCGGTTTGGGCGCCACCATGGATTAGGCAGATGGCGGATTATCAGGAGGATGGATAGCGCGCTGGCGATCATTACTGAAATTGCAACAGTCCTTGTCCTGAACTGCTATTACTCATTTTGTTACAACCGACTATTCTTAACGCACTTTCAGGGCAGATGGCCCGCTTGGGTAAATCCAGGAAAAGTCTGATTCCAATAGATTGGCCTAATGTTTCAATCTATTACCGCTGTTCACTGACGTTGATTTGTCGCTCCTTGATCCAACGTCTTACTTCGGCCGCTGCGTTTGCAGCGGCCTTTTTTATACCCAAAATAAAACGGGGCGCCTTTAGCGCCCCGTTTTATTCAACTGTGTTCAAGCAACGATCAGAGGCTGAACTTCTGCAAATTGGCCATCATCTCTTTCAACGCTTCGATGTTGTCCTTGGGGTGCGCAGCGCCTTCGAAGTCGCAGATCTGCGCCCAGTGCGCCGCCACATCGTCGGGTGAGAACCCGGCCTCAGGGTCAAACCCCACGCCCAGGCTGCGCTCCCAGCGGGTTTTGCCGATCCAGCCGCCGCCGACTTCAAACAAGCCCGAGGTGTCCTGGCACGCCTCGCTGCCCAGGTACACCACCAACGGGCTGACCAGTTCCGGCTTGAGGCGTTCGAACACCTGCGGCGGGATCAGGCCTTCGGTCATGCGCGTGCCGCCGGTGGGGGCGATGGCATTGACCAGGATGTTGTTCTTGCGCCCTTCCAGCGCCAGGGTGCGGGTCAAACCGTAGAGGCCCAGCTTGGCCATGCCGTAGTTGGACTGGCCGAAGTTGCCATAGATGCCCGAGGTGGACGCGGTAAAGATCACGCGGCCATAACCCTGCTCGCGCATGTGCGGCCAGGCGGCGCGGGTAACTTTGTAGGCACCTTCGACATGCACGCGGTACACCAGGTCCCAGTCACTGTCGTCCATTTTGTGGAAGGTCTTGTCGCGCAGGATGCCGGCGTTGTTGACCACCACGTCGACACGGCCGAACACGTCGAGTGCGTGCTGGACGATCTTGTCCCCCTCGGTTACGGAGTCATGGTTGGCCTCGGCAGTACCGCCCGCCTCGCGAATCTCCGCCACTACACGGTCGGCGGCCGAGGCATTCGCGCCTTCGCCCTGGGTCGAGCCGCCGAGGTCGTTGACCAGCACTTTGGCCCCGTGCCTGGCAAACAGCAGCGCATGGGCACGGCCCAGCCCGCCGCCGGCACCGGTGACGATCACGACCTTATCCTGGAACTGCACTGACTCACTCATACCGAACTCCGTTGGCGACATTGGCAATGGGTTGAGTGTCACGCACGCAGCCTTTGGTCACAATAAACACGGCCGAGGCTGAATGGTGCTCAATAAGACAGCGCGATGATCAACCGGCTGTTGTGGCGAGGGAGCTTGCTCCCGCTGGGCTGCGCAGCAGCCCGGGATTGGCCTCAGGAGTAGGCCACTCGCGGCGCCGGCTGACCGATACGTTCGCGAAACGCCAAATAATGCTTGAGCACCAGCACCGGCGCTTCGATCTGCGGGTAGTGGCCGATATTGGTCAGTAATACCGAGTCGGCATTGGGCACCAACTGGCGATAACGCTCCACCATATGCGCACCGGAAATGGGATCGACTTCGCCGTCGATTACCCGCAGCGGCACTTCATTGCGTTGCATCACCGCCACCCAGCGTTCACGCAGACGGCGGCGCTGGGGAATGTAGGCAATCAACTTATGCAGGATACGCGGGCCGTCATTGCAGTTGATCAAGCTCCAGAAGTCATCCAGTGCACTTTCACTGGGCCGCGTGTTCGGGCCGAAAATCTGGCTGAAACTGTTCGACAAAGCGTTGCGCCCAAAGGCACGGCCGATCATCCAGCCGAGTGGGCTGAGCAAGAGTTTCTGCACCAATGCCGGGCGATGGGTCTCGGGAAACAGCCCACCATTGAGGAACACGCAGCTGGCCATCAGGAAGCGGCCGTCGTAATGGCGCGCCAGTAATTCCTGGGCCACGCTGTCGCCATAGTCATGGGCCAACACATGCACCGGCCGCTCCACACGCAGGTGTTCGAGCAGCGCCTGTTGCAGGTCCGCCTGCTCCAGCAGGCAATAATCGTGGTTCAGCGGCTTGGCCGAATCGCCAAACCCAAGCATGTCGCAGGCGATCACCAAGTTACGCTGGGCCAGGGGCTGCCACAGGTAGTGCCAGTCCCAACTGGCGGTGGGAAAGCCATGAATCAATAGCAACGGCTCGCCCTGCCCCGCCACCCAGTAACGGATCATGTGGCCACGAAAGAGAAATTCCTGGCCACGTTTGCGCCAGGCTCTGAGCGGTATCTCGGCGAGCGGCATCAGCTTTTATACCCGGGATCTTGCAGGTCCAATTTACGCAACAGCGCCGGCCACGCCAGTGCACCCCCCATACCTTGCGCGCTCTTTGTGACAACCGCCACCATCGCCTTGGCACCCGCCAGAATCTGCGGCTCAATGGCAATTAATTCGGCGCCGCCGTTTTGCGCCAGCACCTGGATGTCGCAGGCGCGTTGAAAGGTGAACATCATTAAAAACGTGTCGGCGATCGAACCAGCGCAGGTCAACAGACCGTGGTTGTGCAGCATGAGGAAATTGTTGTCGCTCAGGTCCGCCTGTAAGCGGGCTTTTTCTTCACGGTTGAGCGCCACGCCTTCATAGGCGTGATAGGCCAGACTGGACAAGACGAAGGTGGATTGCTGGCTGATCGGCAGCACGCCCTGCTTCTGCGCCGACACCGCAACGCCCGCGGCGGTGTGGGTGTGCAGCACACAGACCACGTCGTGGCGCACTTCATGGATGGCACTGTGGATGGTGTAGCCGGCGGGGTTGATCTCGTAAGGGCTGTCCATCAGCTTGTTGCCGGCCTGATCAACCTTGACCAGGCTCGACGCCGTTATCTCATGAAACATCAAGCCATAAGGGTTGATCAGGAAATCGTCGGTGCCCGGCACCTTGGCGGAAATATGCGTGAAGATCAGGTCGTCCCAGCCATGCAGCGCCACCAGGCGATAGCAGGCCGCGAGGTCGACGCGGGTCTGCCATTCGGCAGCGCTGACCTGGTCTTTGACATTCTGTGGCGATAGAACAGGGGCTAGGCTCACGGCAACAACCTCCTTGGTTCGCGTTCTTATTATTTTTCTGGATGAGGAGCCAGTCTAGTCAGGCGCGGTGACGCAAGGAGTTGCCTTGGCAGCCAGCTTGATGACTGAGCGAGTCAGTCATGAGAATAGTACAAACGGTGTCAGAGAAGTGCCGTCAATAAAGGCACGGCGAACAGGTTGAGCAAGCCCGTCAGCACGAGCCAGAACACCGGCATCAGCTTGCGCTGGGGCATTGCCTTTATCTGGCGTGGCGGGCCTTGCTGCGTGAATTCCCGGTCAAGCGCGCAGTGCCGTGACCAATTCGGCCAGCCAAGGCTCGGCGTCGGCTTCCGGGGTCACGCTTTCGCTGGCGTCCAGGCGCAGCATCGGCAGCACTTCGCGTACGCCCAGTTCGGCGAACAGTTCGCGCATTTGCTCGCCGCCACCGCAGAACGTGTCGCCATAGCTGGCGTCGCCCAGGCCGATCACCGCACCGGGCAGGTCGCGCCAGGCGGCTGGCAGTTGGTCACGAATGGTCGAATACAGCGGTTGCAGGTTGTCGGGAAGTTCACCCATGCCGGTGGTCGATGTGACCGCCAGGAATGCCTCGGGGGCAAAGGCTTGCACGTCGGCCAAGGTGGCGCGTGGGTTGTGCCAGGCTTCAAAACCGGCGGCGTTGAGGATACCGGCGGCGTGGCGGGCGACTTCTTCAGCTGTGCCGTAGACCGAGCCGGAAAGGATGGCGACTTTCATCAATCTGATCCTGTAGTTGAGCGAAAGCGTGGGATATTAGCAGCTGACACAAATATTTCAGTGCACACCGTGCAACATTCAAAAGTTGCCATAGAATTCAGGCTTTAAAAACATGCGATGGATTGCTCAATGATCAACGCCAACCTGATGCAACTGGTGATCAACGCTTCTAACGACGGTATCGTCGTCGCCGAACGTGAAGGCCAGGACAAGCCGCTGATCTACGTGAACCCGGCGTTCGAGCGTTTGACCGGTTACACCCTGGACGACATCCTGTATCAGGATTGCCGCTTCCTGCAGGCGGGTGACCGTGACCAACCGGCGCTGATGGCCATTCGTGAAGCCCTCGACAGCGGTGGCGCCTGCCGGGAGATACTGCGCAATTACCGCAAGGACGGCACGCACTTCTGGAATGAGCTGTCGCTTTCCACGGTTTACAACAAGGCCGACAAGCAAACGTATTTTGTCGGTGTGCAAAAAGACGTTACGGTTCAGGTGAAAGCGCAGCAACGCATCGCTCAGTTGGAAGCCCAAGTGGCCGAGCTTAAAGATGAGCTGGCGGCACTCAAGGCGACGAGCGGAATTAACAAAGTGTAAAAAATGCGGTCTTTAGAGCGATAATGGCTTTTTAATGCCTCACCCTTGAGCTACATCAATGCAACGCGACGCGCTATTGACGCAGGACGAGCTGGATTTTATCCAGGACATGCAGCACAACCCGCAACTCAACCTGCGGGATGCCTGGTCGAGCCTGACCGTTAATGGCGGTGCGCAGATTCGCGATTTGCTCACGCGCCTGGCCGCTCACGACCACGTCACCATCCAGGCACAGTTCGACAACCAGCAACTGACCTTCCCGCTGCATTTGGTGGAAGACGAGTTTCATGCGGTGCATCTGCGCTTGGGCGTGCCGAGCATTTTTGAAGATGGGCCGATGATCCGTCCATGGCGCCTGGCGCTTGAAGCCCCCGTGGCGATGGAAAACGTCAGGGGCAACCCTGCCGCGCTATGGGTGCATGAGGTGTCATTCAAGGGCGTACTGGTGGAAATTCGCGGACGGGTCAAACCGCCGAAAACCTTTTCCCTGTGGTTCAGCCCGTCCGGTTACGAGCGTATTGCCTTGCGCGGCACGCTGGAACGGGAAACCGCGCGGGGTCTGTTCGCTTATCGCCTGAGCCAGAGTGACGCGAATGAGATCGAACGGTTACGCCAGTTCATCCTGCATCAGCACCGGTTGGTCCATCCGCACGTACACGCCTGAAATCAACTATCCAACTGGCCTGCAAGAAACTGCTGCAAACGGCTCTGCATCTGGCGCCCTTCGCTGCCCAGGCAGCCGATAGACGAACCGGCCAGATCACCCTCGGCCAGGTCCGCAGCGGCACCGGCCAGGAACAGTGGGCAATCCAGGGTCAACGCCAGACGGTTCAGGCGCGCTGCCAGATCATGGTTATGCCAATGGTTGGAGAAAATCACCAGCGCCTTGGGCCGGATCTTTTCACACACCAATGTCAGTTCATCAAAGGGCTGGCCCATGCCCAGCACTTTCACCGGCGTGTCTTCGTGACTGAGCATCAGCGCCGCTACCAGCAGTTCCAATTTACGGCATTCGCCAGGCATGGCCGCCAGCAACACCCGCGGCGCGAGTGGGGCACTGGCAAGCTGCAAGCGCTCAAAGGTACGCATGCGCAGGAAGGTGTCGTAAAAAAGCCATTCACTGGCCTGGCCAAAATGCCCCTGGTGGCGCATCAGATCGCTCCAGAGGGGCATCAGGATGTCCTGGAACGCAACGTTCAGCGGGTAAGTCGCGAAAACCTGACCGTACAGGCTTTCCAATTGGCGATCGTCAAAGGCTTTGACTGCCAGCAGCAACCGCAGTCGCCACTGTGACCACTCACTCTCGTCGACCTTATCGCCCTCGGCACGAATGGTCTCAGCCTGCTGATCGTCACGGGCGAGGATCTTACCGACCTTGCTCACGGCCACGCCGCGTTCAATCCAGTCGAGAATACGATTGACGGTCACAATATCGGCGCTGGAGTAGAGCCGATGCCCGCTTTCGGTGCGCGTTGGCTGGATCAGGCCATACCGCCGCTCCCAGGCTCGCAGTGTGACCGGGTTCACACCTGTCAGTCTTGACACTTCACGGATCGGAAACAGCTCATCTGAGACGGTTGAATCCAGTTGCGAAATGCTATCAATGGGCACATTAATCACGGGCATTTTGAGCCAAAAAGCCAACGTTATTTGGGGTCCCATTTAACGCCTTTCTACCTGTCCTTTTCAAGGCCGTTACTTTTCGGACCACTGCCGCTGGCGTATTTCTTCAAAACAGGAATAATCCTTGCATGCTTTTTGGTGATGGTCTTACCCGACCGCCACCTTAGTGCGCCACCTACCCGGCTTGGCGCACCTGATTACTTGGAGATACACAATGTCTACCTCTCCCGTCACCTTGATGGTTGCGCGCCGCGTGGCCAAAGGGCGCTATGAAGAATTGATGGCCTGGCTGCGCGAAGGCGAGCAATTGGCCACTGACTTCCCCGGCTACCTGGGTTCCGGCGTGCTTGCGCCGCCGCCCAATGATGATGAGTTTCAGATCATCTTCCGCTTCGCCGATGAAAAAACCCTGCATGCCTGGGAGTTCTCCGCCTCGCGCAGCGCCTGGCTAAGCCGTGGCAGCGAACTGTTTGCCGACCCGTCCGAGCATCGCGTCAGTGGCATCGATGGCTGGTTCGGTGCCGTGGGTGCACGACCACCGCGCTGGAAACAGGCGGTGGCGATCTGGCTGGCATTTTTCCCGGTGTCGCTGCTGTTCAACTTCGGCCTGGGGCCGCTGCTCAGCGAGTTGGACATGTTCCCGCGTGTGCTGGTCAGTACCCTGGCACTCACGCCGCTGATGGTTTACTTATTTATTCCTCTATCGACCCATCTGCTCGCGAGCTGGTTGCATCCAACACCAACGCCCAAGGCTACCCAAGCCGCTGCTTGAGTACAGGCGTGGCCGGTCGCTGATATAGTTTCAACCTGCCAGCGACTCGAGCCTCCCATGACGGTAACCAACGCCCCGATCCTGATCACCGGTGCCGGCCAGCGTGTCGGCCTTTATTGTGCCGAGCGCCTGCTCGACGAAGGCCACGCGGTGATTTTCAGCTACCGCAGCGAACGCCCAGGCGTTGAGGCCTTGCGCGCGCGTGGCGCGCTCGGCGTGTTTGCCGACTTCTCCACTGAGGCCGGGATTCTGGCCTTTATCGCCGAACTGAAAACCCATACCGACAGCCTGCGTGCGATCATCCACAACGCGTCGGCGTGGGTTGCCGAAACACCTGGCGACGAAAGCCGCGCCTTTACCGACATGTTCAGCGTGCACATGCTTGCGCCGTATCTGATCAACCTGCATTGTTCACCTTTGCTGCAACGCTCGACACCCGCCGATATCGTGCACATCAGCGATGACGTGGTGCGCAAGGGCAGCCGCCAGCACATCGCCTACTGCGCCACAAAAGCCGGTCTCGACAGCCTTACACTTTCGTTCGCTGCGCAGTTTGCGCCGCTGATCAAGGTCAACGGCATCGCGCCGGCGATGGTGATGTTCAACGCAGGCGATGATGCGGCGTACCGCGCCAAGGTGCTGGCCAAGTCAGCGCTGGGCATCGAGCCTGGGCCTGCGGTGATCTACCAGAGTGTGCGTTACCTGCTGGACAACCCGTATGTCACCGGAACCACCCTGACCGTCAACGGCGGGCGGCATATCAAGTAAGCCGTTTGTGAGGATGTTGTATGACCTTGTCCCTGCCCCAACACTACCGCGAGATCCTCAAAGGCCTGGGCGAAGACCCGGAGCGCGAAGGCTTGCTCGACACCCCCAAGCGCGCCGCCAAGGCCATGCAGTACCTGTGTCATGGCTATGAGCAGGACCTGGAAACCATCGTCAACGGCGCATTGTTCGCCTCCGATAACGACGAGATGGTGATCCTCAAGGACATCGAGTTGTATTCGCTGTGCGAGCACCATTTGCTGCCCTTTATCGGCAAGGCCCATGTGGCCTATATACCGACCGGCAAGGTGCTGGGCCTGTCGAAGCTGGCGCGCATTGTCGACATGTACGCGCGGCGCCTGCAGATCCAGGAAAACCTCACGCGGCAGATCGCCGACGCTATCCAGCAGGTCACCCAAGCCGCAGGCGTGGCGGTGGTAATTGAAGCCAAGCACATGTGCATGATGATGCGCGGCGTGGAAAAACAGAATTCAACCATGAACACCTCAGTGATGCTCGGCGCGTTCCGCGAGTCGAACACCACGCGTATGGAGTTCCTGCAACTGATCGGACGGAGCAAGTAGCAATGCCACAACTTCAACCAGGCATGGCGCGCATCCGGGTCAAGGACCTGTGCCTGCGCACCTTTATTGGCATCAATGAAGATGAGATCAACAACAAGCAGGACGTGCTGATCAACCTGACTATCCTGTATGCCGCCCAGGAAGCCGTGCGCGACAATGACATCGACCACGCGCTGAATTACCGCACCATCACCAAGGCGATTATTGCCCACGTCGAAGGCAATCGCTTTGCGCTGCTCGAACGCCTGACGCAAGAGTTGCTGGACCTGGTGATGAGCAATGAGTCCGTGCTGTACGCCGAAGTCGAAGTGGACAAGCCCCATGCGCTGCGCTTTGCCGAGTCGGTGTCGATAACCCTCGCAGCCAGCCGCTGATAGTTAAGTGAGCCTTATGAACGATCAACAACGCCTCGAACTCGAAGCCGCCGCCTTCCGCCGGTTGGTGGCCCACCTGGACAGCCGCAAGGATGTGCAGAACATCGACCTGATGAACCTCTCGGGCTTTTGCCGCAACTGCTTATCCAAGTGGTACAAGGCCGAGGCCGACGAGCGCCACATCGAGCTGAGCCTCGATGATGCCCGCGAAGTGGTGTACGGCATGCCGTATGCCGAGTGGAAAGCCCAATACCAGCAAGAAGCCAGCGCCGACCAACAGGCGGCGTTCGCCAAAGGAAAACCCCATGACTGATCTGAACACCCTGCGCGCCAGCCTCAACAGCGGCGAACATGTTTTTGCCGACACCCTGGCTTTTGTAGCTGCCGGTTACGACTACCAGCCGCAGGCTTTTACCAATGGCGGCGTAGAAAATGCTGCTGGTCAGAACGAAGGTTCATGCAAGACCTTGGGCTTGGCGCTGCTGGAAGGCTTGAGCGACCAGGAAGCGCTGATGGCGTTTGGTGAGCATTACCGTTCGGTGGTGGCAACGCCAGAGGGCAGTGATCACGGCAATATCCGCGCGTTGATTGTGCATGGCTTGGCCGGCGTGAAGTTCACCGCACCACCCCTGACCCGCCGCTGATTTAATCTGCCACCCCGGTTTAAGGTGGGAGCTGGCTTGCCTGCGATGGCGGTGTTGACTGACACACCGCCATCGCAGGCAAGCCAGCTCCCACATTGAATCGGGTTGGCACATCAGCACTGTGGTGCGGCTTGAATCGTGCGCATAAAAAAACCGGCCTCTCAGCCGGTTTTTTCATTTCAACGGGTTTAGAACGCAGCGTCCTTCAAACCGTCGAGGTAACGCTCTGCGTCCAAGGCCGCCATGCAACCGGCGCCGGCCGAGGTGATGGCCTGGCGGTACACGTGGTCAGCCACGTCACCGGCGGCAAAGATGCCTTCGATGTTGGTCGCAGTGGCGTTGCCTTCACGGCCGCCTTGCACAACCAGGTAGCCATCTTTGGCTTCGAGCACGCCTTCGAACAGCGAGGTGTTCGGGGTGTGGCCGATGGCGATGAACACGCCGTCGACTTTCAGCTCGTCGAAGCTGCCGTCGTTGTTTTTCAGGCGAGCACCGGTCACGCCCATGTTGTCGCCCAGAACTTCATCCAGGGTGGCGTTGAGCTTGAGGATGATCTTGCCTTCAGCCACACGGGCGTGCAGTTTGTCGATCAGGATCTTCTCGGCGCGGAAGGTCTCGCGGCGGTGAACCAGGGTCACGGTGCTGGCAATGTTGGCCAGGTACAGCGCTTCTTCCACGGCGGTGTTGCCGCCACCGACCACAGCGACCGGCTTGTTGCGGTAGAAGAAACCGTCGCAGGTCGCGCAGGCGGAGACGCCTTTGCCCATGAACGCTTCTTCCGATGGCAGGCCCAGGTAACGGGCGCTGGCGCCGGTAGCGATGATCAGCGCGTCACAGGTATAGACACCGCTGTCGCCGGTCAGGCTGTAAGGCTTTTTCGAGAAGTCGACTTGGTTGATGTGGTCGAACACGATCTCGGTTTCAAAGCGCTCGGCGTGCTCTTTCATACGCTCCATCAGCACCGGGCCGGTCAGGCCGTGGACGTCGCCCGGCCAGTTGTCGACTTCCGTGGTGGTGGTCAACTGACCGCCTGCCTGCATGCCGGTAATCAGCAGCGGCTTGAGGTTGGCCCGGGCAGCGTAGACGGCAGCGCTGTAACCGGCAGGGCCGGAACCGAGAATAATCACTCGCGAATGACGGGTATCAGACATGACTCACTCCTATCGACCGCCCGGACCACAAGGCAGCTGGAATAAAAAAGGACCGCGAAGCACTTGGGGAAGGCTTGAACTCGCAGGCCCTGAAAATAATGGGTGCAGCGTATAGAGGGGGGCAAGATTAAGGAAATACGGAATAACAATCCAGCTCATAGGTGGTCTCTATGCAGTCGCCGCGATTAATCGACACCCTGGTTGCCTAGATGTTACCGCTGATGTCGCCGCTTTCGCCGAAGAAGCAAAGCCGGTAAGGTCGGCGCGTTCGTCTTCTTGCTCGGAGTTCTCCATGCCTGCCCCTGCTCTTTCTGGCCCGCAATACCTGCGTGAAGGCCTCAAACTGGTGTTGAGCCCTGGCCTGCGCCTGTTTGTGCTGCTGCCGTTGGCGATCAACCTGGTGCTGTTCGTCGGCTTGATCTATTTCGCCGGCCATCAGTTCAGCCTGTGGGTCGACACTTTGATGCCGACGCTGCCTGGCTGGCTGAGTTTCCTCAGCTACATCCTGTGGCCCTTGTTTGTGGTGCTGGTGGTGTTGATGGTGTTTTTCACCTTCACCATACTCGCCAATATCATCGCCGCGCCATTCAACGGTTTTCTCTCGGAGAAAGTCGAGGTAGTGGTGCGCGGCACAGACGACTTCCCCGCCTTCAGCTGGGGCGAGTTGATGGCCATGGTCCCGCGCACCCTGGCGCGGGAAATGCGCAAACTGGGTTACTTCCTGCCACGGGCCATCGGCCTGTTTATCCTGTCGTTCATTCCGGTGGTCAACCTGATCGCCGCGCCGCTGTGGCTGCTGTTCGGTGTGTGGATGATGGCGATCCAGTACATCGACTACCCGGCGGACAACCACAAGCTGGGCTGGAACGAAATGCTCGCCTGGCTGCGTCAGAAGCGTTGGCAGAGCATGAGCTTTGGCGGCATTGTTTATCTGGTGCTGCTGGTGCCGGTGGTCAACCTGCTGATGATGCCGGCGGCCGTGGCCGGGGCTACGCTGTTCTGGGTGCGTGAGCAAGGGGCCGAGGCGATGGCACGGCAGGCGATAGCCAAGTCATAAATCCATCATCCTAGAGTCACAATGACGACATGGCCCACGGTGACACTGTGGGTCATGACGACAGCCTCGCTCCACATCACCCTGATTACCGAAACCTTCCCGCCGGAGATCAATGGGGTGGCCAATACCCTTGGCCGCCTGTGCGAGGGTTTGCGCGCGCGCGGCCATCAGGTCGAGTTGGTGCGCCCCCGCCAGGGCACCGATCAAAGCCGGCCTAGCGACGATGGATTGCTGCTGTGTCGCGGCTGGCCACTGCCGGGGTACCCGGGGCTGCAATGGGGCCAGTCGTCGATGCACAAGTTGCTGCGGCGCTGGACACGCCAGCGCCCGGACGTGCTGTACATCGCCACTGAGGGGCCGCTGGGGCTGTCGGCACTACGTGCGGCGCGGCGCCTGGGGATCAGCGTGGTCAGCGGGTTTCACACCAACTTCCAGCAGTACTCCAATCAATATGGCTTGAGCCTGCTCAGCCGCATGGTGACCCATTACTTGCGCTGGTTTCACAACCGCTCGACCCTGACCCTGGTGCCCAGCGCGAGCCAGCGCCTGGAGTTGGAACGTCGCCACTTCGAGCGCCTGGGCATGTTGTCACGCGGCGTCGACAGCCAGTTGTTCCACCCCGCCAAACGCGATAACGCGTTGCGTGAAAGCTGGGCGCTGAATAACGATCAAATCGCCGTACTGCATGTAGGCCGACTGGCACAGGAAAAAAACCTGGGGCTGCTCAAGCGCTGCTTTGAAACCTTGCAGGACACCTACCCACTGCGCCAGATGAAACTGATCATCGTCGGCGACGGCCCGCAACGGGCGACGCTGGAAAAGGAACTGCCCGAGGCAGTGTTCTGCGGCACCTTGCGCGGCGAAGAACTGGCACGGCATTACGCGTCCGGCGATGTGTTCCTGTTCCCCAGCCTGACCGAAACTTTCGGCAATGTGGTGCTGGAAGCCATGGCCTCCGGCCTGGGTGTGGTGGCTTACGACCAGGCGGCCGCCACCCAGCATATTCGCCATGGCTACAATGGCGTGCTGGCGATGCCAGGGGATGAGGGCGCGTTTTGTGACGCTGCCAATTGGCTGCTGGAAGATGCGGAGAGTTTGCGCCGCATGCGCTTGAATGCTCGTCAGCATGCGAGCCGCCAGGGCTGGCCGGCGATTATCGAACAGTTTGAGCGCCAATTGCGCGGGGTGTGCGGCGAGCGGACAGTGATTGCAGGGCAGTCGCGGTTGATCTGATGCCTGTGTTGGCCGTTAGATCGCTATCGCGGGCAAGCCCGGCTCCCACATTGGAACGCATTTTCCTGTGGGAGCCGGGCTTGCCCGCGATGGCGTCGGAGCAGACGCTACACCAGGCTGGTTAACGCCTCACGACTGAACGGCAGAATGTCGCCCTCACGACCTTCGCGCACCTTCACGGCCCAATCCGGGTCCACCAGCAGGGCACGGCCCACCGCGACCAGATCAAACTCATCGTTGTTCAGACGTTCCAGCAGCTTTTCCAGGCTGGCCGGTTGGGCGACCTTGTCGGTGTTGACCATGAACTGCAGGAACTCGCCGTCCAGACCCACACTACCGACAGTGATGGTCGGCTTGCCGGTGAGCTGGCGGGTCCAGCCGGCCAGGTTGAGGTCGGAGCCTTCGAATTCCGGTTCCCAGAACCGACGCGTGGAGCAGTGGAAAATGTCCACACCGGCGTCGGATAACGGCTTAAGAAACTCACCCAGCGCCTCGGGGGTTTGCACCAGGCGTGCGGTGTAGTCCTGCTGCTTCCATTGAGAGAAGCGCAAGATGATCGGGAAGTCCGGGCCGACGGCGGCGCGGGTGGCCTGGATCAATTCAATGGCAAAACGCGAACGGTTGGCCAGGCTGCCGCCGTATTCGTCAGTGCGCTGGTTGCTGCCCTCCCAGAAGAACTGATCGACCAGATAGCCGTGGGCGCCGTGGATCTCCACGCCATCCATGCCGATGCGCTGGGCATCCTTGGCGGCCTGGGCGAAGGCGTTGATCACGTCCTTGATGTCTTGTTGGGTCATGCCATGGACGACGACGTTGCCGTCCTTGAGTTTCTCCATCGGGCCGTAGGCCGGCACGCTGGCGTCAGGCTCGGTGCCGATACGGCGCACGCTGCCCACGTGCCACAGCTGCGGGACGATCTTGCCGCCTTCGGCGTGTACCGCGTCCACCACCTTCTTCCAGCCGGCCAACGCGGCCTCACCGTAAAAGTGCGGGACGTTCGGGTAGCCATTGGAGGCCTGATGGCCGACCACCGTGCCTTCGGTGATGATCAGGCCCACGCCCGCAGCGGCGCGGCGGCGGTAGTACTCAATGACCTTGGAATTGGGTACGCCACCCGGCGAGAACGAACGGGTCATGGGCGCCATGACCACACGGGTGGACAGTTGCAGTGCACCGAGCTGGAAAGGTTTGAACAAAGCCTGGACGGGCATGGGAGCACTCCACATAAGAGGGATTTATGATGTGGATAATATGGGCCGCGCAACGTGCTGGGTAGCACTATTGATCTGGGTGATTAAGGGGTAAAAGTGATGAGGGTTTAGGGCTGCTGCGCAGCCCAGCGGGAGCAAGCTCCCTCGCCACAGTGCAGGAACGATTCAGCTCAGGGCTTTTTCGATGGCCTGTACGATCGTCGGATCATCCGGCGCCGTGCGCGGCGAGAATCGCGCCAGTACTCGCCCATCCTTGCCGAGCAGGAACTTCTCGAAATTCCAGGTGATATCCCCAGGAAACTCAGCGCCCTCGCCCGCCAACAAGCGATACAGCTGATGGCGATCGTGACCATTGACGTCAAGCTTGCTGCCCAACGGAAAGGTCACGCCGTAGTTCAGGCTGCAGAACGCCTGGATTTCTTCCTCGGAGCCCGGTTCCTGGCCTGCAAACTGGTTGCACGGCAGGCCGAGTACGGTAAATCCCTGGCCCTTATACTGCTGGTAAAGGTTTTCCAGGGCGGCGTATTGCGGGGTCAAACCACATTTGGAGGCCACGTTGACCACCAGCACCACTTGCCCCTTGAAAGGCGCCAGCGGCAGCTCTTGTCCGTCCAAAGCTTTGAGTTTCAGGTCGTGGAAAGCACTCATGACGAACTCCAGATATCCCATGTTCTTCGCGTTGCGGCTGTTCGAGATTACAGACCACAAGCCTGCAATCATAGACGCCGATTGAAAAACTCGCCCGCCGGTTACTGCGCGGTCGGCCAGGGCAAAATCGGAATCGCGGTGACCGCATTCTGCGGGCTGCCTTCGATCAGACGGTCGCTGTAGACCAGGTACACCAAGGTATTGCGCTTCTTGTCGAGGAAGCGCACCACCTGCATGGTCTTGAACACCAGCGAGGTGCGCTCCTTGAACACTTCGTCGCCATCCTTGAGCTCGCCCTTGAAGTGAATCGGGCCAACCTGACGGCAGGCAATCGACGCTTCAGCGCGGTCTTCGGCCAGGCCCAGGCCGCCTTTGACGCCGCCGGTCTTGGCACGCGACAGGTAGCAGGTCACGCCGTCGACCTTCGGGTCATCAAACGCCTCGACCACAATACGGTCGTTGGGGCCGACAAACTTGAACACCGTCGACACCTGGCCGATTTCTTCGGCCGAGGCCAGCAACGGCATGGCCAGCAGCAGGCCGAGTAATCCTTTCATGACACGCATCGTGTATTTCCTTTATTCAGACCAGGATCAGGTTATCGCGGTGAACCAGTTCCGGTTCGGCCATGTAACCCAAGAGTCCGACAATCGCGTCGGACGATTGTCCAATAATCTTCTGTGCTTCAAGGGCGCTGTAGTTGGCCAGGCCACGGGCGATCTCGCGACCATCGGGCGCCACACACACCACCATCTCGCCACGGCGGAAGCTGCCCTGCACCAACTTGACGCCGACCGGCAGCAGGCTCTTGTTGCCCTGGGACAAGGCTGACACAGCACCGTCGTCCAGAACCAGCGTGCCACGGGTTTGCAGATGACCGGCCAGCCATTGTTTGCGCGCCGCCAGCATGCCGCGTTCCGGCGACAGCAGCGTACCGATGCGCTCACCGGCCTTGAGGCGATCCAGCACACGCTCCAGGCGCCCACCGACGATGATGGTGTGCGCGCCGGAACGTGCGGCCAGCCGCGCCGCACGCAGTTTGGTCTGCATGCCGCCACGGCCCAATGCACCGCCTACACTGCCGGCCACGGCGTCCAGCGCCGGGTCATCGGCGCGGGCTTCGTAGATAAGCTGGGCGTCGGGGTTGTTACGCGGGTCGGCGTCGAACATGCCGTCGCGGTCGGTGAGGATCACCAGCAGGTCGGCTTCCACCAGGTTGGCGACCAGCGCGGCCAGGGTGTCGTTATCACCGAAGCGGATTTCGTCGGTGACCACCGTGTCGTTCTCGTTGATCACCGGGATGACCTTGAGCTCAACCAGTGCGCGCAGGGTGCTGCGAGCGTTGAGGTAACGTTTGCGGTCGGACAGGTCGTCGTGGGTCAGCAGGATCTGCGCTGTATGGCGGCCATGCTCGGCAAAGCTGGATTCCCAGGCTTGCACCAAGCCCATCTGGCCGATGGCGGCGGCGGCTTGCAGTTCGTGCATCGCGCTGGGTCGCGCGGTCCAGCCGAGGCGGCTCATCCCGGCGGCAACGGCCCCGGACGAGACCAACACCAACTCGACACCGGCCTCATGCAAGGCCACCATCTGCTCGACCCAGACGCTCATCGCTGCGCGATCCAGACCTTTGCCATCCGCCGTCAGCAGCGCACTTCCGATCTTTACGACCCAGCGCTGCGCACCTGTCACTTTGCTCCGCATCATCTTCAACCTTAGATTGAGGGCCCCGCGACCCAGCGCGGCCCATAACGTTATACCCGGATACCAAAACGCCGCTCCTGGGAGCGGCGTTTGAGTTTATCGCAACCTATCAGTCGCGCACGTAAATGATTTCCGGACCGTCTTCATCATCCACGTCTTCTTCGTCCCAATCGTCGTCGCCGATGTCATGGACCGACTTCACGCCGCTGCGGCGCAGGGCACGCTGGTCGTCCAGAGCTTGCAACTGGGCGCGGGCTTCGTCTTCGATCTGCTGGTCGAGTTCTGCCAGTTCTGCCTTGAATACCGGGTCGGCCGCCAGGCGGTCGGCACGGTCTTCGAGGTAGCGCATGATGTCGCGGGTCAGGCGCTCGGTGCCTTCTTTGGCGATGGCCGAGATCACGTAGACCGGGCCTTCCCACTCCAGGCGATCAACGATCTCCTTGACGCGTTCTTCGTGCTCTTCTTCGAGGATCTGGTCGCACTTGTTCAGTACCAGCCAGCGGTCACGCTCGGCCAGGGCCGGGCTGAACTTGGTCAGCTCGCTGACGATCACTTCGGCGGCGTCTGGTGCGCTGGTGTCATCCAGCGGCGCCATGTCGACGAGGTGCAGCAGCAAACGGGTGCGCGACAAGTGCTTGAGGAAGCGAATCCCAAGGCCTGCACCGTCGGAAGCACCTTCGATCAAGCCAGGAATGTCGGCGATCACGAAGCTTTTCCAGCGGTCTACGCTGACCACGCCCAGGTTTGGCACCAGGGTGGTGAACGGGTAGTCGGCGACTTTCGGCTTGGCGGCCGAGACCGAGCGGATGAAGGTACTTTTACCGGCGTTCGGCAAGCCCAACAGGCCCACGTCTGCCAGTACTTTCATCTCCAGCTTCAGGTCACGCTGCTCGCCCGGCTTGCCCGGCGTGGTCTGGCGTGGCGCGCGGTTGGTACTGGACTTGAATCGGGTGTTACCCAGACCGTGCCAGCCGCCCTGCACAACCATCAGCTTCTGGCCGGCCTTGGTCAGGTCGCCAATCACTTCCTGGGTCGCGGAATCGATGATCGTGGTGCCGACCGGTACGCGCAGTACCAGGTCTTCGCCTTTTTTACCGGTGCAGTCGGTGCTGCCGCCGTTGGAGCCACGCTCGGCATCGAAGTGCCGGGTGTAACGGTAGTCGACCAGGGTGTTGAGGTTTTCGTCGGCCATCATGTAGATGGAACCGCCGTCACCGCCGTCACCGCCGTTTGGACCACCGTTTTCGATGAATTTTTCGCGACGGAAACTCATGCAACCGTTACCGCCGTCGCCTGCTTTTACTCGGATGGAAACTTCATCAACGAACTTCATAACAAAACGCCTCTCGTCGCACGGACGAGCTTAAGAAACCAAGACATAAGACTCTTGCAAAAATGAGCGCAGCGACCTCAGAAAACGACCGCACATCCAGCGCCTGAGCCCATCACAAACAGCTTTGCAAGAGACTCACTCCACAAACGAAAAAGCCCCGTCGCGAGACAGGGCTTTTCCAGCGATCGCGCAATTAAGCGGCGACAACGCTCACGTAACGGCGGTTGAACGCGCCTTTTACTTCAAACTTGATCACGCCTTCGATTTTAGCGAAGAGGGTGTGATCTTTACCCATGCCAACACCGTAACCGGCGTGGAATTGGGTGCCGCGCTGACGCACGATGATGTTGCCCGGAATGATTTTCTGGCCGCCATACATCTTAACGCCAAGGCGTTTGGCTTCTGAGTCGCGACCGTTACGGGTACTACCACCAGCTTTTTTGTGTGCCATGAGTCAATTCTCCTAGTGAGGAATTAGGCTGAAATTAAGCCTGAATACCGGTGATTTTGATCTCGGTGTACCACTGGCGGTGGCCCATACGCTTCATGTGGTGCTTACGACGACGGAACTTGATGATGCGGACTTTATCGTGACGACCTTGGGAGATCACTTCAGCCACAACGGTAGCGCCAGCAACAACTGGAGCGCCGATGTTCACGTCATCGCCATTAGCGACCAACAGAACGCGATCAAAGGTAACGGATTCGCCAGTAGCGACTTCCAGTTTTTCGATCTTCAGGTATTCACCTGGGGCGACCTTGTATTGCTTGCCACCAGTAACAATTACTGCGTACGACATGGTATTTCTCCGATAATCCTGCTCACCCAGCGCTTTATAAGAAAAGGTATTGGCTGGCATGGCTGCATGGGATGGACGTCCCGAATGCAATTGCGTAAGGCAGGTGCTGCCCAGGAAGTTCAGGGTGCGCGATTGTACGCAAGGTAAATGGGTGATGCAAGGGGCCGTCTATCGCGCCTTGACACTGCCGGGTCAGGGTCCTAGCATGCCGCGCAACCCTTCTGGAGCGACTGTCGCTGATGCAACCCCAAGCTTTCTACCGCGCGGTCGCGGACGATTTTAGCGCCGTCGACGGCATCATCAAGCAGCAGCTCACGTCTAAAGTGCCGCTGGTCTCCAAAATTGGCGACTACATTACGTCGGCGGGCGGTAAACGCCTGCGACCTTTATTAGTGTTGCTGTGTGGCAAGGCTCTGGGCCGCGAAGGCGATGACCTGCGCCTGCTGGCCGCGACCATCGAATTCCTGCACACCGCGACCCTGCTGCATGACGACGTGGTCGACATGTCCGGCATGCGCCGTGGCCGCGAGACGGCCAATGCAATGTGGGGCAATGCCCCCAGCGTATTGGTGGGCGACTTCCTGTATTCGCGCTCGTTTGAAATGATGGTCGAACTGGGCTCGATGCCGGTGATGAAGATTCTTTCACAAGCCACGCGCATCATCGCCGAAGGCGAAGTACTGCAGCTGTCCAAGGTCCGCGACGCCAGCACCACTGAAGAAACCTACATGGAAGTGATTCGCGGCAAAACCGCGATGCTCTTCGAGGCCTCGACCCACAGCGCCGCCGTCCTGTGTGGCGCAACGACCGAACAGGCCGAAGCCCTGCGCACCTTTGGTGATCACCTGGGCGTGGCGTTCCAACTGGTGGACGACCTGCTCGACTACCGTGGCGACGCCGAAACCCTGGGCAAGAACGTCGGTGACGACCTGGCCGAGGGCAAGCCGACCTTGCCGTTGATCTACACCATGCGCGAAGGCACGCCGGAACAGGCCGCTCTGGTGCGCAAGGCGATCCAGAAAGGCGGGATTGAAGACCTCGAAGCTATCCGTGCAGCGGTAGAAGCCTCGGGTTCCCTGGAGTACACCGCGCAGTTGGCGCGTGACTATGCGGCCCGTGCCATCCAGTGCCTGGAAGCCCTGCCACCCAGCGAGTACCGGGATGCCCTGGTTGAGCTGAGTGAGTTTGCGGTAGCCCGCACGCACTGAGCAATATCTGCGAGCGCAGGCTTGTGTGGGAGCTGGCTTGTGTGGGAGCTGGCTTGCCTGCGATAGCATCACCTCGGTATAGCTGACACACCGCGGTGCCTGCATCGCGGGCAAGCCCGGCTCCCACAAGGTTCCGAGGCGCCCACCCCAACCTGCAATAAACCCTATATAATGTGCGACTTTTAGCCATCCTGACTTTCAAGGAGCTTTAGTGAGCACGTTGCCACCCTGCCCGAAATGCAATTCCGAGTACACCTACGAAGACGGCGCCCAGCTGATCTGCCCGGAATGCGCCCATGAGTGGTCCGCCAATGGCGAGGCCGAAGTGGCGGGCGACGAAACCGTGAAGAAAGACTCTGTGGGCAATGTCCTGCAAGACGGCGACACCATCACCGTGATCAAGGACCTCAAGGTCAAGGGCACGTCCCTGGTGGTCAAGGTCGGCACCAAGGTCAAGAACATCCGCCTGTGCGACGGCGATCACGATATCGATTGCAAGATCGACGGTATCGGCCCGATGAAACTCAAGTCCGAGTTCGTGCGCAAAGTCTGAACCTGCTGCATCCATCCCGCGCCAGCCGCGGGATGGCGTTTTGCCCTCTGCGCTGACCTGCCTCAACATCCACACAGAAAAACCAGGAAACCGCCAATAGGCACTTGCTATTCCACGAATAAGAATTATTCTCATTGAAACTCATCAAGGAGAACGACCATGACTTATTTGATAGATGCCTGGCTGGACCGCCCACACCCATACCTGCGGATCCTGCATCGGGAAACCGGCGAAGTCTGTGCGGTGTTGGAAGAAGAAGCGCTGAATGAACTGCAGGATCAAGGCGACCTGGACGTCAACGGCCTGAGTTCCAGTGAGCCTGGGGTGCTGAAGGAGGTGGTGCGTAATCTGTTTCTGTTCTGCTATGCCCGAGCGTTGCGCCCGGCGACAGAGCTCAATGGCAAGTTCCATCCATGAACCACCGCGCAAAACCTGAATGCACCGGCTCTATGTGGGAGCTGGATTTGTTGTGGCGAGGGAGCTTGCTCCCGCTCGGCTGCGCAGCAGTCGCAGGCCTTTAGGGGCGCTTCGCACCCCAGCGCAAGCAAGCTTGCTCGCCACATCAATCCCGGCTCCCACATAGGACCCGGCGCAACCATCAACAGGTCTTACAGAACGTCGAGCAACTCAACGTCGAACACCAGAACGCTGTGCGGCGGAATGCTGCCAACGCCTTGAGCGCCGTAAGCCAGTTCGCTCGGCACGTACAGACGCCATTTGCTGCCGGCATTCATCAGTTGCAGGGCTTCGGTCCAGCCGGCGATCACGCCGCCAACCGGGAATTCTGCAGGCTGGCCGCGCTCGTAGGAGCTGTCGAACACAGTGCCGTCGATCAGGGTGCCGTGGTAGTGAGTACGCACTTGGTCTTCACGGGTCGGCTTGGCGCCGTCACCTGCAGTCAGCACTTCAAATTGCAGGCCGGAAGCCAGGGTGGTGATGCCATCACGCTTGGCGTTTTCAGCCAGGAACGCCAGGCCAGCGCCAGCAGCCGCTTCTGCCTTGGCAGCCGCTTCGGCTTGCATGATTTCACGGATCACTTTGAAGCTCGCCGCCATTTGCTCTTGGTCAACGCGGCTTGCTTTGCCGTCGAACGCGTCGGTCAGGCCGGCCAGGATGGCGTCGATGCTCACGCCCGGTGGCGGGTTGTCGCGCAGTTGGTCGCCCAACTGACGGCCGATACCGTAGCTGACGCGGGTTTCGTCGGTGGACAGATTAACTTCGGACATGAAGAGGCTCCGCTGTAGGACAGCACGGTTTCCCGCGCCATCCAAAACTAAAAGGGCCCGCAGACTAGCACACAAGACCCGCCTCTGATCAGCCCCCTGGCTGCCACCTTCAGAGGATCCAACCTTGCAACAGCGACCCTTCGTCGCACCCGTAAGAAATGTATTTCAGAATCATCGCCTGCCGCCGATACCCCCGTACAAACTTTGGCTGGCTCAAACAACAACACCGTCCAGCAGACACACATCATTCTTGCGGAGCATTCGATGAATAGCTGGTTCGGCAACATCAGCGTCAACCTCAAACTCGGCCTGGGCTTTGGCCTGGTGCTGGTCCTCACCTCGATCCTGGCCCTGACCGGCTGGACCAGCCTGGGCGGCTTGATTGACCGTAGCAACTGGATGAGCGACATCACCCAGCTCAACGCGTCCCTGACCAAGCTGCGCATCGTGCGCCTGCAATACATGCTCGCCAATGGCGACGAAGCCGTGGCACAGAACGTCCAGACCAGCCTCGACGCCTTCGCCGCCCAGCAACAGAAACTGCTGGACAGCTTCAAGAGCCCGGAAAACCGCAAGCTGCTCACCGAGCAGAAAGCCGTCATCACGGCTTACCAGCAGTCGCTGAACAAAATGCGTGAGGCCTACCGTAACGGCAATGCCGCGCGCCAAGTGATGGGCGACAAGGCCGATATCGCCAACGGGCAGATCGACGCACTGGAAGCCAGCGTGCAGCAAGCGCCCGACAGCCCGGAACGCTTCACCCAGTACCAGGCCGTGACGCACGCCAAGGAAGAGTTCCACCTGGCGCGCTATGAAGTGCGCGGCTACACCAACTCCCCCAGCGCAGAAACCGAAGCCCGCGCCGCTGCACAAATCGAAAAAGCCATCGCCGGTTTGAAAAGCCTCAGCGCCGCGTTTGGCACCAGCCAACAAAGCGCACTGACGTCGCTGGAAACCGCACTCGGTGCCTATCGCAGCGCCGTACAGAGCTACAAGGCCGCCAACGCCAACATCGTCAGCGCCCGTGCCGAAATGACCACCCAGGGCGCCGACATCGTCACCATCAGCGACAAGCTGTACGACATCCAGCTCGATCGCCGCGACGCCGAAAGCACCCAGGCCCGCAGCCTGCAATTGATCAGCACCTTGCTGGCGTTGCTGGTCGGCATCATCGCGGCGCTGGTCATTACCCGCCAGATCACTCGCCCGATCCAGGACACCCTGGCCGTGGTGGAACGCATCGCTTCCGGTGACCTGAGCCACAACATCCAGGTGACCCGCCGCGATGAGCTCGGCGTATTGCAGCAAGGTATCCAGCGCATGGGCACCACCCTGCGCGAGCTGATCAGCGGCATTCGTGACGGCGTAACCCAGATCGCCAGCGCCGCCGAAGAACTCTCGGCCGTGACCGAGCAGACCAGTGCCGGCGTGAACAGCCAGAAAATCGAAACCGATCAAGTCGCCACCGCGATGCATGAGATGACCGCCACCGTGCAGGAAGTCGCGCGCAACGCCGAGCAAGCGTCGCTGGCCGCCGCCGATGCCGATGGCCAAGCCCGCGCCGGCGACAAAGTGGTGGCCGAGGCCATCGCCCAGATCGAACGCCTGGCCGCCGAAGTGGCGCGCTCTACTGACGCAATGACGCACCTGCAACAAGAGAGCAACAAGATCGGCAGCGTGATGGACGTGATCAAGGCCGTGGCCGAGCAGACCAACCTGTTGGCGCTCAACGCGGCGATTGAAGCGGCGCGTGCCGGTGAAGCCGGTCGTGGTTTTGCCGTGGTGGCTGACGAAGTGCGCGGCCTGGCCCAGCGCACACAAAAATCCACCGAAGAAATCGAAGGCCTGGTCGCCGGTTTGCAGAACGGCACCCAGCAAGTGGCCACGGTGATGAATAACAGCCGCAGCCTCACCGACAGCAGCGTCGAGCTGACGCGCAAGGCCGGTGTGTCGCTGGAGAACATCACGCGTACCGTGTCGAATATCCAGTCGATGAACCAGCAGATTGCAGCGGCCGCCGAGCAGCAGAGCGCCGTGGCTGAAGAGATCAGCCGCAGCATTGTGAACGTGCGCGATGTGTCGGAGCAAACGGCTACTGCGAGTGACGAGACGGCTAAATCGAGCGTGGAACTGGCGCGTTTGGGCAGCCAGTTGCAGCAGATGGTCAGTCATTTCCGGGTGTAAAAACCCAACGCTGACTACGCACAAACTCTGTGGCGAGGGAGCTTGCTCCCGCTGGGTCGCGCAGCGGCCCCTACTGAAGTTGATCGATATTTTAAGTTGGGAGCGCAGTGAATGCCTTGGGGCTGCTGCGCAGCCCAACGGGAGCAAGCTCCCTCGCCACAGGCAAACTTAGACATACTCGGCTTGCCTTGAGTCCCTTGGCTCTCAGCCCTCGCCTTCCTCAACAAACACCAGTCGATTCCCAAACGGGTCCTTGATGCTCATCTCCCGCGAGCCCCAAGGCGTTTCTTCAACCCCAGGCTTGGCATACCGGTAGTCCTTGGCCAGCAACTGCTGCTGGTAGCCGTCCACGCCTTGCGCCTGAATCCGCACCGCCGAGCCCGGCGAAGCATCGCCATGGTGCTCGGACAAATGCAGCACGCACTCGCCCAGCGACACTTGCAGATACAACGGGAAATTCGCCTCGAAACGGTGCTGCCAGTCAACCTTGAACCCCAGGAAGTCGACGTAGAACTCCAACGCCTTGGCCTCGTCGAAGATCCGCAAAATCGGGGTGACTTTTCCTAAGTGCATGGCAACCGCTCCGTGTATGAAGGCACCCACTATAGGGACGAAAACCCGCCACGCAAATCCCCATTGCGCGCAAGGAATCGCCCCGGCCGATGACCATTGGCCTGCCCATCGCTATAACTCAGCACGCCATTGACCCACACGCCATCAATCCCCTCGGCAGCGCGTTGCGGTTCTTTGAAATCCGCCACATCACGCACGCGCAACGGGTCGAACAACACCAGGTCGGCCCAGTGCCCTTCACGAATTTCTCCACGCTCGGCCAGCCCAAAACGCGCCGCCGACAACCCGGTCATCTTGTGCACCGCCGTGTGCAGTGGAAACAACCCCACATCCCGGCTGAAGTGCCCCAGCACCCGTGGAAACGCGCCCCACAAACGTGGATGGGGAAACGGGTCTTCCGGCAAACCATCCGAACCCACCATCGACAACGGATGCGCAAGAATACGCCGTACATCCGCCTCATCCATCCCGTAGTACACGGCCCCTGCCGGTTGCAGGCGACGTGCCGCATCCATCAGCGAAACCTCCCACTGCGCCGCGATGTCCTGCAAGTCGCGCCCGCCGACCTCCGGGTGCGGTGTTGACCAGGTAATAGTGATACGAAACGCGTCGGTGACCTGCTTCAAATCCAGCGTCGACGAGCTGGCGGCATAGGGATAGCAATCACACCCGACCGGATGGGTTTGCGCTGCCAATTCCAACGATGCCAACAGTTGCGGACTGCGCCCCCAATTGCCCGCACCGGCGCACTTGAGGTGGGAAATGATCACCGGTGCCTGCGCATGTCGGCCAATCACAAACGCCTCGTCCATCGCCTCCAGTACCGGTTCGAATTCGCTGCGCAAATGCGTGGTGTACACCGCACCAAACGCCGTGAGTTCTTCACTGAGCTGCAGCACTTCATCGGTCTCGGCATTGAACGCGCTGGCGTAGGCCAGGCCTGTGGATAAACCGAGGGCACCCGCCTGCAGACTCTCCTGCAACTGCACACGCATGGCGGCAATTTCACTGGGCGTGGCGGTGCGGTGCAGGTCGTCCATATGGTTGCTGCGCAAGGCGGTGTGGCCGATCAAAGCGGCAACGTTGACTGCCGGATGAGCACTTTCCACGGCAGCACGATAGTCGGCAAAACGTGGATAAGCGAATGCCTCACGCGCCCCCAGCAGGTTCATCGGGTCCGGTGGGTCGCTACGTAAACTCACCGGCGATGCGCTGATGCCGCAGTTGCCGACAATCACTGTGGTCACGCCCTGGCTGAGCTTGGGCAGCATCTGCGGGTGGCGGATCACCACCGTGTCATCGTGGGTGTGCACGTCGATAAAACCCGGCGCCAACACGCGGCCACTGGCGTCGACTTCATGCTCGCCGGTTGCGCTCGACAAGTCGCCGATCGTCTCGATGCGCCCGGCGCGCAGCCCCACATCGGCGACATAGCCCGGCGTGTTGCTGCCATCAATGATCAGCGCCTGGCGGATCAGCGTGTCGTACTTCATATCAGTCTCCAAGCGGCAGGCTGTCGGGGCCGCCGCGATAATCGTCGAGGGCCAGCTTGATCCGGCGCAGGCGTTCCTGGTTGTCGTCCGGCAGGGCCAGCGCCAGTTCGGTGGCGAGCAGGTCGATGGCCAACAGCATGCCGTAGCGCGCCGCGGTGGGCTTGTAGATAAAACTGGTTTCGGCCGGTTGCAGCGGCAGTAATACATCCGCCAATTCGGCCAGGGGTGAGTCGGCCAGGGTGATGGCGATGATGGGGGCATCGTAGCTACGCGCAAGCTTCACGACGTCCAACAGTTCTGGCGTCAGCCCGGTGAGCGAGCACACGATCAGCGCCTGCTCCGGGCCTAAAGTGGCCGCCGTGACCCGCATCATCACCGGGTCATGGCTGGCGGCAATCGGGTAGCCCAGGCGTACCAGGCGCACTTGCAATTCGTCACTGCACAGGCTCGATGGGCCGCCCATGCCAAACGCGTGAATCATCCGCGCCTTGCCCAACAGGCCGACCGCATCAACAAAACTGGCCTGGTTAAACCCCGACAGGTGCTGACGCAACGTCGCTTCGATATCCCCCAGAATCTGCCGGTGAAAGGCCGACTGCTCCGGCAACCCGGCCGGGTCGAGGAAGCGACTGCCCACGCCACTGGCCTGGGCCAGTTGCAGGCGCAAATCACGTAAATCGCGGCAACCGACGCTGCGGGCAAAACGCGACAAGGTTGCCGTGCTGACCTCGGCCCGTTGCGACAACGCTTCCAGGCTGGCCGACGCGGCAAAGCCCACGTCATCGAGCATCAGCTTGGCGATACGGCCCTCGCCGGCGCTGAACGAATCCTGGCGGGCGCGGATCTGGTAGAGGATGTCCATGACGGCTCCGGCTTACAAAATGAGGCTTATAAAACAAGAGACAGGCCATAGGTGAGACCGAATGCAACCACCGAAATCAAAGTCTCCAGCACGGTCCAGGTCTTGAAGGTCTGGATCACCGTCATATTGAAGTATTCCTTGATCAGCCAGAAGCCGCCGTCGTTGACGTGGGAAAAGATCACCGAACCCGCACCGGTCGCCAGCACCAACAATTCAGGGTGTGGATAACCCAGGCCCATGGCGACGGGCGCGACCACACCGGAGGCCGTGGTCATGGCCACGGTGGCCGAGCCGGTAGCGATGCGCATCAATGCGGCAAACAACCAGCCCATCACCAGCGGCGACAGGTGGAAGGCATGCGCCAGACCAAGAATCTCATTGGTCACGCCCGCGTCCACCAGGATGCGGTTCAAACCGCCGCCTGCGCCCACCAGCAAGGTGATGCTGGCGGTCGGCGCCAGGCATTCATTGGTGAACTTGAGGATCGATTCGCGGTTGAAGCCCTGGGCCAGGCCCAAGGTCCAGAAGCTCACCAGCGTGGCGACCAGCAGCGCAATCACCGAGTTGCCGATAAACAGCAGGAATTGATTGAAACCAGTGCCCGGAGTGGAAATCACGTTGGCCCAACCGCCGATCATCATCAGCACCACCGGAAGCAAGATGGTGCCCATGGTCAGGGCGAAACTTGGCAAACGTGTACGCGGCTCGCGCTCGATAAACTGGCGTTCCAACGGGTTTTCCGCCGGCAAGTGGATGCGCGGCACGATGAACTTGGCATACACGGGGCCGGCGATGATCGCCGTGGGAATGCCGATCAGAATCGCGTACAGCACGGTCTGCCCCACCGACGCGTTATAGGCCAGCACCGCCATCATCGCCGCCGGGTGTGGCGGCACCAATGCGTGCACCACCGACAGACCGGCGACCATCGGCAAGCCGACCATCAGGATCGACACGCCCACACGCCGCGCCACGGTAAAGGCGATCGGCACCAGCAACACAAAACCGACCTCGAAAAACAGCGGCAGCCCCACCAGAAACGCAATACACACCATCGCCCAATGCGCGTTGCGCTCGCCGAAACGGTTGATCAGCGTGCGCGCCACCTGCTCGGCACCGCCGGATTCGGCCATCATCTTGCCAAGCATGGTGCCCAACGCCACCACCAGGGCGATATGCCCAAGGGTCTTGCCGACGCCCGCCTCGTACGAGCCCATGATCGTGTCGGCCGGCATGCCGGCCATCAAGGCCAGGCCGATAGACACCAACGTGATGACGATAAACGGGTTGAGTCGGTAGCGTGCAATCAGCACGATCAATGCAATGATGGCGATGGCAGCGTATGCCAACAGCCCAAAGCCCAGTGGTGCGGCCATGCGGTACTCCTTGGAAAGGGTCACGTCGAATTGGTTGTGAAACTCATAAATCATTACCGGGTGTAATTTTCAATTTTTATGAAAGTAATTTTCGCCCACAGATAAGCGCTGTCGCTTTGGGACATGCCCAACGCCAGCCGATGAAAATCCGGGGAGTGTTCTTACATGAAGTTTTTTGCGTGCGGAAACTCAGTTGCCAGGGCCGAGTCTCAGATGACAGGCCTACCCACAACCAGGAAAACCAACAATGAATCGCAAGACCCTGCTTGTTCCTTTCGCCGCCAGCGCACTGCTGCTGGCCTTTTGCGGCAGCGCTTGGGCCGATGACAGCCCGGCGTTGAAAAAATGCCTGGATGGCGCCAACACCACGGCGGACATGGTCAGCTGCAACGCCACCGAAGCCAAGATCCAGGACGCGCGCCTGAACAAGGCCTACAAAGACGTCCTTGCGCTTCAGGAAGGCAAACAGAAGCAGCAACTGCAGGACGTACAGCGCCTGTGGATCAAGTACCGAGACGCCAACTGCGGCTTCATCGGCTCAGCGACTGGTGGCACCATCGATCAGGTCAATGGCATCGGCTGCATGCTGGACATGACCCGCACCCGCGCCCAGGAACTGGAAAATATGCTGCCGCTGTAATCAGTCGTGATGCACGCGGGCGCGCTTGAGCAGCTTCTTGCAGCGCTCCGACAAATGCAGCACGCGCAAATGCTTGCCGGCCTTGGTGTAGCGCTCGCGCAAAGTCATCAGCGCTGCAGTCGCTGAATAGTCGACAAAGCTCAGGTGACGACAATCGAGCGTCACCTGGGCCGGGTCGTTGGCCGGGTCGAACTGGTTCAAAAATGGCGTGGTCGAGGCAAAGAACAGCGTGCCGTGCAGGCGATACAGCTTGCTGCCGTCGGCTTCCAGGTGCTCATCGGCATACAGTTCCCGCGCCTGTTGCCAGGCGAAGTTCAGCGCCGCAATCACGATACCGCAGAGCACGGCGGTGGCCAGGTCGGTGAACACGGTAATCACCGTTACCGCAATAATCACCAACACGTCGTTGACCGGTACCTTGTTGATCACCCGCAGCGACGCCCAGGCAAAGGTCTGCTGGGACACCACGAACATCACGCCGACCAAAGCCGCGAGCGGAATACGCTCAATCAGCGGCGACAAAAACAGAATAAACAACAGGATCATCACCCCGGCGAACACCCCGGAGAAACGCCCGCGCCCGCCAGAGCTTAAGTTGATCACGGTTTGCCCGATCATCGCGCAACCGCCCATGCCGCCAAACAGGCCCGAGACCATATTCGCCGCGCCCAGGGCCACGCTTTCGCGGTCGGGGTAGCCACGGGTTTCGGTGATTTCGTCGGTGAGGTTCAGGGTCAGCAGGGTTTCCAGCAGGCCGACCATCGCCATCAGGAACGCGTAAGGCGCAATGATGCCGAGGGTTTCCAGGGTCCACGGGATTTGCGGCAACGCGAAGGTTGGCAGGCCGCCGGCGATGTGGGCCATGTCGCCCAACGTGCGGGTTGGCAGACCAAGCAGGTAAACAGCCAGGCCGACGCCCAAAATCGCCACCAGCGCGGGCGGCACGGCGCGGGTCAGGCGTGGCAGCAGGTAAACAATCGCCATGGTTGCCACCACCAGCCCGCTCATCACATACAACGGCGTGCCGCTCAGCCAGGTTTCACCGCTTTTGAAATGCTCCAGCTGTGCCAGCGCAATGATGATCGCCAGGCCGTTGACGAACCCGAGCATCACCGAATGCGGCACCATGCGCACCAGTTTGCCCAGCCGTAACAGGCCAAACGCGACCATGATCAGACCGCCCAGCAGCACCGTCGCGAGCAAATACTCCACGCCGTGTTGCACCACCAGCGCCACGATCACCACCGCCATCGAACCCGCCGCGCCCGAGACCATGCCCGGCCGGCCGCCAAACAAGGCCGTGAGCGTGCAGATAATAAAGGCGCCGTAGAGGCCCATCAGCGGGTTGAGGTGAGCCACCAGGGCAAAGGCGATGCATTCGGGCAGCAGTGCGAAAGACGTGGTGAGGCCGGCCAGGGCATCGGCGCGCAGACGGGTGAGGTTCATGAGGTACCAGGGAGTAGCGAGGGATATGGCGGGGGATGGTACGGAATTGCGGTCGGTGGGGCCAGTAATGTGTAACAACACATGAACCGAGTCGCCTTCATCGCAGGCAAGCCAGCTCCCACATTTTGAATTGCGAATACATTCAAGTGTGGGAGCTGGCTTGCCTGCGATGGCAACGCCGCGGTACTAAGCGGACATCACACCATCTCGTTGCGAATCCACTCCACCACCGACGTGCGCGTCGGCGCCCAGCCCAGCAACTCACGCGCATGTTTGCCACGCACCCGACTGTTGGAACCCAGGCCATAGTTGGCCATTTCATAGCCCCACTCAGCCTCAGCCTCAGCCAACGGCCAATCCTGCGGCTCGCCCAGGTTCAGGGCTTGGGCAATTGCGGTGGTCATGTCGACAAACGCCGCTTCGCTGCTTTCCACAAAGTAGAACGTGCCCGGAACGTTTTTGGTCAGCGCCAGCAGATACAGGGCCACCACGTCTTCAATGTGTACGTTGGACCAAATGTTCTGGCCAGTGCCCACATGGCGCACCACACCACTTTTGCGCGCTTGCTTGAGCAGTCGTGGCAATTGCACGCTGTCACGCTTCACGCCCAGGCTGTGGCCGTAGATCAGGGTGTTGCAGATCACCGCCGAGTTCACGCCCTCTTTGGCCGCCGCCAGGATCAGGTTGTCGATGGCCACGCGCGCGGCCTTGTCGACGGTCGGCTCCGGCAGGTTGTCTTCAACGTAGATGACATCGCTGGATTTACCGCCCGAAGCATCACCGACAATGCTCGAACCGCTGGTGTGCAGGAACGGCTTATTTGAACCTTTCAAGGCGGCCAGCAAGGTTTCCACGGCAGCGCGATGGTCGCTGCTCGCGGCATTGATCACCGCATCAGCTTTAGAAGCCTGTGCGGTCAACACGGCGGCGTCATCCAGCGTGCCGATCACGGGCGTGATGCCCAGGGCGGTCATTTCAGCCGCTTGCTCGGCGCTGCGCACCAGGCCGGTGACCGTGTGGCCGGCCTTGACCAGGCCGGTGGCGATGGAGCCGCCGATAAACCCTGCTGCGCCGGTGACGAATACGTTCATGGAGGTTGCTCCTGACTGGGTAAGTGATAGGCCCAGTATCAAGGACTCATTCCTGCCGAATAAGCCCATGCTGCCCAATTCAATCTTGCGCACAGGTCACGAATCAGCAGGCATACCGCGCAAGCTTGGTTTGAATGAAGTCCAGGAAGCACTGGATGCGCAGCGCCAACTGCGAGTTACGGTAGAACACCGCGTGGATCGGCTGGCGATAGCCGCTGTTGAAGGCTTCCAGCACCGGTACCAGGCGCCCGGCATCGATGTCGGCGTTGGTCATGAAGTTCGACAGGCAGCAAATGCCCTGGCCTTCCAGCGCCAGCTGGCGCACGGTTTCGCCGCTGGAGGCGGCAATGCTTGGCTGGATCAGCCAGCGGTCGCCTTCCACGTGGCGCAGCGGCCAGTGGTTGAGGGTTTCGGTCTGGGTGAAGCCCAGCAGCGTATGGTCGGCCAACTCGGCCACCGTCTTCGGCGTGCCGAACTGCTTGAGGTAGTCGGGGCTGGCGAGGATATGCAGCGGCGTACAACCCAACGAGCGCGCATGCAGGGTCGAGTCGGCCAGGGCACCGATGCGGATGGCAATGTCGGTGCTCTGCTCCAGCAGGTCGATGATCAGGTCGTCACTGTTCAGCTCCAGCTGGATATCCGGGTAGAGGCTGCGAAACTCGGCAATGTACGGCACGATCCCATGCAGCATGAACGGCACGGCCGCATTGATGCGCAGACGCCCGGCGGGGTTCTTCTGGCGCGACGACAGGCGCTCTTCCAGCTCGTCCATCTGCGCCAGGATCAGCTTGGCCTGCTCGAAAAAGTACTTGCCCTCCTCGGTCAGGTCCATGCGCCGCGTGGTGCGGTTGATCAGCGTGGTGTCGAGCTTGGCTTCCAGGCGCGACAAGGTGCGGCTGACGGCCGAAGGCGTCTGCCCGACCTGCTCCGCAGCCGCCGAAATCGAGCCGCACTCAATCACGCTGACGAAGATCTGTAGCTCATCGGATCGGGCTTTCACGGGGTGTCCTCTCAATCGGTTCGCGACAGCTTACACCGTGAACAGCCACTCAGCCGCTGATCAGTAGATGGCCCCCCAACATCGCCATGCCGACGAAAAACACCCGTTTGAACAGCACCGCGCTGATGCGCTGGCGCAACACTTGGCCCAGCCACATCCCCAACAACGCGGGTATCAGCGCCAACAGCGAGGCGCTGACTTCGCCACCGCCCAGGGTGCCACGCCAGGTCAGCGCTGCGGCCAACGCCAACGTGGAAGCGGTGAACGCCAGCCCCAGCGCCTGCACCAATTGATCGCGGTTCAAACCCAGGGCTTGCAGATAGGGCACGGCCGGAATCACGAACACGCCCGTCGCCGAAGTGATAAGGCCGGTGACCAGACCGCACAACGGGCCAAGCCAGCGCTCGGTTTTAGGTTTCACCTTGAAGGTCGGCAAAAACAAGCCACTTAACGCATACACCAGCAAGGCGCCACCCAGCGCGCGAACTACCCAATGCCCGCCGTCCGTGCCCAGCCACAACGTGCCAAGCCCGGTGCCGAGAAAAATCAGCAGCAGCATTGGCCACAGGCGCTTGAGCAAGGCGCTCAAGTGGCCACCGAACGCCAGTTGCCAGAGGTTGGTGACTGTGGATGGAATGATCAGCAAGGCCGCAGCCTGCGCCGGTAACATAGCCAGGCCGAGCATACCCATGGCGACGGTGGGCAGGCCCAGGCCGATCACGCCCTTGACGGTGCCGGCCAGCAGGAAGGTGCCGATCACCAGCAGGGTCAAGGCCGGGCCGAGGTTTTGGTAGAACGCGAGGAAGGTAGTCATGGGGCGATTTTGCAGGATTTCGTTGAGGTCGAAAATTCGCCATATACTGAGGTAGCCTCTTGTTTTGCATGAGGCTTAAATAGCTATCGCAGGCAAGCCAGCTCCCACATTGGACTGTGTTCACAAAGCAAAAGGTGGGAGCTGGCTTGCCTGCGACAAGGCCAGTGAAGTCACTCGAGAAACCTCAGCCATGCACTTTGACCTGATCGACCTGCGCCTCTACCTGCACACCCTCGACACCGGCAACATCACTGCCGGCGCCGCCCGAAGCCATTTGTCCCTGGCCGCCGCCAGCGCGCGTATCCGTGCGATGGAAGCGTCATTGGGCATCGAGTTTCTTGAACGCGGCCGCCGTGGCGTCACCCCAACACCCGCCGGCAAAGCCCTGGCCCGCCACGCCCGCCTGCTGTTGCAACAGGCCGAGCACCTGCAACAGGACCTGGCCGAATACGCCCAGGGCATCAAAGGCCAGGTGCGCCTGCTGTGCAACACCACCGCCCTGAGCGAATACCTGCCGGAACTGCTGGCAGATTTTTTGCGCCAACACCCCAACCTCGATATCGACTTGCAGGAGTTGCCCAGCCTGCGCATTACCCAAGCCTTGCGCCAGGGCACAGCAGACCTGGGGATTATCTCCGATGCGGTGGACACCCACGGCTTGCAGACCCTGCCGTTTCGCGATGACCCACTGGTGCTGATCATGCCCCTCGATCATCCGTTGGCGACGGCGAATTTCATCGACAGCCTGCAATACGATTATGTAGGCCTGACCGCCAGCAGCGCGCTTTCGGTATACCTGGAAGAACAGGCATTGCACGCAGGCTTTCGCCTGCAAACACGCATTCGCGCCGAGGGGTTTGATGGGTTGATCCGCATGGTCGCCGGCGGCGCCGGCCTGGGCATCGTACCCCTGGCTGCATTGGAACGTTGGCCGACAGAAAAGCGCATTAAAGCCCAGCCATTAAGCGAAGACTGGGCCTGTCGCAAACTACTGTTATGCGCCCGCTCCTTCGAGCAATTGCCCGGTTACGCCAAAGCCTTGTTCGACGCCCTGGCCCTGCCCTTGCGGAAAAACCCGTAATACACCGCCGACAGAATCATCAGGAATGGCACGCCAAACACCAGCGTCATCTTGAAGGCCTCGGTGAAGTACGTGGTGATCATCACCGCCCCCATCAGCACCAGGCCCAGCAATGTGCTGTAGGGAAACAGGCGCAGCTGGAACGACAGCTTCGGCCCGCCATGACGCTTGCGATAACGGCGAAAAAACAGGTGCGTGAGGAAGATCATGAACCAGGTGAAGATCGCGCCAAACATCGAAATCGCCATCATCAAGGTGAACGAGCTTTCCGGGTACACCACGTTCAACAAGGTCGCCAGGGCAATGCCGGAGCTGGACAGCAGCAAGGCGTTCAGCGGAATGCCGCTCTTGCTCAAGGCGCCCATGGACTTGGGCGCAAAACCTGCACGCGACAGGCTGAACATCATGCGTGTGGTGATATAGAGCTGGCTGTTCATCGCCGACAACGCGGCGATCAGGATCACGAAATTCATCACCCCGGTGGCACCGGGAATACCAATGGTCTGCATTACCGTAACAAACGGGCTCTGGGTCTGGCCGGCCTGGTTCCACGGCACGATGGCGAGCATCAATGCCAGAGTCAGCAGGTAGAACACCACCAACCGCACGATGGTGGCGCGAAAGGCCTTCTTCACCGCCTGCTCCGGGTCGGCGGCTTCACCGGCGGCCACGGCAATCATTTCTACGCTCAGATAGCTGAAGATCGACACGATCACTGCGATCCACATGCCGCTCAGCCCATGGGGGAAAAACCCGTCGTGGGCCGTGTAGTTCTGCACGCCATAATCAGGATTACCGGAGCCGAACACCACGTACACCGCGAGGATGATGAAGCCGACGATTGCGGTGATCTTGATGGTCGAGAACCAGTATTCGAAGTTGCCGAAGGTCTTTACGCTGATGGCATTGAGCAAAATCAGCACACTGGAAAACGACACGATCCACACCCACTCCGGCACGTTGGCGAACCAGTACTTCATGTACATCGCCACCGCCGTGACCTCGGCGCCCACTGCCAGCACAATCGCCGCCCAGTACGCATAACGCACCAGAAAGCCGGCCAGCGGGCTGATGTAAAACTCCGCATAGGCGCCGAACGAGCCCGAGGTGGAGTGCGCCACGGTCATCTCCGCCAGGCAGCCCATCAACAGCAAGGTGATCAACGCACCGATGGCGTAACTCACCAGCACACTCGGCCCGGCATAACCGATGGCGTAGGCGCTGCCCATGAACAGCCCGGTGCCGATGGCGCCACCGATGGCGATCATGCTCATCTGGCCGGAAGTGAGCTGGCGCCTCAGGCCCAGTTCGCGATGGGTGATCTCTGCAAAGCCGTTGTCTGGCGTGGTCACGTGGTGTGCCCCTTTATTATTGTGATTGTTATGGCTGGCGCTGAACCTTGTGGGAGCTGGCTTGCCTGCGATGGCGGTGGTGCATTCACTATTGCTATCGCAGGCAAGCCAGCTCCCACAGTTGATAGGTGTTGTCCTTAAGTGACGCTGTTGCGCACTTTGAATTGCGGCTGGTCCCAAGTGGAGTTATCGAGGATTTCGCCCAGAATCTCTACAGCATCAAATACCTCGGTAAAGCTTGTGTACAACGGCGTAAACCCAAAGCGCATGATGCGCGGCTCGCGGTAATCGCCGATCACGCCACGGGCGATCAAGGCCTGGATCACCGCATAACCTTCAGGGTGTTCGAAACTCACGTGGCTTCCGCGCCGGGCATGCTCACGCGGCGTAATCAGCTCCAGGCCGTGGGCGGCGCAACGGGCTTCGACCAGCGCGATAAACAGGTCGGTCAAGGCCAGGGATTTGCTGCGCAGGCTGGCCATGTCGGTCTGGGCAAAAATCTCCAGGCCGCATTCGACCATTGCCAACGACGTGATCGGTTGTGTGCCGCACAGGTAGCGCGCGATACCGGCGCTTGGCGCGTACTGAGCTTCCATGGCGAACTGGCGCGTGTGGCCAAACCAACCCGATAGCGGCTGGCGCACCACATCCACCAAGGCCGGGTTGACCCACACAAACGCCTGCGAGCCCGGCCCGCCATTCAGGTATTTGTAGGTGCAGCCAATCGCATAATCGGCACCGGCCTTGTTCAGGTCGATGGGCACCGCGCCCGCCGAATGCGCCAGGTCCCAGATGCTCAGCGCGCCACATTCGTGGCTCAAGGCGGTGAGCGCCTGCATGTCGTACATGTAGCCGGTCTTGTAATTGACGTGGGTAAGCATCACCACCGCCACGTCATGGTCGATGGCTTGGGGCAGCTCGTCCGGGCTGTTGACCAACCGCAGGGAATAGCCCTGTTGCAACAACTCGGTCAGGCCTTCGGCGATGTACAAATCGGTGGGAAAGTTACTCGCTTCGCTGACAATCACCTTGCGCGCAGGCTCGCGTTGGCGCTGCACGCTCAAGGCAGCGCTGAGCACCTTGAACAGGTTGATCGAGGTGGTATCGGTAATCACCACTTCACCGTCACGCGCGCCGATCAGCGGCGCCAGGCGGTTGCCCAGGCGTTGGGACAAATCCGCCCAACCGGCGCTGTTCCAGCTGCGAATCAAGCCATTGCCCCACTCCTCGGCAATCACCTGCTGGGCGCGCGCCATCGCCGCCACCGGGCGGGCGCCCAGAGAGTTGCCATCGAGGTAGATCACGCCCGCAGGCAAGGCAAACTGCTGACGCAGTGGCGCCAGCGGGTCCTGGGCATCGAGGGCTTGGCAGTGGCTTCGGGTGGTCATGGGTTGTCCTGATTTTTTATAAGTAAAGATGGACCAAATAATGAACGAAGTTTTAGAGAATTTTCGTGCAAAGTGGTGGGTAACAGGCTAATTAAGCTGTAGGAAATTCGAATTTAACCCCCAAATACGCGGATTTATTCTAACCATGATTCTCGACGCCACCGACCTGCGCCTCCTGCATTTTTTGCAACAGGATGGCCGCATCAGCAACCAGGAACTGGCGGAAAAAGTCGCCCTCTCGCCCTCCGCCTGCCTGCGCCGTTTGCGCCTGCTGGAGAGCGAAGGAATCATCAGCGGCTACCGCGCCGTGTTGAATGCCGAGCAGCTGGGGATTGAGCTTGAGGCCATCGTGCACCTGTCGTTGCGCCAGGATGTGGAGGACTGGCACGAGACGTTTATCAAGAAGGTGCAAGGCTGGCCGGAGGTGGCCAGTGCCTATGTAATTACGGGTGCAAGCAACTATGTGTTGCGTGTGCAGGCGCGCAACCTCAAGCACTTTTCCGACTTTATCGTGAACCACCTGAACCGCACGGCCGGGGTGATGGATATTCGTTCGGAGATTGTGTTGCAGAAGATCAAGGACCGGGATGAGGTGTTGGATCTGGTGGTGCGCAAATAACCGCAACACTACAAAACCTGTGGGAGCTGGCTTGCCTGCGATAGCGGTGGTGCATTCACCATTGCTATCGCAGGCAAGCCAGCTCCCACATTTTTTTGACCGCGTTTAATCAGTCTTCGAGGGCACGAACGCGCTGCATACGTTGCTGCTCTTGCGGCGCAGCAGACGACTGCAACTCAAAGTCAAAATCAATCTGCGCAAACCGCCCTTGCACCCCAAACTCGCGCGCCAATTGCTGATCGTCACTAAAGCGAATCTCGGCGATCAACTCATCGCGCGTCGCGTAGGCAAAATCATCATGCAGGTACGGGTCGTCCGACAGGTTGATCTGCGTGGTCAGGTGCCGGTGCCCCGGCGCCGAGATGAAGAAGTGAATATGCGCCGGCCGCTGTCCGTGGCGACCCAACTGGTCGAGCAGTTGTTGAGTCGGCCCGGTCGGCGGGCAGCCATAACCGGACGGCACGATGCTACGAAAACGATAGTTGCCCTGGGCATCGGTCTCAATGCGCCGACGCAGGTTGAACTCCGATTGCGTTGGGTCAAACCACGAATAGGTGCCACCCGTGTTGGCCTGCCACACATCCACAATCGCACCCGCCAACGGCTTGCCGTCGGTGTCGCGCACTTGCCCGCGCATAAACAGCGGCACTGCGTCGTCCTTGCCATCGTCCAGCCGCGCTTCGTATTGGCTCAGCGGCGCGCCGGCCACGTACAGCGGGCCTTCGATGGTGCGGGGCGTACCGCCGGATTTACCGGCCTCTTCGTCCGCAGCGTCCATCAGCAAGTCCAGGTAATGCTCCAGGCCCAAGCCGGCAGCCAGCAAACCCGCTTCCTGACTTTTACCCAATTCATTGAGGTAATTGACCGCCTTCCAGAACTCTTCCGGGGTCACTTCCAGGTCTTCGATGATGTTTACCGTATCGCGCAGGATCCGGTAGATCAGCGCCTTGGCGCGCGGGTTGCCGCCGTCGTTATGGTTGCCACTGGCTTCTTCGAGAAACGCCTGGGCATGGGCAGTCTGGGACAGTCGGATGGACATGGTGCAATCCTCATCTTGTAATTATTGGGTGCAAAGCAGGCTCAACGGTCGTCCTCATGGATCGACGAAGGGTGGCGGCACAGGGCGTTCACTTCGATGGCCATGTAGGGGAAAAGCGGCAGTTGCATCAGCAGGTCGTGCAGGTCTTGTACGCTGTCGACATCGAACACGCTGTAGTTGGCGTAGTGCCCGGCGATGCGCCACAGGTGGCGCCATTGGCCTTCTTGTTGCAGGCGCTGTGCCAGGGCTTTCTCCTCGGCCTTGAGGCTGGCGGCGCGCTCGGGGTTCATGTCCAGCGGCAGATTCACGGTCATTTTTACGTGGAACAACATGGCAGGCGCCTCTTAGTGTGTGTCACGACGCAAGAACGCCAAGCGCTCTTCATCGATGGCCAGGCCCAGGCCCGGTGCGGTGGAGACATGCAGCTCGAAATCGCGGTAAACCGGCGGTTCGGTGAGAATGTCTTCGGTGAGCAGCAGTGGGCCGAACAATTCGGTGCCCCACACCAGCGTGTTCAGCGTGAGAAAGGCATGCGCCGACGCCAATGTGCCGATGCCGCCTTCGAGCATGGTGCCGCCGTACAAGCCGATGCCCGCCGCCTCGGCAATCGCGGCGGTGCGCAACACCGCCCGTGGGCCGCCGTTTTTGGCTATCTTGAGCGCGAACACCGAAGCCGCGCCTTCGCGGGCCAGGTTGAAGGCGTCTTCGACACATTCAATGGATTCATCGGCCATGATCGGCGCCGGGCTCGACAGGTTGAGCCGGGCCATGCCGCCACGGTTATTGCGCGAAATAGGCTGCTCGATCAGGTCGATGCCGTTATCGCCCAGCACCTTGCAGGCGCGCAGGGCCACGGCCTCGTCCCAGGCCTGGTTGACGTCGACACGCACGCTGGCGCGCTCGCCCAGGGCTTTTTTGATCGCGATCACATGGGCCAGGTCGCGGCTGACCTCACCGGCGCCGATCTTCAACTTGAAGATACGGTGGCGGCGCAGGTCGAGCATCTTTTCGGCCTCGGCAATGTCCTGTTCGGTGTTGCCGCTGGCCAAGGTCCAGGCCACCGGCAACGCATCGCGCACACGCCCGCCGAGCAGCTCGCTTACCGGCAGGTTCAGGCGTTTGCCCAGTGCATCGAGCAAGGCGCTTTCGATGCCGGATTTGGCAAAGGTATTGCCGCGAATGCTGCGCTCCAGGCGCAACATGGCCGCGTTGATATTGCTTGCGTCCTGGCCGATCAGCAGCGGCGCGAAGTGACGGTCAATGTTGACCTTGATGCTGTCCGGGCTTTCGTTGCCATAGCTCAAACCGCCGATGGTGGTGGACTCGCCGATGCCTTCAATGCCGTCGGCGCAGCGCAGGCGGATGATCACCAACGTCTGGTTTTGCATGGTGTGCATCGCCAGCTTGTGCGGGCGAATGGTGGGAAGGTCGACGATGATGGTCTCGATCGACTCGATGGCGCAAATCGGCATGGCTATACCCGTTGGGTTCTTTATAGATTTGAGCCGATTCTGTGCCGTATCTTTAAAGGCTTCCAATATAGAATGGGTCTCGCACGATACCCTCAAGGTATAAAAGGAACCGTCATGGAACTGCGTCATCTTCGCTATTTCCAGGTGCTGGGTGAAACCCTCAACTTCACCCGCGCAGCCGAACGCCTGCACATCGCCCAGCCGCCATTGAGCCGGCAGATCCAGCAACTGGAAGATGAACTGGGCGTGATGTTGCTGGAACGCGGCCGCCCGTTGCGGCTGACCGAAGCCGGGCGATTTTTCTATGAGCACGCCAATGTGCTGCTGGAACAACTGGCCAAGGTTTGCGATACCACGCGGCGCATCGGCCAGGGCGAAAAGACCTGGCTGGGCATCGGCTTTGCGCCATCGACCCTGTATGGCGTGCTGCCGGAGTTGATACGGCGGCTGCGCAACCATGAGGCGCTGGAGCTGGAATTGGGCTTGTCGGAGATGACCACCCTGCAGCAAGTCGAGGCGCTCAAGGCCGGGCGCATTGATGTGGGTTTCGGGCGCATTCGCATCGACGACCCGGCCATCGTCCAGCGCGTGCTGGTGGAAGATCGACTGGTGGCCGTATTGCCCGCCGGCCACTCGCTGCTGGGCGCGCCCGCCACCCTCGCGCAATTGGCCGCAGAGCCGTTTGTGCTCTACCCCGGCAACCCGCGCCCCAGCTATGCCGACCATGTGATCGCGCTGTTCGACGCCCATGGCTTGAGCCTCAAGGTGGTGCAGTGGACCAACGAGTTGCAGACGGCCATCGGGCTGGTGGGCGCGGGAATGGGCGTGACGCTGGTGCCGGCCTCGGTGCAGGTGTTGCACCGGGCGGATATCGGCTACACGCCGATTGTGGAAGCCACTGCGACCTCGCCGATTATCCTGAGCAGGCGAGTGAATGATCAGTCGCCAGGGCTGAGTCATTGTTTGCAGTTGGTTGAGGAGTTGATCTGAAACCCTCCAAACACCGCAATTCCCCTGTGGGAGCTGGCTTGCCTGCGATAGCGGTGGGTCAGTTAACCAGGATGCCAACGGGTCCACCGCTATCGCAGGCAAGCCAGCTCCCACAGTTTGATCTTCATACAGTTCAGAGACTGCGCAGGCGTTTGCGCTGCAGGGTCTGGCTGGGGGATTCATCGAAGAGTTTGCGGTACTCCGCCGAAAACCGTCCCAAGTGGGTAAAGCCCCAGCCCAGCGCGATCTCGGAGATGGTGCGGATTGAACCATGCTCGAGGATTTCCTGGCGCACGACACCCAGTCGGTACTTCTTCAAATACGCCATCGGCGACAGCGCAAAGTATTTACGAAACGCATCGAACAGCTTGAACCGCGACACACCCGCAGCCGCTTCCAGGTCTTCCAAATGGATCGCCTCGCGGGCGTTGTCGTGGATGTATTGCCGCGCCCGAATCAGGTAATGCGGCAGCTTCACGCCGAGCACGTCGCGCAATTCTTCTGAATAGTTGTTCGGCTGGGCCAGGATCAAACCCTTGATCAACGAGCTTTCCAGATCCCGCGTAAACGCCGCCTGCTCATACAACTCGCTGCTGCACTCAAGCTCCGCAATAAAGTAGCGCGCCATGCGCCACCACGATGCCGAAGCACCGTCCACCGCATCCATCACCGACTCAAACCGCAGTGGCGCTTCAATCGGCCGTTGCAGCAACCCTTCCAGCGACTCACTCATCGCCGCCCGCGTAATCACCACCTGCAACTTGCGACAATCACCGGAAATCGCCAGCACCTGATGCTCGTTAGGCGACAAAATCACGCCTTGGTCACGGTTGGAACTCAGGCGCTCGCCGTTCTTGCTCAATTCCTGCTCGCCCACCAACGGCAGGCTCAGGCTGTAGCTGCTGAAGTGCTCGGCGTCTTCGATATCAATGGTCACATCGGTGCCGTACTCGATCACGCCCAAGGTAGTGGCGCGGGACTTGAACACATTGGCGCTGTGGTGAAAACGCAGGCGCTCGGGCGTGCTTGTCGCCAGGCGGTGCGGCCCGCAGATGCCGGACATCCAGCTGCAGGCGCCCTCCAGGTCGAAGCGTTGAATATGGATCTCGCGTGTATGGCTACTCATCAGGGTGCACCCACGGCGGTTAGGCGGTTGCGCGCTCTGGCGGCGCGTCGTTGGCAATCGACAGCAAGTTCTACGCCACGCCCGCCTGAATGCAACCGGGTGGATAGCAAGCGTCGACTATGTGGATAAGCCGCAGGCATTTGCGACCTTCCTTTGGTATGACAGTAGCGCATGGCGTCACCTGGGCGCACTGAACTGGGTATTTGCTGCCCAATTTTGCGGCCTGCCTTCACCCATTAAGCGGATAGCCCGCGCCCTGCCCCACTGCCTCTAATAACCCACCGATTAGCCCCTATCTAAAAAGGTGCCTCCCATGAGTGGTGCAAGAAGCGTCGAGCAGTGGAAAACGTTTATCGAAGGTTGCCTGGACTTTCGGCCGGTGGATGAAGTGTTTCGCATCGCCCGCGACATGTTCACCGAGCCCGAACTGTTCGACCTGGAGATGGAACTGATCTTCGAAAAAAACTGGATCTACGCCTGCCACGAAAGCGAACTGGCCAATAACCACGACTTCGTGACCATGCGCGCCGGGCGCCAGCCGATGATCATCACCCGCGACGGCGAAGGCCAACTCAATGCGCTGATCAACGCCTGCCAGCATCGTGGCACCACACTGACCCGCGTCGGCAAGGGCAACCAATCGACCTTTACCTGCCCGTTCCACGCGTGGTGCTACAAGAGCGACGGCCGGCTGGTGAAGGTCAAGGCGCCGGGCGAGTACCCGGAAGGTTTCGACAACGCCACACGCGGCCTGAAAAAAGCCCGTATCGAAAGCTACAAGGGCTTTGTGTTCATCAGCCTCAACGTGCAAGGCACCGACAGCCTGGAAGACTTCCTCGGTGACGCCAAAGTGTTCTTCGACATGATGGTCGCGCAGTCGGCCACCGGTGAGCTGGAAGTGTTGCCGGGCAAATCCGCCTACACCTACGACGGCAACTGGAAACTGCAAAACGAAAACGGCCTGGACGGTTATCACGTCAGCACCGTGCACTACAACTACGTGGCCACGGTGCAGCATCGCCAGCAGGTGAATACCGAAAACGGCAGCGCGTCCGCCAGCACACTGGACTACAGCAAACTCGGCGCCGGCGACGCGAATACCGATGACGGCTGGTTCGCCTTCAACAACGGCCACAGCGTGCTGTTCAGCGACATGCCCAACCCCAGCGTGCGCTCGGGCTACGCCACCATCATGCCGCGCCTGGTGGAAGAACACGGCCAGCAGAAAGCCGAGTGGATGATGCACCGCCTGCGCAACCTGAACATCTACCCTAGCCTGTTCTTTCTCGACCAGATCAGCTCGCAGCTGCGCATCATCCGCCCGGTGGCGTGGAACAAGACGGAGATCATCAGCCAGTGCCTGGGCGTGAAAAACGAGTCGGATGCCGACCGCGAAAACCGCATTCGCCAGTTTGAGGATTTCTTCAACGTATCGGGCATGGGCACGCCGGATGATCTGGTGGAGTTTCGCGAAGCCCAGCGCGGTTTCCAGGGCCGCCTGGAGCGCTGGAGCGATATCTCACGGGGCAGCCATCGCTGGGAAACCGGCCCTACGCCGAACAGCGAAGCCATCGGCATTCAACCGGCCATGACCGGCACCGAATTCACCCACGAAGGCCTGTATGTGAACCAGCATCGCAACTGGCAGCAATTTCTGCTCAAAGGCCTGGACCAGCAAGCGCTGACACTGCGGGAGGTGAAGTGATGGATGCCCAATTGCAGTACCGGATCGAGCAATTCTTCTACCGCAAATCCGAGCTGTGCGACGCCCAGGACTGGGACGCCTATGTGCAGCTGTTCGACCCGCAGAGCGAGTTTCACTTGCCGCAATGGGACTCGGAGCACGTGTACACCCGCGACCCCAAACGCGAAATGTCGCTGATCTACTACGCCAACCGTTCGGGCCTGGAAGACCGCGTGTTCCGTTTGCGCACCGGCAAGGCGGCGTCGGCCACGCCGATGCCGCGCACCTTGCACTTGATCAATAACGTGCGGATCGCCGAGCAGGCAGACGGCACGCTGGAGGTGAAGCTGAACTGGCACACGCTGTTCTATCGCCTGGCCACCTCAGAGCAGTTTTACGGGCCTGCCACTTACCACCTCAAGCCGGATGGGGACAGCTGGCTGATCACCCGCAAGCACGCACTGTTGCTCAACGACACCATCAACTCGGTGCTGGATTTCTATCACCTCTAATACAACACACCACCCACTGTGGCGAGGGAGCTTGCTCCCGGTTGACCGGGCTGGCGCTCCAGTGCGCAGCGGGAGCAAGCTCCCTCGCCACAGGTTATGCGCGCGGAGAACAACATATGAATCACAAAGTGGCCTTCAGTTTTGCCGACGGCAAGACCCTGTTTTTCCCGGTAGGCGCGAATGAAATCCTGCTGGATGCGGCATTGCGCAACGGCATCAAGATCCCGCTCGATTGCCGCGAAGGCGTGTGCGGCACCTGCCAGGGTCGTTGCGAGTCCGGCGATTACACCCAGGATTATGTCGACGACGAAGCCCTCTCCAGCCTCGACCTCAAGCAACGGAAGATGCTCAGTTGCCAGACGCGGGTGCAGTCCGACGCTACGTTCTACTTCGATTTTGATTCGAGCCTGTGCAACGCGCCGGGGCCGGTACACGTGCGCGGCAAGGTCAGCGAAGTGCAGCAGGTGTCGGCCAGCACCGCGATTTTGCAGGTGACCCTGGACAACCCGCTGGACTTCCTGCCCGGCCAATACGCCCGCCTGGCGGTGCCCGGCACCGACAGTTGGCGTTCGTACTCCTTCGCCAACCGGCCGGGTAATCAACTGCAGTTTCTGGTGCGCCTGCTGCCCGATGGTGTCATGAGCAACTACCTGCGCGAGCGCTGCCAGGTCGGTGATCAAGTGCTGATGGAGGCGCCATTGGGTGCCTTCTACCTCAGGCATGTCACCCGGCCGCTGATACTGGTGGCCGGCGGCACTGGCTTGTCGGCCTTGCTGGGTATGCTCGATGAGCTGGCTGCCAACGGCTGCAACCAGCCGGTCCACTTGTATTACGGCGTGCGCGGGGCCGAGGACTTGTGCGAAGCACAACGCATCGAAGCCTACACCTCGACAATCCCCGACTTTCGCTACACCGAAGTGCTCAGCGCCCCGTCACCCGAGTGGCCTGGCAAACGCGGTTACCTCACCGAACATTTCGACCTGGCCGAATTGCGGGACAGTTCGGCCGATATGTACGTATGCGGCCCCCCTCCAATGGTCGAATCCATCCAACAATGGCTGGCGGATCAGACACTTGATGGCGTTCAGCTGTATTACGAAAAGTTTACGCAGAGTAATATCTGACCCTCAGCAGTTCTGAGGGGCTGATGCGGCGTGCACTCACCCTCAAGAAAAACAAGTAGAAGGGAATGTTAATGGCGGATGACATGGTTAACCCGGTGGGCCTCAAGCGTGGCCTGAAGAACCGGCACATTCAGCTGATCGCCTTGGGAGGGGCGATTGGCACAGGGTTGTTCCTTGGCTCGGCCGGGGTGCTCAAGTCGGCGGGGCCGTCCATGATCCTGGGCTACGCGATTGCCGGTTTCATCGCGTTCCTGATCATGCGCCAGCTTGGCGAGATGATCGTCGAAGAGCCGGTGGCCGGCTCCTTCAGCCACTTCGCCCACAAATACTGGGGCGGTTACGCAGGTTTCCTCGCGGGCTGGAACTACTGGGTGCTCTACGTGCTGGTGGGCATGGCCGAACTGACAGCCGTGGGCAAATACATCCAGTTCTGGTGGCCGGAGATTCCGACCTGGGTCAGCGCGCTGGTGTTCTTTGTCGCGGTCAACCTGATCAACACCCTCAACGTGAAGTTCTTCGGTGAAGCCGAGTTCTGGTTCGCGATCATCAAGGTGGTGGCGATTGTCGGCATGATCGTGCTCGGTTGTTACCTGCTGTTCAGCGGCACCGGTGGCCCGCAAGCCTCGGTGAGCAACCTGTGGAGCCACGGCGGGTTCTTCCCCAATGGCGGCATGGGGCTGTTGATGTCGATGGCGTTCATCATGTTCTCGTTCGGCGGCCTGGAGCTGGTGGGTATCACCGCAGCCGAGGCCAGCGAGCCGCGCAAAGTGATCCCCAAGGCGATCAACCAGGTGGTCTACCGCATCCTGATTTTCTACGTCGGCGCGCTGACCGTGCTGCTGTCGCTGTACCCGTGGGACCAACTGCTGCAAACACTCGGCGCGTCGGGCGATGCCTACAGCGGCAGCCCGTTTGTACAGATCTTCTCGCTGATCGGTAACGACACCGCCGCGCACATTCTCAACTTCGTGGTGCTGACCGCGGCGCTGTCGGTGTACAACAGCGGCGTGTACTGCAACAGCCGCATGCTGTTCGGCCTGGCCGAGCAAGGCGATGCGCCCAAAGCGCTGATGAAACTCAACAAACAAGGCGTGCCGATTCGCGCCCTGGCCATTTCGGCGCTGGTGACGATGCTGTGCGTGGTGGTCAACTACGTCGCGCCGCACAGTGCGCTGGAACTGCTGTTTGCGCTGGTGGTTGCCTCGCTGATGATCAACTGGGCACTGATCAGCCTCACCCACATCAAGTTCCGCAAGGCCATGGGCGAGCAAGGCGTGACGCCGTCGTTCAAGACCTTCTGGTTCCCGTTCAGCAACTACCTGTGCCTGGCGTTCATGGTGATGATCATCAGCGTGATGCTGGCGATTCCGGGGATTAACAACTCGGTGTATGCGATGCCGGTTTGGGTGGGGATTATCTACATTGCCTACCGGTTGCGGATTAGAAAAAGCAACGCGGTAGTGAACGCACGGTGATCCCTGTGGGAGCCGGGCTTGCCCGCGATGGCGGTGGGTCAGTCAGTGGATGAGCTGGCTGACAGACCGCTATCGCAGGCAAGCCAGCTCCCACATGAAGCGGACGCAGAGCGTCCAAAGCGGCATTCCCACGCAGAGCGTGGGAACGATCAGCCCCGGGATTCCGGGGCTTTTTGTTTAGAGCGTGGAACGCACTCGCCACAGTTCGGGGAACAGCACCGTGTCGAGCATCTTGCGCAGGTAACCCACGCCTTCGGTGCCACCGGTGCCGGGCTGGAAGCCAATGATGCGCTCCACCGTGGTCACATGCCGAAAGCGCCACTGGCGGAATGAGTCTTCCAGGTCGATAAACTTCTCGGCCAACTGATACAAATCCCAATACCGACTCGGGTCGCGATACACCTCGCGCCACGCCGCCTCCACGGACTCATCGTGAACCGTGGCCGCCGTCGGGTCGCGTTCGGCGCGCTTGGGGTCAATCGCCAACCCGGCTTTAACCATCAGATTAATCGCCTCGTCGTACAGCGACGGCGTGGCAATCGCCACTTTCAACTCGTTCAACAATTCTGGCCGATGCGCGTGCGGCCGCAACAGCGCTGCGCTTTTATTGCCAAGGATAAATTCGATCTCACGGTACTGGAACGACTGGAACCCCGACGACTGCCCCAGAAACGGGCGAATCGCCTTGTACTCCGACGGCGTCATGGTCGCCAGCACGGCCCAGGCATGCACCAGTTGATCGAAGATCCGTGACACTCGCGCCAGCATCTTGAATGCCGGCGGCAACTCGCCCAGGCGCACGTGCTCGCGGGCGGCCTTGAGTTCGTGGAGCATCAGTTTCATCCACAGCTCTGAAGTCTGGTGCTGGATGATAAAGAGCATTTCGTTGTGATCGGGCGACAGCGGGTGCTGGGCGCTGAGGACTTTGCCCAGGTCCAGGTAGTCGCCGTAGCTCATGGACTCGGAAAAATTCAGTTCGGCGTTATGCCATTCTTCCGGCGGCTGGTAATCAGGTGAAAAGGGACACTGGCTCATCGCGTGGGCTCCTTGAGCGGGCGGAGAATGGCACGGACGGGGCTGGCGTCCAGGTTGGCAAAACGCAACGGCAGCGCGATCAACTCATAGTCGCCCTCCGGTACATCATCAAGCACGATGCCTTCGAGAATCGCCATGCCATGGCGGGCCACGGCGTTGTGCGAATCCATGGTCTTGGACTGTTGCGGGTCCAGGGACGGTGTGTCGATACCGATCAGACGCACGCCCAGGCTGGCGAGCAGCTCAATGGTTTGTGGTGCGATGGCGGTGAAGTTCGAGTCCCACTCGGTCAGCGGTGCTTGTGGATAAGTGCGCAGTAGCACACGCTCAGGCAAGTTATCCACACGCCCTTGCAACTGATGCGGCTGCACCAGCGCGCCGCTGCCCAGGCAATGCAACACCCGGCACGGGCCCATGTACACATCCAGCGACACCTCGCCGATCGGCGCACCGTCGGCGCTGTAATGCAGCGGCGCGTCCACATGGGCGCCAGTGTGCGGCGAAAACGTCACGCGGCCCACATTCACCGGGCACTCCGGGCCAAACTGCCACACGCGCTCTTCCTGGAACGGCGTATCGCCCGGCCAGGTCGGCGTCGCCGTGCTCAAGGGCGGGCTGATATCCCACCACGTTTTTATTGGGTTCATTGCAAGGCTCTCACTCGTTCTTGGGTGAATGATACGAGGGCCAGCCGTGCATTTTCTTGCTAATTCCTGCGCAACACGGGAAATTTTTCGCAGTTACTGCGGGGAAATAGCGCTTTACCGCACAAACCTATCACTCAAGAGCGCCTCCTTTCCCTGTGGGAGCCGGGCTTGCCCGCGATGACGGCGGCACAGCTGCATCTCCAGTACCTGACACTCCGCTATCGCGGGCAAGCCCGCTCCCACATGGACTGCACAGTGTCTGAGAGATCGCATTCGGCTGCGCTTCTGGGCATCCCGATGTCGAGTTCAGACCACTGACACAACGCCCAAGGCCTTAGGGTTCATCTTTCCCTTCCCTGCCTCGGAGCCATCATGTCCAAGCCCATCACCGTACTGCGTGACACCCACCCGCTACCTGTCCTGGATGCCTGCAAATGGGAAAAGCTCGAGGGCGACCCGCACACCGTCAACCTCAACGCCTACACCAGCGAAGACGGCAGCAAGATCATGGGCACCTGGATCTGCACGCCGGGCAAGTGGTACGTGGAATACGTAAAGTGGGAATATTGCCACTTCCAGGAAGGCTACTGCGTGATCACACCAGAAGGCATGGAGCCGATTCACTTGCGGGCTGGGGATATCTTTGTGGTGGAACCCGGTATGAAGGGCACGTGGGAAGTGGTCGAGACCGTGCGTAAGTATTTTGTGTTTGCATAAGCAGCATCAGATAAATCCTCGGCCTGCTTCAGTTTTTCCCTAGCGTGAGTCCGGCCCCTTTAAAGCACCCTGCGATGAGTCTTCCCACTCACGCAGGCTGCCCAATTGAACGTCCTGACCAAAGTATGTGTGTTAAACATCTGTGTTTTTCTCGCACCCTCTGCCCTCGCTGACTTCATCAGTGACAGCACCGGCAAGCTTGAGCTGAAGAACTTTTACTTCAACCGTGACTACCGTGAGCCCAATGCCACGCAGTCCAAGCGCGAAGAATGGGCACAAGGTTTCGCGTTGCAAATTGAGTCCGGGTACACCGAAGGCACCGTGGGTGTTGGCGTCGATGTCCTCGCCATGGCGGGCTTCAAGCTTGATTCAAGTGCAGACCGAACCCGCTCCGGCTTATTGCCGGTGCGTCAATCCGGCAAAGCCGAAGACAGCTATGGCGAAGCCGCTTTTACGGCAAAATTCAGGGCTTCCCAAACGACGCTGAAAATCGGTGCGCTGGCCCCACCAGCGCTACCGATACTGGAAAAAAACGTCGGCCGCTTGCAGCCGCAGCTTTTCAAGGGCGCGCACCTGCGCTCCCAGGAACTCAAAGACCTGACGCTGGACGTGGGCAGAATTACCCACGTCAACCAGGTCGACTCAACCAACTATGAAGCGTTGGCGGTCGCCACCGGCGCACGCAGGAATATCGTGGTTCGTGGGAAGAATCAATCGAATGCATTCGACTTTGCAGGCGGTAGTTACGCCGTCAACAAACAACTCACCGCCAGCTACTACTACAGCACGCTGGACAACCTCTACACCCAGCACGCGGGCAGCCTTCAACATACCTATCCAGTTGCCGAGGACCAAAGCCTGAAAAGTGAATTGCGTTACACGCGCTCTCTCGATAACGGCCAAACCAACATCGACAACACCGCAGTGGGTGCGATGCTGACCTACGCATGGGGGGCGCATAAATTGGGTGGGGCCTACCAAACCATGTCAGGCAACACAGGCCACGCAGCTGTAAGAGGAAGCTATCCCACACTGGTGAATTTTCTGCAGTACAGCGACTTCGCCAATAAGGATGAAAAATCCTGGCAAGTACGCTACGACTACGACTTCACCGCGCTGGGCGTTCCCGGCCTTTCCATGTTCACGCGCTATGCATCGGGCAGCAACGTCGACCGAGGGCCGGGCCGTTCGGACGGGCGTGAGTGGGAACGGGATATCGATGTGAGCTATGCCTTCCAGAATCCGACCCTGAAAAACGTCAAAGTCCGCTTACGCAACGCAATGATGCGCTCCAACTTTGAAAGCGATATAGACGAAACACGCTTGATCGTCAGCTACGAAAAGCCACTGTGGTAACCGGCAAAAACCCGAGAGCCCGCCCGACGCGGGCTCTCGGAAACGCCCCTACTTGGGTTTGCGATAGCTGTTGATGATCGCCGAGAAGTCTTTACCCCCTTCCCCACGCTGACTCATCGATTGATACAACTGCTGGGCCACGGCGCCGAGGATTACCGGTTGCTTGGCCTGGCGTGCGGCTTCGGTGGCCAGCCCCAGGTCCTTGAGCATCAGGTCGGCGCCGAAACCACCGGTATAGCCACGGGACGACGGCGCAGTTTCAATCACGCCCGGCCATGGGTTGTAAGTGTCGGAACTCCAGCAGCGCCCGGTGGAGCTGTTGATAATCCCGGCCAGCACTTGCGTGTCGATGCCCAGCGCATCGCCCAGGGCCATGGCCTCGCTGACGCCGACCATGCTGATGCCGAGCAACAGGTTGTTGCAGATCTTGGCGATCTGGCCGGTGCCGACATCGCCGCAATGCACGATATTGCGGCCCATCTGCGCCAGCACCGGTTGCAGGGTGGCGAACAGTTCCGGGGTGGCGCCGACCATGAAGGTCAGCGTCCCGGCTTGCGCGCCACCCGTGCCGCCGGAGACGGGTGCGTCGGCCACCACCACGCCTTGTTTTGCCGCCGCGGCAGACACATCGCGAATGGTTTGCGGGTCGATGGTGCTGCAATCCACCGCCGGCACGCCTTTGCCGATGCCAGCAAGCACGCCATCTTCATTCAGCCACACGCTGCGCACATGGGCAGCGGCCGGCAGCATGGTAATCACCAGCTCCGCGCCGCTGGCCGCATCACGCGGCGAGTCGCTGATGGTGCCGCCCAGTTCGGCCAACTCCTTGAGCACTGTCTGGTTCAAATCAAACAGGTTCAGCGCATGGCCAGCCTTGATCAGGTTGCGGGCCATGGGCGCGCCCATGTTGCCCAGGCCGATAAATGCAATCTTCATGGTCGTATCCCCAAATCAGCGCAGGTTGATGGTGGTGTTGACGCCATCGTTGACCGTGTCGTCGTCGAACCAGCGGCTGGTGACGGTTTTGGTCTGGGTGTAGAACTGCACCACTTGCTTGCCGTACGGGCCGAGGTCGCCGAGCTTGGAACCGCGCGAACCGGTGAAGCTGAAGAACGGCACTGGCACCGGAATCGGGATGTTGATACCGACCTGGCCTACATCGATTTCGCTCTGGAACTTACGCGCGGCCGCACCGCTTTGGGTGAACAGGCCAGTGCCGTTGCCGAACGGGTTGGCGTTGACCAGCGCGATGGCCTCATCCAGCGTGGCGACTTCCAGCACCACCAGCACCGGGCCGAAGATTTCCTGGGTGTAGATCTGCATGTCAGTGGTCACGCCCGAGAACAGGGTCGGGCCGACGAAGTTGCCGTGTTCGAAGCCCGGCACCTTGATGTCGCGGCCGTCCAGCTCCAGCTTGGCGCCTTCTTTCACGCCGCTTTCGATCAGTTCCAGAATGCGGGCCTTGGCGCGTTTGGAGATCACCGGGCCGACATCCGTGCCCGCTTCACTGCCGGCGTTAACCTTGAGTTTTTGCGCCAGCGCTTTCAAATCCGGCAGCCACTGCTTGGCCGCGCCCACCAGCACCACCACCGAGGTGGCCATGCAACGCTGGCCTGCCGCGCCGAAACCGGCACCGACCAGGGCATTCAAGGTGTGTTCGCGGTTGGCGTCCGGCAGCACCACGGCGTGGTTCTTGGCGCCCATCATCGACTGCACGCGCTTGCCGTGTTTACCGGCCAGGTCGTACACGTGGGTACCAACGGCGGTCGAACCGACGAAAGAAACTGCCTTGATATCTTTATGGGTGCACAGCGCATCCACCACATCCTTGCCGCCGTGCACCACGTTGAGCACGCCGGCCGGCACACCGGCTTCCAGCGCCAGCTCTACCAGCAGCATCGTCGACAGAGGGTCTTGTTCGGACGGTTTGAGCACGAAAGTGTTACCGCAGGCAATCGCCATCGGGAACATCCACAGTGGAATCATCGCCGGGAAGTTGAACGGAGTGATGCCTGCGCACACGCCGATCGGCTGGCGCAGGGTGTAGGTGTCGACGCCACCGGCGACGTTTTCAGCGAACTCGCCCATCTGCAAGGTGCCGATAGAACACGCGTGTTCGACCACTTCCAGGCCACGGAAAATATCGCCTTCGGCGTCGGCAATGGTCTTACCCTGCTCGGCGCTCAGGACTACGGCGATGCGCTTGGAATGTTCGCGGATCAAGGCTTGCAGCTTGAGCATGATGCGCATGCGTGCGCCGATCGGCGTGAGCTTCCAGGTTTGAAAAGCTTGATGGGCAGCGTCGATGGCGGCGTTGACTTCATCGGCGGTGGCGAAAGGGACTTTGGCCAGCACCTCTTGAGTGGCCGGGTTGACGATGTCTTGCCAGTGGGTGGTCTTGGATTCGACCCATTCACCCTTGATCAGCAACTTGACCTGTTGCACGGAAATATTGGCAGAAGCGTTCATGTGGTCTCCAAATCTTATATTTGTGCAGAGAACCAAGGCCAGGGGTGTGCTCTCAATAGCTGACGGTCGCGCCTGCGTCCCAGCGTAAATCCGGTTCATCCCTAACACTTTCATTTGGGACTTGGCCCTGCGGGTTGGAGCTGTGATCGCGCCAGTCTGCGTTGCGGGACTTGAAGAGGCAGAAGCATCCTCTTCGTCCCGCGCCTTGCCTGACACAATCACAGCTCCAACGCGATCCGCCATCTATTGAGAGCACACCCCTATCGCCTTGAAGAATGAGGCGTTCGGACTGTTTTTGGAGTATAGATGTGCAAATCTCTAATAAGAACGCACATAAAAGCCGGTCCAATATGCAAAAAAACATCACGTCATTGGGCTCCCTGAACTGGGATGACCTGAAGTTTTTCCTCGAAGTGGCCCGCACCCGCAAGGCCAGCGTCGCCGCCAAGCGCCTGGCGGTGGACTACACCACCGTGTCGCGGCGCATCAGTTCGTTGGAAGTGTCGCTCGGCACATTGCTGTTCGAAAAATCCCGGACCAACGGCTTCGTGCTCACCACCGAAGGCCAGCGTTTGCTGGGGTATGCGGAGTCCATCGAAAGCACGCTGCACATGGCCTGCGAGCAGGTGTCCGGCTCTGGCGTGGCGCTGTCCGGCCATGTGCGCATGGGCTGCACCGAAGGTTTCGGCAGCTTTTTTGTCACGCCGCAGCTCAGCCACTTTGTCGACACTTACCCGGCAATCTCGGTGGATATTTTGCCCCTGCCCCACTTCATCAGCCTGTCCAAGCGCGAAGCCGACATAGTGATCGCCCTGGAACGCCCGGAACACGGGCCGTATGTGTGCTGCAAACTGTGCGACTACAAGCTGCAGCTGTACGCGACCCAGGACTACCTCGACCAACACCCGCCGATCCGCAAACCGGCAGATTTGGCCGAGCATCCATTTATCAGCTATGTGGATGATCTGGCGTTCAGTTCGGAGCTGTTGTACCTGGCAAACGTGGTGCCCGGCGCCAGCGCGAGTTTGCGCAGTACCAGCGTGATCGCGCAGTACGTGGCGGCGCAGCAGGGCCGGTCGATGGCTATTTTGCCGTGCTTTCTGGCGGCGCAGGATCCACGGTTGTTGCCGGTGCTGGGCGAGCAGATTGCGATAACGCGGCAGTTTTGGATGTATTGCCGGGAGGATTTGCGGAAGCTGAAGCGGATTACGCTGTTGTGGGATTACATCAGGGAAGTGACGGAGCAGAACGCGGGGTTGTTGATGGGAACGACAAGGGAGATGAAGTTTTCGGACTGAGGTGCGCAGTTGATCTTGCTCGAAGCAATATATAGGTGACACATAACGAGCTTTCTTCTTGTTTACTCAAGAAAGGTTGCTTTATATTCAATATCAAATTACTACAGGATGTATAGCATGACAGATTCATCTGTTTTTTCTCCAAATGGAGAACCAGGCTCCCTAGAACCACAAGGCACCCCAGGAACTTCAGAGTCACTAAATGTCATTCTGCCCAGTAAAAGCGCAACTGCTATTCGCCAATTGTCTAATACCGGCGCACCGTACGCTCGTACATTTGACTATGGTACGACTTCCTTTACGGGTGGCGGTGGCGTAGATTATCAACTGGATCCAACCGATACTGTTTCCGCTGATAATGGAGGAACAATCCTGGTTAATCCAACCGATGGTGGACGGTGGAAAGCGTCGAGTCTTCCTTTCTACAATCCACGTCAGTTCGGTTGCAAAGGTGATGGAAAAACAGACGATACAGTTGCATTTCAAAACTGCATTAACGCTGCAATAACAGCCGGTATTGAAATCCGTATCCCTTCCGGCAAATACCTTATTAGCAAAACTCTAAACTTTGATCTTAGTGGTTCCACCGAATTCACTGACACCCGCAAAATCGATATGCGCGGAAGCGGCATCCAAACGTGCCGCTTTGAATTTACGGGCACCGACGCTTGTATAAAGGTTACTGGCGGCACCGGTTCTGGAGCAATCCCATCGCAAATGTTTCAAGTATTTTCCGGATTCGCCATTAAGGGCAATCAGGTATCTGGATCTATTGGCTTTTACCAAGACACTTGCCAGCATATGTTCATGCAAGACATTGAACTCACCCTGCTGGATTTTGGTTTAAAGCTTCTGGATGCGGACTTCTCTTCATTTCAAAAAATTATTATCCATTGGAATAACAGAGGGCTTATTGCTGAACAGCGTAGCCCTAGGCTTATCAATAGTACAGCCCCCAATGGACTTGACTTTATTGGCTGCCAAATTGCTGGCAATAAAACGTATGGTGCCGCCTTTGTTAAAGGTTCTTGCATTAACTTCTACGGCGGGGATATAGAAGGTAACGGAATCGATGGAGACGGTAAAGGTTTCGGCCTATTGTTCCAGGACTGCGGTGTGCAAGGTGGCGTAGGTGCTAACCTTAACGGCGTCTACTTTGAGCAGAACAATGGTATTGCTGATGTGTGGGTAAGCGCGAGCAATGCACCGGATGCTACTTTAAACCCTAACCATTGCGTTCACAATATAGACTCTTGCTCATTCAACAGAGTCAGCGATAAAAACTTCACCATCACTAACATCTTTGCTACGTTCACGTCTTCTGTTGCTGGTAAGCAGAAGCTGAATGTGCGTTCATCTGGCTTTAAAGGGTATGGGAATTACGCTGCATCCAGTGGCCGCCCTTATATTAAATTCGGCCTTGACAACATGAACGCCTATAACTTTCACGCTGAAGGCAACCTCTTCCAAGATGATATCGAAGCCATTCCACAACAAGAGCACTTCAGTTGTGTGATAGGTCTAAATACTAAGCAATCAATTACTCAGGGCGTGCTGACCGATGTCGATTTCACTGCGGCCATTTTTGATCCAAGCGCCCTACACGATCCAACACACGCAACTTACATCACCGCCCCTATCACCAATAGGTACACGGTAACTGCCAACGCCAACTTTACTGCCAACTCAATTGGCACAAGATTAATTAGAGTCAACGTGAATGGCGTGGAGGTAATGAATGAATCTAAAAATGCTACCGGAGGTGGAAACAACACTTACCTCGGCTTAACCGTTGAACTTTCTTTAAATAAAGGAGACCAGGTAAGTATGCAAGTATTCCAAGATACATCCACCGCACTTGATTTACTTGTATCTTCTACTCGATTGAGTTTTAAGAGTGCCTCTCCCACTTAAGGTCAAGTGACAATAGGCTTGCCCCTGAAAACCTCGAGGGCTGGCTTGCTTTTTTATAGACATAAGCGCAACTGCTCGAAAGAACTCAGGGGCAAGGTGGAACAAACTGATGGCAACCATGCTTATTTAACCATCGACCTATCAGACTCTCTTAGAAAAAATGGACGATGTGGATCTCACTGTCACCGCACAAAAAGGTGCGGTTATGCCTATAGTGATACTGCTTGGTGAGAAGAGCAAGCGAAGTAGGAATACGCGTCGCTTAGCAAAGAAACGCGGAGGTTGTGGTCCTGCGGATTAAAAGGCCATCAGCGAAGATTCGCTTTAATTTGCAGGACATTTCCTAGAGACTCTCTACCCTATTGCGCCTTACCGTTTGGGTCACTAGCCTCCTGACTTCGCTGCTCATCAGCGATCGGGTTTAGCGACTCGGATTAGTTGGGATGTGATGCCAAAGTATTGCCAGGCTTCTTGCCTGTCTTTACCGTTTTATGGCGGCTGTACGCGGGAGACCTTCGGGTCTGCCGGGTTCCCAAATTTACCGGTTCGCTAACCCGTGTACAGCTGCCACCTCTTCATGTTTAGCGACATGCCGTGGTGACCCCTACTGCAAATTTGGGAAACATCATGTCAAAAATCGTCCCCGATCCACCGCTGTCCTCTATCACCACCCTCGGCGTTGTCACCTTCGGCGACTACGGCGAAAACCAAAAACCGCTGTTCCGCGTCAACTCCGGCATGCCCATCGAGCAAGCCCTGGAACATGCGTCCACCCTGCTGTTCTACTCCAAAAAACTCGCCATGGAAGCCGCCATGGATGTACGCGGCGAACAATACGCCTGGGCCGCACACTACCTGTGTGAGATGGGCAAAGCCGTGGTGGATGACCTGACGCAAGCGATGACGCCGAGCAGCTAAGCGAACACGCCAGCAAGCACACTGCAAAACAAAATGTGGGAGCGGGCTTGCTCGCGAAAGCGGAGGGTCAGTGAGTAAATCATTGTCTGAACCACCGCCATCGCGGGCAAGCCCGCTCCCACACTTGAACTACGGCGGGCACAGGATTCAGGTCTGGCACAAATAAGTGTGGGAGCTGGCTTGCCCGCGATGGCGGTGGGTCAGGCAGCTTATCTACTGCTGATACACCGCTATCGCAGGCAAGCCAGCTCCCACAGTTGTCCGCATTGCCACTTTGGAACTGAGTGTGGTGCTTAGTCGGCAATCACGACGATCGACACGCGCCGGTTCTCGGTGCGGCCTGCCACGGTGGTGTTTGACGCCACCGGTTCGCTGCTGCCCAGGCCGCGCAGTTGGATGTTTTCTTCTTTCATGCCCACGCTGGTCAGCACCTTGCCCACGCTTTTGGCGCGGCGCAGGGACAGTTGCTGGTTGTAGGTTTCTTTGCCCGAGGCGTCGGTGTGGCCGTCTACGCGCACGCGGTCGATACCGGCGCCCGTCAGGGCTTTGCCGATGCGTTCGACGATGTCGGTGCTGGCTTTGTTGAGGCTTTCGACGTCGCTGCCGAACAGCACTTTGCCGGATAACCCGAAGGCCCAGCCTTCGTCGGTGAGTTCAAAGCCTTGTTGTTTGAGGACCGCGACTTGCGCCGGGGTCAGGCCTTTGGGCGGCGGCGTCTGGCAGCCGCCGAGGGCCAGGAAGGCCACCAGTAAAGTGATAAACAGAACACGCGTTTTCGAGAACAAGGGATCAACTCCTGTGTTGAACGTTGGCAGCGGTAGGCTCCGCCTCCGCCGTTTGCTGGCCGCCTTGAGACAGCCGCTTGGCTTGGTACATGGCCGCGTCGGCGGCATTAAGCAGGGTGCCGGGAGTGGCGCCATGATCGGGGTAGATGGCGATGCCGATACTGAGGGAGGTCAGCACCTGGGTATTGCCGGGCAACGGGATTGGTTTGTCCATGCTGGCAATGATCTTGTCGGCAATGCGCTGGGCATCCTCGGCCTTGTGCAGCGGCGCCAGCAGGATCGCGAATTCATCACCGCCCAGGCGCGCCACCAGGTCATCCTCACGCAGCTGCGCACGCACGCGTTCGGCGACGGCGACCAGCACGGCATCGCCGGCGGCGTGGCCAAAGTTGTCGTTGATGTCTTTGAAGCGGTCGCTGTCGAGGAACAACACCGCCACTTTCTCATTGATCTTGGCGGCGCTGCGCAGTGCGCGAATCAGGCGGCCTTCGAAGAACGCGCGGTTGGGCAAGCCGGTGAGGCTGTCGTGGCTGGCTTGGTGGGCGAGGGTTTCATTTTCACTTTGCAGGTGGCTTTGCCAGGCTTCCATCTCACCGAGCAAGGCGTTGAAGTCGCTGCCGAGGCTATCGAGTTCGGCGATCTGCGCCGGTGGCACACGGCGGTCGAAATCGCGCTCGCTGCGGGCGGCGTGGGCCACGGCGGCAAGGCTTTGCAGCGGTTGGGTGATGCCTTGCAACAGACGCCGCGCCAGGTACAACGCAACCCAGGCGCTGAGCGCGGTACAAATCAGAATCCCGGCCAGGCCACTGAGCAAAAAGCGCAGCAGGCTGCCGCCATGGCCGACCAAGTGAATGCTGCCGACGGGCTGGCCCTGGTGCAGGACCGGCTGGCTGATAGGCTGTTCGAGCAGGGTGTGCGCCACCGCCAGCTCGACCTTGGAGAGCATGCCGGTTTCGGGCCGTACCCATTGCGCCAGCAGCTTGCCGTTGGCGTCGAAGACTTCGGCCTGGGCCACTTCTTCAGTCGATGCAATCAGGCTCAGCGCTTCGGTGGCGGCGGCACTGTCATCGAACACCACCGCAGCTTCCACGGTGTAGTTGATGGAGCGCGCGATCAGGTGCAGGTTGTGTTCGGCATACACCCGCAGCGCCAGCACACCGAGCAGGGTCAGCGATACACTGGCCAGGGTCACGGCCACCAGTGCCAGGATCAAATGCCCACGGCCAATGACCGAACGCAAGGTCGGCCGCGCTTTAGCGGTTCTCATGGCGCTGGCGCTCGACGTCGGGACAGTTGCAACACACTGGGGTGGATGCGCACGCCGCTACGGGCGACGGAATCCAGGTTGACCTCGAACGACACTTGCTCATCGCCCACGCGCAGGCAGAACAGGCTGCCCACGGTGCATTGGTCGCCGCCTTCGCTGATGCTGAGCACCGGGTGGCCGATCAATGAGGTGAACAGGCGGCTGCGTTCATCGGCGGTGAGTTTGCCGATGTAAATGGCGTCGCAGGCACTGACGATATCGGGATTATCGGCCAGCAGGCGCTGCACCACCACCGGGCGGCCAGTGGCCTGGGTGGTGCCTTTGACAAGGTCGTCGGTGTATTGGGTGGGGCCGACGATGCACAAGCGCAGTTGTGCAGGCTCCACCGGCCAACGGGCATAACTGAGGATGCCGAGTACCACTTGGGTGACCGCCTGGGCGCGGTGATCCGCCAGGCTGGGCGTCTGCGCAAATACACGCGGGGCGAGCAGGCATAGCACCGCCACCAGTAACATGCGTCTCCAGCTCAAACTGCGCTCTGTGGGCGAGACAGCCACGTTCATGCAGCAATTCTCTCAAATATTTTACAGGGTGATGCCGCAACGATAGCACAGCGGCGGAAAACCCCACGAACTGGGGGTTTATCAAAGCCCGCTATATTTTCAGAAAAATCAGACAACTAAACCAGAAATATTTAATGACCAATCAGTCAGTTTTATCGAGGGCGGCATCCAACTCCAGCATCAACCCGCTCAGGCGTTTGACCTTGCGCCGCACCGCTTCTTCAAACACCCCGCCTCGCGGTTCGATCAAACTGAACCAGCGTTTGGCGCGGGTGATGCCGGTGTAGATCAGCTCTTTGGTCAGCACCGGGTTCAGCGCATCGGGCAGGATCAGCGCCGTGTGAGTGAATTCGGAGCCCTGGGATTTGTGCACGGTCATGGCGTACACGGTTTCCACATCATTCAGACGGCTGGGCAGTACAAAACGCACCCCACCCTGGCCATCGTTGCGTGGGAAAGCCACACGCAGCACCTGTGGGCCGCCGTCGCTTTCGGGCAGTTTGAGGGCGATGCCGATGTCGCCGTTCATCAAGCCCAGGCCGTAGTCGTTGCGCGTCATCAATACCGGGCGGCCTTCGTACCATTGGTCATCGCCTTCGATCAGCCGCACTTTGCGCAAGGCGGCGGTGATGCGCTGGTTTAAACCTTCCACGCCCCATGGGCCTTTGCGCACGGCGCAGAGTAGTTGGAAGGCGTCGAAGGCTTGCAATAGTTGTTGCGCCCAGTGGGTCCAGGCGGCGTCTTCGCGCGCTGTGTCGAGGGCCGGGCGCGCGCTGTGCAGCAGGTTGAGGTAATAGCGATAACCCTGGGCGTCGTCGCCCTGCCCGTCCAGCACCAGGCGCTCAAGCGCGTGATCGTGTTCGCCCTTGAGGCTGAGGCAGAACAGGTCGTTGTGGCTGCGCGCGGCAAGCAGTCTGCGCGCCTCTTCGGCATTTTGCTGGTTAACCCAACGCGCCAGTTGGCCGATGCCACTGCCTTCGCCGAAGCGTCGCGAATAGCGCAGCATGACCACTTGCTGGGCGAGCGGATGACTGCCATCGAGATCTTCCTGCAGGCCGCTGGCACTGAGGTCTTCGCCGCTGACCGCTTGCAGCCATTGGCGCGTGTCGGGGCTGTACCAGCCGGCTTCGGCATCACGGCATAAGTCGCCGAGCACGGCGCCGGCTTCGACCGAAGCGAGTTGGTCTTTGTCCCCGAGCAATACCAGGCGTGCGTGGGGCGGCAACGCGTCCAGCAGGTTGGCCATCATTTCCAGGTCGATCATCGAGGCTTCGTCCACCACCAGCACATCCAATGGCAACGGGTTGCCGAGGTGATGCCGAAAATGTCGCGTGCCGGGGCGGCTGCCAAGCAGGCGGTGAACCGTGGTGACCTGGGTGGGGATTTTTTCCCGCACGCTGTCCGGCACATTCAGCGAGAGTACTTGCTGGCTGATGGATTCGGTGAGGCGTGCGGCGGCTTTGCCCGTGGGCGCCGCGAGGCGGATGCGCAATGGGCTGTTGGCCTCTACCGCCGGGGCCTGCAGCAGCGCGAGCAGGCGCACTACAGTGGTGGTCTTGCCGGTGCCGGGGCCGCCGGTGACGATGCTGAAGGCACCGCGTGTGGCCAGGGCGCAGGCGAGTTTTTGCCAGTCGATCACGCCGTCCGGCGGCGGTTGATCGAACAAGGTGTTCAGGCGCTGCGGCAAGTCAGTGCCGACGGTTTCCTGGGTGGCCAGGCGCAGGCGCAACGCCGTGTCGATGCGCCGTTCGTAGGTCCAGTAGCGGCGCAAATACAGGCGTTTGCCGGACAGCACCAGCGGGCGGCTCTGGGCCGATTCAGTGCCATCAACAGCCAGCGCGACCAAGTGACTGGCGGCCAGCGCCTGGCACCAGTGGGCGCCATCAAGGCCGTCGAGCAATTGCGAGGGCAGCAACATGGCGCCGGTTTGCAGGTCGCCTTCGGGTGGCAATGACAGGGCAAAGTCTGGCGCTTTAAGGGTTTCGAACAAGTCCAGGCAGACGTGGCCATGGCCCAATTGGTGGCTGGTCAGTGCGGCGGCCAGCAATACCAGCGGGTCGGCCTGCGGGTCGAGTTCGTGGAGGAAACCGACGAAGGCTTTGTCCAATGCGCGCAGCCAGCCACGCTCAACCCAGCGTTCCAACAACTGCAACAGGTCGGCGGCGCGACTGAGTGGCATCAACTCCTCAAGCGGTAAGGGCGACAGGCTCATAGCAGCACTCCTTGTTCCCAGGCGGGCTCAACCTTGGGCGGTATGGGTTTGCCCTGGAACAGCAGGTCCAAGCCTTCGATCAGCTCACGTGGCGGCCGGGTGAAGTACGCGCCCTGGCTGGTGGCCTGGGTGCCCCGCAGGAACAGGTACAGCGCACCGCCGACATGGCGGTCATAGTCGTAATCCGGCAGGCGTGCCTTCAACTGGCGGTGCAGGGCCAGCAGGTAAAGTACGTATTGCAGGTCGTACCGATGCTCGAGGATCGACTGTTCCATGGCGTCCTGCGTGTAGGCCGAATCGTCAGGGCCGAGCCAGTTGGATTTGTAGTCGGCCACGTAATAACGGCCGTCGTGTTCGAACGTCAGGTCGATAAAACCCTTGAACATACCGTTGAGCAGCACCGGTTCGGCGGCCACTCGGGACACGCCGTTGTGGGTGTGCTGGCACACTAGCTTGTCGAGGGCCAGCACGTCGACTTTGTGGCTGGCGAACCAGAACTCCATTTCGATCTGGTAGTGCTGCAGGCTGCTGAGGGCGACTAGATCGTTATCTACCGGCAGCGGCGTTTGCAGCAAATGGCCGAGCCAGCCGCTGAGGGTGACGATCCAGCCTTCCCAGTTGCGCCGATTACAGCGGGCGCCCACGGCTTTTTCGATGGCCTCGGGCGTCACGTTGAAGCCTTCCTCGCCCGCCCATTCCAACAGACCATGGAGAAAGGTGCCGGGGTTAGGGCCACGTGGGAAACGGTGAATGTCGCCGCCAGACGCTGCCACTTCACGCGGTGCGTCGGGGTCGAGGCGTTCGTCGTCGAACAGCTTCTGGGCTTGTGGGCTTTCTGGTGCTTCTAGATTAGCGGCGCTCATGCTGTCGCCAATTCTTAGCGCACTGTAAGAAGCGATCCACCAGTTTTCAGCGGCTTTGCGCGCGGGCAGTAACGGTGCCAGCAAGGTAGCCTCGTTACGCGGCGGGTGGAACAGGCTGTATTGCGCGTCGGGCACGTGGGTGTAGTGGATGGCAGCGCAGCCCTCCTGCAAGTCCAGCAGCCAGCGCGCCAGACCAGCGGATTCGCCCAACGAGGCACCGCCACCGAGCAGATAACCCAGCGCGGACAGGTGCAAGACCGAGCTGCTGTTATTGCCACGTTTGAGGTCGGCAATGCCCAACCAGCACGCGTGTTTGGCACGCGTGAGGGCGACGTAGAACAACCGCAGGTCTTCGGCCAGGCGCTCGTCGTCGGCTTGGGCAATCAGCTCGGCGGTCGGCCGCAGGCTGACTTGGGATTTGCCCTGTTCGTCGTGGTAATGCAGCGGCAAACGGCTGCCATCCACCGGCTTGGCCGAGCAGATAAACGGCAAGAAGACCAGGTCGTATTCCAGGCCCTTGGATTTGTGGATGGTCACCACCTTGACCAGTTGTTCGTCGCTTTCCAGGCGCAGAATCTGTTCTTCACCGGCCTGGCCCGACAGTGCCAGGTGTTCGGCCAGGTGGCGAATCAATGCTTGCTCGCCATCCAGCTCTGACGCGGCCTGTTGCAGCAGTTCGCTCAGGTGCAACAGGTTGGTCAATACGCGTTCGCCGTCACTGCGGGCGATCAGGGTTTGCGGCAGTTTGAAATCATGCAGCAGGCGTCGCAGCATCGGCAGCACGCCTTGGGTACGCCAGATCGCGCGATAACCACGGAACTGCATCACGCGGGTTTCCCACGCCAGTTCGTCCTGGTTCAGACGCTCCAGTTCCGCCAGTGACAGGTTCAGGGTGACGCAGGCCAGGGCGGCGCGCAGTGGGCGCTCGACGTCCGGCTCGGCGCAGGCCTTGAGCCAGGCCAGCAGGTCATGGGCTTCCTGAGCGGCGAACACCGAATCCTTGTCAGACAGATAAACGCTGCGTACACCACGGGCGGCCAGTTCGGCGCGCACGGCTTGGGCTTCCTTGCCGTCGCGCACCAGGATGGCGATGTCTGACGGTAGTACGCCTTTTAAGCTGCCATCCGGTTGTAGGAAACCCGCGCGGCCCTGCTGCCCGCCATTGAGCAACTCAACAATTTGCGTAGCACAGGCGGCCGCCAGTTGTTGGCGATAGACCGCGTTGGAAATCGGCTGATCGGTGGGCAGGTGCCAGAGGTTCATCGCCGGCAAGGTTTGGCCATCGACTTGCAACTGCTCTTTGCGGCCTTGGGACAACACCGAGTGGAACGGCACCGGGTTGTCGCCATTTCGCTCACGGAACAGGAACGCGCCACGGCCGGTCTCGGCACGCTGGAACACATGGTTGACCGCCTCGACCATCGCGTGGCTGGAACGGAAGTTGGTGCCCAGGGTGTGATGGCGGCCGGTGGTGGACTGGCGGGCGCGCAGGTAGGTGTAGATGTCGGCGCCACGGAAGGCGTAGATGGCCTGTTTGGGGTCGCCGATCAGGAACAGGCCACTGTCTAGGTGGTTTTCTTCGATGCGGTAGATGCTGTCGAAGATGCTGTATTGCACCGGGTCGGTGTCCTGGAATTCGTCGATCAGGGCGACCGGGAATTGCTCACGGATCACATTGGCCAAGCGCTCGCCGCCGTCGGCTTGCAGGGCGGCGTTGAGGCGGATGAGCATGTCGTCGAAGCCCATTTCGGCGCGGCGGCGTTTTTCTTCTTCGAAGCGTTTACCGACCCAACCGGCGGCGTGTTGCAACACGGCGGCATCGGGGGTTGGCAGCGCGTCGAGGCTGGCCTTGAGGCTGGCCATGGCGTCGATGCCAGGGTGGCGCGGCGGCTCGCCCTTCCAGGCTTCGGCCATGCCATCGGGCGTAAGGCGGGTGAAGCCGGTGCCGATGTCGAGTTGTTCGAGGGTTTCGTCAGCGGCCCAGGCGCTGATCTTTTCGAACCAGGGTTCGAAGTAACGCGCCTGCATCTTGCGGCCGTCGACGGCTTTGGCGGCGACGGCTTGCAGGCAGATATCGCGCAGCTCGATGGCCCATTGTTGCCAGGGCGCCTTGAGCGCGACCAGCGCTTGGCGGCGTTCTTGCAAGCAAGCGTTGATCAATTCGGCCGGCTCACGGGTTTCATCGGTGGGCCGTTCGCTGCCGAACAGCGCGCGCACGCGTGGCATCAGCGCGGCGGGGCCGCTCCAGTTTTTGCGCACCCAGTTGAGCGCATCGTCGTGCATTGGGTAGCAGAACAGCCGCCAGTAATCGCGCAGCACTTCGCCGAGCAGGTCGCTGTGGTCGGTTTCCAGGGTTTGGGTGAACAGGCTGCCGCTGTCGAACGCGTGTTCGCGCAGCATGCGCTGGCACCAACTGTGGATGGTCGAGACGGCAGCTTCGTCCATCCATTGGGCGGCGATGTCCAGGCGGTTGGCACAGGCAGGCCATTGCTCGGGCAGGTATTGGTCACGCAGGTCGGCGATCAGGGCGTCCGGTTGCTCAATTTCGTCGCGGAAGAACCGCGCGGCTTCGGCGAGGCGGATGCGGATGCGTTCGCGCAGCTCTTTGGTGGCGGCGTCGGTGAAGGTCACCACCAGGATTTGCGGTGGCAGCAGTTCACGACCAAAGCCGGATTCTTCACCACCGTGACCAAGCACCAGGCGCAGGTACAGGGCGGAAATGGTGAAGGTCTTGCCGGTGCCGGCGCTGGCTTCAATCAGCTGGCTGCCTTTGAGTGGGAAGGCCAGGGCCAAAGGTTTACTGATCATGCGCTGGCCTCCTCGCTGCTGAGTGATCGCCATGGGGCGTTGATCAAGGGCCGATAGAGGGTTTCGGCCCAACCTTCGAATTCTTCGCTGGCGATGAGCGTGGCATAATCCGGGAATTGGCGGGTGAGCGCCGGGGTTTCGCGGCGTTCGCCGTCGGTGGTCAGGCCGTCACCTTCGTAGGCTTTGCTGGCTGCCGCCTGGGCCTTGTCGGGGTCGGTTTGGCCGAGCCAGGCGAAGGCGGTTTTCACGGCGACGGGCAGTGGTTTGCGCATGCCGGTGTGCCAGGCCAGTAAAAGGTTGCCGAGTAGTTCCTGGGCGACGGTTTTTTCCAGCGGGGCCAGCAGCAAGGTGTCGTCACTGGCGACCAGCCCGGTACTGAGTGGCAAGCCGCAGGCGCAGGCCACCACATGATTGACCCACGGGCGGATCAGTCGATGCCACTTGCGGGTCTTGATCGAGCCAATGCTGTTGGGGATGGTGGTGACGCTTAACAATCCGCCATCACTGCGCCGATGCAGGCCACTGATCCAGCCTTCGAGTTCAATGCCTTGATGCTCAAAACTGATCGGTTCGGCAGCGGTTTGTGGCGTAGGCCAGAGCGCCAGTAAGTGTTGATAACGCTGCAGTAGATCGGGCAATGGCTCGACCAATTCATTACGCAGGCATTCGCCGAAACCGACCATGGGCAGCAGGCCACTGCCTTGCAGGCGCAGGGCTTGGGCATTCAGGGCCTGGTCTATGTGATCGGGCTGGGCCAAGGCTGCATTGAGCAGGCTGTCGCTGAGGCTGTAGCGTTGCAAGGCATCGAGAACGAAAGGTTCTTCATCGGCCAGCGGGACTTCAGCGGCTTCGAAGAACACTTTCAGACGCTGGCTGAAGAAGTGTTTGACGGGGTTGCGCACAAAGTCTTGCAACTGACCGAGGCTCAGAGGTTCTTCCTGGTGGTGCTCTGCCAAGTGTTCTTCTGTAGCCGTGGCCACGGGTGCTTGATGGAGCAATTGCCATTCGCGGGCGTAGCTGAACAGCGCATCACCTTCGTGGAAATAGCGGGCGCTGAAGGGTTGGAGTGGGTGCTCCTGGGTCATGGCTTCCAGCAACGGTTCTTGTGTGTCTGCGTTATGCCAGCCGCTGGCGAGGTGGTCACGCAATTGGCCGATCAATACCGAGGCAGGGCGGTCGCTGTTGTCGCGGATGCTGCGGCCTACCCAGCTGATATAGAGCTGATCGCGGGCGGACAGCAGCGCTTCGAGCAGCAGGTAACGATCGTCTTCGCGGCGTGAACGGTCGCCGGGGCGGTAGTCGCTGCCCATCAGGTCGAAGTCCAGCGGCGGTTGGGCTCGCGGGTAGTCGCCGTCGTTCATGCCGAGCAGGCAGACCAGCTTGAACGGGATGGCGCGCATGGGCATCAGGGTGCAGAAATTGACAGCCCCAGCAAGGAAGCGCTGGGACAGGCGGCCTTGGTCGAGGCCGGCGAGCCAGGCTTCGCGGACGACGGTAAGAGGTAACTCGTCCTGCAGGCCGACGGACTCGCAGGTTTCCAGCCAGTCTTCTCGCAGCTGTTCGAGTTGGCCGAGTAGATAGTCGTCGTGCTCGCTGCTGGGCAGGAAGAACAGCTGCATCAGGCGTTGCAGGCGCTCGCCCCATTCTGGGGGGCTTGCCGGTTGTGACAAGGCTTGATGGGCGTGGTTTAGCGCATCGAGCAAGGCGACCAGTGGGCCGATCAACGCGGCGTCCAGCCCGCCGATTTCATCGTAGGGCTCAATACCGTCACAGGCGATTCCAGTGCCCACGGCATAGCCCAGCAACATACGGCGCAGGCCGAATCGCCAGCTGTTTTGCTCAAGCTCCTGGGGAAGGCCGAGGCCGGCGCGCTGTTCGGCGTTGAGGCCCCAGCGAATGCCGGCGCCTTCGATCCAGCGGTGCAGCGTGGGCAGATCACGCTCCTTGATGGCAAAACGTTCGCGCAAGGCGGGGACGTCGAGCAGGTCGAGGATTTCGCTGACGGGGAAGCGGCTATCTGGAAGTTTTAGCAGGTGTTCGACGGCGATCAGCAGCGGATCGCGGCCGCGTTGGCCTTGGTCGGTGAGGGTGAACGGGATGAAGCGTGGGTCGTTTCGCTCAAGCTGGCCGAAGACGGCGCGGATGTGCGGCGCGTAGCTGTCGACGTCGGGGACCATGACGATGATGTCACGCGGGCGCAGTGTGGGGGCGGCGCTGAAGCGTTGGAGCAATTGGTCATGGAGGATTTCCACTTCGCGTTGGGCGCTGTGGGCGACGTGGAAGCGGATGGAGCTGTCGTGATTTAGATCGACGCCCGGCCACAGTTCGCGGGTTTCATTGAGTGGGCGCAGTTCGAGGATGTCGTCCTGCAATTGGTTGAGCAACGTGGTGGGGTCGTTGTCGCTGAACAGGTCGATGCGGCCATCACGGAAGGCGGCGCGGTAGCTGTTGGGGTCGTCGTAGCTGTCCAGCAGGCTAATGTAGTCGCGGCCCTGTTTGCCCCAAGCGGCCAGCAACGGGTGCGCATGTTGGTGCAGGGTTTGCGGGTCGATGGTGACTGGCATGCCGGCTTTGCGCGCCTGGCGTTTGTACTCGTTACGCAGCAGGTCTTTGTCGGCGACGATGTCGGACCAGTGGTGGCGGCAAGGGTTGTGTACGCACAGCAGGACTTGGCTGAAGCGTGCCAGGCCGGCGAGTGCTTCCAGCGCTTGGGCGGGCAAGGATGAAATGCCGAAAACGATGACTCGGGACGGCAGCCCCTGAGGGGCTTTTTCGAGGGTGTTGATCCGCTCGATAAAACGCTGGTGAACACCGGCACGGCTTTCGGCCATGCCCTCTTCGCCAACGTCCAATAGCAGTGCACGCCATAGTTCGGCCTGCCAACAATTTGCCGGGTTCAGGGGCTTTGCTTCGCCTCGGCCATTGCGCAGTTGATGGCGACCGGCGGCCCAATCTTCCAGCCAGTCGGCGCGGTAGACCTGGTATTGGTCGAACAAGTCGGCCAGGCGTTCGGCCAGTTGATAGCGTTTGCGCAGGTCGGTGTCGTCGGTGAGAAAGCGCTGCAGGGGCTCGAAGTGCGGTTGGTCGATGAGCTCCGGGAGCAGGCGCATCAGGCGCCAGGTCAGCGGGGCCTTATCGAGCAGGGATTTGGGCGGGATTTCGTCTTTGCCCAAAACCATGCGATAGAGCTGCCACATGAAGCTACCGGGGAGTTGCACATCGATAGCCGCGGCGATGCCACAGCCGCCCATATCATCTTCTTCCGGATCTTCTGCCAAGGCCAACTTGAGCCATTGGGCAATGCCGTTGCTTTGGACCAGAGCAATTTCGTTTTCCAGAGGAGCCAGGGGATAACGGCGCATCCAGCTGACTACCAGACTGCGCAGTTCGTCCAGGCGGTTGCCGTGAACCACCATGAATCCAGCGCTGAGGGACGTCGCATCCGGCATAACGGCTTCCTTGGGAAAAGCAAAATCGAGGCATGGACTTTAGCATTGAAGGCGGTGGCAGGCTGCAACAGGGAAACGCTTGATACATTGCGTGCCCACGCTTTTCGACCGCCCAAAACAAAACCCCATCTGCTTTCGCAAATGGGGTTTCGGAATTTAATCTTGACGATGACCTACTCTCACATGGGGAAACCCCACACTACCATCGGCGATGCATCGTTTCACTACTGAGTTCGGGATGGGATCAGGTGGTTCCAATGCTCTATGGTCGTCAAGAAATTCGGGTACTGAGTCGTAGCCAGATGGCTTCGCTTCAGCAAATTGGGTATGTGACAGCTTTCGGTGTTTTGTGAGCGTCGAACTTTCGGTTCATCTCGTCTTCACACACCGCAATCTGATGCTCTTTCGAGTAGTCAAATTGCTTGGGTGTTATATGGTCAAGCCTCACGGGCAATTAGTATTGGTTAGCTCAACGCCTCACAGCGCTTACACACCCAACCTATCAACGTCGTAGTCTTCGACGGCCCTTCAGGGAACTCA
>NZ_JAAQWL010000015.1:0-118793 GCF_012985495.1 Pseudomonas sp. WS 5146
TAGCAATCCGCCCGAACGCAGAAAGCGATGGTCTGTTCGACGTCTATTTCTGCCATCACTTTTTGCGAACAATCGACATTAGTAAGCCTGATTATGGTCAATAATGTGTCCACCATGTCCCCGCACACCCGTCAACCATGTGTCCGGTCCGTACACGTCCTTGCAAAAGTGACCCGCTGTAAGAGCGGAACCATAGGCCGCCGTTACCGCAGCAACGGATATGCCCCCCCGACCGCCCAGCCCCACCAAGGCCACCTCAACGTTAATGTTGTGTAGATGCCCATGCTGCGATGGCCTGACATACCGAGGCGTCTGCATCGCAGCGGTGCGACGATTCGACAAGCCAGCTCCCACAGAAATCAGCTCTTTGGTGTATGCCATTCGCTTTCGCTTTAGATCTAACCACTCAGGTCGAACGCAGGCTTGAATCAATGGCTAATCGGGTATGTACACAATCAACCCGCCGCAGTAGAGGGCTCCAACTGCCGCTGCGCCAACCAGATCTCCTCCTGCAACCACCGCCCGAAGACCTGCAACTGCGGCATATCCGTCTGCTCCGGCCGGGTCACCAGCCAATAGGACTGATGCCCTTCCACATGCACATTCAGCACCTGCGTCAACTGCCCACTGGCCAGTTCCGCTGCGACCATGTGCCAGTCGGCAATGGTAATCCCCAACCCATCCGTTGCCGCCCGAATCGCCAGGTCCAGCAAGTCGAATTCATAGCCGCCCTGGGTATCCACCCCATGAATCCGCGCCGCGTCCAGCCAATGCTTCCACGTCAAGTAACGCTGATCTTCACTGGCCAACACATGCAACAAGGTCATGCGATTCAGATCCACGCCATCGCTGCATTCCCGGGCATACAGCGACGGCGCGCACACCGCGATGTGCCGCTCCTGAATCAGCAACGAACTGTCCAGGCCATCCCACTCGCCATTGCCGAACCGAATGGCGCAATCGAGCGTGCTGGTCTGCGCCAGGCTGTCTTGCAGGCACGTGGTGATGCTCAGCTCCAACTCCGGATGCGCCTCGCGCAAACGCCCCAAACGCGGCATCAACCAGCGGCTGGTAAACGTCGGCGGCGCGTTGATGTGCAACCGGTTGGAATGGGTTTTCTGCTGGATGCTGCGCACTGTCAGCTCGATCTTGTCGAACGACTGGTGCAACGCCCGCAACAACACGCGCCCGGCGCTGGTGAGCTCGAGGTGATGGTGGCGCCGTTCCAGCAGGCTCTCCCCCAATTGTTCTTCCAACTGGCGTACCTGGCGACTGACCGCGCTCTGGGTCACGTTCAACAGCTCGGCAGCCCGGGTAAAGCTGCCGGTGCTGCCGGCGACTTCGAAGGCTTTGAGGGCATTGAGACCGGGCATTTTGCGTTTCATGGAGAGCACTCGACAACGATTAACAAGGAAGATTGAGCAGAGAAATACCCGTACAACATACCTTTTTGTATTGGGCCAGCGGTAGCACTCCCCCCACAGAGGAAAATACTCGACCGAAATCAGTCGTGTCGTTTTTTGACTAAACACGTCGCTGACGAATAAATAGCACGCGTATAACGCATGCACACTAAGACAATTAAGCATTGGCTGCCCGCGCACTACAAAAGTTAGTCTTCCCTCCAACTAATTCCATTGGCTCGTCGCCAACTAAATCGAGGCCGCGCCATGTCTAGCACCCCTATTTCAACGCGGCGAAGTATCGGTTTACTGGCATTGGTATTTACCGCCTGTAACGCGACCACCCACGGTTTCAGTATTTTTCTGTACTCCGCCTTATTGCCGCAGATCCGTGGGGTATTTGAACTGAACTACAGCCAGGCCGCCTTGATTGCAGCCGTGCTGCAGCTGTTCTACATGGGTGCCTCGATTGCCAGCGGCATCGCCGCGGCCTGGGTGAGCCCACGCAATATGGTGCGCCTGACCATCGTGTTAAGCCCGGTGTTGCTGGCACTGGCCGTCGCCACGCCTTGGGTAGTGCCGTTTGCGCTATGCCTGGCGCTGGTGTCGGCCTGCGCGGTGTCGAACTGGAACGCGATTGCCGCATTGGCCCGAGAAGTGATCCCGGCGACTCATCGCAGCCGCGTGCTGGGGTTGGCGTCGTCGGGGGCCGCTTTTGCCATTTGCGTGAATGGGCTATTGATCGCACTGTTGCAAGGTCTGTCATTGCGCCAGTTTTGGTTGATCTGTGCAGGCCTGACGCTGCTGGTCACGCTGCTGACCTTGTGGACCTTGGCTGCGCACGTCGAACAAGCGCCCCGCTCTGTCCAGCCGCCCGCATTCACCCAAGTGCTCAAACAATGGCTGCAACTGTGCGTGGACCAGCCAGTGGCCTTGCACATTGTGTTACTCAGCGGATTTATCGGCGCAATCAGTGGACCGTTCCTCAACTTTTTATCGGCCTTTGTCAGTGACCGCCTGCACGCCGGTGCGGCGGTTACGGGCTCGATGTGGACGTTGATCGGCATTGGCGGCGCCATCGGCGGGCTGCTATTGGGCTCGCTGGCGGATCGCTGGGGCGCACTGCGGGTGCTGGCGCTGAGCATTAGCGCATTCGGCCTCGCCATGCTCGGCCTGCTGGGGCATCCCAGCCTATTACTGAGTTGGTGCGCTGCCGGATTGTTCGCGCTGTTCTATTTCCCTTCATGGGGTTTGATGGCCGCCTACCTCAGTGCACGCCTCGATCCGGTGCAAAGCCTGCAAGTGGTGAGCCTGAGCATGGTCAGCTACGGGCTGGCCAGTGCTTCGGCCAATGGGCTGTGCGGTTGGCTGTTGCAGGTCAGTGGCGAATTTACCGTGGTACATGCCTGGATTGCCGGCTGGGTACTGGCAAGTTTGCTACTGCTCAAGCGCATGGCCCATCGGCAGGCCGTGGACGCGTTGGCCGTGCAAATACCCTGAACGTCCCAACTGGCGCTGCAAAATTTCCACCAGCGCCTCCACCTCCGGAACCTGGCAACCCACCGAGCGCCAAAACATCAGGCGCGCCGGTGCAATGGCTGGGAAGCCTTGCTGCTCATCCAGAATCTGCCAGCCCTCCGGCACCAGCCGCCGTGCCATCACGCCCACCGACAAGCCTTGCTCGATGGCAATCGCAATGCCGCGCGGGCTCTGACTCGTATAAACCACCTGCCACGAACGCCCGGCCTGGGCCAGCGCTTGCACGGCATTGGCACGGAACGCACACCCTTCGGCGTACACCGCCAGCGGCACCGACTGGCGCCCTACGCCACTCCAACTCGGCGCCGCCACCCACACCAACGGCTCATCACACAGGTATTCCCCCGGCTGCAGGCCCGCATGCTCAACACCCAGCACCAAGTCCAGCTCGCCGCGATGCAAGCGGCTGACCAGCGCGGTAGACATCTCACAGCAAATATCCGGGCGCACCTGGGCAAACTGCGCCTGAAAGTCCTTGAGCATCCCGCCCAGGCAGTATTGAGCGTAGTCCTCGGGCATACCCAGATGGATACACACCTGCTCATTGGGTAATTGAGCCGCGCTGACCGCCTCAAGGTGCAGCTTGAGGATCTGCCGCGCATAGATCAGAAAGGTTTCGCCGCTCGGCGTGAGGCCGATGGAGCGGCTGGTGCGGTGAATAAGCGGCGTTCCCACGATCTCTTCCAGGCGCTGCAAGCTCTGGCTGACGGTGGACTGGGTTTTATGCAAACGCTCAGCAGCCGCCGAAAACCCCTGGCATTCGATAATTGCCACAAACACTTTAAGTAAGCCCCCATCCAGTTCGCCTGACATAACTATCGCCCCTGCCGATGGATTCGATCACAACTTGTAATTTCCACTTCAAACCGGTTTACGCAACTATCGACTCAACACAACAGCCTACTTCAGGAGCCGTGTATGAGTCTTAAACTTGCCGATGCCGAAACCGGTGATATCAGCGATATCATTAATACAGCGCTGTATCCCATACATGATTCGGGCCATGTTCAACTGCGCGCATTAATTGAACATGCGCGTGCCGAACTGGCCGAAGACGGTTGCTGCCTGCTGAAGAACTTCCTGCGCCCCGAAGTGCTGGAACAGGCGCGCCTGGAAGGCCAGGCGCTGTCGGGCAAAACGTTCTATTCGGTGCGCAAGGTCAACCCCTACTTCACCGAAGACGACCCCAGCCTGCCCCAGGATGACCCGCGCCGCACGTTCATGGAGCGCACCAGTGGATTCGTGACCCGCGACATGATCGCCCCCGACGCGATCATCCATCGCCTGTACGTGTCGCCAATGATGAAGCGCTTTATCGGCGCCTGCCTCGACGAACCGGAGATTTTCGAATACGCCGACCCTTTCGCCGGCCTGGTGATCAACGTGATGCCCGAGGGCACCGAGCAGCCTTGGCACTTCGACACCAACGAATTCATCGTCAGCATGATGACCCAGAAGCCCGAGGCCGGTGGCCTGTTCGAGTACGCGCCGATGATCCGCTCGCGCAGCCAGGAGAACCTCGGCGCCGTCGGCAAAGTGGTGCGCGGCGAAGACCGCTCTCGGGTGCAGAATCTGGCGCTCAACCCCGGTGATTTGCAGATCTTCAGGGGCCGTTTCTCAGTGCACCGCGTCACCCGCGTGGAAGGCTCAACCGAGCGCAACACCGCGATCTTCGCCTACTCCGAGAAACCCGGAATCATTGGCCGCGCCCAACGCACCAAACAGCTTTACGGACGCCTGTCCGAAGCCCACCTGCAAGCCGAACGCAACCTGGTGCGCAGCGACCAGTTGCTCGACTGATTCACGCCCATAAAAAACCAAAAAACCGTCTTTGCCCTGCGAGGAACACCCATGAGTCTGTCAGGCCCCAACCGCAACCCCGCCGACTGCGAGCCCACTTATGACGAAATCCAGCAAATCCAGCTGGACCGCCTGCAACGGGTACGCAACGAACTGAAAAAACGTGACTACGCCGCTTGTGTGCTGTTCGACCCCACCCATATGCGCTACGCCACCGGCTCACGCAACATGCAGGTGTACTCGGCACGCAACCCGGCGCGTTATGCCTTTATACCGGCAGAAGGCCCAGTGGTGATCTTCGAGTTCGGCGGCTGTCTGCACCTGGCCGAAAGCCTGAATACCGTGGATGAAGTGCGCCCGGCCAAAGCCATTTCCTACTACTTCTGCGACAGCTTCTTGAACAATGTGACGGCCGACTGGGCCGCCGAGATAGATGAACTGGTGCGCCAGTGCGGCGGCGGTAAACGCATTGCCATCGAAAGCGCCACCTCGGCCGCCGCGTTCGAACTGCAACGGCTGGGTTACCAAGTGTTTGACGCCCAGGAACCGCTGGAGCGTGCGCGCTGCATCAAGGTGCCCAACGAACTGAAAATGATCCGCGCCAGCCTGCGCGCCACTGAAACGGGAGTGCGCCTGATGGAAAGTAAACTGGTGCCGGGCATCAGCGAGAACGAACTGTGGTCGCATCTGCACCAGCATGTGATCGCCACCGATGGTGATTACGTCGAGACTCGCCTGCTGTCCTCCGGCCCACGCACTAACCCGTGGTTCCAAGAGTGCAGCACGCGGCCCATCGAAGCCGGTGATCTGGTCGCGCTGGACACCGACGTGGTCGGGCGCTTCGGCTACTACGCCGACTTTTCGCGCACCTTCCTCTGTGGCGACCAGGCCGCCACCGCCAAGCAACAGGAACTGTACAAACTGGCCTACGAGCAAGTGCAGACCAACGTAGAAATGCTCAAGGCCGGGCGCAGCTTCAAGGAGTACGCCGAGATGGCCTGGAAGATTCCCGAACATTACAAAAACAACCGCTACTTCGCCCTGGCGCACGGGGTTGGCATGACCGGTGAATACCCTTACGTGGTACACCGCGAAGACATCGACGCGCTGGGCTATGACGGCGTGTTCGAAGCCGGCATGACCATCTGCGTGGAAAGCTACATCGGCCACGATGACGGCGGCGAAGGCGTGAAGCTCGAAGAACAGATCTATATCCACGAACACGGTATCGAGTTGCTCTCTGATTACCCGTTCGACCCGCGCCTGTTGCCACGCTGAACACGTCTAGCTCGAGAGGTGGCCTTGGGAAGGATCGGTAACATGCATTTATAGAAGGTTACTGCGCAGAATTTGTCGTTTGTCCATCTTTGCGCAAATGACAAAACTGCGGGCATCTCTAATAAAAACAACATGAGAGCTGCCCCTATGTCCTATCCCATTGCCCGCCTTCTGACTTCGTTGCGCCTTGTTCTTCTGCCGGTTTCACAGCGGTTCGTGCTGCGCCGTTGCTGCGCTTGCCACTGACCCTTGCGGTTCAACAAAAACGCATATTCGCAAGTACCGGAGAGGCTTATGAAAGACTTGACTACCCTGGACGGCGCCCCGCCGCATCCAGCCATCAACGACCTGTGTGTGCAAGTTAAAAGCGCTGAAATCAACCGCCGCCAGTTCCTGCGCACCGCCGCGCTATTGGGCGTCACCGTCGCCAGCGCCAGCACCTTTCTGGGCTCTGCTTTACTGGGCAGCGACGCCCAGGCCGCCGACGCCACACCGGCCCGCCAGGGCGGCAGCCTGCGCTTTGCCTGCGCGATCCAGGAAATCCAGGACCCGATGCTGATCACCTGGATCGAAGCCTCGAACCTGTTGCGCAATTCGCTGGAGTACCTGACCTGGGTCGACGCCGACAACATCACCCACCCGTACCTGGCAGAAAGCTGGAGCCCGTCCGACGACCTCACCACCTGGACCTTCAACCTGCGCCAGGACGTGAAATGGAGCAACGGTGACAGCTTCAACGTCGACGACGTGCAGCACAACATCGAACGCTGGATCGCTGCCGACTCCAAGTCGGTCAACCGCACCGCGTTCCAGGACATCAAAGCCTTCGAAAAAGTCAGCGACTACCAGTTCCGCCTGCAACTGAAACGGCCGATCCTGGCGATTCCGGAAATGCTCAACGCCTTCACGTGTGCCATCGTGCACCGCAGCTTCAAGGCCGGCGACGACTGGTCCAAGAACCCGCTGGCCACCGGGCCGTTCAAGCTGGTGGCGTTCGCAGTGAACAAGCAGGCGACCTTCGCCAAGCGCGCCGATTATTGGGGCAAACCCGCCAACCTCGACGAGCTGCGTTACATCGACATGGGCACCGACGTGTCTACCCACCTTGCCGCACTGCAAGCCGGGCAAGTCGACGTGCTGTACCGGGTGACGGTGGCCGAGCTGGACCTGGCCAAGCGCCTGCCGGGCGCGCAGTTGCTGACCTGCAAATCCGCGCAAACCGTGGTGATGCGCATGGCCTGCGACCAGAAGCCCTTCACCGACCTGCGCATCCGCAAAGCCGTGGTGCTGTGCGCTGATAACGCGCAGATGCTCAAGATCGCCTATCGCGGCATGGGCACCTTGGGCGAAGACCACCATGTGGCCCCCTCTCACCCCGAATATTTCCCGTTGCCCAAACGCGAGCGTGACGTGGCGGCGGCAAAAAAGCTGCTGGCCGACGCCGGTTTCCCCAACGGTCTGGACATCGACTTGATCGTCGGCAACACCCAGGGCCGTTATGAGCAGGACTGCGCGCAGATCCTGCAACAGAACTGCCTGGAAGCCGGGATTCGCCTCAACCTCAAGGTGATACCTGCCGCTCAATACTGGCCAATCTGGGACAAAGCCGCGTTCAGTCTCACCTACTGGGCCCATCGCCCACTGGGCGTGATGTCCCTGGAGCTGGCCTATCGTGGCGGCGGCGCCTGGAACGAAAGCCACTACAGCGACCCGGCGTTCGACGCCGCGCTGGACAAGGCCATGGGCATCATCGACCCCAAGCAACGCGCGGTGGCGATGCAAAGCGTCGAGCAGATTTTGCAGGACGCCTGCGTGATCGTGCAGCCGTTCTGGGGCGACAAGTTCACCGCCGTGAGCAAAAAAGTGCAGGGCTTTGAGGTGCATCCTTCCGACTTTTACCCCATGGGTAACGTGTGGCTGAGCGCCTGAGTCAAGGCGCGCGTTTCCTGCCCACATGGGCAGGCATTCCAACCTTCGTCGGAGCATGCACCCATGGCTCATTTTCTATTGCGCAAACTACTGGCGCTGCTGGCGACCTTGCTGTCAGTGTCCTTGATCGTGTTCCTGGCCCTGGAACTGAACATCGAGGACGTCGCCATCAACGTCCTCGGCCCCTACTCCGCCGCAGACCAGCGTGCGGCGTGGCTGGTGGAACATGGCTACAACCAACCCTTTGTGTGGCGTTATCTGTTGTGGCTCAAGGACTTTGTCAGCGGCGACTGGGGCACCTCAGTGTATTTTCGCGAATCGGTGATCAAACTGCTGCTGCCCAACCTGGCGCAAACCCTCACCCTGGCCGGCCTGGCCCTGCTGGTGATGGTGCCCGTGGCGTTGACCTTAGGCATTCTCGCCGGCATTCGCCAGGGTTCGTTGCTGGACCGGCTGGTGTCGTTCCTGTCGATCGTCACCACCTCGATCCCCGACTTTGCCAGTGCAGTGTTCGTCTCGGCGATCTTTGTGTTCTGGCTCAACTGGCTGCCAGGCGTAAGCAGCATGAGCGATGGTTTCAGCGCCGTGCAACTGGTGTTGCCGTTGATGGTGCTGTGCCTGTTCGGCATCGGCTACCTGGCGCGGATCACCCGGGCGTCGATGGTCGAAGTGATGCAGTCGCCCCACATCCGCACCGCGCGGCTCAAAGGCGCCTCCACCGCGCGCATCGTGGTACGCCATGCCCTGCGTAACGTACTGATCGCGCCGATCACGGTGATCATGCTCTACATCCCGTGGCTGCTGTCCAACGTGATCGTGGTCGAGGTGTTCTTCGCCTACAAGGGCTTCGGTTCGCTGCTCTACACCGCATCGCTGAACCATGACGTGTACCTGATCGAAGCCTGCGCGATGGTCAGCGCCGTGGTGGTGGGGGTTACCAAGATCTTCTCGGATCTGGCCTACACCTGGCTCAACCCGCGCATCACCCTGCGCAGCCTTGGGGGAGCAGCCCAATGAATCGTCTGCAAGCGTTTAAGCATCCCTTGGCCTTGCTCGGCCTGTTGCTGGTCGGCGGATGGGTGCTCATCGCAGTGTTCGCGCCTTGGCTCGCGCCCCATGACCCACTGGAAAGCTTCACCCCATTGCTCACGCCAATGACCACCGGCGACAACGGCCAGAGCTTCCTGCTGGGCACTGACATGATCGGTCGCGACATCCTCTCGCGGCTGATCTGGGGCACCCGCACGGTGCTGTTCTGGTCGATCCTGGCCACGCTCACGGCGTTCGCCGTCGGCATCGCCATGGGCCTGTGTGCCGGTTACTTCAACGGCTGGGTCGATGCGCTGCTGTCGTATGTGGCCGACACCGTGCTGTCGTTCCCGGTGCTGGTGTTGTACATCGTGATCATCATTGCCCTCGGCGCCTCGGCGCTGAACATCCTGATTGCGGTGACGTTTACCAGTGCGCCAGCGATCTTTCGCATCATGCGTGCGCTGACCATCGATATTCGCTCGCGCGACTACGTGCTCAGTGCAATCACCCAGGGCGAAGGCTCGCTGCGCATCATGCTGGTGGAGATTTTGCCCAACTGCGGTGGCCCGTTGATCGTGGATTTTTGCCTGCGCATCGGTTACACCGCGATCATGATTGGCGCCCTGGGTTTTCTCGGCCTCGGCCTGCCGCCGCCCACACCCGACTGGGGCGGCATGATCAACGACGGCCGCGCCATGGCCATCGCCTTCCCGCACCTGGTGATCTTCCCGTGCATTGCCATCTCCACCCTGATGCTGGGCTTGAGCCTGCTGGCGGACGGCCTGGATGAAAACGCCCAGCAAGGCGCAAGGAATTGAGCATGAACCCACAACCCGTATTGCGCGTGCAAAACCTCTCGATTGAACTGCCTGTCGGCGCAGACCGCAGCCATGCGGTGCACGGCATCAGCCTGGAGGTACGCAAGGGCGAAATCCTCTGTGTGATCGGCGAATCCGGCTCCGGCAAATCGGTGCTGTCGGCGGCGATTATGGGCGACTACGCCAAAGGCTTGCGCCACGCCGGTGGGGTGATCGACTTTCTTGGCGATGATATTTGCACCCTCGACGAAACCCGCCTGCGCCAGCTGCGCGGCAACCGCATCGCAATGATTTTCCAGGAGCCCATGGCAGCGTTGAACCCGGCGATCCGGATCGGCAAGCAAGTCGAAGAAATCTTCGATATCCATGCGCCGCAAATGCCCCAGCGCGAACGCCGCGAACGCATGCTCGCACTGCTGGAATCCACCCAGTTGCCCGACCCGCCGCGCATCGCCAACAGCTTTCCCCATCAACTCTCCGGCGGCCAATGCCAGCGGGTGGTGATCGCCATCGCCTTGGCGATGAACCCCGACTTACTGATCGCCGACGAACCGACCACCGCCCTCGACGTCACCACCCAGGCCCAGGTGTTAAAGCTGGTGCGCGACCTGCGCGGGCGCGGCCAGCATGGCATTTTGTTTATCACCCACGACTTCGGGGTGGTAGCGCAGATTGCCGACCGTATTGCGGTGATGGAAGGCGGCCGCCTGGTGGAAATCGGCGAGCGCGACCAGGTGCTCAACGCCCCGGCCCACGCCTACACCCGCAAGTTGATCGCGGCGGTGCCGGCGCTGCATCCTGAACTGCACACACCCAGTGCCGACGGCGAGCTGGCGCTGCGCATCCAGAACCTGACCAAGACCTACACCGTCGGCGGCAGTTCGGTCGCGGCCTTGCGTAACGTATCGCTGAACCTGCCACGCGGCAAAACACTGGCGATTGTCGGCGAGTCCGGCTCGGGGAAAAGCACGCTGGTCAAGGCTGCAATCCGCCTGGTGGACAGCGACAGCGGGCATGTATGGGTCGGTGATACGGACTTCCTGGCCTTGCGCGGCTCAGCATTGGCGGCCAATCGGCGGCGCATCCAAATGATCTTCCAGGACCCGTATGGGTCGCTCAACCCGCGCCATCGAGTCGGCGACATCATTGCCCGTGCTGCGCAACTGCGTGGTTTATCGGCCAAGGACGCCTGGGCCGAGGCCGGTGATTTGCTTGAACAAGTGGGCCTCAAGCGCGATGCGCTCAAGCGCAAACCCCGGCAGTTTTCCGGTGGCCAGCGCCAGCGCATCGGCATCGCCCGCGCCCTGGCCATGCGCCCGGAAGTGTTGATCGCCGATGAAAGCGTCTCGGCGCTGGATGTGTCGGTGCAAAAGCAGGTGCTGGAGCTGCTGGCCGATCTGCAAAAGCAACTCAACCTGAGCATCCTGTTTATCACCCACGACCTGCGCGTGGCGGCGCAGATCAGCGACCACATCGCCGTAATGCGCCAGGGCGAAGTGGTCGAATACGGCAGCGCCGAACAGGTGCTGTTGCGGCCCCAGAACAGCTACACCCAGGCGCTGCTTGCCGCCGCACCGGGCGCCACGCAATTACCGGCTGCCGGGCCGCCATTGAGGTTGATCCGCCCCGCGGCTCACTGAGTTTTCCCTTTCCCTGCGTCGCAGCGTCCGCTGCGGCAACGGGCTGCTGTTGCCAAAAATAACTAATAACGAGAGTAAAACCATGCGACCAACCCTACGTTTTATTGCCCTGGTCCCCGTGCTCGGCACCCTCGCGTCGCCTGCCATGGCCATCCAGGTCACCGACAACCTCGACCTCGGGGGCGCCGTACGCGCGCGCTGGGACTATGACCCGGATCGTGGCATCCAGAAGTTCGGCCTCGACACCGCGTTCCTCAGCGCCAAGTACAACTCCGACACCTGGATCGGTGAAGCGCAGTACCGCTTCTACGGGCGTTCGTACCCGTACCAGTACACCAAGAACTACGGTGATATCCAGTTCGCCAAATTCGCGTGGGTGGGCTACAAGTTCAATCCCGACCAGCAAGTGCAAGTGGGTCTGAACACCGTGCCGTTCGGCTTGCAGCCCTATTTCGGCAGCACCTTCTACGAAACCCTGGGCAATGTGATTGGTCTGGAAGACGTGCAACAGGTCGGCGCCAAATACATCCAGCAAAGCGGTGACTGGAATATTCAGGCCGGTTACTACCTGCGGCCGGCGTGGCAAGGTAAAGGCACCAGCAAAGGCGTGACCTATTCCAGCGTGGTCTCCGAAGCCGACAGCTACGTGGCCGACGGCAGCAACAACCAGGAACGCAACACCGTGGTGGTACGCGTGGCCAAGGCTATGGACCTGGGTAACTGGAAATCCGAAGTCGGCCTCTCCGGCTTGACCTCGACCCTGGAGAACAAAGACACCGGCAACGACGGCCGCCGCAACGCCGTGGCCATTCACTACCTGGGCAAGAACGGCCCGTGGGGTGTGCAACTGCAGGCGGCACGCCAGCAAATGTCGCCGCGCAACGAAGGCACCGACGGCGTGGTGACGCTGGGCGGGTATGACGGCACCTTCAACGTCGCCAGTCGCGGCAACTTGTATGTGGCGGATTTGAGTTACGACGTGGGCGGCAAGTACCTGTTCGATCAGATCAGCGGTGTGAAGCTGTATGCCAACTACAGTGCCTTTGACAAGTCTGACAATGACTTCAAAACCTCACAGCGGCTGATCCTGGGTACATCGTTTTCGGTCAGTAAATTATGGGTAGCGACGGAGTGGCTGATCGGCAAGAACGACCCGTACATTGGCGGCAGCAGCTACACCCAGAGTTTGGGCGCAGGCGGCAGTAATCAGTTGGAAAATCAGCTGTACATGAACATCGGTTACTACTTCTAATAGGCCACTGACGCTATCGCAGGCAAGCCAGCTCCCACATTGAAATGCGTTGCCAGCTTGGGAGTGGGCTTGCCTGTGATGAGGCCAGCAAAGACACCATAAAAATAACAAGTATGGACTCCACCCATGCGCCACCTGCCTGCCCTCAACATGCTACGCGTCTTCGAAGAAGTCGCCCGCCATCGCAGCTTCAGCCAGGCCGCCGTGGGCCTCAACGTTACCCAGGGCGCGGTCAGCCGCCAGATCAAGCAACTGGAAGACTACCTCGGCGTTGCCCTGTTCATTCGCACGCCCCAGGGCCTGTCCCTGACCGAAGCCGGCTTTGCCCTCTCGCCGCACCTGAGCGACGCCTTCGACCATATCGAGCGCGCCCTGCAAGCCGTACGCGTGCCCAACCTGCGCCAGCGCCTGCGCGTGGTCGCACCGCCTACCTGGGCCACGCGCTGGTTGTCGGCGCACTTGCGGCGCTTTTGCGAGCGCTACCCGGATATCAACCTCAGTGTCACCCACCAAAACACCCACGACAGCCTCGCGGAGATTGACTGCCGGATTCGTTTCGGCCTGCAGGCGGACCCGCATTGCAGCAGTGAGCTGTTGGTGATGGAGCGGCATATCGCCGTAGCCAGCCCGGAGTTGTTCGAAGGTGACCAGCCGCCGGATCTGCGGCGTTTCCCACTGCTGCATATCCTGCACGACGGTAAGCGTTTGAAGGTTTGGGAGAACTGGCTGGCGGCCATGGGCCGAGACGACATCGATGCGGGCCAGGGCCTGGAATTCAGCACTCTGGACCAGGTGATCCATACCGCCCTGGCCGGCGGTGGCCTGGCGGTGATCGACCGGCAGATGATCGAACGTGAATTGGCCAATGGCAGTTTAGTGCCGATCACTCCCGTGGAAGTGATCGGCCCCTATGGTTATTGGCTGGATGTGGCGGCAGACAAGCAGGGCTTATCCAAGGTTCGCTTGTTTACGCAGTGGCTGGGCCAGGTCAGCAATCCCTGACACCGACGGCGCTTGGGCTTTGCACGCCTGGCTCAAGGTCAACGCCTTGGTCTCTGGCGCCCAGGCCCAAGAGATGATCGCACCCAACATCAGGATAGCCGCGAGAATCCCCATGGTCGGGCTCAAGCCAATGCCCGCCACACTCACCGGCAGCAAAAACGTGCTGATCGCCGACCCCAACCGGCTTACCGCTGTCGCCAGGCCAATCCCGCTGGCACGCACTTCGGTAGGAAAGCTTTCGGCCGGGAACACGCCAACCAAGTTGCTCACCGCCGACAACACCAGCGTGAACACACCAAAGGTCAGCACCATCAACCACGCCATACTCCCTGGCAACACAGCGAGTAAAAACAACGCCGCCGCGAGGATGATGAATGAGTTGATAAGGAAGCCCCGCCGCGAAAACTTCACCGTGCACCAAATACCTATCAATGCACCGACAATCAGCAACAGGTTAAGCAGCAACTCAGTACCGAACCCCTGGGACAACCCCATCTTCTGCAAGATCGATGGCAGAAACGTATAGATCGCGAAATACGGCATCACGATGCAGACAAAAAACAGGCAATTGAACGCGGTGCGCTTACGGTACTCACGACTGAACAACACGCCATAACCGGAACGGGTCTGCGTCGGCGGTTCTTCATCCAACACCACATGCTCGCCCAAGTGCTTTTTGACGATGGCACGGGCCTCGGCGATGCGACCACGGTTGACCAGCCAACGCGGTGATTCCGGTGTGCCGATTCGGGCGATCAGGATCAACCCGGCCGGAATCGCCGACGACGCCAGCATCCAGCGCCAGGCGTCGTCGCCGAGGCTGAGCATCGCGGTACCGACAAAGGTTGCCGCCACATAACCAACGGTCCAGACCACGCTGAAGGAGCCGAGCAACACGCCGCGATGCTTCTTCGGCGCGAACTCGGCGAGCATGGCGTGACCCACGCTGAAATCACCGCCCAGGCCAATGCCGATGAGGATGCGGCACAGCAACAGGCCCATGGCCGTTTCAGCGTAGAACTGCATCACTGACGCGACGGTAATCAGTACAAAGCTGACCAGGAAGATTTTCTGCCGGCCGAGGCTGTCGGAAATCCAGCCGAAAAACAGGCTGCCCACAAACAGCCCGATCAGCGCCGAAGCGCCGATGAGGCCTTGCCAGAAGGCATCCAAGTGCATCTGTGGGCTGAGCAGGGTGAAAGCGATACCGATCAGGCCAAGGATATAGCCGTCGGTGAAATGCGCGCCGAAGGTGAGGCCGGCGATTTTCAGGTGAAAACGGCCGATGGGCAGGTCGTCGATTTTGACGGGTTGAGCGGTCATGGTGTTCTCCATTTTGTTGTTCTTGACGGAGTAACAGCGGGCTTATGCCGAATAATTGCTCTATGTGGGAGCTGGCTTGCCTGCGATAGCGGTGGATCAGCTAAATGATCGGGAACTGACCCACCGCTATCGCAGGCAAGCCAGCTCCCACATTAGGACTGCGTGGTCTTACAGCCCTCCCATCAACAGGTATTTGATCTCCAGGTAATCATCCAGCCCATACTTGGAACCTTCACGGCCCAGGCCTGATTCCTTGATCCCACCAAACGGCGCAACCTCGGTGGAGATGATCCCTTCGTTGATGCCGACCATGCCCGCCTCCAGGCCTTCGGCCATGCGCCACACCCGGCCGATATCGCGACTGTAGAAGTAGGCGGACAAGCCGAACGGCGTGTCATTGGCACGTTGCAGCACCTCGGTCTCATCCTTGAAGCGAAAGCACGCGGCTACCGGGCCAAAGGTCTCTTCCTGGGCGATCAGCATCTCGCCATGGGCTTCGGTGAGAATGGTCGGTTCGAAAAAGGTGCCGCCCAATGCATGGCGACGGCCGCCGCAGAGCAGTTTGGCGCCCTTCTCCAGCGCATCGCCCACATGCGCTTCAACCTTGGCCAAGGCCGCCGCATTGATCAGCGGGCCTTGCTCGGTGTCGCCGTCCAGCGCACTGCCCACACGCATGGCGCTGACGGCTTCGGCCAGTTTGCGCGTGAAGGCGTCGTAAACGCTGTCCTGGATAAAGAAACGGTTGACGCACACGCAGGTCTGCCCGGTGTTGCGGAACTTGGACGCCATGGCGCCTTTGACGGCGGCGTCCAGGTCGGCGTCGTCGAACACGATAAACGGCGCGTTGCCGCCCAGTTCCAGCGAGACTTTTTTCAGCGTGTCGGCGGCCTGGCGCATCAGCAGTTTGCCGATGCGCGTGGAGCCGGTGAACGACAGCTTGCGCACTACGCTGGAAGCTTGCAGCGCGCCGCCGATGGCCACCGCATCGCCGGAGACAATATTGAACACCCCGGCCGGAATGCCCGCCTGCTCGGCCAGTACCGCCAGGGCAAACGCCGACAGCGGCGTTTCTTCCGATGGTTTGAGAATCATCGTGCAACCGGCCGCCAACGCCGGGCCGACCTTGCGGGTGACCATGGCCAGCGGGAAGTTCCACGGCGTGATTGCCGCGACCACGCCGATGGCTTCCTTGGTCACAATAATGCGCGCGTCGGCCTTGTGGGTCGGTATCACGTCGCCATAGGCACGCTTGGCCTCTTCACCAAACCACTCCAGAAAGCTGGCGGCGTAGACCACTTCGCCCATGGCTTCGGCCAAGGGTTTACCCTGCTCCAGACTCAGCAGCCGGGCCAGGTCTTTCTGATTGCTGAGCATCAACTCGCTCCAGCGCTTGAGGCGCTGGCTACGCTCCTTGGCGGTGAGCTTGCGCCAGGCCGGCAGTGCGCGGTTGGCGGCGTCGATGGCCAGGTGGGTTTCTTCAGCGCCAGCGCGTTGCACCTCAACGATCAGCGCGCCATTGGCCGGGTTGACCACCGGATAACTCGGCCCACCGCTGGACCATTGGCCATCGATGTAGTTGCCAGTACGGATCAGCGGGTTCATGCCACGGCCTCGATCAGGTTGAAACGGTCCAGGCCCGGGCGGGCCGCGCGCAGGATGCGCTTGCCGGCGGTGTAATCATTGATCACGTCGCACGGCGTGTAATTGCGTTCCAGCTCGTGCAGTTCTTCGGCGTCGAGCTGGGTGTCCAAGGCCGCCAGCGCGCTGTCGAACTGCGCGGTGGTGTCGGCGCCCACCAGCATCACGTCGACGCCCGGGTGGTTGGCGACCCAGGCCTGGGCGATCTGTGCATTGGACACACCACGGGCACGCGCCACACGCTGAACCGAATGGGCGATGTCGAACGAGGCCTGGTCGCTGTACATCTGCTGGGTGAAAAAGTCGGTCTGGTTGCGCGTCGACTGCACTTCGCCGGTCAACAGGCCACGGGCCAGCGGGCTGAACACCGAGACGCCCAGGCCCTGGTCGCGGCAGAACGGGATCATCTCGCGCTCTTCTTCGCGGTAGGCGCAGTTCAGTTGCAGCTGCATATTGATCGGCTTGACCCAACCATTGCGTTCGCAGGCCATGAGGATTTTCGCCAGTTGACCGGTGAGCATGGTCGACACGCCGATGTAGCGAGCCTTGCCGGAACGCACGATGTCGTTCATCGCCGCCATGGTTTCTTCGACCGGGGTGTTCACATCGAAGTAATGCAGCATGAACACGTCGACGTAATCCATGCCCAGACGGCTGAGGGATGCGTCAATGCTGTCCATGATGTGCTTGCGCGAGTGGCCGCTGGCATTGATGCCACTGCGGGTGCCGTAGCCGACCTTGGTGGTGACCACAATGTCTTCACGCCGTGCCACGCGCTTGAGGATGCGCCCCACCACTTCTTCGCCGACGCCTGCGGAATAAAAGTCGGCCAGATCGATGAAGTTGACCCCGTTGTCCAGGGCGTGGGCGACGATCGGCTCGCTTTGCTTTTCATCGAAAATCCACGGTTTCCAGTCCGGGGTGCCCATGTTCATGGTGCCCAGGCACAGACGCGAGACTTGCAAGCCGGAGTTGCCCAAACGAATGTATTGCATGGCAGTCTCCTCAGGCCTTTGGCGTGTAGAAAGGGTTGCTGATGTGGTTGACCACATCAGCCAGTTGCGCGGTGTACGGCGTGCCATTGAGGGCCGCGCGGATGGCGGTGCGGCAGGCGTTGTAGTTGTTCAGGTAGACCGCATCGAGGTCGTCGCAGCCTGGGTTTACCCAGTTGGCGGTGACAATCGCCCACTCGTCTTCGGCTTCGGGCGGCAAGGTGCCGTCCAGCAAGGCTTCGAGCACCGCCTTGGCGATGCCGGCCTGGGACGCGCCCCAGGTGGCGTTGCCGTGCAGGTCGCTGCCGATCGCGGCTTTGTTGACGTAGAGGGTCATGGGTTTGACCGGGATATTCGGCTGGGCGATCACCATAAATGGGCAATGGCCCTGGCTTGGGGACGCCAGGCTGTTGGCGAACGCTTGGCCGGCAGGGCCGTTGCGGGGGCCGATCAGAATATTGATGTGGGCAGCATTGACGCCTGGGCCTTCGAAGCCTTCGCCGATGTACAGATCAAGTGCTTTCATTTTCGCAAACGCTCATTGTTGTTATGGGGAGCTGGTTGGCGAATTTTTAGCACTGACGGCAAAAGCGCCCGTAACCATTAAAAGTCATGGGGCTGTGAGTTTTTATCATGCCCCCGCTACAGCGCGAGCTCCATCTTGATAATCTCGATGGACACCGGGCTGTTGCCCCGACTGAAGGTGCCCTCGCCGACCTTGCGAAACCCGAAGGCGGCATAGAAGTTTTCGGCGTTGAGGGTCGCTTCCAGGCAGGCCTTGGCATGGCCGGCGTTCTTGATGCGCTGCAAGGCCTCATTGAGCAGGCGCGCACCAATGCCCTGCCCGGCGGCATCGCCGCGCACAAACAGTTTGCTGATTTCATGGCCGTCGATTTCGATAAAACCCTGCAGCCTGTCGGTGTGTGCCAGCCACAGGTTGCCGGCAGCAATGGCCTCGCGGTAGGTCGCGGGTGAGCGGCCGTTGAGCCACATGGCGATCTGCTCGGGGCCGTAGTCGCCCGTGCAGAGGTTTTCGACGGAATGCTTATGCACCTCGAAGATGCTTTGCGCGTCGTCCAGCAGGGCGGATCGGATCAGTACGTTTTTCATTCCCTTGAAATTCCACCGGCAGCCAATGAACCCAGGTTTTATAGCTCAACCGGCGATGTGCCGCGACCCAAGACCGCACATCTTGTGCGTTGACCTGTTTTGTTACACACCATATAGTGTGCCCACAAACACAAATCACCACTACATAGTGTGCAGTATCGGTATTTACCGACCACACTCTGCGCAGTATTTCAATGCCTTGAAGCCTGCAAAAACCTATTTTTCGAGTACCAGGAAGGAGAATTTCAATGTTGAGTTGGGATGAAGTCGACAACGAAGACACCGGTGCAGCGGTGATCAAAGGCGCCAACGCCGGCCACGCCACCGAAGCCAACATGGACCGCCTCGACGGTGCCGGCGCTGCCGCCGCCATCGAAGCCCGCGCCGTCACCGCCAATGACTCCGCCGCCATCGTGCGCGCCAAGGCCGCCCTGGACAAACTCGACGTCGCCGAAGGCCTCGCCGAGCTGGAAGGCTCCGCCGCCCGCGTCGCCGTTGACGAAAAGCGCATGATCAACTGCCGCGCCGACCTCAACCAACTTGTACCCTTCAAGTACGACTGGGCCTGGCAGAAGTACCTCGACGGCTGCGCCAACCACTGGATGCCGCAAGAGGTCAACATGACCGCCGACATCGCCCTGTGGAAAAACCCCGAAGGCCTCACCGACGACGAACGCCGCATCGTCATGCGTAACCTCGGCTTCTTCTCCACCGCCGACTCCCTGGTTGCCAACAACCTGGTACTGGCCGTGTACCGCCTGATCACCAACCCGGAGTGCCGCCAGTACATCCTGCGCCAGGCCTTCGAAGAAGCGATCCACACCCACGCCTACCAGTACTGCATCGAATCCCTGGCCATGGACGAAGGCGAGATCTTCAACATGTACCACGAGATTCCATCGGTCGCTAAAAAAGCAGCCTGGGGCCTCAAATACACCCGTTCGATCTCCGATCCGAAGTTCGAAACCGGCACCGTCGAGACTGATAAAGAGCTGCTGCGCAACCTGGTCGCCTACTACTGCGTCCTGGAAGGCATCTTCTTCTACTGCGGCTTCACCCAAATCCTGTCCATGGGCCGTCGCAACAAAATGACCGGCGTGGCCGAGCAGTTCCAGTACATCCTGCGCGATGAGTCGATGCACCTGAACTTCGGTATCGATGTGATCAACCAGATCAAAATCGAAAACCCGCATTTGTGGGATGCCGAGATGAAGGAAGAAGCGACCCAGATGATTTTGCAGGGGACGCAGCTGGAGATTGAATATGCGCGGGATACCATGCCGCGTGGGGTGTTGGGCATGAATGCGGCGATGATGGAGGATTACCTCAAGTTCATCGCGAACCGTCGTTTGTCGCAGATCGGTTTGAAAGAAGAATACCCAGGGACGACTAACCCGTTCCCGTGGATGAGCGAGATCATGGACTTGAAGAAAGAGAAAAACTTCTTCGAAACCCGCGTGATCGAGTACCAGACCGGCGGCGCGCTGAGCTGGGATTAAAAATGTAGGAGCGGGCTTGCCCGCGATGGCGGCGGGTCAGTTAAGCATATATTGGCTGACACTCAGCTATCGCGGGCAAGCCCGCTCCCACATGGGTTAGCGGTATTTTTTAGACTTGCGTACAAACTTTATGCCCAACCAAACCATCAAAACGCCCTGCGTCGGCCTGTGCTCCACCGTTTACGGCGACCTGGTCTGCCGGGGCTGCAAGCGTTATCACCATGAAGTCATTCAATGGAATGGCTACAACGCCGACGAAAAACAGGCGGTGTGGCTGCGCCTGGAACAGTTGCTGGTGCAGGTGATGGCCAGCAAGCTTGAGGTGTTTGACCCGCAGCTTTTGCGCCAACAACTTGAAACCCGCAAGATTCGCTTTATGCCACACCAGTCGCCGTACTGCTGGGCGTACCAGCTGATTGCCCGGGGCGCGCGGGTGATTTCCAAACTGGACGCGTATGGGCTGGCGCTGCTGCCGGAGTTTCGCGAGCGTCACCTGGCGGATTTGCGTGATGCGATTGACCGCGAGTTTTTCCTGCTGTCCGAGGCGCATTACGAGCGCTATATCGCGCCGGGCTTTTTGAAAGAAGCCTTTGGGCCATCACTGATCGCCACCTTCTAGACTTGCCGTCAGCTATGGACAGGCAGCGCTAACCCGAACAGCACAAAAAAACCACCGCAGACTTTATTGAATCGGCGTCCGGTTCGGGCTAACCAGGGCCTGACCCGATGTGCTGCGCTGGCCACCAGATATTCAACAACAAACTCCACCACGGCGTAGGTCAGCGCAATGGCGGCCGTCTGCGCGATGAGGCTTCGGTGTGGGTCCAGAAAAGGTGGAATGAAGGCGGTGAACAGCAGCAGCGCCTTGGGGTTTGAAATCGCCGATACCAGCCCTTGGCGAAACAGCGACCAGCTTCGCAGGCTGGTCGTAACGGCTGCCTCAAGACTCACAGGCGCCGAGCGCCACAACCCAAACCCCAGCCAGATCAGGTACAGCCCGCCAACCACCTTCAGTGCCGTGAACCAGGTGGCAGACGCCTGGATCAGTGCCCCCAAGCCTAAAGCGCAAAACGACAACACCACGGCAAAACCGAGCACGCCGCCCGAAATCGTGAAGAGTGTTTTGCGACGCCCGTGAATGGCGCCATGGGTCAGCACTAATAACGCATTGGGCCCTGGCACTATAGCGATGCCGCAGCAGGTAACCAGGTAGAGCAACCAGGTGTCGAATGGCATGGTCAAATCCAGCAGGCAGGGGTTGAGGCGAGGATTTTGCGGGTGAACAAACCTCTTGAAAAGCGCATAATTTACGTCACAGCCATTCGATTAACGAATAGAGGTCACCTGGATGCCTGCCAGCAATTTGCAGATCGATTGGCTCAAATGCTTTGTGGCCGTGGTGGATGCCGGCTCGCTCTCTGGCGCGGCCCATGAGGTCAACCGCTCGCAGTCCGCCGTCAGCATGCAAATGAAAAAACTGGAGACAGCGCTGGGGCGGCAGTTGTTGAGCCGTGGCCCGCGTCACCTTCAACTGACGGCGGACGGTCAGTTACTGCTGGGCTACGCCCGGCGCCTGCTCGCACTGCACGCCGAGACCCAAGCGGCCTTTCACGGTGAAGAATTGACCGGACGCATCCGCCTTGGCGTTGCGGAAGACTACGCGGCGATGTATCTCACGCCGGTGCTCAAGCGTTTTTTGCCGCGCTATTCGGGTGTGGAAATAGAACTGACTTGCGAACAGTCGGCCGCACTCATCCCGCGTGTGCGCAGCGGCGACCTTGATCTTGCACTCGTGTCGCGTGACGCCCCTCAAAGCGGCACTTTTCTGTTTAAGGAACCCATGGTATGGGTCGGTTCGCCCCAGTTCGAACTGTGGAGGCGCGATCCGCTACCTATCGCCGTCTACGAAAGTGCAAGCCTGGCCAGACGTTATGCGGTGAACTCACTGAGCCAAAAGGGACGTGAATTCAAGGTGGTTTACAACAGCTCCAGCCTTGCCGGCCAACTAGCCGCCGTTGAAGGTGGGCTGGCGATTGCCGCAATCACCCAATGTACCGTGCAGGCATCGCTTCAGGTTCTGGGCAGCGAGCACGGCTTGGGCAGGATTGAACCCATGGAGGTTTCAATCCTGCGAAGCCGGGCCTCGCGCGGGTCTGAAGCGGTTGATAGCCTGCATGCATTCATCATCAGCTCACTGAGGCAGCAGGCTTAACAGGGGTTCAAGAGGTCCAGGAAGGCTCGCGCTCCGCCTGCACGCCATACCGCTCGATCGCCTGCTGACAAACCTCGGGTTCCAGACGGCCCTGCTCCACCAACGCCGTCAGCGCCGCCAGCACAATGTGATAGCGATCCACCTCAAAGAAATCACGCAACGCTGCCCGAGTATCGCTACGCCCAAAGCCGTCGGTGCCCAACACCGTGTAGCTGCTGTCCAGATACGAAGCGATCATCTGCGGCACCGCCCGTACATAGTCGGACACCGCAATCACCGGTACACCTTTAGGCAAACATGCATTTACATGACTGGAGCGCTTCATATCCTGAGGATGCAACCGATTCCAGCGCTCCACCTGTCGCGCATCCCGTGCCAGCTCGCTGAAACTGGTCACGCTGAACACCTCGCTCGCCACCTGCCAATCCTCCTCCAGTAACTGCGCGGCTGCCTGGGCCTCACGCACCAGCGTGCCGGAACCCAGCAGGCGTACCTTGGCATCCGCAGCACCTTGCAACCGATACATGCCCTTGATAATCGCCGCCTCCACGCCTGCCGGCAGCGTCGGTTGCGGGTAGTTTTCGTTCATCAGGGTCACGTAGTAGAACTCGTCCACATCGTGCTCCAGCATCTGACGCATACCGTGGTCGAGGATCACCGCGAACTCGCCGGCAAACGCCGGGTCGTAGGCGCGGCAGTTGGGCACCGTCGCGGCTGCCAAGTGGCTGCTGCCGTCCTGATGCTGCAGGCCTTCGCCGCCCAGGGTGGTGCGCCCGGCGGTGGCGCCGAGCAGGAAACCACGGGCGCGCTGGTCGGCGGCAGCCCAGATCAGGTCGCCGACGCGCTGGAAGCCGAACATCGAGTAATAGATATAGAACGGCAACATGCGCAGCCCATGCACCGAATAACTGGTGGCGGCCGCCACCCAGGAGCTGATGGCGCTGGCCTCACTGATGCCTTCTTCGAGAATTTGCCCGTCGGTGGCCTCGCGGTAGCTGAGGATCGAGCCAATGTCTTCCGGTTCGTAACGTTGCCCAACACTGGAATAGATGCCGATCTGCTTGAACAGGTTGGCCATGCCGAAGGTGCGTGCTTCATCCGCAACGATTGGCACGATGCGCGGGCCGAGAGCCTTGTCCTTGAGCAGGTTGGTGAGCATGCGCACAAACGCCATGGTGGTGGACATCTCCTTACCCTCGGCTGCCGTAGCGAAACCGGCGTAACCCGCCACCGGCGGCACGCTGACGGGTGCGGCCAGCGGGCTGCGGCTTGGCACATAACCGCCGAGTTTGTGCCGACGTTGATGCAGGTAACGCAGTTCAACGCTGTCCTCGGCGGGTTTGAAAAAACTTAAGGATTCGGTCTGCGCATCCGTGAGCGGCAACTGGAAGCGATTGCGAAAAGCGAGCAGCGCGTCGCGATCGAGCTTCTTCTGCTGGTGCGTGGTCATCTTGCCCTGCCCGGCTTCGCCCATGCCGAAGCCCTTTTTGGTCTGGGCCAGGATCACCGTGGGCTGGCCTTTTACCCGGCGCGCGGCATGGTAGGCAGCGTGGATCTTGACCATATCGTGGCCACCGCGCTTGAGGCGGTCGATTTGCTCGTCGCTCATGCCCGCCACCAGGGCCGCCAGCGACGCGCTTTGGCCGAAGAAGTGCTCGCGGTTATAGGCGCCGTCTTTGGCGGCAAAGGTCTGGAATTGCCCGTCGACGGTGTTCGACAAGGTTTCCACCAGTGAACCGTCAGTGTCCTTGGCCAGCAAGGCGTCCCAGTCCGAGCCCCACACCAGCTTGATCACGTTCCAGCCGGCACCGGCAAACAAGGCTTCGAGTTCGTCGATGATGCGCCCGTTGCCGCGCACCGGACCGTCGAGGCGCTGCAGGTTGCAGTTAACCACCCAGGTCAGGTTGTCCAGGCCTTCGCGGGCAGCCAGGGTCAGGGCCGACATGCTTTCCGGCTCGTCCATTTCGCCATCCCCGAACACACCCCAGACGTGCCGGTCGGTGGTGTCCAGCAAGCCGCGATGTTGCAGATAGCGCATGAAGCGCGCCTGGAAAATCGAGCTGATCGGGCCGATGCCCATGGAGCCGGTGGGAAACTGCCAGAAGTCCGGCATCAGCCACGGGTGCGGGTAGCTGGAAAGGCCGCGTGCGCCGGCTTTTGGCCCGCCGATTTCCTGGCGGTAGTGCGCCAGGTCGTTTTCCGTCAGGCGCCCTTCCAGATAAGCACGGGCATATATACCCGGTGCCGAATGCGGCTGGTAGAACACCAGATCGCCACCGAAGGTGTCGCTGCGCGCCCGGAAGAAGTGATTGAAGCCGACTTCGAACAAGTCCGCCGCACTGGCATAACTGGCGATATGGCCACCGAGTTCGCCATACGCCTGGTTGGCGCGCACCACCATGGCCAAGGCGTTCCAGCGCACCAGCGAGGCGATGCGTTCTTCGGTGGCCAGGTCACCGGGAAACGCCGGTTGCTGCTCAACACTGATGCTGTTGATATAGGGCGTGCCGTGGCGCGGTTTCCAGTCGATGGGCGCAGCGCTGCCTTCGCGGGCCAGCAGGTCGAGGATCTGGCGCGCCCGTTCTGGCCCGGCATTGGCCACCAGCGAGGCCAGGGCGTCGCGCCACTCATCCAGTTCTTGTGGGTCTTGGGCTGTGTGATTGACTGCACTCGCGAAACCGTTCATGGGCACCTCCGGGCTTTTTTTCCAGTTTATGTCGGTGCCTGAGGATTTTTTGCCTGTTATCAAGCGCAGGTTCAAGCATTTTGAGCATGAATCACTGCCAATCATCTTTTTAGCAGCACGTTGTGCTCAAACACGACGAAGCACCGCAACTGTGTTTAAAATGCCGCCCGCTCAACGACTGACGCTCAACGATGAACCCAGACGCACTCGCTACCCTGCACGCCCATTTGCTCACCGCCCTGGCCAACCCGCCGAGTGAAACCCGGCGCCTGTTCCACGGCCGTGGCCGCTGCTGGCCGGGCCTGGAGCAACTGACGGTGGACTGGTTGCAGGGCGTGCTGCTGGTCTCGTTGTTCAAGGAACCCGAGCCTGCGCAGCTCGAAGCCCTTAAACAACTGCTGCAAACGCAGTTCAGCGCTTACACCGTCGCCTTGCAACACCGCTACCTGCCGCAAAGCACCACTGAATGGCTCGCGGGCGAAGCCGTTGACGAGCTGACCATTACCGAAGGCGGCCTGCGTTACCTGATCGACCTGGGTAAAAAACAGAACAGCGGGCTGTTCCTCGACATGCGCTACGGCCGCAACTGGGTGCGCGAACAGGCCAAGGGCCAGCGCGTGCTCAACCTGTTCGCCTACACCTGTGGTTTCTCGGTGGCGGCCATCGAAGGCGGCGCCGACCATGTCGTAAACCTGGACATGGCCCGTGGCGCCTTGAGTCGCGGGCGCGACAACCATCGCCTCAATGGTCATGACCTGAGTAACGTCAGCTTCCTGGGCCACGACCTGTTCAAATCGTGGGCCAAGGTGACGAACAGCGGCCCTTACGATCTGGTGATCATCGACCCGCCGTCGTTCCAGAAAGGCAGCTTTCTGCTGACCAAAGACTACCAACGCGTGCTGCGCCGCCTGCCGGATTTGCTCACAGCCCACGGCACGGTGTTGGCCTGCATGAACGACCCGGCCTTCGGTGAAGACTTCCTGATTGACGGCGTAACCCGCGAAGCACCGGGCGTGCGCTTTATGCAGCGATTGGAAAACCCGCCGGAATTTCCCGATGTCGACCCGCAAAGCGGTTTGAAGGCATTGGTGTTCCGTCAGGGTTGATGCCGAAACGTCTGACCCTTGCTACGCTAAGTGATACACCGGGGCGGTGAACCTTATTCCCTCCTTCCCGGTCGATACCTGCATTCCCTGGCCAGACTCGACGGCGTTACGTCGTCGGCTGCCCTGTTTCATCTTTTGGAGAGCCGCCCGTGATATCGACCCTGCATGTAGCCAGACTCAAAGCCTGGGGCGCCCACGGCTTTACCGCCACCGGCGTGGTGCTGGCGTTCCTGGCCACCCTGGCATTGCTGGAAAACTCACCCAAGGCCTGCCTGCTGTGGCTGGGCCTGGCGCTGGTGGTCGATGGCGTCGATGGCTCGCTGGCGCGACGAGTGAATGTCAGCACGGTACTGCCCAGCTTTGATGGCTCGGTGCTGGACCTGGTGATTGACTACCTGACCTATGTGTTTATTCCGGCGTTGTTTATCTACCGCTATATCGACCTGCCGGACTTTACCCACCTGTTTACCGTGTCGGTGATCCTGGTGTCGTCGCTGTTCTGCTTCTGCAATGTGAACATGAAGAGCAAGGACAACTATTTTGTCGGCTTTCCCGCGGCCTGGAATGTGGTGGCCTTGTGCGTTTACATCATCCAGCCGGACGCCTGGGTGACCCTGGCCACAGTGATCGGCCTGGCGCTGCTGACCGTGACACCGATGAAGTTTCTGCACCCCTTCCGGGTCAAGCGCTTTATGCCGATCAACATCGCCGTGACCACCATCTGGTTGCTGTGCAGCTTTTTGATGGTGGTGGATTACCCCAATACCAACCCATGGACGTTTGGGTTGTGGTCGGTGATGTCGGCGTATTTTCTGGGGATTTGTGTGTGGCGCACGGCGTTGGAGTGGCTGGACAAACGTCACAGCTGAAGATCCAGAGCAGACGCAGAGCGTCAGAGGCGGCATTCCCACGCAGAGCGTGGGAACGATCACAGTCAGGCGGGCACGGTTTAAAGGTGGGAGCTGGCTTGCCTGCGATGGCGTCGGGTCAGTTACAGCAGTTGGGCCTGCCCTGCCGCTATCGCAGGCAAGCCAGCTCCCACATTTGGATCGCGTAGAACAACAAGATACAAGTAAGATACCGGCCTTTGGCGCAGCCCTTTTCTGCGCCCTGCCAATAATAAGCCCTGCCCATGCCCTTCGAACTCAGCGTTGACCTGACCACCCTCGCCATTCTTGCCTGCGTGGCCTTTATTGCCGGCTTTATCGACGCCATCGCCGGCGGCGGCGGCCTGCTTACCACGCCGGCCCTGCTCACCGCCGGCATGCCACCGCACCTGGTGCTGGGCACCAACAAGCTCAGCTCGACCTTCGGCTCCGCCACCGCCAGTTTTACCTTCTACCGGCGCAAGCTGTTCCACCCGCGCCAATGGGTACACGCCATCGTCGGCACGCTGGTCGGCGCGCTGGCTGGCGCAGTGGTCGCCCACTACCTGCCCGCCGAAACCCTGAACAAAATGCTCCCGGTGATCGTGTTCGCCTGTGGTGTGTATTTGCTGTTTGGCGGCACGCCCAAGGCGCCGCTGGACGCCGATGCACCGATCAAGAAGAAATGGCAATCGACCCAAGGCTTCGGCCTGGGCTTCTACGACGGCGTGGCCGGCCCCGGCACGGGTGCGTTCTGGACAGTCAGTACAATGCTGCTGCACCCTATCGACCTGGTCAAAGCCAGCGGCGTGGCGCGCAGCATGAACTTCGTCAGCAACGCAGCGGCGCTGTCGGTGTTTATCTTCAATGGCTCGGTGGACTGGATCGTCGGCCTGGCGATGGGCTTCTCGGTAATGTGTGGCGCGTTCTTTGGCGCACGCAGCGCAATCAGCGGCGGCGCCAAATTCATTCGCCCGGTGTTTATCACCGTGGTCCTCGGCCTGACGGTGCGCCTAGCCTGGCAACACTGGTTCAGCGTGGCCTAAACGGCGCGCCAGGTAGAGGTCGATCAGGTAACGCGCGATCGAACGTGACGCCGGCAACGGCGGCAAGTCGTGAATGTTGAACCACTGCGCGTCTTCGATCTCATCAGCCTGGGGCACGATGTCACCCCCGGCGTACTCGGCATGGAAGCCCAGCATCATCGAGTGCGGGAACGGCCAGCACTGGCTGCCCATGTACTGGATGTTCTTGACCTCCACCTGCACTTCTTCGCGCACTTCACGGATCAGGCAGTCTTCGGCCGACTCCCCCGGCTCGGCGAACCCCGCCAGCGTGCTGTACACACCCGTGACAAAACGCGGCGACCGCGCCAGCAGAATCTCGTCGCCACGGGTCACCAGCACAATCATGCTCGGCGAAATGCGTGGGTAGCTGCGCAGGTCGCAGGCCTGGCAATACATCGCACGTTCGCGCGGCACCTGCACCATGGCCTGGCCGCAACTGCCACAGAACCGATGCTCCCGCGCCCAGGTGCCGATCTGCGCGGCGTAGCCCAGCACTTTGTACAGGGTGTGGTCGCCCTGCAACATAAAGCCGCGCAAACCCTGCCAACTGCAACCTGGCACCTCGGCCGCCGCGTTCAGCTCCAGCAAGTAAACAGGCTCACCGTCAAGATGGCCGATGCCGTGTTCGGCGAACACCGACAGGTCCTGGCGCTTGAGCCATTCACGCGGGAACAGCGGCCCGTTGGTGTCATGCAAAAAGCCCTCGCGGCTGCGGGCGACGGCCCAGCCGCCAGGGGCGTCGTTGTCCAGCAGCGTTGTGGTAATCCAGCCTGGGGTCATGTCAGTCAATCCACGAATTCGGGTTTCTGCTTACTCATATGGGCCGCGATGGCCACGCGCAGGTCGTTGGATTGCAACATAGCCGAGTTCCAGGTGGCAACGTATTCCAGACCATCATTGACTGTGTGGTCACGCATATAACTGATCATGGCTTTGGTGCCGGCCACGGCAATCGGTGATTTGCTCGCGATTTCATGGGCGATTTCCATTACACCGGCCAACAGGCTGTCCTGATCGGGATACACACGATTGACCAGGCCAATGCTGCGCGCTTCTTCTGCGCCGAACGGGCGACCGGTGTAGGCCAGTTCACGCAACATGCCGTCGCCAATGATGCGTGGCAGACGTTGCAGGGTGCCGACGTCGGCGGCCATGCCGATGTCGATTTCCTTGATCGAGAACTGCGCGCCTTCGGCGGCGTAGCGCATGTCACAGGCGCTGATCAGGTCAATGGCGCCACCAATGCAGTAACCCTGGATCGCCGCCAGCACCGGCTTGCGGCAGGTGTCGACGGCATTGAACGAGGCTTGCAGCTCGAGGATCTTGCGCCGCAGCAAGCGTGCATTGCGGCCCACGTCCTTGCCGAAGCTATTGGCCACCGAGGCCATCATCATCAAGTCGATGCCGGAGGAGAAATGCTTGCCGGCGCCGCTGAGCACCACGGCGCGCACGGCGTCGGTGTCTTCGACCCATTGGAAGATGTCGATGATCTCGGTCCAGAACGCCGCGTTCATCGCGTTGATCTTTTCCGGGCGGTTGATCTGCACATGGGCAACATTGCCGGTGAGTTCGACGATGAAAGCTTGGTATTCGGACATGGCAGTGATCCCTGACTGGCGAGTAATAAGGCTCGAACTATAACAAGGGAGCATGACGGCGCATCGGCCAAAAACGGGACTGGCAAAAGTAATGAAATGTTGTGGGCGCGGGGTTTATGACCTGCCGATACATTTCACCCAGGCACCGCACTTTATCGGCTATACACTCAGGGCCATTGCCTGGAGCCCGCTATGCCGCCCACCTTTCGTTCATCATTGATTCTGGCCCTGGTGGTCGTGCTGACCGGCATTGGCGCCGGGCTGGGCGGGATGCTGCTGGCGTTACTGCTGCATGGCATCCAGCACCTGGCCTACGGTTACAGCCTCGACAGCCTGGTCAGCCACGAAACCTTTTTGTGGGGCGTCACCGCTGCCGCACCGGAGCGCCGTCTGCTGGTGCTGGTGGTGTGCGGCCTGGTCGCCGGGCTGGGCTGGTGGACGATTTATCGCTATGGTCGCCCGCTGGTGAGCATCAAACAGGCCGTGTCTGAAAAGATGCCGATCATGCCGCCCAAGACCACCCTCGCCCACGCCGTGCTGCAGATCATCACCGTGGCGCTTGGCTCGCCATTGGGCCGTGAAGTGGCGCCGCGTGAAGTCGGCGCGCTGGCCGCGACCTGGCTGTCACAACGCGCGCGCCTGGAACCGCACATGCACCGTTTGATCGTGGCCTGCGGTGCCGGTGCCGGGTTGGCGGCGGTGTATAACGTGCCCTTGGGCGGCGCTGTCTTTGTGCTGGAAGTGCTGGTGGGCGCCTTCAGCTGGCCGGCGGCGGTGATTGCGCTGGCGACCTCGGCGATTGGCGCTTCGGTGGCGTGGATCGGGCTGGGTGCGGAATCGCAATATGCAGTGCCGCACTTTGTGCTCAGCCCGGCGCTGATCGCCTGGGCGGTAGTGTGCGGGCCGGTGTTTGGCGTGGCCGCTTATGGGTTCAGCCGTTTTACCGGCGCCGCCAGGGCCAACGCCGCGCGCGGCTGGCGCCTGCCAGTCATGTCGCTGATCAACTTCACCATTATCGGCGGGCTGGCGATGCTGCTGCCGCAGATACTGGGCAATGGCAAAGGCCCGGCGCAACTGGGCTTCGACAATGAGCTGACGATAGGCCTGGCCGCCATCCTGCTGCTGGTCAAGGTGCTGATCACTGCGAGCAGCCTGCGCGCGGGCGCCGAGGGTGGCCTGCTGACGCCGGGCCTGGCCAATGGCGCGCTGCTGGCGATTCTGCTCGGCGGTGCCTGGAGCCTGGTGTGGCCCGGGGTGCCGCTCGGCGCGTTTGCGATTATCGGCGCGGCGGCGTTTTTGGCCTCCAGCATGAGCATGCCGCTGACCGCGATTGTGCTGGTGGCCGAATTTACGCGCATCGAGCATGACTTTCTGGTGCCGATCACTCTGGCGGTGGTGGGTTCGATGTGCGTGAGCAAGCTGTGTCAGCGCTGGGAAATAAGTGGAAAAAAGCCCGCCCAAGCGCCATCCTCTGCGCTTTAAGCCGCCCACTTCGCGGCGCTCGACGTTTAAAGGATATGCCCATGCTCGCCCAACCCCTCACCACTGCCGATTTCGACTTCATCGACGAAACGCTGTTGAAATACGGCGACGATCATTCGGTGCTGAACCTGGCTGAACTCGACGGCTACTTCACCGCGCTGGTCTCCAGCCCGGCACAGGTGGACGTGGGTGAGTGGTTCCCGGCGATCTGGGGTGGGCAGAACCCGGAGTGGGAAAACGTCGAAGAAGCCCAGCGCTTCCTCGAGCTGTGCGTGCACCATATGAATATGCTGGCGGCGCAATTGGCCACCAATGCGCAAGGCTTCAAGGCGCGCTTCGATGACACCGAGCACCAAGGTCAAACCGTCACGCTTGCCGAGGAATGGTGCTTTGGTTATATCCGTGGCGCCGCGATTGGCAACTGGCCAGAACTGCCGGCCGAACAGGCGGCGCTGCTGGAGAAGATTTCCTGGTGCGCCGAGCAGGACAACTTCGAACTACCGGCCGACCTGGATGTAAACGCCCACCAGCAGCGGGTTCGAGCCATCGAACCCGCCGCGCGGGCGCTGCATGACTACTGGTTGGCCCAGCGGTAACAGCGCTTATTTGAAGTCCAGGTCAAACGCCTGGTAGAACGCGTTGCCGGTGTTGGCCACGATCCACATCAACACCACCACATGCCGGCCTTTCTTGCCCTTGGGCAGCGTGACCTGGTGTTCGACCTTGGCCTTCATTTCATCGGCGTGCTGGTAGTACGGCACCTGGGTGTAGAAGTCTTCGAAAAACGGCTTGGCCTCAAGTTGCGCACGGCTGATGCGTTGCTTGGGGTCCCAGCCATCCTTGGTGATCAGCCAGCGATAACCACGGGTGACGTGGGCGGCGGTGTACTCCCACTGCACCTTGAACACCTGGCCAGCCTCGACATTCAGCAACGGCCAAGTGAAGGGGCTATTGAGCTTTTTGCTCATCTCCTCGTCGGTGAAGTTGATGCAATCGCGGTCGTCGGTTTTGCCGCCGCTCAAGATATGCCCGTCGCCAGGCGGTGTGACGCTTTGATCATCGGTTTCATAAGGTGCCGGGAATGGCCCGGCGGCGAGCGATGGGAAGTTTTTACCGCCTTCCATCTCGTTGACTTGCCAGTTGCCGAGCAGCCCACGCTCCACCGCCACTGAACCACGGCTGGCCGGGGTCACCACGCGACCGTGACGAAGTTGGGTCTGGGGTTTATTCATTTCATTCACTCCTTGATTGAATGTGCCCCGTCATGGGGCACGCCTTGAACTTACCTTGGCGGGCTTTATTGTCCAGTCGCCACTTCTCTCGGAAAGATCTCACGTCGCCCTCGTTTCGCTAAGTGAGCGCCGTTGTCCTGCATCAGATTTGCTGCTTGTCCTACGCCCGCAGGAGTAGTTCGACTACAGGAGCAGTCCATTCCCCGGACAAGTCGGCGACCGCCTCGAAATACGTGCCCTACCACGATCCCTGCTCGACAAGGGTGGCGTGTTTAGCTGATTATTCGGGTCCGCCCGTCGGCCACTCCCTACCGCCTTGCCTTGATCAGGAGCCTTGTACCTTGAGTTCGCAGAAAACCGTGACCGTTACACCGCCCAATTTCGCCCTGAACGGCAAGGTCGCGCCCCCCGGCTCCAAATCCATTACCAACCGCGCCCTGCTGCTGGCCGCCCTGGCCAAGGGCACCAGCCGCTTGAGCGGCGCACTGAAAAGCGATGACACCCGCCACATGTCGGTGGCCTTGCGCCAAATGGGCGTGAGCATCGATGAACCGGACGACACCACCTTCGTTGTGACCGGCTCCGGCAAGTTGCAATTGCCGTCGCAGCCGCTGTTCCTCGGCAATGCCGGCACCGCGATGCGTTTTCTGACTGCCGCCGTGGCGACCGTCGAAGGCACCGTGGTGCTCGACGGCGACGACTACATGCAAAAACGTCCGATCGGCCCGCTGCTGGCCACCCTCGGCCAGAACGGCATCCGCGTCGACAGCCCGACCGGCTGCCCGCCGGTGACCGTACACGGCGTGGGCAAGGTGCAGGCCAAGCGTTTTGAGATTGATGGCGGCTTGTCCAGCCAGTACGTGTCAGCCCTGTTGATGCTCGCCGCCTGCGGCCAGGCGCCGATTGAAGTGGCGTTGACCGGCAAGGACATCGGCGCCCGTGGCTACGTCGACCTGACCCTGGACTGCATGCGTGCGTTCGGTGCGCAGGTCGAGGTGGTCGACGACAGCACCTGGCGCGTAGCCCCCACCGGCTACAGCGCCCATGACTACCTGATCGAACCCGACGCCTCCGCCGCCACTTACCTGTGGGCCGCCGAAGTGTTGACCGGCGGGCGCATCGACATCGGCGTGGCCGCGCAGCACTTCACCCAGCCGGACGCCAAGGCCCAGGCCGTGATCGCGCAGTTCCCGAACATGCAAGCCACGGTAGTCGGCTCGCAGATGCAGGACGCAATCCCGACCCTGGCCGTGCTGGCTGCGTTCAACAACACCCCGGTGCGCTTCACTGAACTGGCCAACCTGCGCGTCAAGGAATGTGACCGTGTACAGGCGCTGCACGACGGCCTCAACGAGATTCGTCCAGGCTTGGCGACCATCGAGGGCGACGACCTGCTGGTGGCCAGCGACCCGGCGCTGGCCGGCACCTCTTGCAATGCGCTGATCGACACCCACGCCGACCATCGCATCGCGATGTGTTTTGCCCTGGCCGGGCTGAAGGTGGCGGGAATCCGCATTCAAGACCCGGACTGCGTGGCCAAGACCTACCCTGAATACTGGAAGGCCTTGGGCAGCCTTGGGGTAACGCTCAGCTACTGAGCCAGCACGTCGGCGTAGGGAGGGAATGCACATGTCAATTCGCCAACCCTGCCCACCCGGCGTCTGCGCTTGCGACCGCGAACAGCTGTTGCAAGCGCCCGGCGCCGACCTGCGCATTCTCAGCCTGACGCGTCAGGAAGAAAAAAAGCTGGTCGAGCGCCTGGAAAACCTCCAGAGCCTGCAAGACCTGGAACACATGCAACAGAAGATGTTCGAGCTATTGGGCATCCGCGTGCAGGTAGCGCCGGGGCACACCGAGGTCAAGAGCATGCGCGGCATTCAGATCAACATCGATGAGCAGCCCGGCCTGTGCCGCAAAACCCGCCAGGCGATTCCGGCAGCGATTCGCCGTGGCATGGAGAAGCGCCCGGAAATCGCCTACCGCCTGTTGGATGCTCACGATCTGTTTCGCGAAGGCTGACTAACCAGCCACCGTTTCGTGTGCAAACAAGCCCTGCCCTATGGCTTTCGCGGTGTGCAAGTGCGCCTGCGCAGCGCCGCTTTCCGAATCCAGCAGCAGCGTTGACGTCACCACCTGCGCCCCACAGTAATCAAAAATCCCGTAGTCGATTTGCGTGCGCATGGCCTTGGCATAACCGTGCCGATCAAACGCGCTTTCATCTGCCGCACCCAACGCCAGCAGGTGCACCTGCAAGTGCCGCAGTTTTTTCACCACCGGCGTATCGGGGCCGTAATCAATCGCCCAGCCGTTGACGAACACGCGGTCAACCCAACCTTTGAGCAGCCCCGGCAGGGACCACCAATAAATCGGAAACGCCAGCACCAATGCATCGGCGCGGTCGATGCGCGCCTGCTCGGCGAGCACATCGGCGGGCGGCTCAGCGCGAGTGCGGTGTACGAGGTGGTCAGCGGCGGTATAGCGCGGGTCGAAGCCTTCGGCGGCGAGGTCGGCAACCTCATAAGTGTGGCCGCCCGCCGTGAGCCCGGCCGCCACTTGCGCGGCGAGGCTATGGGTGAGGGATTGCGGGTCGTGATGGGCTACAACGATCAGTGCGTGCATGACATTGACTCCATTTCAAGCTAGGCTGGGCGCTAGCTACTTTTAGTAGGTTACGCACTTTAAGTTACTTTTGGTATATAAGCATGTCAAGCGCTGAATCCCCTGCCCCACGCCGCCGCCTGTCCCGCGAGGATCGCCTGCGCCAATTGCTCGACATGGCCTGGCAACTGGTGCGCGAAGAAGGCACCGAAGCCCTGACCCTGGGCCGCCTGGCCGAGCTGGCGGGCGTCACCAAGCCGGTGGTCTACGACCATTTCGTCACCCGCGCCGGCCTGCTGGCCGCACTGTATGAAGACTTCGATAGCCGCCAGAACCAGGTGTTTGCCGATGCGCTGGACACCAGCACCGCGACCCTGCAGGAGCAAGCCTGGGTCATCGCGTCGTGCTACGTCGATTGCGAGTTGTTGCAAGGGCGGGAAATTCCGGGGGTGATTGCCGCCTTGAGCAGCTCGCCGGAACTGGAAACGCTGAAGCGCAAATACGAGGCGATCTTTCTGCAAAAGTGCCGCGACGCACTGGCGCCGTTCGCGCCCAACGGCACTGTTTCCCAGGCAGGCTTACGCGCCATGCTGGGTGCCGCCGAAGCCTTGTCCCAGGCGGCCGCCAGTGGTGAGATCAGCCGTGAGGAGGCGCAGCAGGAGTTGCTGGCGACGATTCTGGCGATGGTCAATCGCGGCACGGTGAAATGATTCTTCACGTGGGAGCAGGCTTGTCGAATCGTCGCACCGCTGCGATGGCATCAACTTGATGTACCTGCGATACCGAGGTGCCTGCATCGCAGGCAAGCCAGCTCCCACAGAAAAGCAGCTCTTCAGTGTATGCAAATCCGCAGCCGACCTCATATTCAAAACTGCATGCGATCAACTGTGGGAGCGGGCTTGCTCGCGAATGCGGTGTGTCAGAGACAGATGAATTGACTGACCCACCGCATTCGCGAGCAAGCCCGCTCCCACATTTAGACCGCGTTGCATCAGGTAGATAGGCTTTGGATTTGCACTTGATCTGGCTCTTGCTTCAACCACTCAGGTCGGCTTTCAGGCCGCCGTGCTGTAGATCTTGATCTTGATTTTGATCTGAGGCGCCCCGTTAACCACGATGGCCGAACGCAGGCTTGAATCCGTGGGTAACCCGGCAGGACGCCGGGTTAGCCGCGCTGGGCCAAGGATGGCCCATCGCGGCGGCCCACGGATTCAAGCCGGAGTGCGGGCATGCCGAGCCTAAGCGAGGCACCGAGTGGTGGGGCACAGACCTTTTGGTTACTTTTGGCTGGGCCGGCATTCCGGGCGTTTGCCAAAAGTGACCCGCCGTCAGGGCGGAACCCTAAGCCGCCGTTACCGCAGCAGCGGATATACACACACCCCCTCTACCCAAGGAAGGTCTTTTACATTCAGGCCTGATGCTCGCTTAAAAATAGCTGCACCTTACGCGCAAGGTAATCCAAGTGCCGATCCCGCTGCTTCTCGGCATCAACCATCGCGCGCTTGCCGTGTTTTTGCAGCAAGTAGGTATGAATCTGTCGCACCTCCAGCGAGCTATAGATCGCAGCCACATCCAGCACGCCCATCAAGCCATCGGTGCCGTAATCGCGGGTGTTCATCAACACTTGGGTGCCGCGTGCGCCACGCACCTGAAAGCCCAGCGCTTGGAACGCCGGCACTTTTTCCACTGAGCAGGCCAGCTCTGCGTGGGGGTAATGCGCCAGCACCTCGCCAAGCATGGCGCGGGCCACGCCCTGGCGCCGATGCCCGGCTTGCACCGCCATAAAGGCGATGCCACAGGCGTGCGGATCGTCCTTGACGGGCAGGTACAGGCAAAAGCCGATCACCTGTTCGTCCCGCATCGCCACCACCAGTTCAACCGCGATGCCCTTGGCGCCAGTCAGCGCTTCAAGGTACAGGTGTACCTCATAACCGACGGCATATTGATAGATGTTGTAGAGCAGGTTGCTCGGCGGCAACGCCACACTGCTGATGTCGGTGAGGTTGTCCACCACCATCTGCAGGATCTGGCTGTTGATCGGCTCGGGGCACGCGGTGGTGTAGCGGGTAAGGCTGAACATGCAAATTCCTGGGTTTAGCGTCAAGGCAGCGGTGATTGTACCTGCTGCCCGCACACCTGGCGCAAACAGCCGCGCAACCAGCGGTGGGCCACATCGGCATCCAGGCGTGGGTGCCAGAGCATGGCCACGGTGAACGGCGGCACGACTATCGGCAGCGCGAAGCTGTACAGCCCGTCGCGCTGATGGGCGGTGTAGCGTTCGGGCACGCTGGCGATCAGGTCGGTGTCGCGGGCCAGGGCGATGGCGGTGGCAAAGCCGGCGACGATGGTGCTGATCTCCCGCGTCAGGCCCAGCGCTTGCAGGGCGTCGTCGACTTGGCCACGGTCCAGCCCACGGCGTGACACGTAGACATGCTGGCCCTGGGCAAAGCGCTCGGCGCTGACTTCACCCTGGCTCAGCGCATGGCCGCTGCGGACCACACCGATCAGTCGGTCACGGAACAGCGCCTGGGTCAGCAGTTCGGGACTGGCGCTGGCGTCGACCACGCCAATCGACAGGTCAATACTGCCCTCGCGCAGCAGCGCCGAGTCCTTGTCGCTCTTGTCGACGAAACGCAGGCGCACGCCCGGCGCTTCCTGGGCGATACGCGCGAGCAACGCCGGGCCGAGGTTTTCGACAAACTCCTCGCTCGAGCGCAGCGTGAACGTGCGTACCACCTGGCCCATGTCCAAGGTTTGCGCAGGGCGCAGCACCGCCTGGGCCTCCTGCACCAAACGGCTGACCTGTTCACGCAGTTCGAACGCCCGCGGGGTCGGCACCAGCCCGCGCCCGGCGCGCACCAGCAAGGGGTCACCGGTGGTTTCACGCAGGCGTGCCAGCGCGCGGCTCATGGCCGAAGGGCTCAGGCGCAGGCGCGTGGCGGCAGCGGCGACACTGCCCTCGCTAAGCAACGTATCCAGGGTAATGAGCAAATTCAGGTCGGGCATACGTGTTCCTTATCAGGCGTTTGATGCAGGTATTAGCTGCAACCCATGCGTCTTCCGCCATATTAGGCCACGCCGTAGAGTTGTGTCAGTTGCCTTCACTCAAGGAATCGTCCATGCACAACTCTTCACGCGCCGCGCTCGTCAGTCTGTCGCTATCCATGTTGCTGGCCGCTTTGGGCACCAGCATCGCCAATGTCGGCCTGCCCAGCCTGGCCCAGGCATTTGATGCATCCTTTCATGCCGTGCAGTGGGTGGTGCTCGCCTACCTGCTGGCGATCACGGCGGTGATTGTCGGCGCCGGCCGCCTGGGCGATCGTTGGGGGCGCCGACGCGTATTGCTCGCCGGCTTGCTGCTGTTCGCCGTGGCGTGTGCACTGTGCGCGGCAGCACCTTCGCTTAAATGGTTGATTGCCGCGCGCGCCCTGCAAGGCCTGGGGGCGGCGAGCATGATGGCGATGACCCTCGGGATGGTGGGCGACACGGTCACCAAGGCGCGTACCGGGCAGGTGATGGGTTTGCTCGGAACGATGTCAGCAGTCGGCACCGCCATGGGCCCCAGTGTCGGCGGGGTGTTGCTGAGCCTGTGGGGCTGGCGCGCGTTGTTCGCGGTCGGCGTACCGTTGGGCCTGTTGGCCGCCGCCCTCGCCTTTTATTACTTACCGGCAGACCGCCAGGCCAGCGCCCGCGCCCGCGAATCGGCAGGTGCTTTCTGGCAGCCTTTGCAAGACCCGACGCTGCGTGCCGGGTTGGCGATGAGCGCGCTGGTGGCGGCAGTGATCATGGCCACATTCGTGGTCGGGCCGTTTTACCTCTCCCGTGGCCTGGGGCTCGACCCCGCCTGGATGGGCCTGGCCATGGCCGTCGGCCCCTGTGTTGCGGCGCTGACCGGTGTGCCGGCGGGCCGCCTCACCGATCGCCTGGGCAGCCATCACATGACCCTCGCGGGCTTGGGGGTGATGGCCCTGGGTGCCCTGTCGCTTTCGTTGACGGCGGGACTGCTCGCTTACCTCGGCGCCCTGATCCTGCTGACGACGGGCTATAGCCTGTTTCAAGCCGCCAATAACACCGCGGTGATGAGCGATGTCGCGCCGACACGCCGAGGAACCGTCTCTGGCCTGCTGAACCTGTCGCGCAACCTGGGACTGATTTTCGGTGCCTGGGCCCTGGGCGCGGTATTTGCCTGGGCCAGCCCCGATGTGGCCCACGCAGCGCCACCCAGTGTTGCCAATGGCTTGCATGTGACCTTCGCCATGGCGTTGGTCCTGATCGTCACCGCCAGCACGTTTGCCTGGGGCCGCAACCGCGCCACGATCTGCCCGCAGAACACCCGCTGAGGCAAAAAAACAAAAAAGGCGTTGCCCCAAACCGGGTTACTTCGCGCATCATGGGCACTTTCAAGCTCAAGGGTAACGTCCATGCGCGTGCTGTCATTGATGATGGGTCTGACGACGCTGGCCGCCAATGTGGTGTTCTGCGCCAGCGCGATGGCGAATGAAGAAAGTCAGTTAGTGCAACAGATCAACGAATACCGCAGCCACGTACAACGCTGCGGCAACCAGGGTTCCCAGGAACTGCCACCGCTGGCCAGCGACACCCGACTGGTGCTGCCGGCCACCAATGTCGGCGACTTGCAGCAGGCGCTCGCGCGGGCCGCGTACCCGATGGTGAATGTGCAGGCCATCAGCCTCTCCGGCCCCAAAGACGCCGAGGCGGCGATGAAGGCCGTGCGCGAAAGCTTCTGCCGCGTGGTACTGGACCCGCAATTTGTCGATATTGGCGTGAGCAACAGCGGCCAGGACTGGCGCATCGTGCTGGCGCGCCCGCTGCTCACCAGCGGCCTTGGCGACTGGCAGACCGAGGGCAAAAAACTTCTCGATCTGGTCAACACCGCCCGTCAACAACCACGCCAATGCGGCACCCAGGCGTTTAGCGCGACCACGCCGCTGTCGTGGAATGACGACTTGGCCAGCGCCGCCAACAGCCATTCGCGCAACATGGCTAATGGCAATTTCTTCGACCACCTGGATCATGACGGCCGCACGCCTGGTGATCGTGCGGAACTGGCCGGGTACATCGCAAAAAACATCGGCGAAAACATCGCCGCCGGCCTCGACAACCCGCGCAAGGTGGTGGACGGCTGGCTCGCCAGCCCCGGGCATTGCGCCAACCTGATGAACCCGCAATTTCGTGAATTGGGCGCGGCCTACGCCATGGACCCCAAGAGTGATGCCGGCATTTATTGGACGGGGGTTCTCGGCGCGCAATAGGCGTCTTAGGCCCGACTGCAGGCCTATTCATTTGTATAGAACATCAAATTGCTATCACCTGAATAATCGTGCTGAACTGGCAGCATTCATTCCGGTCTGTTGCTTGTTAGCCTGACCGCTTCAGGCCCTCGACAGACCGTGGTAAACAAGGTGTTCTCGCAATGATGAATTGGCTGCAAAGCAGCAGCGAAATGGCTGAGCGGGTTCGCCAGCATGACTGGGCGAACACGCCACTAGGCCCGCTGGAGCAGTGGCCCGACGTGCTCAAGACCACCGTAGCGCTGTGCTTCGCATCGAGCTTTCCCCAGGCGATTGTCTGGGGGCCGCAGTTGATCACACTCTACAACGATGCATTCATTCCGATCCTGGGCACCAAGCCCGACCCGTTGGGGCGCCCGTTCAACGAGGTGTGGCATGAGGTGTGGGCGGATATCAGCCCCATCGCCGATGCCGCCTTCCAAGGCCATGCCACCTACATCGAAAATTTCCCCCTGGTGATTGAACGCGGCCCGACGCGGGAACAGGCGTACTTCACCTTTTGTTATAGCCCGATTCGCGACCCCGAGGGCAAGGTGGTCGGCATTCTCGACACCGTGTCGGAAACCACCACCACAGTATTCCTCGCCCGTCGCCTGGCGGTATTGGAAGCCATCAGCCACACGGTGGCCAATGCGGCAGATGCCGAAACCATTCTGAGCAGCACCACTCAATTGGTCGCCGAACATCTGCAGGTGAGTAACTGCGCCTACGCCGATATGGACGCCGATGAAGACGGCTTCACCATCCGTGACAATTGGACAGCCCCCGGTTCGCCCAGCATTATCGGCTGCTACAGCCTGGCGGCTTTCGGTGAAACGGCCGTCAACTGCCTGCGGGCCGGTGAGCCACTGGTGATCCATGACAACCTGCGCGAGCTGCCACCAGAAGAGTCAGCGTCCTTTCAGGCATTGGGCGTCAGCGCCACGATCTGCATGCCACTCATCAAAAATGGTCGGCTGACGGCCTTGATGGCGGTACACGATAAAGTCCCACGGCTGTGGTCGAGCTACGACCTGGCTTTGCTGCGCGAAGTCACCGAGCGCTCCTGGGCGCATATCGAGCGCGTGCGCGCCGATGCCCATGTGCGTGAAGGGCTGGCAGCCTTTGCCGAACTCAACACCACCCTGGAGCAGCGTGTCGAAGAACGCACCCTGGCGCTGGCCCAGGCCGAAGCCGCTCTGCGCCAGTCGCAGAAACTCGAAGCCATCGGCCAGTTGACGGGCGGCGTGGCCCATGACTTCAACAACCTGCTGACCATCATCCGCTCCTCGGTGGATTTTCTACGCCAGCCGGGGTTGTCCGAAGAGCGCCGCCAACGCTACATGAGCGCGGTGTCCGACACTGTCGAGCGGGCCAGCAAACTCACCAGCCAACTGCTCGCCTTTGCCCGCCGCCAACCGCTGAACCCGGAAGTTTTCGATGTGAGCCTGCGGGTCAAGAACATCGGCGAGATGCTCGAAAGCCTCACCGGTGCGCGTATCCGCGTGCAGTTGGAGTTGCCGCAGCGACCGTGCCATGTGCGCGTCGACTCCAGCCAATTTGAAACCGCCCTGATCAATATCGCGCTCAATGCCCGCGATGCCATGGAAGGTCAAGGCACCCTGACCCTGCGCGTCGCCCACATTGCCAGACTGCCGCGTATCCGTGGCGATGCCGAATCAAACCAGCCCTTTGTGAGCATTGCCTTGGCCGATACCGGCAGCGGCATTGCCGTTGACACCGTCGAGCGCATTTTCGAACCCTTCTTTACCACCAAGGCGGTGGGCAAAGGTACCGGGCTTGGCTTGTCCCAGGTGTTCGGGTTTGCCAAACAGTCCGGTGGCAACGTCGACGTCACCAGCAACCTCGGCCAGGGCAGCGTGTTTACCCTGTATCTACCCGAGGCCGAGCCTGTGGTGGTGCAGGCCTGCCCGGTCCAGGAAGATCAGAGCCCGCTGCCCGCCACTGCGGCGCGCCACATCCTGATAGTCGAAGACAACCTCGAGGTCGGCCGCTTTGCCAACCAGATCCTGCAGGACCTGGGTTACCGCACCACCTGGGCCACCCATGCCGAGCAGGCACTGGCACTGGCCGGCCCGGACGACATGGCGTTTGACGCGATTTTCTCGGATGTGGTGATGCCAGGCATGACCGGCGTGGCCATGAGCAAACTGCTGCGCCAGCGCCGCCCCGACTTGCCGGTGGTGCTCACGTCAGGCTACAGCGAAGAACTGGCCGACAGCGGTTATGAAGGCTTCGAATTCCTCCCCAAGCCCTACTCCGCCGACCAAGTGGCGCGGGCATTGGCCAGGTCGATGCTCAAGGAGTGAGGCGCTACTGCGCGACGGCCACCTGATTACGCCCCATAGCCTTGGCGCGGTACAGCGCTTTGTCGGCGTTGTTCATCAGGCTGTGCAAGTCCTGATCAAGGCTGCGGGTAGTGGCCACACCGAGGCTGGCGGTCAAGCCCTTCACCGGTTCACAGGTCAGGCCCGAAATCGCCTGGACCAGTTGCTCGGCGATGCCTCGCGCGGTTTCAAGTGAGGTGTTGGGCAGCAACACCGCGAATTCTTCACCACCGAGCCGACCATAAACATCGGCTTGGCGAAACGACGTGCTGATCACCCCGCCAATCTGGCGCAACACCTGGTCGCCGGCCTGATGGCCGTAGGTGTCGTTGATGTCCTTGAAATGGTCCATGTCCATCATCAACGCGCTCAGCGGCTGCTGGTGGTGGTGGCAATGCGCGTACAGCAGGTGGGCCTGTTCGAAAAACGCGCGACGGTTCATCAGCCCGGTGAGCTCGTCGGTCTGGGCGGCACGCGTGGAGATATGGTGAGCACGTTCCATCTGTCGGGTCAGTCGAAAGGCTTTTTCCAGCGCATCCGAGAGCTTGCGCGTGGCACTGACCACAAAGGTCGAGAACACCAGCACCGCAATCGCCACACCTACTTGCATCGGCGCCGGCTGGAACAGCAACCACAGGGTGCACGGCAACAGTACCAGCGCCATGGAGCCCAGGGTCATATAGCGATAGGCCGAATAACACGAAACCGCGCTCACTGACATGCCCACGGTAAACAGCATGACCAGCACCTGGGAGACACGATCATCCGTCGGCATCACGGCCAGGGCGCCAAGGCCCCAGGTGCCGGCTGACAGCATCAGCGTGACCCAATAGCGGCGCTCCCAGCGCCGGGGCGTGCGCTCGCTGTCGGGGCAGCGAAACCAGTCGGTGAACAGTTTGACGCGCACCAGCGATGTCACCGCCAGCAACCCCAGCCAGACCAGCATGACCTTGTGGTCAAACCGGCCCCAGCACAGCCAGCAGAGCATGACAGCGCCCAGGTAGCTGCCGAAAATAGCCGAGAACGATTGGCGAAACAGCTGGTGCAAACGGTCGGTTCGCACCTGCTGTTCGATGAGTTCATCCGGGTCTTGCCCACGCCCAAGGCCGTTCATGAAATGCGCCTGCTTCGACTGCCACGACAAAGGCGCCATTGTGGCACCCTGCCAGTAGTGCGGACAACAGAATCCACCACACTAGAGCCGTTACAGCGCTTGCGGGCGAAGAATCAACACGCCCAAAGGCGGCAGATTCAGCGACAGCGACACCGGCTGCCCATGGCGCGGCTCCTCTTGGGTGAGCACTTCGCCGCCGTTGCCATAATTGGAGCCGGCATAGGTGTCGGCATCACTGTTGATCACCTCGCTCCAGCGCCCGGCAAACGGCACGCCGACCGCATAGCCCTCACGCGGCACCGGGGTGAAGTTGGCCACCACCAGCACCGGTTTGCCGTCCTTGCTCCAGCGTAGCCAGGCATAGACACTGTTGATCGCATCGTCGCCAATCAACCACTGGAACCCTTGGGGCGCATCGTCCTGCTCATGCAGCGCCGGTTCCTCGCGGTACAGGCGGTTAAGGTCACCGACCAGTTTCTGCACGCCTCGGTGTTCGGGGTATTGCAGCAAGTACCAATCCAACTGCTGATCGTGGTTCCACTCGCGCCATTGGCCGAATTCGCAGCCCATAAACAGCAGCTTCTTGCCGGGGTGCATCCACATAAAGCTCAGATAGGCGCGCAGGTTGGCGAATTTCTGCCAGCGATCGCCGGGCATCTTGTCGATCAGTGAGTGCTTGCCGTGCACCACTTCATCGTGGGAGATCGGCAGGATAAAGCGTTCGGACCACGCATACACCAGGCCGAAACTCAGCTCATTGTGATGATGGGCGCGGTACACCGGGTCTTGCTGGATGTAGTGCAGCGAATCGTGCATCCAGCCCATGTTCCATTTGTAGTTAAAACCCAGGCCGCCCTGCTGCGTGCTCTGGCTGACGCCCGGCCAGGCTGTGGACTCTTCGGCAATCACCAGCGCACCCGGCGCTTCCAGCGCGACCACATCATTGAGATGGCGCAGGAAGTCGATGGCCTCCAGGTTTTCGCGGCCGCCATGGCGGTTGGGCACCCACTCACCGGCTTTGCGCGAATAATCGCGATACAGCATTGAGGCCACGGCATCTACGCGCAAACCGTCGATGTGGAAGTGCTTGAGCCAATGCAACGCCGAAGCGAGCATAAAGCCGTGCACTTCGGTGCGGCCCAGGTTGTAGATCAGCGTGTCCCAGTCCTGATGGAAGCCTTCCAGCGGGTTGGCGTATTCGTACAAGGCCGTGCCGTCGAACTGGGCCAGGCCGTGGGTATCGGTGGGGAAATGCGCCGGCACCCAGTCCAGAATCACACCAATGTCGGCCTGGTGCAGGGCGTTGACGAAAAACCCGAAGTCCTCCGGCGAGCCAAAGCGTGCGCTCGGCGCAAACTGCGACAGCGCCTGGTAACCCCAGGAGCCACCGAACGGGTGCTCCATGATCGGCATCAGCTCGATATGGGTAAAGCCCAATTGCTGCACATAAGGAATCAAGCGCTCGGCCAGTTCGCGCCAGCCATATTGGCGCGACACTTCACCGGCCTCGTCGAGTTCACACTGCCAGGAACCGACATGCAGCTCATAGATGGATAATGGCGCCGAGGCCTTTTGCTTGTCGGCACGCGTCTGCATCCACTCATGGTCTTGCCAGTCCACCTGCAACGGCGCGGCGACTTTTGAGGCAGTGTCGGGCGGCAGTTGAGTAGCAAGCGCCATGGGGTCGGCCTTGAGCGGCAGAATCCCATGGGCGCCGAGAATCTCGTACTTGTAGGCCGCGCCCGTTTGCAGACGTGGGATAAAGATCTCCCACACGCCCGACGGATGCCGCAGTCGCATCGGATGGCGGCGGCCATCCCAGATATTGAAGTCACCCACCACCGATACGCGCCGCGCATTCGGCGCCCACACCGCAAAACGCACGCCTTGCACGCCGTCGACGCTGGTGACCTGCGCGCCCAGGCAACTGCTGAGGTCACGGTGATTGCCTTCGGCGAACAGGTACAAATCCATCTCACCCAGCAGTAACTGGCTGAAGCTGTAGGGGTCTTCGGTGATCTGCTCGCCGCCGGCCCACTGGATCTTCAGCAGGTAGCCCTGGCGCGTGGAAAAATGCCCGACAAACAAACCCGGCACCTGGGTCGCATCCAGGCTGCCGATGGCTTCACCGCTTTCGCGGGCCAACACCTGGACGCTCAAGGCTTCGGGCAGGAACGCGCGGATAAATTGCCCGCCCTGCTCGTCATCGTGCGGCCCCAGGATGGAAAAAGGGTCCGGGTGTTCCGCGCGCACCAGCGCTTCTACATCTTTGGGCGCCGGCATGGCGGTCAACTTCGCTTGCAGCGGTTCTCTCTGTGTAAAACTCATGACGTCTCCCCACCGCGTGCATTATTCGCTTGAGATAGCAGCCCGCTGAGTAAACCGTGCAGCCCTTGCAGGGGCACCGGCAACCAGGTCGGGCGATTTTCTGCTTCGTAAGCCACTTCGTACGCGGCCTTCTCCAGGCTGAACAACGTCAGCGCTGCGTCCTGCCCATTGGCATCCTGCCAGTCATGCGCCAGTGTAGACGTAGCCTGATGATAAGCCTGGATAAATGCCTTGCGCGCTTCACTCAGGTAACGGTCAGTCACACGCTGGCGGGCGGTATCCGCTTGCGGCGAGTGATCCACACCTTGCACATTCAGGGCCATGGCGGCGGCGTAATCAAACGAGCGCAGCACGCCACTTACATCTTTATACGGGCTGTGCTTGCCGCGCCGTTCATGCAGCGGGCGCGCCGGCTCGCCTTCAAAGTCGATCAAGTACGCATCGCCCTTGACCACCAGGACCTGCCCCAGATGCAAGTCACCGTGGACCCGAATGCGCAAACCGCCGGCCGTGGCTTTCGCCAGAGCCTGGACACTGCTGGCCAGCGCTTTTTTCTGCCCCAGCATTTCACTGACCAGCGCCTGATCGGCGGGGTTCAACTGGCTTTGATGAAGTTTTAACAACTGCAGCGCGCGGTCGATCTGCGCGCCGACGTCCTTGGCCCAGGCCTGGGTGTCCTTGGCCGTGGTGGTCTCGGGCTTGAAGTCTTGGTTGGTGGTTTGTGCTGCCAGCACCCCGTGCATTTCGCCCAGGCGCTGGCCGAGTAAACCGGCAAAATCCTGCAGTTCACCCAAGGCGTTGTAATGCTGCTCCTGCTCGGAAATCGCTTGGGCCAGCTCGTCGCGAATCGCGCGCTCCAGGTTGTTCTGGGTCCAGCTCCAGGCGTCGCCCTGGTTGCTCAGGTAGCCTTGGGCAATCATCAGCAGGTTGTCCTGCCCCTGGCCATCGCGACGAATCATCGAGCCCAGCAACGGCGAAATATTCGGGTAATCGGCGGCCGTCAGGTAAGCGCTCATTTCCAGCTCCGGGTGCACCCCGGCGCTGACTTTGCGGATCAGCTTGAGCACCAGGCTCTCGCCCACCACCACCGAACTGTTGGACTGCTCGGCCGACAGGTAGCGCACCTGCGCCTCATCGGTCAGTTGCAGCGCGGCCAAGTGCGGCGTGGCTTCAAAACGCAAATCACCTTCGTGGGTGTTCAACACCGTGCCCGCCTGCAATCCCTGGATCACCGCCCGGACAAAGTGTTCCAGGCTGAAAGCGTCGGTCACCAAACCGACCTGACGCCCCCGGCGTACGCGGGCCAGCGCCAGTTGCTGGGGCAAGGCACTGGTGAACTGGTCTTCGGCTAAAAAGCCGAACGGCAATTGATAACGACTGACCTGGCCGCCGCTGGTCACCTCGACCTCACTGAGCAGCACCGGATGCTGCGGGTCGCCAAACCGCACGCCGTAGGCAATTTGCACCTGGTCGATGGCCGTGTCTTTACCGGCATACCAGCGCCGCTTGGGCAACCATGCCGGCAGCGAGGTATGCTCCAGGGTGGTGCGGCACGGCTCGTCGAGTAACTCTTCCATGCGTTGTTTGAGCACCAGCGTGGTGAAATCCGGCATGCTCTGCGCCGGCTCAACATGCCAGCTGGGCATCTGGTTTTCGGCCGCCAGCACAAACCAATAGAAACCGTACGGCGCCAGGGTCAGCAGGAAATTCAGCTGGCCGATGGGCGGGAACGCGTTACCGCCGAGCATCTCCACCGGCACCATGCCGGCGAAGGCGGATAAGTCCAGCTCGGCCGCCTGGGCGCTGCGCGACACGTTGGCCACGCACAGAATGGTTTCCGTGCGGCCATCGTCGCCGGTGAACTCACGGGTATACGCCAGGATGCGGCGGTTGCTCGGCGAGAGCATTTTCAGGCTTCCACGCCCGAAGGCCTTGGACTGCTTACGCACCGCCAACATGCGCCGGGTCCAGTTCAGCAGCGAATGCGGGTCCTGGGCCTGGGTTTCGACGTTGACCGACAGGTAGCCATATTGCGGGTCCATGATCGGCGGCAAGACCAGGCTGGCCGGGTCGGCGCGCGAGAAGCCGCCGTTACGGTCGATGGACCATTGCATCGGCGTGCGCACGCCGTCGCGGTCGCCCAGGTAGATGTTGTCGCCCATGCCGATTTCATCGCCGTAGTACAACGTCGGCGTGCCGGGCATCGACAGCAACAAGCTGTTGAGCAGTTCAACGCGGCGACGGTCACGCTCCATCAGCGGCGCCAGGCGCCGACGAATGCCCAGGTTAATGCGCGCACGGCGGTCGGCGGCGTAGTAGTTCCACAGGTAGTCGCGCTCTTTGTCGGTGACCATTTCAAGGGTCAGTTCATCGTGGTTGCGCAGGAAGATCGCCCACTGGCAGTTGGCGGGGATCTCCGGGGTCTGGCGCAGAATATCGGTAATCGGGAAACGATCTTCCTGGGCCAGCGCCATGTACATGCGCGGCATCAGCGGGAAGTGGAAGGCCATGTGGCATTCATCGCCGTCGTCGCCTTTTTTGTCACCAAAGTACAGCTGAGTATCTTCCGGCCACTGGTTGGCTTCGGCCAACAGCATGCGGTCGGGGTAATGCGCGTCGATCTCGGCGCGGATCTGCTTGAGCACGCCGTGGGTTTCCGGCAGGTTCTCGTTGTTGGTGCCGTCGCGTTCGATCAGGTAGGGAATGGCGTCCAGACGCAGGCCGTCGATGCCCATGTCCAACCAGTAGCGCATCACCGAGAGCACGGCTTTCATGACTTGCGGGTTATCGAAGTTCAGGTCCGGCTGGTGCGAATAGAACCGGTGCCAGAAGTACTGGCCGGCGACCGGGTCCCAGGTCCAGTTGGACTTTTCGGTGTCGAGGAAAATGATGCGGGTGCCGTCGTACTTCTGGTCGTCATCGGACCACACGTAGAAGTCCCGTGCCGCCGAGCCCGGCTTGGCCTTGCGCGCCCGCTGGAACCACGGATGCTGGTCGGAGGTGTGGTTGATCACCAGTTCAGTGATGACCCGCAGGCCCCGTTTGTGCGCCTCACTGATAAAGCGCTTGGCGTCGGCCATCGTCCCGTAGTCGCTGTGCACGCCACGGTACTCGGCGATGTCATAGCCGTCGTCGCGGCGCGGCGACGGGTAGAACGGCAGCAGCCAGATGGTGTTGACGCCCAGATCGGCGATGTAGTCGAGCTTGGCGATCAGGCCGGGAAAGTCGCCGATACCGTCATTATTGGAGTCGAAATAGGATTTGACGTGAACTTGGTAGATCACCGCGTCCTTGTACCAGAGCGGGTCTTTGATAAAAGTGGCTGGGGTGGGTTTCTTCGCCATTGGAAACTCCTGGAACACTGAAAATTGTGCAGAAGACATGCAATCAAGGTGGGAGCTGGCTTGCCTGCGATAGCGGTGGGCCAGCTAGCCTTTTCGGTGCTGACATACCGCTATCGCAGGCAAGCCAGCTCCCACCGTTGATCCCTGACAGTTAATCCCTGTCAGGCTCAGGAGACGGTGATACGCCAGATCCCGAATGGCATCTGCGGCTCGATGCGCATCCATTGGTTCTTGCCATACCAGGTCCAGCGATGGCCATTCATCAGGTCTTCGCCTTGGGTCTGGGCATCGTCCGGCAGGCCCAGCTCCCACAGGGGCAATTCGAAATGGGCCTCTTGGGCGTTAAACGGGTCAAGGTTGACCGCCACCAGGATAAAATTGCTGCCGTCATCGCTGCGCTTGCCGAAGTACAGGATGTTGTCGTTCCAGGCGTTATAGAGCTTCAAGCCCAGATGGGTGTGCAGTGCCGGGTTCTGCCGACGAATACGATTGAGCTGGGCGACCTCGGCAATGATGTTGCCGGGCGCGGTGAAGTCCCTGGGGCGGATTTCGTATTTTTCCGAGTCCAGGTATTCCTCCTTACCCGGTACCGGCGCCGCTTCGCACAGTTCAAACCCCGAATACATGCCCCACAAGCCTGAGCCCATGGTGGCCAGGGCGGCGCGGATGAGAAAGCCCGGGCGCCCGGATTCGTGCAGGAAGCCGGGGTTGATGTCCGGGGTATTGACAAAGAAATTCGGCCTGAAGCACTCGCGCCACGGCGATTCGTTCAACTGTGTGAAGTACTCGCTCAACTCGGCCTTGGTGTTACGCCAGGTGAAGTAGGTGTAGCTCTGGGAATAACCGACCTTGCCCAAGCGCGCCATCATCGCTGGCGTGGTGAAGGCTTCAGCCAGGAAGATCACCTCCGGGTGCCTGGAGCGCACGTCACTGATCAGCCATTGCCAAAACGGTAGCGGCTTGGTGTGCGGGTTATCCACGCGAAAGGTTTTCACGCCCTCTTGCACCCAACCTATAACAATGTCGCGCAACTCGGTCCACAGGCTCGGAATAGAGTCGGCGGCATAGAAATCGACGTTAACGATATCCTGGTATTTCTTCGGCGGGTTTTCGGCGTATTTGATCGTGCCGTCCGGGCGCCAGTTGAACCAGCCTGGATGATGCTTGAGCCACGGGTGGTCCTGGGAGCACTGAATGGCAAAGTCGAGGGCGATTTCCAGGCCATGCTCGGCGGCGGCCTTGACCAGCCGGCGGAAGTCCTCGCGGCTGCCCAACTGCGGGTGGATGGCTTCATGGCCGCCCTCCTCGCTACCGATCGCATAAGGGCTGCCGGGGTCATCGGCGCCTGCGGTCAGCGAGTTATTCTTGCCCTTGCGATGGCTGCGGCCGATCGGGTGGATCGGCGGAAAATACAGCACGTCAAAGCCCATGTCATGGATCATCGACAGCCGCGCATGCACGTCATTAAAGGTGCCGTGGCGCGCCGAATCGTCGGTGACCGAGCGCGGAAACAGCTCGTACCAACTGGCAAATTGTGCGGCCTCACGCTCCACGTCGAGCGGGTATACGGTGCTGATGCTCAAGTAAGCGCGGTGGTCGGCCTGGGTCATCAAATGTGCACTGTCTTCGTGCAAGAACTGCGCGACCTGCTCGGTTTCCAGCAAGCCCGACAGCTCGTGGTGCAGCAGCATCAAGCGGTCGCGTAACTCATTGTCGCTGCGCTCGGCGGCCTGCAACACCAGGCTGCGGCCTTCCTGCAGCTCAAGGCTGACCGGCACACCGGCCTCATGTTTTTTGCGCAGTTCGTAGCAGAAGCTCGCAAAGGTATCAATCCAGGCTTCGATGCAGTATTCGTGCGGGCCTTGCTGGGCCACGGTAAACGCGCCCTCCCAGCCATTGTTGCCCACATCCGTCATCACTACGCTGTGCCAGCTTTCGTCCTGCAGCGGGCGCCAGCGGATCAGCACGGCGAGCTTGTCATGGCCGTCGGCAAACACCTTGCTGGTGACGGTGACGCGCTGGCCCACCACGGCCTTCACAGCAAATTCGCCGCCATCTATGACGGGCGTAGTGCTTTCAATCGCGATCCTTGGCAACAACAAGGCCTGGGACAGCGGCAATATGGAGTCTTCTGGAGTCAGTGTTTCAGCAGTCATCGAGCATCTTCCCCTTACGCCCTGTGGACGCTCTTTGCTTGATCCGAATTCTGAGACGGCGACGCTCTCCCTGAGCAGGGCCGTAATAGGTCCGAGCCTGGGCTGCGCGGAAAAGTTCAGGTGGATGTGCCGCCATTGGGCGGGAATCAAACCTGCCCGGCGGTTGTCCACCGATAGAGCAAAGCACAAAGGAGGCCACACCGATGAATATCCCGATCCCGGCTGAAACCCCGGACCCGAATATCGACAACCCAACGCTGCCGCCGAGTGAACCGGAACCGATCCCGGAGAAGGAACCACCGGAAAACCTGCCGCCACCCGTGGAGGAACCGCCCACAACCATGCCGCCGGTGATTGTTCAACCTTGTTGATCAACGCCATCACTCACACGCGTACTCGCGTCAGGATGCCTGCCTTAAAAACGCATTAACCTGCGCGCACAGGTGAAATAGCCTACATCTCGCCTGTGCGCCTATTGCTACAGTCCCACACGCGCTTACTTGAGCACATTTCATTTACCCCCTCTTAAACGCGAGCAGGTTAATACCATGTCGGACATTCACGTGAAGCAAAGCCGCCACCAACACGTACATTCAGACGTTTCCGTCAGCCGGCGTTATCTCACCGAGCTTAAAGCAAGCCTCACAGAGGAGGACATCGCCCAGGTTTTGCGTGCGCCCAACGACCTGAAGTCGCGTAAAGTCCTCAATGAAATGCGCATGCATTTCAGCCAGGAAAGTGTCGACTCCATGTTGAAAGAACCAGACGCCGAGGAAGTTGCTCACCTTCTGACGGACATCGGCAAGTTCCTGCAAAAAAATAGTGACGAGGCCTGCGTAAAATTATCCACCCAACTTTATTTCAGCGACTATCAGGCAGCCTATGACAAACAGAAAATCGCCTTACTGTTAAAGTTGATATCGGGTAAGGACGATTATGGCTTTCGCCATGTCTATGAGTTTTTCAAAGGCACGGCCGGAGCATTCGAGCACCTGAATGGGTGCGTGAAGGACACAGCCCAAACGGTGATGGATATGAACACCATCACCGAGGCGCTCAACCCAACACACATTAAATCAAGGATGAAGGCTCACTGATCATGGACTCAACGTTCCTTCTCGAAGAGCCTGACGACTTTGGGCATTAAGCCAAGTACAACGAGCGCCAGCAGTGTACTCAATACCGCCGTTGATTCACGCCCAACCCCTGCCGCCACGCCAATGGCGGCGGTCATCCACAACCCGGCAGCGGTGGTCAGGCCTTTGACGTGCTGGCCCTCTTCATCCTCCTTGCCCTTGAGGATAGTGCCGGCACCCAGGAAGCCGATCCCGGCGATAACCCCCTGCAAGACCCTGCTCATGGCGTCCGACTGGCTGCCTGACATCTGCGGCACCAGCACAAACAGTGCAGCGCCCAAGGCCACGAGCATGTGGGTGCGCACCCCCGCCGCCTTGCCCTTTTGCTCACGCTCAAACCCCAGGATACCGCCCAGGATCGCGGCGATAAGCAGGCGAACGGTTATCTGAGTGAGCTGCTTTGCATCAGCGATGTCAGCAAATTCTGCATGCAGGGTTTGAAGCACTTCTTGCCACCAGGCGTCCATGGTCGTTATCCGTTTTAGTGTGGTTAGACGATGGACAGCGCCGACCGCCAGTCAGTTGCCTGGAACACCTGGCACTGCGCGACGCCCTAACCCATGACTGCCCATAAAAAGGAGAGCACCATGCCTGTACGTATCGACAATCAAACGTGCTTTTTCAAGGTCGCTGACGACGGCCAGGAATACGCCCTGCCCGCCACGGGTGTGACGGTGAGTACCGACAGCGCCAAATCCATGTCTTTTGTAGAGTTAAAAGGCGATCGGGTCTACATCACTGAAGCCGAAGCGGACGCACTGACCGTCGCCGGTGCCAGGGACGGTCGCAAACACTTGAAGGCGACCGACAGTGATTCGGTGATTTGATTGATCTGTATCAACCCCCGCACAAGCCAGCTGCACCCCAGGCGCTACGGGGTGCAGCACATTGTCACAGTGACGTATAGAAAGCCCATCTGATCCGCTTTTTATCGACCTACCTGAGTCTGTTATGCAAACAGCGTGAAGTTCATAGTTCATTGGCCTGATGGAGGCTGATGAGCGAACGACCATGAGCGAAAGAATCCCAACCGTGGACACCTTTGAGCCCATACACCCAAAGAAGGTGAAGGCCAAATCCAGTGACAACCTGATCCATACCCGCAGCTTCACCGGCGTGTTCCGCACTTTGCGTGTGGGCGGTGCCGCTGTGCTGTTCCTGGCGTTTTTTGGCACCGTGTGGCTGAACTGGTCCGGGCGCCAAGCCGTGCTGTGGGACTTGGCCGAAAGCAAATTCCACATCTTCGGTGCCACCTTCTGGCCCCAGGATTTCATCCTGCTGTCGGCGCTGTTGATCATCTGCGCTTTCGGCCTGTTTGCCATTACCGTATTTGCCGGCCGCGTTTGGTGCGGCTACACCTGCCCGCAAAGCTCGTTCACCTGGCTGTTCATGTGGTGTGAAAAGGTCACCGAAGGTGAACGCAACCAACGCATCAAACTGCAAGCGGCACCCTGGAGTCTCAACAAACTGGCGCGGCGTTCGGCAAAACATACGCTATGGCTGGGTATCAGCGTGCTGACCGGGCTGACGTTTGTCGGCTACTTCACGCCAATCCGCCCGCTGGCCAGTGAGTTGCTGACCTGGCAGATGGGCGGTGTGAGCCTGTTCTGGGTGCTGTTTTTTACCGCAGCCACCTACATCAACGCCGGCTGGCTGCGCGAAGCGGTGTGCATGCACATGTGCCCGTATGCACGTTTTCAGAGCGTGATGTTCGACAAAGACACCCTGACCATTTCCTACGACGCGGCGCGTGGCGAAAGCCGAGGCCCGCGCAAACGCGAGGTGAAACCGGCGCAGGTTGGCCTGGGGGATTGCATCGACTGCCAACTGTGCGTGCAAGTGTGCCCCACCGGCATCGATATCCGCGATGGCCTGCAAATGGAATGCATTGGCTGCGCCGCATGCATCGACGCCTGCGATTCGATCATGGACAAGATGGGCTATGCCCGTGGTCTCGTCAGCTATACCAGCGAACATCAACTGCAAGGTGGCAAAACGCACCTGCTCAGGCCACGCCTGATCGGCTACAGTGCCGTGCTGCTGGTGATGATCGCCGCCTTGGTGGTGGCCTTGATTGAACGGCCAATGGTGTCACTGGACGTGACCAAGGACCGTGGCATGTTCCGTGAAAACAGCCAGGGGCTGATCGAAAACATCTACAGCTTGAAGGTCATCAACAAGACCCAGCAGCGCCAGGATTACCGCCTGGAACTGGTGGACGCCGAGGGCTTCCAGTTGCAAGGCAAGACCCGGCTCAGCCTGGCGCCGGGGGAAATCAGCGATGTGCCGGTGTCGGTGGCGTTGCTGGCCGATAAACCGGCGAGCAGCTCGCAGACCTTGCGCTTCAAGGTTGTGGATGTGGATGAACCGTGGATTTACAGTGCAGCGGACAGTCGCTTTGTGGCGCCGTTGAATCGTTGATATCCAACACACACAGAAGATCAAGTGTGGGAGCTGGCTTGCCTGCGATGGCGCCCGGTCTGGCACGGATGATGTTGAATGTGCCACCGTCATCGCAGGCAAGCCAGCTCCCACATTTTGCCCTGCGAACACTATTGGAACGTTAATCAGGCCGCCATGAAACGCTACGAAAAATTTGCCGACGACATCGCAGAACTGATTCGCTCCGGCGTCCTCGGCCCTGGCCAGCGAGTGCCCTCAGTGCGCTATGCCAGCCAGACCTATGGGGTCAGCCCGTCCACGGTATTCCAGGCTTACTACCTGCTCGAACGCCGTGGCCTGATTCGTGCGCGGCCGCGCTCCGGCTACTTCGTCAACACTCACGCGCCCAGCCCGTTTTCCGAGCCGGTGGTGAGTGAACAGGTGCACGAGTCCACCGAAGTCGATGTGAGTGAGTTGGTGTTCTCAGTGCTCGACTCCATCAAAGACCCCAACACCGTACCGTTCGGCTCGGCCTTCCCCAGCCCCATGTTGTTCCCGCTGCCACGCCTGGCGCGCTCGTTGGCCAGTGCCGGCCGTGAGATGGACCCACGCCTTGTCGTCACCGACATGTCACCGGGTAACCCGCAACTGCGCCGCCAGATCGCCCTGCGCTACATGGTGGGCGGCCTGATGCTGCCGATGGAAGAGCTGCTGATCACCAACGGCGCCCTGGAAGCGCTGAACCTGTGCCTGCAAGCGGTGACCGAGCCGGGCGACCTGGTCGCTATCGAAGCCCCGGCGTTCTATGCCTGCCTGCAAGTGCTCGAACGCCTGAAGCTCAAGGCGGTGGAAATCCCCGTACACCCACGCGATGGCATCGACCTCAATGCCCTGGCGCAAACCCTTGAGCGCTACCCGATCAAAGCCTGCTGGACCATGACCAGCTTCCAGAACCCCATGGGCGCCACGCTGCCAGAGGCGAAAAAACAGGCGCTGGTGGAACTGCTGCGCAGCCATCAAGTGCCGATGATCGAGGACGATGTATACGCCGAGTTGTATTACGGGCAGCACGCGCCAAAACCGGCCAAGGCCTTCGACACTGAAGGGCTGGTGATGCACTGCGGTTCCTTCGCCAAGAGCCTGGCACCTGGCTATCGCGTCGGCTGGGTCGCGGCCGGGCGCTATGCGCAGAAGGTTGAACGCCTGAAGCTGATGACTTCGCTGTGCCCCTCGATGCCGGCCCAGGCGGCGATTGCGGACTACCTGCAACACGGCGGCTATGACCGGCACCTGCGTAAATTGCGCTACGCCCTGGAAGAACAGCAGAGCGCCATGCTGGCCGCCATCGCGCGCTATTTCCCGGCACAGACGCGGGTCAGCCAGCCGGCTGGCGGCTATTTCCTGTGGCTGGAACTGCCGGAGCAAACCGATTCGTTGAAGCTGTTCCAAATGGCCCTGGCCCAGGGCATCAGCATTGCGCCGGGGCCGATTTTTTCGGCGACCCAGCGCTTCAGAAATTGCATTCGCTTGAACTACGGCAGCCCGTGGACCGAGGCATCGGAAAAGGCCATGGAAACACTCGGGCGCATTGTGCGGTCCTTCTAGGCTCGGTTGTTGCCTTATCTGACGCCATCGCGGGCAAGCCCGGCTCCCACAGTGAAATGCGTTCCACTGTGGGAGCCGGGCTTGCCCGCGATGGCGCCTTGACTGACGCTAAAGACTCAACGGCCACCGCCCAAATCCAGAAAAGTGCCAGTGGTATACGAAGCCTTGTCCGACAACAACCAGATAATCGCCTCCGCCACTTCATCCGGGCGCCCGCCACGGGCCATGGGGATGCCGGACTCCAGCTTGCTGACTCGGTCCGGGTCGCCGCTCAGGGCATGGAAGTCGGTAAAGATGTAGCCAGGGCGCACCGCGTTGACACGGATCCCTTCACCCGCCACCTCTTTGGACAGGCCGATGGTGAAGGTATCCAGCGCGCCCTTGGACGCGGCATAGTCGACATATTCGCCCGGCGAACCCAGGCGCGCGGCTACCGACGACACGTTGACGATGCTGCCGCCCTGCCCGCCATGCCTGGGCGACATGCGCAGCACCGCTTGCTTGGCACACAGGATCGGCCCCAGCACATTGGTCTTCATGATTTTGAGGATGCGGAACTCGGACATTTCATCGACCCGCGACTTGTGCCCCACGGTGCCGGCGTTGTTGACCAGTGCCGTCACGCGCCCAAGCTCGGCATCAACGCGATTGAACAATGCGATCACTTCATCCTCGATGCTGACATCGGCCCGCACCGCAATGGCCTGTGCACCCAAGGCGCGCACCTGGTCCAGCACACGCTGGGCCGCTGCCTCATCAGACTGGTAGTTGATGCAAATGCGGTAGCCCTGGCGTGCAGCCAGCAAGGCCGTCTCAGCGCCGATACCACGGCTGCCTCCAGTGATAATGACGACTTTGTCCATGCGTGCGGTCTCCTGAATAAACCAACGGTTTAAGGTTGGATCCAAGAATACCCGTCATCCACGGCTTTTGTCAGGCGCCAAGGCGTCTTCGGCGCGCTGGATATCGGCCATGAACCCCTCGGCCGGCAATGGGTGACCCAGCAGGTAGCCTTGCAGCGCGTTGCACCCCAGCCGGGTGAGGAAACTTTGCTGCACATCGGTCTCCACGCCTTCGGCGACAATGCGCAGCCCTAGCGCCTGGCCGAGGGCGACAATGGCCGAGACGATGGCGGCGTCGTCGCTGTCGTGTTCAAGGTCGCGCACAAACCCGCGGTCGATCTTCAGCTCGTTGGCGGGCAACCGTTTGAGGTACATCAGGCTCGAATAACCGGTGCCGAAGTCGTCTATGGACAGGTCCACGCCCATGTCCGACAGTTGCTGCAGCACCGTCATGCTCGCATCGGCATCGCTCATGGCAGTGGTTTCGGTGATTTCCAGGGTCAGGCTGTTGGCCGGCAAGCGGTGACGCTCCAGCGCCTGCGCGACACTTTTAACCAACCCTGCATGGCAGAACTGCAACGCCGACAGGTTGACTGCAATGCGCCAGTCTTCATAACCCTGCGCGTACCAGACAGCCATCTGGCGGCAAGCCTCGTTGAGCACCCACTCGCCGATGGGAATAATCAACCCGGTTTTTTCCGCCAGCTCGATGAACATCGCCGGCAACAACAGCCCCTGTTGCGGGTGCTCCCAACGCAACAACGCTTCGGCGCCGACCGCAATACCGCTGAGCGCGTCGAACTTGGGCTGGTAGTACAGGCGGAACTGTTGGTGCTCAACGGCGTTGCGCAGGTCCTGCAACAACTGCAGCTGTTTGCGCGCATTGGTGTTCATCGACACATCAAAGAAGCTGTAACCGTTCTTGCCCATGCCCTTGGCGTGGTACATGGCGGCATCAGCGTTCATCAGCAGTTCCTGAGGGTTAACGCCGTTACCGGGGAACATGGCAATGCCGATGCTCGCGGAAATCTTCAGTTCATGCTCGGCTACCTTGAACGTACGGTTGATCAAGCCAACCTGGCGCTCGGCCAGGCCCATGGCGTCGTCCGGCTGGGTCAACTGCACCAGCAGCACAAACTCATCGCCACCGATGCGCGCCAGGGTGTCCTGGCTGCGCAGGTCCTCGCGCAGACGCAAACCCACCTCGCGCAGCAATTGGTCACCCATGTGGTGGCCAAATGCATCATTGACCGGCTTGAAACCGTCCAGGTCGATAAACATCAACGCAAAACAACCACCCTGCTCCCTGACCGCCTGTATGGCTTGTTGAATGCGGTCGGCGAGCAAGGTGCGATTAGGCAGCCCGGTGAGCATGTCATGCAGGGCCAGATGGGTGAGTTCCTGGTTGGCCAGGGTCAGTGAGTCTGCGAGCACGGCAGTGCGGGCTTCAAGCCGGGCGTCGAGCAATGAGGTCAATAACGCGATGATCAAGACCGCCAGCGAAGTGACCAGCACCAGGTTATCCAGGCCCTTGCCACTCAGTCCCGTCAGCGCGGCGCCGCAGAAACTGTTGTCATCAAAACGCGCGGCAGCCATGCCGGTGTAGTGCATACCAACGATCGCAATGCCCATCACCACCGCGGCGCCCCCCCGCGCCAGGCGTACGTAAGGCGTGTTGCGCCGTAAGTTGAAAGCGATCCACAAGGCCGCGCCGGACGCCAGCACGGCGATCAACAATGAGGCGCCAAACAGGGCGGGGTCGTAATCGATGCCCGGGGTCATGCGCATCGCGGCCATGCCGGTGTAGTGCATGCAGGCAATACCAGCCCCCATCACCAACGCGCCAAATGCCAACTGCCAAGCCGGCAGACGTGGCTGGCTGACCAGCCACAGTGCAAAGCCACTGGATAACACGGCGATCAATAACGACAGCGCGGTGATACCCAGGTCAAACCCGAGGGCAAAGGGCAGGCGCAACGCCAGCATGCCGATAAAGTGCATGGACCAAACGCCCACGCCCATGGCCAATGCCCCGCCGGTCATCCACATGTACGCTGCGCGGCCCCTGGCGGTCGCAATACGGCCGGCCAAGTCCAGCGCGGTATAGGACGCCAGGATCGCGACGCACAGGGAGATGACGACCAGAGAGGGGGAATAACTACCGATCAGCATGGGACTTCTCAAGACTGACGGGCCTGAAAACGCCCGTGCCAAGTGGCAAAGCCGGCGATTGTAGCGAGAATAATTATTGTCGGTTTGATTAATTATCACGGGGCCATTAGTGGCATTTTGACGCCAATCTACTGACCTTGAAATGCCACCTGCTTCAGCCCGCTGAGCAGGATCATCTGCTTGAAAATCAGGCCGTGGGCGATTGAACAGGCGCGGGCGGATTTTGATCAGCAATGTGCCGAGGAGTAACAAGTGCGGGCTGTTGTGGCGAGGGTGCTTGCTCCCGCTAGGGTGCGCAGCGCCCGCAAGTTTTATGGGGCTGCTGCGCAGCCCAGCGGGAGCACGCTCCCTCGCCACAGTGACAGTGCCCAGCCTTGATTGGGAAGGTGCTTGAGTTGTTTTTAAAAGCTACCCAGTCACTGCTTCTCAGCCAAAGACGTCTGCCCGTCCCAGCCGCCACCCAACGCCGCAATCAACTGCACACTTGCCACCAACCGCGTCTGCAACAGGGTCAAGACCGTGCGCTCATTGCTCAACGCAGTGGCCTGCACCGTCACCACATCCAGGTAGGCGATCAACCCGGCCTTGTACTGATTCTGCGTCAAGCGCAGGGACTCACGCGCGGCCTCCAGGGCTTCATTGCTGACCACCGCCTCATCTTCCAGCACCTTCAACTGCACCATATAGTTTTCCACTTCGCGGAAACCATCCAGTACGGTCTGGCGGTACTTGGCCACCGTCTCGTCATAAGACGCCACACTACGGTCGACCTCAGCCGAACGCTGCCCACCGTCAAACAAGGTCATCGCAAGCTTGGGCCCCACCGACCAGAACCGGTTCGGCAAACTGATCCAATCAGCATAGGTGCTGCTGGAGTACCCGCCCGCCAGGCTCAAGGTCAGGTCCGGGTAATAAGCCGCCTTGGCCACACCGATATTCGCGTTGGCCGCAATCACTGAGCGCTCCGCCGACGCAATGTCCGGGCGCCGCTCCAGCAATTGCGATGGCACACTCAGCGGAATCTGCGGCAAGGCAGGTATGTCTTTGCTCACCGCCAGATTGAAGTTGGCCGGCGCTTCGCCGATCAACACTGCGATGGCGTTTTCCAACTGCGCACGCTGCCAGATCAAGTCGATCAAACTGGCCTGGGTCGTCTTCAGTTGGGTCTGTGCCTGAGCAATCGCGGCTTTGTCGGAAACCCCCGCCCGGTACTGGTTTTCAGTCATCTTCAGGGAGCGCTGATAAGTCTCCAGCGTGGCCTGCAGCAAACGTGTCTGCTCGTCCATCACGCGCAGTTGCAGATAGTCCTGCACCAACTCCGACTGCTGGCTCAAACGCATCGCCGCCAGATCCGCGGAACTGGCCTCAGCCGTCGCCTCATTCGCTTCAAGACCACGGCGCAACTTGCCCCACACATCGGCCTCCCAACTCACGCCCAACTGGGTATTGAGCGTGTCACGAATACCACTGCTGGAACTGCTGAGGCTGGCGTTACTGCTGCCGGTGCCCTGACTGGCACGGGTTTTACCGGCACTGAAGTCCACCGTTGGGAAAAACGCCCCGCGTGCGCTGCGCACCTGGGCCTGGGCCTGGCGAAAGCGCGCTTCGGCCTGGGCCACGGTTTGGTTGGAATTGTTAAGGCGCGTGACCAGCTCGTTAAGTTGACGGTCACCGTACAACTCCCACCAGGCGCCACGGGCCAGGGAATCGCTTGGGTTGGCCTGACGCCAGCCCTGGGCTTGCTTGAACTGCGCGGGTTCGACCACCTCCGGGCGCTTGTAATCCGGGCCGATGGCGCAGGCGCTGAGCAAGGCGCCGCACAACAGCATCGTTACCCCCTTCACACCCTTGCCGATACGTGTGGCGTGGCGAGGTCGACTGTCTGGGGCCGCTGCGCAGCCCAGCGGGAGCAAGCTCCCTCGCCACAGTGTCTGGGCATTCGTTGAATCGGTCATAGCGCAGTATCCAAGGCAGCATCGGTACGCACGCCACGCCAGGCGTTGAAGCGATGGCGCGCGCGGTCAAGATAAAGGTAAACCACCGGAGTGGTGTAAAGGGTCAGGATCTGGCTGAACACCAGCCCACCGATAATGGTCAGGCCCAGCGGCTGGCGCATTTCGGCGCCATCGCCGGAACCGAGCAGCAACGGCAAGGCGCCGAGGATGGCGGCGAGCGTGGTCATCAAAATCGGCCGCAGGCGCAACAGGCAGGCGCTGCGGATCGACTCCAACGGGCTCATGCCATCGTGGCGCTCCAGCTGCAGCGCCAGGTCAATCATCAGGATCGCATTCTTCTTCACCACGCCGATCAGCAGGAACAGACCGAGCAAGGATATCAGGCTGAATTCACCGCCCAGCAGGTAGATCGACAGCAGCGCGCCGACACCGGCCGACGGCAAGGTCGACAGGATGGTCAGCGGGTGAATATAGCTTTCATACAGAATGCCCAACACCAGGTACACCGCCACCAGCGCGCCAAGAATCATGAACGGCTGGCCCTTCTGGGTCGCCGCAAACGCATCGGCGGTGCCGGCCATCTTGGCGATCACGTCTTCGGGCAAACCGACCTTGGCAATCGCCCGCTCGATAGCGGCCGTGCCCTGCTCCACCGTTACGCCGGGCGACATGTCGAAGGCAATATTTTCCGAGGCAAACTGGCCTTCATGGCTGACACGGTCGTCGGCCAGGCTGTTTTCGTAATGGGCAATGGTCGACAACGGCACCCGCGCGCCCGTGGAGGTGATCACCTGCATCTGGTTCAGGGTGATCGGGTCCTGGGCGTATTTCGGGTTGACCTCCATCACCACCTGATACTGGTTGAGGCTGTCATAGATAGTAGAAATCTGCCGCTGACTGTAGGCGTTGTTCAACACCGAGGTGACCATGCTCATGTCGATGCCCAGGCGCTTGGCCTGGTCGCGGTCGACCACCAGCGTCACCTGCGCCGCACCGCGACCTTCGCGGGCGTCGATGGCGGTCAGCTCCGGTAGCTCGCGCATGGCAGCGACCACTTTCGGGTACCACAAGCGCAACGCAGCCAGGTCGCCGCTTTGCAGGATGTAGGAGTATTGGGCGCTGGTCTGGTCACGGCTGCCACCAAATTGCAGGTCCTGGTCGGCCATCAGGAACAGCCGTCCGCCCGGCACCAGCGGCACTTCCTTGCGCAGACGCTCGATCACTGCCTGGGCCGAGAGCTTGCGTTCGGCAATCGGCTTGAGGCGCACCAGCATCACCGCATTGTTAGTGCCATTGTTGCCACCGATAAAGCCGGCCACGCTGAGCACCGCCGGGTCTTTGAGGACCGCCTTGCGGAAGGTTTCCATTTTTGGCTGCATCACATTGAACGACAGCCCATCATCGCCGCGCACAAAACCGATCAACTGCCCGGTGTCCTGCTGCGGCATGAAGGTTTTCGGCACCACCACGTACAGCGCGATGTTCACGCCCACGGTGATCAACAGGCTCAGCAGGGTCAGGCGGCGATGGCGCAGCACCCAGTCCAGGCTGGTGGCGTAGGCTGCAACCATGCGGTCGTTGACCTTCTGGCTCCAGCGCTGCAAACCGGTCATGTGCCCTTTGACGTGCGGTTTGAGCCAGCGCGCGCAGAGCATCGGGGTCAAGGTCAGCGAGACGATCAGCGACACTATGATCGCCGCCGACAAGGTGATGGAAAACTCACGGAACAGGTTGGTGACGATGCCGCCCATAAACAGGATGGACAGGAACACCGCCACCAGCGACACGTTCATCGACAGCAAGGTAAAGCCCACTTCCTGGGCGCCCAGGTACGCCGCCTTCATCGGCGGCACACCGTCGTCGATATGCCGGGAAATGTTTTCCAGCACCACGATGGCGTCGTCCACCACCAGGCCGGTGGCCAGGATCAACGCCATCAGCGAAAAATTGTTCAACGAAAAACCAAACAGGTACATCACCGCAAAGGTGCCGACCAGCGACACCGGCACCGCCAGGGTCGGGATCAACGAAGCGCGGAAGTTACCCAGGAACAGGTACACCACCAGCACCACCAGGGCCACGGCAATCAGCAGGGTCATCTCGGCTTCATGCAGGGTCGCGGTGATCACCGGCGAACGGTCCATGGCCAGGTTGAGCTTGACGCTGGACGGCAGCACCGCCTGCAACGCCGGCAACTGGGCCTTGATCTGCCGGACGGTCTCGATAATGTTGGCGCCGGACTGGCGGTTGATGACCAGCAGCACCGCCGAATCATTGTTGAAGAAGCCGCTGTTGTAGCGGTCTTCCACGCCATCGCTGATCTTGGCGACATCCCCCAGGCGCAAGGCCGCGCCGTTCTGGTAGCGGATCAGCAGCGGCTCGTAGTCCTTGGCCTTTTCCAGCTGGTCATTGGCCTGGATCTGCCAGTTACGCTCGCTGTCTTCCAGGGAGCCCTTGGGCCGCCGCTGGTTGGCATTGGCGATGGTATTGCGCACATCGTCCAGGGCCACGCCATATTGGTCCAGGGCCTTGGGTTCCAACTCGATGCGCACTGCCGGCAAGGAGCTGCCACCGATCTGCACTTCGCCTACCCCCGGCACCTGGGACAGGCTTTGCGAAAGAATGGTGGAGGCCAGGTCGTACAGTTCGCCCTTTTGCAACACGTCGGAGGTCAGTGACAACACCATGATCGGTGCCTGGGACGGGTTGATCTTCTTGTAGGTCGGCATGCTGCGCATGCCACTGGGCAGCAGGTTGCGCGATGCATTGATGGCCGCCTGCACTTCCCGCGCCGCACCGTTGATATCACGGTCGGAGTCGAATGCCAGAATCACCCGCGTAGAGCCCTGGCTCGACGAACTGCTCATGGTGGTGATGCCGGCAATCGCGCCGAATGAGCGTTCCAGCGGCGTCGCCACGGTAGACGCCATGACCTCGGGGCTGGCGCCGGGCAAACTGGCCGACACCACGATCACCGGGAAGTCGATCTGCGGCAACGGCGACACCGGCAGCAAGTTGAAGCTCACGCCACCGAGCAACATAATCGCCAGGCTCAGCAGCATGGTGGCTACTGGCCGGCGAATGAAAGGTCCGGACAGGTTCATGACTCAGCCGGCTCCAGGCTTTGTGGCTCTTTGCGCCAGCGACGGCCCAGGCGGTCGAAATACAGGTAGATCACCGGCGTAGTGAACAGCGTCAGCACCTGGCTCACCAGCAGGCCGCCGACCATCACCAGGCCCAGCGGTTGGCGCAACTCCGCGCCGGAACCCGTGGCCAGCATCAATGGCACCGCACCAAACAAGGCGGCCAGGGTGGTCATCAAAATCGGCCGAAAACGCAGCAACGCCGCCTGATAAATTGCCGTTTGCGGGTCCAGGCCCTGGTTGCGTTCGGCGTCGAGGGCAAAGTCGATCATCATGATCGCGTTCTTTTTGACGATACCGATCAGCAGGATAATGCCGATGATCGCGATCATGCCCAGGTCATTGCCACTGAGCAGCAACGCGAGCAAAGCGCCGACTGCGGCGGATGGCAGCGTGGAGAGAATCGTGATCGGGTGAATGTAACTCTCATACAACACGCCGAGCACGATGTACATGGTCACCACCGCCGCCAGGATCAGCAGCAAAGTGCTCGACAGCGAGGCTTCGAACGCCTGGGCCGCGCCCTGGAACTGGGTCTGCACGCCCACCGGCATGCCGATGTCCTTCTGGGTCTGGTTGATCAGCTCCACGCCTTTGCCCAGCGCGACGCCAGGGGCCAGGTTGAACGACATCATCACCGCCGGGAATTGGCCGATATGCGCGATTGCCAGTTGCGCCTGACGCTGCTCCACATGCGCCAGGCTCGACAACCGCACCTGGCCGCCGTCGGTGGTTTTCACATGGATCTGGTTGAGTGCCGCCGGCCCCAGGGTTTCACCGGACTGGGCCTGCAATACCACACGGTACTGGCTGGCCTGGGTGTAGATGGTGGAAATCTGCCGCTGGCCGAAGGCGTCATAGAGTGCGTCGGTGATGGTTGACACACTCACGCCCAGCCGCGAGGCGGCGTCACGGTCGATCACCAGGAACACTTGCAGGCCCTTGTCCTGCAGGTCGCTGGCCACATCGGTGAGTTCCGGCAACTGGCGCAAGGCGTGCACCAGCTTGTCGCTCCACAGCGCCAGCAGGTCGGCGTCCGGCGAGGACATGCTGAACTGGTACTGGGTGCGGCTCACGCGGTCTTCAATGGTCAGGTCCTGCACCGGCTGCATGAACAGGCGAATGCCCACCAGCTTGTCGATCTGCGGTTGCAGGCGCGTGATGACCTGGGCCGCGCTCACGTCGCGCAGGCCGTGGGCCTTGAGGTTGATCAGCAAACGGCCGCTATTGAGAGTGGCGTTATCACCATCCACACCGATATAGGACGACAGGCTTTCAACCGATGGGTCGGCCAGGATCACCTTGGCCAATTCCTGCTGGCGCTGGCTCATGGCGGCAAACGAAATCGACTGCGGTGCTTCCGATATGCCCTGGATCACCCCGGTATCCTGTACCGGGAAAAAGCCCTTGGGCACCACCAGGTACAGCACCACGGTTAGGCCCAAGGTGGCGATGGCCACCAGCAGGGTCAGCGGCTGGTGCTTGAGCACCCACTGCAATTTGCGCCCGTAGGCTTCGATCAACCAATCGATCCAGGCGCCGCTGGCCTTGTAGAAACGACCTTGTTCTTCTTCCTTGGGTTCGCGCTTGAGCAAGCGCGCGCACATCATCGGCGTCAGGGTCAGGGACACCACCAGGGAAATCAGGATCGCCACCGCCAGGGTGATGGCAAATTCGCGGAACAGCCGCCCGACCACATCGGCCATGAACAGCAGCGGAATGAGTACCGCGATCAGCGACAGGGTCAGGGAAATCAGGGTGAACCCGATTTGCTTGGCGCCCTTGAGCGCAGCCGCCATGGGCGTCTCGCCTTCCTCGATGTAGCGCGAGATGTTCTCCAGCATCACGATGGCATCGTCCACCACAAACCCGGTGGCGATGGTCAGGGCCATCAGCGTCAGGTTGTTGATGGAGAAGCCTGCCAGGTACATCACGCCAAAGGTGCCCACCAGCGACAGCGGCACGGCGATCGACGGAATGATCGTGGCACTGACCCGGCGCAGGAACAGGAACGTCACCATCACCACCAGGGCAATGGCGATCAGCAATTCGTGCTGTACGTCTTTCACCGAGGCCCGAATGGTCTGGGTACGGTCGGTAAGCACCGTCACATCCAGGCCCGCCGGCAGGTTATCGGTGATGCTCGGCAGCAGCGCCTTGATACGGTCCACTACCTCGATCACGTTGGCGCCGGGCTGGCGCTGGATGTTGAGCAGCACGGCCTGGTTTTCATTGGCCCAGGCAGCGAGGCGCTCGTTTTCGGCGCCGTCAACGATCTGTGCCACGTCTTTGAGGCGCAGCGGCGCGCCATTGTTGTAGGCCAATATGAGTTCGGCGTATTGCTCGGGCGAGACCAACTGGTCGTTGGCATCGAGCATCGATACCCGTGTGGGGCCGTCAAAGTTACCCTTGGGCTGGTTGACGTTGGAGGCGGCGATCAGGGTGCGCACGTCCGACAGGTTCAAGCCGTTGGCCGCCAGGGCCTCGGGGTTGACCTTGATACGCACGGCCTGGCGCTGGCCACCGGCGATGCTGACCATGCCGACGCCGCTGATCTGGGCAATTTTTTGCGCCATACGCGTGTCAACCAAGTCGTTGAGCTTGGGCAGCAACATGGTCTTGGAGGTAATTGCCAGGGTCAACACCGGGGTATCTGCCGGGTTGACCTTGTTGTACACCGGCGGCGCCGGCAAATCCTTGGGCAACAGGTTGGTCGCGGCGTTGATCGCGGCCTGCACCTGTTGCTCGGCGACATCCATGTTGATGTCGAGGTTAAAGCGCAGGGTCAGCACCGAGGCGCCGCCCGAACTGGTCGACGCCATCTGTGTGAGGCCGGGCATTTGCCCGAACTGACGCTCCAGCGGCGCAGTCACTGCGCTGGTCATCACGTCCGGGCTGGCGCCGGGGTACAGGGTCATCACCCGGATGGTCGGGTAGTCCACCTGGGGCAAGGCCGAGACCGGCAACAAACGGTAAGAAATAATGCCGGCCAGAACAATGGCCAGCATGCTTAGCGTGGTGGCAACCGGGCGAAGGATAAACAGTCGCGACAGGTTCATGAACCGACCTTTTGCGCCTTGCCGGCGTTAGCGCCGGTCTCCCCTTTCGCCGCAGGCTTGCCTTGCAGGTGTTCGGTCGGCGTGGTCGGCACTTCGCTGCTGTCGTTGACCACTTCAATGTCGCTGCCGTCCTTGAGGCGATCAGTGCCTTCCAGGACCACGCGGTCACCGGCCACCAGGCCTTCCTTGATGACGGTGTTATCGCCATCGGTATCACCGACCACCAACGGCTGCATCTTGACCTTTTTGTCACCGTCGAGCTTGTAGACGAAGGTGCCGCTGTTACCGAACTGGATCGCCGCGGACGGCGCCAGCACTACGTTGTGCAAGGTGTCGGCCAACAGGTGCACGTTAACGAACTGGTTGGGGAACAGCGCCTGGTCCTTGTTATCGAAACGGCCTTTGAATTTGAGTGTGCCGGTGGTCACGTCGATCTGGTTGTCCAGGCTCTGCAACACGCCGACCGCCTGCTGCTTCACATCGCCACGGTCCCAGGCTTCAACGGGCAGCTTGTTGCCGGCGTGGTAACGGGTGAGTACGGTGTCGAGGGTGTTTTCCGGCAGGGTGAAGACCACGCTGATCGGCTGGGTCTGGGTGATCACCGCCAGGAAGGTGGTGTCGTTGGCCGCCACCAGGTTACCGACGTCAACCTGACGCAGGCCGACGCGGCCGCTGATCGGCGCGCGGATCCTGGTGAATTCGAGGTTGAGCTTGGCGTCGTCTACCGCGCCCTGGTTGGTCTTGACCGTGCCTTGGTACTGCATGACCAGGGCTTCGGCGGTGTCCAGGGTCTGTTTGGCGATACTGTCCTGGGCATACAGGTCACGGTAACGCTGCACGTCAACCTGGGCGTTTTTCAGTTGGGCCTGGTTCTGCAAGAGCGTGCCTTGGGCCTGGAGCAAGGCGTTCTGGTAGCTACGCGGGTCGATCTCCGCGAGCAGGTCGCCTGCCTTGACCATCTGACCCTCTTCAAACGCGATCTTGACCAGCTCACCACCCACCCGGCTGCGTACATTAATGGTGTTGAGCGCGGTCACCGTGCCCAAGGCCTTGTAGTACACCGGGAACTCGCCCAGTACCGCTGGCGCTACGCGCACCGGGATCGGGCCGGTGGCCCCCCCGAAACCTGGGCGCGCCATCCCCGTCTTGCCGGTATGCCCGGCCGGTTTCTGCGCGCTGGCATCTGTATGGCCTGCGGGCCAGAATTTCCAGCACAGGCCGGCGATAACCAACAGCACGAGCAGGCCGAACAGCCAGCGGCGGGAATTGCGGGGGGAGGATTGCATGGAGTGATCAACCATTGGGCGCGAGAGCTTCTTCTTTGGGAGGCTGAAAGATAAGCACTGGGGCGCATTAAGAAAAGCGCCTTTACCGGCTATTTACCTTGGATTACAACTTTTAACTTCTGAGCTTAGTCCGTTGGCTATTTCGCTAAGCGTTTGAGCCGCAAATAAAAACGGCCTGGACTAGGCCAGGCCGCAATCTTGCATCAAGCGTGCTACTGCAAAATGACAGTAATGCGCCGAAACAGTTACTTCAAAACAGCCAGGGCTGCTTCGTAGTTTGGCTCTTGGCCGATTTCAGGCACCAGTTCGCTGTGCAGTACGTTGTTGTTTTCGTCCAGTACCACCACGGCACGGGCGGTCAGGCCTTGCAGCGGGCCATCGGCCAGGGATACGCCGTAGTCTACGGCGAAGTCGGCGTTGCGAAAGTCCGACAGGCTCAGCACGTTGTCCAGGCCTTCGGTGCCGCAGAAGCGCTTCTGGGCAAACGGCAGGTCAGAGGAGATGCACAGTACAACGGTGTTGCTCACGTCGTTGGCCTGGGCGTTGAATTTGCGTACCGAAGTGGCACAGGTCGGGGTGTCGACGCTTGGGAAGATGTTCAGCACTTTGCGCTTGCCGGCGAACGTTTCCAGGGTCGCCTCTGACAGGTCGACGGCGACAAGATTGAATTCTGGAGCGGTGGAACCGGTTTTCGGCAATTCGCCTTCAACCTGGACAGGGTTACCACGAAGGGTGACTTGAGCCATGAACGGAATCCTTATGCTGGGTTTTGGTTAAACGAATTCGAGAGGCCGAAGTTAACCACAAAGTGCAGTGACTACCTACCACCGGACACAAATTGTCATGCCCCGCAGGTGTGGTTTAATTGCGCGTTTTTTGCCCGCCCTTCAAGGATCTGCTTTAGATGAATCAGCCCGCCACCAAAGTCCTGGTCATAGGTTATGTCTGGCCGGAGCCCCGCTCCTCAGCCGCCGGCGGGCATATGATGCAGATTCTGCAGAGCTTTCTGGACCAGGGTTGGGACATTACCTTCAGCAGCCCGGCGACTATTGGTGAACACAAGGCCGACTTGCCTGCCCTGGGTATCGCCGAGTGCGCCATCGAGCTCAACAACAGCAGCTTCGACGATTTTATCCGCGCGTTAGCCCCGGATATCGTGTTGTTCGACCGTTTTATGATGGAAGAACAGTTCGGCTGGCGTGTGGAGCAATGCTGCCCCGATGCCCTGCGCGTGCTTGAAACCTCCGATTTGCAAAGCCTGCGCGATGCGCGCCATCAGCGTTTCAAGGCCCACCTCAAGGCTCACCCCGACAGTGACGACTTCAGCGCACTGTTCAAGCCGGCCCTGCAGGAAGCGTTCCAGTGGATGGCCGACACCGACCTCGCCAAGCGCGAGATCGCCGCCATTTACCGCTGTGATATCAGCCTGATGATTTCCGATGTGGAAATCCGCCTGCTCACCGAACAATTCAAGGTGCCGGCCGCCCTGCTCCACTGGTGCCCATTGATGCTGGAACCGCCGGTTGAAGCCTTTGCGCCGTTTGAAGACCGCGCGCACTTCCTGAGCATCGGCAATTTCCGCCACGCGCCCAATTGGGATGCGGTGCTGTGGATGAAGAGCAGTTTGTGGCCGTTGATCCGCCAGCAACTGCCGGGCGCACAGCTGCATATCTACGGTGCCTACACGCCCCCCAAGGCCACCGCCCTGCACAACCCGGCGCAGGGTTTTCACGTGATGAATTGGGCTGAAGATGCGCTGCAGGTCATGGCCGCGGCCCGTATCTGCCTGGCGCCACTGCGTTTCGGCGCCGGCATCAAGGGCAAACTGATGGATGCCATGCTCTGCGGCACGCCAAACATCACCACGCCGATTGGCGCCGAGGCCATGGGCGACGATCAGCCATGGCCCGGTACCATCGAGCAAAGTGCCGAGGCCCTGGCCGCTGCCGCCGTGGCGCTGTATCAAGACCGCGAGCGTTGGACCCAGGCCCAGCAAGACGGCCGCCGATTGCTGGCTCGGCGCTACGACCAGAGCCTGCATGGCCCCGCCCTGGTGGCTTGCCTGGAACACTGCCGCAGCCGCCTCGCCGCCCATCGCCGGGACAACTTCACCGGCAGCATGCTGCGTCACCATGCGCATAAAAGTACCCAGTACATGTCGCAGTGGATCGAGGCAAAAAACCGCAGCGTATAAAGGATGACGCTAGCGAGGTTGCGCGCAAGGGGGCATTATCCTACGCAGCAACCACAATAAAGCGACGGCAGCATGACCCGAGCAATGCGCATTACCGACCCTTCCTACGAGTTGATGGACGATCACAACGGTCTGTCCATCATCTATCGCCAGCATGGTTTCCCCTGCCCGTTGGTGCGCTGGCACTTCCACAAGGAATACGAGCTGCACCTGATCGTCGCCAGCTCGGGCAAAGTGTTTATCGGCGACTACATCGGTAACTTCTACCCCGAAAGCCTATTCCTTACCGGCCCCAACCTGCCCCACAACTGGATCAGCCAGGTGGAGGAAGACGAGGTGGTGCCCAAGCGCGACATGCTGGTGAATTTCACCGACGAACTGTTTGAACAGGGCAGTCCCGTGTTTGCCGAACTCAAGACGCTGGCGCCGATGCTGGAACGGGCGCAGTACGGCATCGAGTTCCGTTGCAAAAAAACCATCGCCCAAGCCATGACCCTGATGCAGCGCATCGAAGACGCCCAAGGTATAGCGCGCCTGGGGCACTTCTTTATTCTGCTGGAGGTGTTGAGCGCCTGTGAGGATTACCAACTGCTGTCCGGCGGGACGACACCGCAAGTGGCCGACGAGCACAGCATCGATCGCACCAACCGCGCGGTGGACTATATCTTTGCCCACTACGCCCGCGAATTGTCGCTGGAGGAAGTGGCGCAGTACCTGGGGATGAAGCCGACGTATTTCTCACGGGTGTTTAAACAAGCCACTGGGCGCACGTTTATAGAGTTTGTTAACCGGCTACGCATCAGCAAATCTTGCGAGCTGCTGGCCGATGGCGACAAAGCCGTGACGGATGTGTGCTTTGAGTCGGGTTTTAACAATATTTCCAACTTCAACCGGCGTTTTCAGCAGCTCAAGGGCATGACGCCGTCCCATTACCGACGTCTGGCGGTGCAACGGCTCACGGATCAGAACCTGACGCCGATAGGCGCTTAGCACTTCAATTCGAGGGCAGCAGGCCTTAATGGGCCATTTGCTGAGATACGCCTCCCGCCCGTCTCGTTTAAATCCCGCAATACAAGGGGCGGAACACATTCCTTCTCGCGACCAACAAGCTACCAGCCCGCAGCCTGACTGCTTGCTCACCCAACGTCGCCAAATCGGAATGCCCCATGAGAAGTTACCTGACGCACTCACCCCTGACCTTTGCTGCCCACCCCCCAAGCCCATCCCCTGCGCCCGTTGAGGGGCAACCGAATAAAGCGCGGACACGGCGCAGCACATCGGCTGACGTAATCTCCCTGGAAGTACAAAAAGCCGCCCAGACCTTGGTACGCCAGGCGGACGCCGACCTGGCCGGAAAATTCGCCACCGCCTTGATGGAACAGGTCAATTCAAATAGCACAGGCCGCCAGCAGCCCATCGCCTCCGGGGTAGTCTCTGCTATTCCCGCCAACTCCACGTTCGGACAACTCTGGGCACAGCTTACTCACACACTCAAGAGCGAGCCGTTTGCCACGTTTGCAAAAAATAACCACATTGATCTTTCAAACCTGAAAGTGACGCCCAGCGGCTGGCTGGATTGCACCGTTAACGGCAAGCGCAGGACCTTTTCCAATTACGAAACAGGCTTTGAGCAAGCCACTGTCGACGTTTTGATCGCTGCCCGCAAACTGAGCCCTGACAACAAGTCGTTTGTATACGTAGACGAACACAGCGCCACTACGCGTGCTGTCGGTAATTTTTACGGCGTACAGGTTCCCAATACAAAAGCCGCGACGCTCGCGGATATCCGTCAATTGCAGGAGAACATGAGGTTCCCCTCCGTGTTTTCTCCTGACGCCAACGCACCACGCCCCCGTCGACACGAATACCGGCACGCCAGGCAAATGCAGGACGAAGCAGAGCAGGACCTCGCACTTCAGATGGTTCGGGAGCCGGGGAAATTTCCTCCCCAGCAGGGTCAAGCTGGCATTCCTCAGCTCGCGCCGCCAAACCCTGCGCAACCGGCCACAACGCCGGCGCAAACGCCAACCGCCACCACTGACCCGGTGGCCGCCATTGCGCGCCGACAGTTTGCCGGTGAGCCCAATGTTTACTCGGTGGTCGCGCGCGCGCTAAGCGATAGGATAAAGGAGGCGGCCCCCGCACTGGACGTCGACGTCAACCAGATCTCTATCGAAACGCCCGATCCGGACACCCCTGGTGCATTCAAGCGAACACAATTAATGGCACGTGTCTTCGACTACTTGACGGGTGGGGAGGCCCCGCGCTTCACAGGCACCGATAGAGCTTTTGACACACGTCCTGATCTGCTGGCACGGACGGGCAACTCTGCCGACACCCCGCTCGATCTGGATTTGTCAGCGTTGAGCAGTATCATAAATGCATTGCCGGCTCGACTGAACCACTACTACGAAACGGCCATGGGTGAATATTGGGATAAGCCGGCCTTCGCTGGAGGCACTGATGCGGGTGCTGCCTTTACCGGCAGCCACAGGGCATTGGTTAGTCGAATTCTGCGAAGCAACTTGCAACTGGCCAGTCTGAAACAACCCGGCCTGGATGATGAGCAGCGCAAGACCATAGACATGGTCGCAAGACATCCCGAAGAAGCCACACGCCCCGCCCCAACTGACCCCAACTCATCAGGGGCCACCGTCTATAGCCTGGTCGGTACAGCGCCAAAGATGGTGATTCATCGCTACTTGGCGAACATAAATCGCGACATTCTTCTATTAGTGGAGCCCAGCGGGAAAATCACCCCGTTTAAGAGCTGGGATGAACTCAACAGCTTGGGTGCTCTGAATGACAGGCTGACCGGCAATATGTTCAGCGCCCAGGCCGACATCATCATCGATCAGCACCTGGGCGACAGTTTGTCTGCGCCTTCAACGCCCTCAGGCACAGACGACTCGACGAAGGAGACCATCCCTCTGCCCGACTGGATGAGCAAAGCCGGCGAAGCCGAACGTTTTGTCATGCATGAACTCAGCCTGGGATTGGCAAGCACTCACCAAACTAACCAAGGCCGCAGCTACAACAGCGGCATTGAGGACATTCGCAGTTTTGCGCAGCATCGATTTGACAGCCTGCCCGAAAACCAAAAGCTGACGGCGCACGCGGCCGCCAACCTTGAGGTGGTCTTCAAAGTGCCTTATGGAACGCTGAACTCCGGCTTCATTGACCGGCAAACCATGAGCCTGACGGACATGCTCCTCAATAACTTATCGGGGCTGCCTAATGGCCAGATAGAAGTCTTTTTCAAGACAGGGCTCAAAGATGAGAACGGTGCAGAAATAAAAGTCAGAGTGCCCACACTGGAAAAAGAAGGTGTGCTCAAGCAGCTAGTTGACGAGCTCGATATTGGCAAAACCTATACGGATTTGCTCAAAAAACAATTGCTCGACGACCCCAGCGAAAAAGCGCAGCGCCAGTCACTTTTCGCTCAGCAAGTGCCGCTCGAACTACAGTTCAAAGCCCTGGAACTGAGCATCAAGGGAGCGTCCGGTTTCAACGCAACAGGTTTCAGGTACATCCAGGAAGTGTTCAAGCCTGGCCTTGGCCCCAGGGTCGTTGATGGCAAGGAAATCGTCATCCGACCGCTGGCGTTTGATAATCAAGCCAATGGAAAGCCCGATGGGGTGGAAGGTGCCTATCTGATCGAACCCAAAGACACTACGACCGGCCCGCATATTCTGTATAGGCCGCTGATCAGCGATGCTCCGCTGCTGCAATTTCCAACCCGCCAGGCACTGCTGGAAGCCATACAGAACAAAGGCAAGCTGCAAAATGACATCCTCGCCTGGCTCCCGGATGAAAACACTCGAAAACTCTACAGCGGCGACGGTTTCAAGCATCCCAACCTGGTGATATTCGGTTTGAACCTGGGGTCCGTTCCCCTTAACAAGGCCCACCCTCTGGCCATCGATACCCGACTGCAGCAAACGTTACAGGAGGGAAAATTGCTGGAGCATCTGTACGAGGCCAATGCCCGGAACTTGATCACCCTGGCTGAGCACCAATCAACAACAGACGCTCAAAGCCGGTGGGCATCCCTCAAGGAGGGTGGTTTCCTGCTGCTCAATTCAGTGCTGCCTGTGCTGCGCGGCCCCGGCGCCATACTCGGCTTGATGATGCAGGCTCAAGGCATTATCAGCGACTTGGGCATCCTGCTCGACGATGACGCACAAAAGAAACAAGCAGCCCTGACCGATCTGCTGGTCAACCTGGCAACGTTGTTTATCCACTTCAAGGCACGCTCATTGTCGGAGCCCTCTTCCGTTACGTCGACAAGCCCGGCAACCGGCGCCAGCGTGATGGTAGATGAAGCAGTACCGCTCACCCCGCCCCTACAGCGCTTTCGGATGGGGGGGCCGCTGGAAAGGATCATACCTGTGGACGGGGAAATCCAGACCAACGTAGACACTTACAATCGTAAAGGCCAGGAAGTGAAGCGGCTGAATATCATTGGTCATGCCGCTAAGCCTGAGGGAGAGCAATCAGCGGTGATTGTCGCTGAAGGTGAACAAGTCTATACGGCTGAAAAACTCGATAATGAACTCTTTGGTCGGGGCATTAATATTCGAGATTACCCGGAAGTTCGCTTGCTGGTGTGCTACTCCGCCAAAGGGGGTGACAACTCTCTGGCGGCACAACTGCACTCGCTCACTGGCGTCCCGGTAAAGGGATATGAAGGCACAGTCGACGTAGGGTATATATCTGGTGTAGGCGTGGACCCGGAAGATATATACAAAACAGCCCTTGAAAAACTCAGAACCCAGCGTCCAGAATTTTCTGAAGCCGCCAGGAAAGAACTGGCAGAGATAGCGCTGAACAACCAATTAAGAGACATTGATATTTTTAACCATGTGGAAAAGAAGAGTGGTAAAAAAGTAAAAGTAAACTGGGGAACGCTTCAAAATCCAATCTATGAAGAGGTGTCAGTCGACTACCGTCCCAAGCGCTTCGGACCGTCAAAGACCCGAACAATTGCGGGCACTGCAGAGGTTCAAGACACCTCAAAAGAACTGCATAACATGGGTGAATATAAAGCCTTCAAGGCGTTGCCCGAGGCTGACAAACTGAAAAACAGCATTGCTTTTACGACCTCGGAAGACGGTCAGTATGAGTACTTTCTGGACCGGACAGTGGGCAGCACGGAAATCAGACTAAACATCATCGGGCATGGTGATAAAGGCGGCGCTACATTCAAAAGCGATCTGAAAGGCGCAGCGTCCCACTCGCCTGAAGCATTTGCAAAATTGATTGCCCCCATGCTGAAAAAGACCGGGGCTACCCATATCAGGATGATCAGTTGCAAATCAGGCAGCACCGGCTTTTCGGAAGAACTCTCAAAACGCTTGAACGTGCCCGTCAAAGCGCCTGTGGGCACCGTCACTCAATTTGAAGTCATGAAAGACAGGTACTGGATTCTGGAGAAATTCCCGAACCCACGTCGCCCGCACGATCATGAGTGGAAGACATTTACACCTGCCACACCGGCCTAGTAGACCTCAACGCGCCAGTCCCCACTTATGCCAAGCCGTTGAATCACCCGGTTCAAGCCCCTGGTGGTTCAGCGGCTGACCAGGCCGGGCGTTGCTGAAAGGTTTCATGCAATCGATTGCCGAGTGCAAAAAAGTATCAGCTCAAGTGTGCCCAAGGATTTGTCACACGCCCATTTCAAGGCTGTAATCAACGCACACTCTTCCTGACACCTTGTGGGAAGACACAACAACAATAACTGTCATTCTGTAGCCCTCTGGGCACGGAAATGGAGTGCGCGATGAAGTTCACAGCAAAAGCACTGCTTGTCTCCACCTGCATGACCACCTGCATGACCCTCAGCGCCGTCAGCTTTGGCGCGCAAACCCTGACCATTGCCACCGTCAACAACAGCGACATGATCCGCATGCAGAAGCTCTCGAAAACCTTCGAGACCGAGCACCCGGACATCAAGCTGAACTGGGTGGTGCTTGAAGAAAACGTACTGCGCCAACGCCTGACCACCGACATCGCCACCCAGGGCGGCCAGTTTGACGTGTTGACCATCGGCATGTACGAAGCTGCACTGTGGGGCGCCAAGGGTTGGCTGGAGCCGATGAAAGACCTGCCGGCGTCCTATGACCTCGACGACGTGTTCCCTTCGGTGCGTGACGGCTTGTCGGTCAAAGGCTCGTTGTATGCCCTGCCGTTCTACGCCGAAAGCTCGATCACCTACTACCGCACCGACCTGTTCAAGGGCGCCGGGCTGAGCATGCCCGAGCACCCGACCTGGACTCAGATCGGTGAATTCGCCGCCAAACTCACCGACAAGAGCAAAGAGCAATACGGCCTGTGCCTGCGTGGCAAAGCCGGCTGGGGTGAGAACATGGCGCTGATCACCACCCTGGCCAACGGCTACGGCGCGCGCTGGTTCGATGAAAAATGGCAACCGGAATTCAACGGTCCGGAATGGAAGGACGCGTTGAACTTCTACGTCGACAACATGAAGAAATCCGGCCCGCCGGGTGCTTCCAGCAACGGTTTCAACGAAAACCTCGCGCTGTTCAACAGTGGCAAGTGCGCGATCTGGGTGGACGCCAGCGTGGCCGGTTCGTTCGTCACCGACAAGTCTCAGAGCAAAGTCGCTGACAGTGTCGGCTTCACCTTCGCGCCGCACGAGAAGACCGACAAGGGCACCTCGTGGCTGTACTCCTGGAGCCTGGCCATCCCGACCAGTTCCAAAGCCAAGGATGCCGCCAAGGTGTTCACCACCTGGGCAACGTCCAAGGAATACGGCGAACTGGTAGCCAAGACCGACGGCATCGCCAACGTACCGCCTGGCACGCGCAAATCGACCTACAGCGACGAATACCTCAAAGCCGCACCGTTTGCCAAGGTGACCCTCGAATCGCTGAAAGTCGCTGACCCGACCAAACCGACGCTCAAGCCGGTGCCGTATATCGGTATCCAGTTGGTGACCATTCCTGAATTCCAGGCGATTGGTACCCAGGTCGGCAAGTTCTTCTCAGGCGCGCTGACCGGTCAGCAAACGGTGGACCAAGCCTTGACCGCCGCGCAGACCACCACCGAGCGTGAGATGAAGCGGGCGGGTTATCCCAAATAACTCAGCATCACCGCGATAAATGCTTTGTGTGGGAGCTGGCTTGGCTGCGATGCGGGCGACTCGGTCGGTCAGCCAGACCGATGTGATGCCATCGCAGGCAAGCCAGCTCCCACATTGAGCGCGCTCCGATTCTAGTTTTGCATGCCCCCGACTGGTCTTGATCCTAATGAATACAACACCCAAAAACCGCCTGGCCAACCCCGGCTGGTTCCTCGTCAGCCCCTCGGTGGCCATGCTGCTGCTATGGATGATCGTGCCACTGGGCATGACCCTGTACTTTTCGCTGATCCGCTACAACCTGCTCTACCCTGGCGAAAACCAATTCGTGGGGTTGGAAAACTTCACCTACTTCATCACCGACTCGGGCTTCCTGCCTGGCGCCACCAACACCCTGTTACTGGTGGGCAGCGTGTTGCTGATCAGCGTGGTGTTCGGCGTGTTGATCAGCGCGTTGCTGGAGGCCAGTGAGTTCCTGGGCCGCGGCATCGTGCGGGTGATGCTGATTTCGCCGTTCTTCATCATGCCCACCGTCGGTGCGCTGATCTGGAAGAACCTGATTTTCCACCCGGTGTCGGGGATTCTCGCCGCCGTGTGGAAGCTGTTCGGCGCCGAACCCGTGGACTGGCTGGCGCACTACCCATTGCTGTCGATCATCATCATTGTGTCGTGGCAGTGGCTGCCCTTCGCCATCCTGCTGCTGATGACCGCCATGCAGTCCCTCGACCAGGAACAAAAAGAAGCCGCGCGCCTGGACGGTGCCGGCGCCATCGCGATCTTCTGGCACCTGACCCTGCCCCACCTGGCCCGCCCGATTGCCGTGGTGGTGATGATCGAAACGATCTTTTTGCTCTCGGTCTTCGCCGAAATCTTCACCACCACCAACGGTGGCCCCGGCTACGCCTCGACCAACCTCGCCTACCTGATCTACAACCAGGCGCTGGTGCAGTTCGACGTGGGCATGGCCTCGGCCGGCGGCTTGATCGCCGTGGTCATCGCCAATATCGCGGCGATCATCCTGGTGCGGATGATCGGCAAAAACCTGACTGACAAGCCTTGAGGGCCGCGCCATGACGCTTCAACAATCCCGCCGCCTGCAAAGCCTGCTGCTTGGCACGTTGGCCTGGGCCATCGCAATCCTGATTTTCTTCCCGATCTTCTGGATGGTGCTGACCAGCTTCAAGACCGAAATCGACGCGTTCGCCACGCCGCCGCAGTTCATCTTCACGCCGACGCTGGAGAACTACCTGCACATCAACGAGCGCAGCAACTACTTCGCCTACGCCTGGAACTCGGTGGTGATTTCGTTCAGTGCCACTGCCTTGTGCCTGCTGATCTCGGTACCGGCCGCCTACTCCATGGCGTTCTACGAAACCCAGCGCACCAAGGGCACCTTGCTGTGGATGCTGTCCACCAAGATGTTGCCGCCAGTGGGCGTTTTGATGCCGATCTACCTGCTGGCCAAGAGCCTTGGCCTGCTGGATACGCGCATTGCGCTGATCATCATCTACACCCTGATCAACCTGCCGATTGTGGTGTGGATGGTGTACACCTACTTCAAGGACATCCCCAAGGACATCCTCGAAGCCGCGCGCCTGGACGGCGCCACCCTGTGGCAGGAAATGGTCCGCGTGCTGCTGCCGATCGCCAAGGGCGGCCTGGCCTCTACCGTGCTGCTGTCGCTGATCCTGTGCTGGAACGAGGCGTTCTGGTCGCTGAACCTGACCTCCTCGAATGCCGCGCCGTTGACCGCGCTGATCGCCTCTTACTCCAGCCCCGAAGGTTTGTTCTGGGCCAAATTGTCCGCCGTTTCGACCCTCGCCTGTGCGCCGATCCTGATCTTTGGCTGGATCAGCCAAAAACAGCTGGTGCGTGGCTTGTCCTTCGGCGCAGTTAAATAATAATTCCAAGCGGAGGCCCATCATGGCCAACCTGAAAATCAAGAATTTGCAAAAAGGCTTCGAAGGTTTCTCGATCATCAAGGGCATTGACCTGGAAGTGAACGACAAGGAATTTGTGGTGTTCGTCGGCCCGTCGGGCTGCGGTAAATCCACCCTGCTGCGTTTGATCGCGGGCCTTGAGGAAGTCACCGAAGGCACCATCGAACTCGATGGCCGCGATATCACCGAAGTCACCCCCGCCAAGCGTGACTTGGCCATGGTGTTCCAGACCTACGCGCTGTACCCGCACATGAGCGTGCGCAAGAACATGTCGTTTGCCCTGGACCTGGCCGGCGTCGACAAGAAGCTGGTGGAGAGCAAAGTCAGCGAAGCGGCGCGCATCCTCGAACTCGGCCCGTTGCTGGAGCGCAAGCCCAAGCAGCTTTCCGGCGGCCAGCGTCAGCGCGTGGCAATCGGCCGTGCGATCGTGCGTAACCCAAAGATTTTCCTGTTCGACGAACCGCTGTCCAACCTCGACGCCGCCCTGCGCGTGCAGATGCGCCTGGAACTGGCGCGCCTGCATAAAGAGCTGCAAGCCACCATGATTTACGTGACCCACGACCAGGTCGAGGCCATGACCCTGGCCGACAAGGTGGTGGTACTCAACAGCGGCCGAATCGAGCAGGTCGGCTCGCCGCTGGAGCTGTACCACCAGCCGGCCAACCTGTTTGTGGCGGGCTTTCTGGGCACGCCGAAAATGGGCTTCCTCAAGGGTAAAGTCACCCGTATTGAAAGCCAGGGCTGCGACGTGCAGTTGGACGCCGGCACCCTGATCAGCCTGCCATTGAGCGGTGCCAGCTTGAGCGTGGGCAGCGCGGTGACCCTGGGGATTCGCCCGGAGCACCTGGAAATTGCCTCGCCTGGGCAAACCACCCTGACCGTCACCGCCGACGTCGGCGAGCGCCTGGGCAGCGACACCTTCTGCCACGTCATCACCGCCAACGGCGAGCCGCTGACCATGCGGATTCGTGGCGACATGGCCAGCCAATACGGCGAAACCCTGCACCTGCACCTGGACCCGGCGCACTGCCATCTGTTCGACACCGATGGCGTGGCCGTGGCTCGTCCACTGCGCGCTGCCGCCTGATTTCGCGAGACTTGTGATGAAACTGAATAAACAGAACCTCACCCAATTGGCGCCGCAAGTAAAAATTCCGGCCTACGCCATTGCGAGCACCTCCCAGGGCATCGCGCATATCGGCGTCGGCGGTTTCCACCGTGCGCATCAGGCGTATTACACCGATGCGCTGATGAATACCGGCGCTGGCCTGGACTGGAGCATCTGCGGCGTCGGCCTGCGCAGCGAGGACCGCAAGGCCCGCGACGACCTGGCCGGCCAGGATTACCTGTTCACCCTGTATGAACTGGGCGACACCGACGACACCGAAGTGCGCGTGATCGGCGCCATCAGCGACATGCTGCTGGCCGAAGACGGCGCCCAGGCGCTGATCGACAAGCTGGCCAGCCCTGAGATTCGGATTGTCTCGCTGACCATCACCGAAGGCGGCTACTGCATCGATGACAGTAACGGCGAGTTCATGGCGCACCTGCCGCAGATCCAGCACGACCTGGCGCACCCTAATGCACCGAAAACCGTGTTCGGGTTTATCTGCGCCGCATTGACCCAACGCCGCACCGCCGGGACCCCGGCGTTTACCGTGATGTCCTGCGATAACCTGCCGCACAACGGCGCCGTCACGCGCAAGGCCCTGCTGGCATTTGCCGCCCTGCACAACGCCGAGCTGCATGACTGGATCAAGGCCAACGTGAGCTTCCCGAATGCCATGGTCGACCGCATCACGCCGATGACCAGCACCGCCCACCGCCTGCAACTGCACGATGAGCACGGCATCGACGACGCTTGGCCGGTGGTGTGCGAGCCGTTTGTGCAATGGGTGCTGGAAGACAAATTCGTTAACGGCCGCCCGGCGTGGGAAACCGTCGGTGTGCAGTTCACCGATGACGTCACGCCTTACGAAGAAATGAAGATCGGCCTGCTCAATGGCAGCCACCTGGCCCTTACCTACCTGGGTTTTCTCAAGGGTTATCGGTTTGTGCACGACACCATGAATGACCCGGTGTTTGTGGCCTACATGCGTGCCTACATGGACCTGGACGTCACGCCAAACCTGGCGCCGGTGCCGGGCATCGATTTGACCCAGTACAAGCAGACGCTGGTGGATCGTTTTTCCAACCAGGCGATTGCCGACCAGTTGGAGCGTGTATGTTCCGATGGCTCGTCGAAGTTTCCCAAGTTCACCGTACCGACCATCAATCGCTTGATTGCCGATGGGCGTGAGACTGAGCGCGCGGCGTTGGTTGTCGCCGCCTGGGCGTTGTACCTCAAAGGCGTTGATGAAAACGGCGTGACTTACAAGATCCCCGACCCACGCGCCGAGTTCTGCCAAGGGCTGGTGAGTGACGATGCGCTGATCAGCCAGCGCCTGCTGGGTGTGGAAGAGATTTTTGGCAAGGCTATTCCCAACTCGGCTGAGTTTGTGGCAGCGTTTGAGCGTTGCTTTGTCAGCTTGCGCGACAACGGCGTCACCGCAACACTGCAGCAACTGCTGAAAACACCCGATTAAAAATGTGGGAGCTGGCTTGTGTGGGAGCTGGCTTGCCTGCGATAGCATCACCTGGGTTTGACTGATAGACCGAGGTGCTGGCATCGCAGGCAAGCCAGCTCCCACACAGACCAGCGTCCACATTTAATCGGGCTATCAATCCAAGAATAATACTGCTGAGCACTCCTTCATGACCCAGCAAAACCTGTACCTCGGCATCGATTGCGGCACCCAGGGCACCAAAGCCATCGTCCTCGACGCGTCCAGCGGCAAGGTCCTGGGCCTGGGCGCCGCCGCGCATACGCTGATCAGCGGCGCCAATGGCCGTCGCGAACAGCACACCCAGGAATGGCTGGATGCCTTTACCGAAGCCACTCACCGCGCCCTGCAACAGGCTGGCGTGGACGGCCAGGACATTCTCGGCATCGGCGTCTCCGGCCAGCAGCACGGGCTGGTGCTACTGGACGAGCACGGTGAGGTGCTACGCCCGGCCAAACTCTGGTGCGACACCGAAACCGCCCCGGAGAACGACCGCCTGCTGGCGTACCTGGGCGGCGAAAGCGGCTCGCTGGAACGCCTCGGCGTGGCGATTGCGCCGGGCTATACCGTGTCGAAACTGCTGTGGACCCGCGAACAACACCCGGACGTGTTCGCACGCATCGCGCATATCCTGCTGCCCCACGACTACCTCAACTACTGGCTCACCGGCCGCGCCGTGGCGGAATACGGCGATGCGTCGGGCACCGGCTACTTCAACGTGCGCAGCCGCGAGTGGGACGTGGCACTGCTTACGCACATCGACCCGAGCGGGCGCCTGGAAAAAGCCCTGCCCGCGTTGATTGCGGCGGATCAAGCTGTCGGCAGCATCTTGCCGGCCATCGCCGAACGCCTGGGGATCAACCCCAATGCCAAGGTGTCCAGCGGCGGCGGCGACAACATGATGGGCGCCATCGGCACCGGCAATATCGCCCCCGGCGTGATCACCATGAGCCTGGGTTCGTCCGGCACCGTCTACGCATTTGCCGACCAGCCGAATGTCAGCCCGCAAGCCTCGGTCGCGACCTTCTGTTCGTCCAGCGGTGGCTGGCTGCCGTTGATCTGCACCATGAACCTGACCAACGCCACCGGGGTGATTCGCGAGCTGTTCGAGCTTGACCTTGCGACCTTCAACAGCCTGGTTGCGCAAGCGCCGATTGGCGCCGATGGCGTGAGCATGCTGCCGTTCCTCAATGGCGAACGCGTGCCCGCCCTGCCCCACGCCACCGGCAGCCTCCACGGGCTGACCATGACCAACCTGACCCGCGCCAACCTGTGTCGCGCGGTGGTCGAGGGCACCACCTTCGGCCTGCGCTACGGCCTCGACCTGCTGCGCCAGACCGGCCTGCAAAGCCATAGCATCCGCCTGATCGGCGGCGGCTCGAAAAGCCCGGTGTGGCGGCAGATGGTCGCCGATATCATGAACACCGAAGTGGTGTGTACCGAACAAAGCGAAGCCGCTGCCCTGGGCGCGGCGATCCAGGCGGCGTGGAGCCAGTCCGGCGACACCCTGGCCAGCCTGTGCGACAAATGTGTGAGTGTCGACCCAAGCAGCCGCACGCTGCCGGTGGCGGCCAATGTCAGTGCCTATCAACAGGCTTACGAGCGCTATCAGCAGCTCGTGGCAACCCTTTAAGAGCGAACGACTATGTATCTGGTGTGTGGCGAAGCGCTGTTCGATTTTTTCAGCGAGGAGGATGCCAGCGGGCAGGCTTCCAGGGTCAATTACAAGGCCATTGCCGGTGGTTCGCCGTTCAACGTGGCCGTGGGTTTGCGCCGCCTGGGCATTGAGTCCGCGCTTTTGGGTGGCGTGTCCAACGACTTCCTTGGCCAGCGCTTGCTGCAAGTGCTCAAGGACGAAGGCGTCAGCCAGCAGTTTCTGCTTGAGTTTGCCGCGCCAACCACCCTGGCGATGGTTGCCGTGGGCGCCAACGGCTCACCGCAATACAGCTTTCGCGGCGAAGGCTGCGCCGATCGGCAATTGACGCTTGAGCATCTGCCGACCTTGGGCGATGAGGTTCGTGGCGTGCATATCGGCTCGTTTTCGCTGGTGGTGCAGCCGATCGGCGACACCCTGCTGAGCCTGGTCAAGCGCGAAAGCGGCAAACGCCTGATCAGCCTGGACCCCAATGTGCGGCTCAACCCGCAACCGGATATCCAGCTGTGGCGTGAGCGCGTGGCCGAGTTGGTCAAGCATGCCGACCTGATTAAAGTCAGCGATGAAGACCTGCACCTGCTCTACCCCGACCAGTCGCCCGAGAGCGTGCTGCAAGGCTGGTTGCAGCACCGTTGCCAATTGGTGTTCCTCACCCGTGGCGGCGATGGCGCCAGCGTGTTCAGCCGCCAGCACGGCAGTTGGTCGCAACCTGCGGTCAAGGTGGTGATGGCCGATACGGTGGGCGCCGGCGACACCTTCCAGGCCGCGTTGATTGCCTGGTTGACCGAGCAGCAGCTGGATTCCATTGACGGCCTGCAACAGCTGACACGCGCGCAAATCGACAGCATGCTGGGCTTCGCGATCCGCGCCGCCGCGCTGACCTGCAGCAAGACCGGGCCGGACCTGCCATATCGCCAGCAGTTGGGCTGAAGCCTGGGTTTCATGAAGGTTTTGTCAGCCAAGGCAAAATTAATCGATGGTTAATCCCGCAAGCCGAGAGTGAAATTGAACTCACTTGCGGAGCACCACCATGAAACTGCGTACCTTGTTATTCACCGCCACCTTGGCCCTTGCCGCGGTGTCGGGGATGGCCCAGGCCGACACCGCCGTCAAGCCTGTGCAGTATCAATACGGCATGCCCTTGAACGTCGACAAAGTGATCGCCATGCACGAGGAAGACACCGACGTGTGCAAGGTGATCAACGCCGATATCAAGTTCGTGGACAAAGCCGGGAAGATCGAAGATGTGGGCTACCGAAAAATGTCCGAAGCCTGCGATTTTCAGAATTGAAACACACCGCATTGGGCCTGGTGTTTACCAGGCCCACAGGTCGTCGGTGAATCACTCTCAAACACTTGGCTGACTAGTAGCCGCGCCCCGCCACTCTTTGCTGAGCAGGCGCTTGAGTGTGCTTGAGGTCTTCGCGCAACCCGCTGATCAGGTTGCAAATGGCTCGACTGCTGTCGAGTTTTTCCGCGTTGATACCTTTGACTTCCAAATCCACCCGGTCACGGTCGCGGTCGTCATACACCTTGATCGTCAACGAGGCGTCTTCGGCTTTGGTACATTCACACCGCTTGGGCAGGAAACTTCCTTCAATAATGCTGCGTAGCTCTAGTTCCGAAAGCATGGCCAACCTCTCCTTTTTTGAGACTGCCAACAGATTTTTGTGTGTCCGGCAGGCGCAGGCCCACCACGTCTTACCGACCTTGGCAGACGTTTATAGTCAACAAGCCTACTCGGCAAAGTCCGTTGCTGTTGTAACTTTTCCTCATAAGCACAACGGCGCGTTATATAAGCCGGTTCGTGTAACCAGCATCCTCGTCGAACTGCGTCGATTAAACGTTTATGCACTAAGTTACACTTTGCGCCGCTACTCTCTCTGCAACATGTCGCAAACTATCAAAGTTGATATTGGCCCCGGAGTTCACTGCCACCAAGGTCTGCCCGCGCACGCCGTTTTGGGTGACGTACTTGCGAACGCCCGCCACCGCCAGTGCGCCTGAAGGCTCAGTGATGGAACGCGTATCGTCGTAGATCAACTTGATGGCGCTGCACAGTTCGTCATTGCTGACGGTGATCACTTCATCGACCCAATCGCGGCAGATCTCAAAGCCATAGGCGCCGATCTGCGCCACCGCGGTGCCATCGGCAAACCAGTCGACACTGGGCAGCACCACCCGCTCACCGACGCGCAAGGCTGCCAGCAGGCAACTGGAACCCTCGGGTTCGACGCCGACAATGCGCACCTCGGGCCGCAGGTATTTGACATAGGCGGCAATCCCGGCGATCAGGCCGCCGCCGCCCACCGGCACGAAGATCGCGTGCAGCGGGCCTTGCTGCTGGCGCAGTATTTCCATGGCCACTGTGCCTTGGCCGGCGATCACATCGGGGTCATCGAACGGCGAAACAAAGGTGCAACCCGACGTCTCGGCCAATTGCAACGCATGGGCCAAGGCAAACGGAAAGCTTTCGCCATGCAACACCGCCTCGGCGCCACGGGAGCGCACGCCCAGCACCTTCAATTCCGGCGTGCTGCACGGCATGACGATGCGGGCCTTGATGCCCAGTTCCCGCGCCGCCAATGCCACGCCCTGCGCATGATTACCCGCCGAGGCGGTCACCACCCCACGGGCTTTCTGCTCATCGCCGAGTTGCACCAGCTTGTTGTAGGCGCCACGGATCTTGAAGGAAAACGTCGGCTGCAAATCTTCCCGCTTGAGCAGCACTTGGTTGCCCAATAGCGCCGACAACGCAGGCGCCGATTGCAAGGGCGTGCGCACTGCCACGTCGTAAACCGGGGCGGCGAGGATCTTTTTCACGTAGTGCTCAAGCAGCCCGGTATTGGCGGTTTGCGCGGCGCGGTGGGTACTCATGGGCGTCTCCTGGTGTTGGTGTGCTGCCCAGGAGTCGGAAAAACAAAACCCGCCTCTAGGGCGGGTTTGGGTGCAGCCGTGTGCTATCCCGCCAAATGAGGAATGGCGGTAATAATAATGCTCGACTGGCGGCGCAAGGCTGGAAAGGTCATGCACCGAAATTAACCGGCGGTGACTGGGCAAGTCAATGGCCTGTGGCCATTTAGCGGGTTGGGGTTTACGAGCGATATACGAAACGTATACGCTTTGTATATCCATCTAACACAGTGAAACCCATGGGCATCGTCAAGATTACCGACCAACTGCACGAACAGCTTCGCCTGGCCAGCGCCGCCATGGACCGCTCCATCAATGCCCAGGCCGAGTTCTGGATCAAGATCGGCCTGTTGGCCGAACTCAACCCGCACCTGCCCTACAACGAGCTGATCAACAAGCTGTTGCTGGACAAACCCGACCTGATCCGAGGGCGCGGCTGATGATCAAGACACCCGCACAACTGGCCGTGATGCGCGAATCCGGGCGCCTGCTGGCCCAGGTATTCAGCATGCTCGACGGCTTTGTCGCCGCCGGGCGCTCGACCCTGGAGCTGGACAGCGCCGTCGAAACCTTCATCCGTAACGAACTCAAAGCCCGGCCGGCGAGTCTTGGGCAATACGACTACCCCTTTTGCATCAACACCTCGATCAACGAAGTGGTGTGTCATGGCATGCCCAGTGCCAAGGATGTGTTGAAAGACGGCGACATCATCAACATCGACATCACCCTGGAAAAAGGCGGTTTTATCGCTGACTCCAGCAAGATGTACATGATTGGCAGCGTGGCGCCCAAGGCCCGGCGCCTGGTGGAACAGACCTTCGAAGCCATGTGGGCCGGCATTCGCCAGGTTCGCCCCGGCGCACGCCTGGGCGATATCGGCCATGCGATCCAGAGCCATGCGCAAGCCAACGGCTACAGCGTGGTGCGTGAGTATTGCGGCCACGGCATCGGCCGGCAGATGCACGAGGAACCCCAAGTGCTGCACTTCGGCCGCCCCGGCACCGGGCTGGAACTGCGCGAAGGCATGGTGTTTACCATCGAGCCGATGCTCAACCAGGGCAGCGCCAAGGTGCGCGACCTCAAGGATGGCTGGACGGTGGTGACCAAGGACAACAGCCTGTCGGCGCAGTGGGAGCATACCGTGGCGGTGACGGCGGACGGCTTTGAAGTGCTGACACTGCAACCGTAAACCTGTGGGAGCTGGCTTGCCTGCGATAGCATCGACTGTGTGTCACTGACACACCGAGGCGCCGGCATCGCAGGCAAGCCAGCTCCCACAGGAGGAATCCGTGTTCACGCGCGGCTGGCGCCGCCTGCGATGCGCTTTAGCCCGAACACCATCAACCCCGCCCCAACGCCCATCGCCACCATCAACAGCGGGTACGACACCCACCACGGCGTGCCCGCCGTCATCATGCTGAACTCCGACATGCCGCCCACGCTGGCGATCAGGTTGAGCGGCAGAAACACCACGTTGATCAACGTCAGCTTGCGCAGCAGGTTGTTCATGCTGTTGTTCATCAGGTTGCCGCGTGCATCGATCAGCCCGGAAAACACGTTGGAGTAGATCTCCGCCTGCTTGTAGCACTGGTGGTTCTCAATGATCAGGTCATCGATCAACCCCAGCACCTCGGCGCTGAAATGCTCCTTTTCCGCGTGGTTGCGCAACCGCGACAACACCGCGCCATTGCTGTGCAGCGCGTTGATGTAATAGATCAGGCTTTCACTGAGGTTAAACATCTGCATCAGGTGCTGGTTGCTCATCGACGCATTGAACTGTTGCTGCAACTCCCGCGCCACCAGCTTGATCACCTTCAGGTGGCCCAGGTAGTGGTGAATGTTGTTAAGCAGCAAGTCGAGCAGCACATCCAGCGGCGTATGCAACGGCCGACGCGCGCCGAGCCCGGAGAGTGGGGTGTCATCCGTGGCGATCACCAGCAGGCGGCCGGGTGAAAACAATAGCCCGCAGGAGGCCACTTCGAACATCAGGCTGCCGCCGCCCGAGTAGTTCTCCGGGCGTTTCCAGATCAGGAACAGGTTATCGGGGTGAAACTCGATGCGTGAGACTTCATCTGGGTCAAGCGCCGAAGCCAGGGCGTGCTCGTCGAGTTTGTGATGGTCGCGCAACCACTCGCGCTCGGCCGTGTCCGGGTTGTTGAACAGCATGATTGCAGCGTCGTCCTTGTCCGCCTTGCACAGTTTTCCGTCGGTCAGTTCAAAGCGCTGAATCATCGCGCGTCACCAGCCCTGGCCCTGGCGTTTCAACTCCAATCTCCGTACAAACTCCTCGAGCACCAGCGCATACAGGTCGTCTTGCAAATAGGCATCTTCGATACCGGCGTCCATATTGGGGTTGTCGTTGACCTCGATCACCACCACTTTGTCGCCGGACTGCTTGAGGTCGACACCGTAGAGGCCGTCGCCGATCAGGTTGGCGGTTTTGACCGCCAGTTCCACCACTGCCTTGGGCGCTTCATGAACCGCCAGGGTGCGGCATTCGCCGTTGATGTCCTGGCCGATAGCCTTGTGGTTATAAATCTGCCAGTGGCCCTTGGACATGAAGTATTGGCAGGCAAAGATCGGCTTGCGGTTGAGCACACCAATGCGCCAGTCGTACTCGGTGTAGAAAAACTCCTGGGCCAGCAACAGCACCGAATGTTCGAACAACTCGGCGGTGGCCTTGAGCAGGGCTTCCTGGCTTTCCACCTTGATTACGCCGCGCGAGAAGCAGCCGTCGGGGATCTTCAACACCAGCGGGAAACCCAGGCGCTCGCCGACCCTTTCGAAATCTTGCGGTCGCTCCTTGTAGAGAATCTCGGTGGCGGGCATGCCCAGTTGATGGCTGTTGAGCAGGTCAGTGAGGTAGACCTTGTTGGTACAGCGCAGGATCGATGCCGGGTCGTCCATGACCACCAAGCCTTCGCTTTCGGCTTTTTTGGCAAAGCGATAGGTGTGGTTGTCGACACTGGTGGTCTCGCGGATCAGCAAGGCGTCGTACTCGGCCAGCCGTGAGTAATCCTTACGCTCGATCAGTTCCACATCGATGCCCAGCCCTTTGCCGACCCGCACGAAGTTTTCCAGGGCGCGAGCATTGGACGGCGGCAGTTGCTCCTTCGGGTCATGAAGAATCGCCAGGTCATACCGCGCCAAGCGGCGTGAGCGCGGCTGGCGCCAGATCTTGCGGCTGAAGTTGTCGAGGGCGTGGGCGAACTGGTCTTCCTGGTCATCGCGCAACTTGTGCAAGACCCCGGACTTGACCCCGTCGATGTGCCAGCCATTGTGTTTGCGAAACTCAACTAACAAGATCGGGCACGGGAAGGTTTCAAATAACTGGCGGGCCAATTCTTGCAGCGGCTCTATATTGGTTCGACCAAAATAAAGTGTCAGGGTAAAGCCTTCGGTATTGCTGTAAAGGTGATGACTCAAGGCTTTATCGAGGGTTTTATCCAGGTCATCCAGTGACAAGCCATACAGCGACTTTTTAGTCAGTTCACTGATGGTGCGTACCGACGGAATCACCTTGTGCCCGCGCGCTTCGGCCAACAACGAGCAGTAGTAGCCGTGGCCCAGGTACTTGTAACTGCGGCACAGGTTGATCACCTGAACACGCTTGCCCGTCTCGCTTTCACGGGTTTGTTCAAGGTATTCCTGGGCGGTCACGATGTCTTCGCTGGGGAAGTAAGAGGCCCAATCTTCCTTGCGTTCGACAATGATCACCACTTGGCTGGAACCTTTGCTTGCGACCGAAAAATAACCGCTGGAAGTTATTGTCGCCGCGACGTTTTGCTCGGATACTTCACGCCAATGACCTTGTACCGCTGACATAATATTTGATCCGCTTTAGAGAACTCGACCTTTTCTATTAAGCACGATCTTTTAGAGAAGTCCCGTTTCGTTACGCAACTTTTACGGCGGTTATATGGCTCTTTCCTTTCGCGTTGCAACCCCTGCTGATGTGCCTGAATTGGTCGCACTGGAACAGCACTGTTTCACCACCGACCGGCTCTCGTTGCGCAGTTTCCAGTGGATGATCAGCCGTGCCCATGGCCAGTTGCTGGTGGCGGAAAATGATGCGCAGTTGCAAGGTTATGCACTGGTGCTGTTCCATCGCGGCACTTCATTGGCGCGCCTGTACTCCATCGCCATCGCCGAGCGTGCGCGCGGCATGGGCTTGGGCAAGCAATTGCTGACGCGCATCGAGGCCTGCGCCCTGGAACATGATTGCGCCTATCTGCGCCTGGAAGTACGCACCGACAACCCCGGCGCCCTGGCGCTGTACGAGCGCAACGGCTATCGCCGCTTTGCGCTGATAAATGACTATTACGAAGATCACACCGCCGCTATTCGCCTGGAAAAACGCATCCTCCAGCACCAGGTCGCACGCCCCCAGAGCGTGCCCTATTACCAGCAGACCACCGACTTCACCTGTGGCGCCGCGTGCTTGCTGATGGCCATGGGCGCGTTGCTGCCTGGGCGCGTGGCCGGGCGGCGCGAAGAACTGCAGATCTGGCGTGAAGCCACCACCGTGTTCATGACCGCAGGCCATGGCGGCTGCAGCCCGCAAGGCTTGGCTTTGGCGGCCTGGCGCCGGGGTTTTCGGGTGCGTATGCAGGTGAATGTGCGCGGGCCGTTGTTTCTGGATGGCGTGCGCGACCAGCACAAAAAGGACGTGATGCGCTTAGTGCATGAGGCGTTTGAAGAGGAATTGGTCGGCAGCGACGTCGAACAGGTATTCGGCGGCGCCCTGGATTTACCGCAGGTATTGCAGGCCGGCGGGCAGCCGCTGGTACTGATCAGCAGCTACCGCCTCACCCGTTCCAAGTCGCCACATTGGGTGATGGTCACCGACTGCGATGAAGAGTTCGTCTACCTGCACGACCCCGACGTGGACCACAGCCAGCATCGCCAATCCCTGGACTGCCAGCATCTGCCGGTCAGCCATGGGGAGTTCGAGCGCATGTGCCGTTTTGGCAATAACAAATTGCGCGCGGCCGTCGTGTTGTTTAAGCCACCTGCTTGACGCCGGCCTTGGCTTCCAGCTCGCGCACCAGCGGCAGGACGCGCTGGCCGAAGTATTCGACCTCTTCCTGAAAATGCAGGAAGCCAGCCAGTATCAGGTCCACGCCCACAGCCTTGAGCGCGACTATGCGCTCGGCGATCTGCTGCGGCGTGCCAATCAGGTTGGTCTTGAAGCCGTCGTTGTATTGCACCAGGTCCTCAAAGCTGGACTTGGCCCAGTTGCCCTCGCCTTCCGGTGAGGCCTTGCCCGCCTGTTTGGCCGCATCGCCAAACGCATTCACCGCTTCGGGGTCGGCCTTGTCGATGATTTCGGCGAGCACGGCGCGGGCTTCTTCTTCGGTGTCGCGGGCGATCACAAACGCGTTTACACCGACTTTCACCGAGTGGTGATTGGCCGCGGCCTTGATGCGGAGATCGTCAACCTGGGCCTTGATACCTTCGGGCGTGTTGCCGTTGGTGAAGTACCAGTCCGACACGCGTGCCGCCATGTCCCGCGCCGCCCGTGAGCTGCCGCCCTGGAACACCTCCGGCTGGCCGAGTGGCTTGGGTTTGAGGCTGTAATTGTTGAAGCGGTAGAAGTCACCCTTGAAAGTGAAATCGTCCTGGCTCCAGATGCCTTTGAGGGCACGGATAAACTCCTCGGAACGGCGATAACGTTCGTCATGTTCCAGCCAGGGTTCGCCAATGGCCTGGAATTCGCCCTTGAACCAACCGCTGACGATATTCACCGCGATGCGCCCATTGGTGAGCTGGTCGATGGTCGCCAGCTGCTTGGCCGCCAGCGCCGGCTGCCAAGGGCCAGGCAGGATCGCGGCGATCACCTTGAGCCTAGTGGTCGCCGCCAGCAACGCATGGCTGAACGCTACAGACTCATGCTGATTGTCGGCACCGTAGCCGGCGGTGAAGCGAATTTGCGTCAGGCCATATTCGAAGCCGGCCGCCTCGGCCAACTGCGCGAGCTTGCGGTTGTAGTCGATGCCCCAGTGCGTGCGCTGTTCGATCTTGCTGACCACCAGCCCACCGCTGACGTTGGGCACCCAATAGGCAAATTTCACGGCTTGCTGACTCATCTGGCAGTACCTCGCACGAAAGAAGGATGTAACCAGGCTTGAGCAGCAAGCGTGCCAGACATCATCAAAGCGCCACCCCACGGGCGTTGCGGCGTATATCGCTGTGGTTTTTGCCAAGCCGGCGAATGTCGCGGATAGCCTTGTTTTGTCGATTTACTGTTGCTGGGGCAACAGCAGTTTGGATCCATCCCCAGTAAATACGGGCTGCGCCGCCCGGCACGGACTGTGCAATCCGCTAAGCATTGATCACTGCCCAGGAGCCGTATCCCATGACCGAGCAACATGTCATCAACCCGCTGTCCATCGGCGTCGATTACCCCACACTTGCCGCGCGCTTTCGGCCCATTTTCCAGCGCATCGCCGAAGGTGCCGTGGCACGTGAACAGGCGCGCGCCCTGCCCTATGAGCCGATTGAGTGGCTCAAACACGCAGGGTTCGGCGCGGTGCGGGTGCCGGTGGAATACGGCGGTGGCGGCGCGTCCCTGCCGCAATTGTTTGAGCTGCTGATCGAACTGGCGGCGGCCGACTCCAATGTGCCCCAGGCGCTGCGCGGGCACTTCGCCTTTGCCGAAGACCGCCTGAACGCGCCACCCAGCGCGGGTCGCGACCTGTGGTTCAAGCGGTTTGTCGACGGCGATATCGTCGGTTGCGCCTGGACCGAAATCGGCACTGTGGCCATCGGCGATGTGGTCACTCAGGTCAGCCCGGATGGCGATCACTGGAAGCTCAACGGCGAAAAGTTCTACAGCACCGGGAGCATTTTCTCCGACTGGATCGACGTGTACGCCCAGCGCAGCGACACCGGCGCCGACGTGATCGCCGCCACCCGCACGCACCAGCCCGGCGTGGTGCAACGTGATGACTGGGACGGGTTCGGCCAACGCACCACGGGCAGCGGCACTACACGGTTTACCGATGCGGTGGTTGAGGCCGACAACGTGATCGACTTCGCCACCCGCTTCAAATACCAGACCGCGTTTTACCAGTTGGTGCTGCTGGCGAGCCTTGCCGGTATTGGCCGTGCGGCGCTCAACGACGTGGCGCAGCAGGTGCGCAGCCGCAAACGCATCTACAGCCATGGCAATGCCGAACATGTCAGCCAGGACCCGCAGGTTCAGCAAGTGGTGGGCGAAGTGGCCGCGCTGGTGTATGCCGCCGAGGCCAGTGCGTTGAAAGCTGCGGTGCCGGCGCAACGGGCTTACTTGGCAAGATTTGCCGGGGATGAGGTGGCTGAGCGTGAGGCAAACGTGGCTGCCGAGATTGAATCGGCGACAGCGCAAGTGGTGGTGTCGGAGTTGATTCAGCGGGCTACCAGTGAGCTGTTCAATGCACTGGGGGCGTCGGATGTGCGCCAGGGTAAAGCGCTGGATCGCCATTGGCGCAATGCGCGGACCGTGTCGTCGCATAACCCGGTGATCTACAAGGCGCGGATCGTGGGGGATTGGGTGATCAATGGAACCGAGCCGCCGTTTGTGTGGCAGATCGGGAATGGGCCTGGCAAAGCGTAATTGATCGTTCCCACGCTCTGCGTGGGCATGCATCCTGTGACGCTCCGCGTCACGGCTTCAAGAGCGGGACGCAGAGCGTCCGGGGTGGCATTCCCACGCAGAGCGTGGGAACGATCCTGTGTACCACTCAGAACGCGAGCTTATACCCGATGGTCATCAACATAATCGCCAGACACGGTCGCAACACGCCGTCCGGGACTTTGCCGGTCATGTGGCTGCCCAGGTAAATCCCCGGCAACGACCCCATCAGCAAAAAGCCCAGCAAGTGCCAGTCCATATTGCCCATGCTGGCATGCCCCAGGCCCGCCACCAGGGTCAGCGGCACGGCGTGGGCGATCTCGGTGCCGACCAGACGCCGCGTGGCCAGGAACGGATACAAGATAAACAACGCCACAGTCCCGAGGGCACCCGCGCCGATAGAGGTCAACGCAACCATGGTGCCCAGGATCGCGCCGGTGACGACTGTGAGTGCGTTGAGGTTGCGCGGGCTCATGTGGTAATCATCGCCCGCATGCCGCTGGGCGAACGCCAACAGGCTTTTCTTGAACAGGATTGCCAGCGCCGTCAGCAGCAGCACAAAGCCCAGCGCCTGCTTGATCACCGCATTCATCGCGCTGGGATCAGTGTGCAGGCTGGCCAGGAACCACAGCGTCAAAAGCACCGCCGGAACGCTGCCCAAGGTCAGCCAGCCAGTGATGGTCCAGTCGATATTGCGGTTTTTGCTGTGTACAAGCACCCCACCGGACTTGGTGATGGCGGCGTATAACAAGTCAGTGCCCACGGCGGTGGCCGGGTTGATGCCGAACCACAACAGGATCGGCGTCATCAGGGACCCGCCGCCAACACCGGTCATGCCGACGATAAAACCAACGATCAGGCCAGCGACTACAAAACCAAAATTGCCCACATCCATTACAACTACCCGCGGCCTTATAAAATTCTGGCCGCAGGATAGCGATTTTTCTTATAACGACTTATATCAATATGATCTGACTTTATGCTTTTTCTGTCAGACGATGGCAGACATAGGCCTGGGTCTGATACGGAAACGCCACAGTGTCACGCCCGCGCAGCGCCGGGTGAGTGTTGATCAGCCCGCGTAATTGCTCGGTCACCGTGGCCTTTTGCGCGGCCGGTAGCGCCGCGATAAAGCTCACAGACAGAAAGCGATCCATGATCACTTCCTGGGGGCTGCCCACATGCTGATAGGCAAAACAGCTCATTTGCGGCGCGGAAAAATACCCACCGGTGAAGGCTTCGCGCCAATGCCCTGTATGAAAACGCGGCGTGTCGCCTTCATAGGGCGTAATGATTTCGGTGATGGCCGCAACCCAGTCCACCGACTCATCGCGCACATTCCACACCAGCCCCAGGCGCCCGTCAGGCTTGAGCACGCGGTGGATCTCTGCCAGTGCGGCCTCGGTTGCGAACCAGTGGAAGGCTTGCGCGCACACCAGCGCATCGGCGCTGGCCTCCGGCAAAGGGATAGCGTCAGCGGTGCCGCTGAGCAGGCGTACATCCGGCAACAGTTTGCTCAGTTGCGCGCCCATGGCCTCGACCGGCTCGACGGCAATCAGGCTGGGCGCCAGGGTGCTGAGCAAACGGGTGAACTTGCCGGTGCCGGCCCCCAGGTCGATCACGGTCGACTGTGCGTTGATACCCAGTGTATCGGTCAGCCAGCCGGTGAGTTGGCGTGGGTAGTCCGGTCGACCTTGGGCGTAGGTGGCGGCCTGGGTCGAGAAACCTTGTTGAGCAGACGTGTGAACACCAGTCATTGCGAGGTTCTCCTCGGGGGCGGGCGCACAGTGTGCGCCCTCTGAGGTTTATTTTCTAACCCGTGCATCCAATCGTGCGCCTCGCGTGTAGTCCTTGCAGTCACCCCGCTGTTTTACTCAAATGGAGCACTACCCATGAACGCTAAAACACTGTTCTGCCTCGCGGCTGCACTCACCGTCGCGCCTGCGGCTTTCGCCCAGACCGGCTTGCCGGACAGCATCAAGGTGCCGGACGGGCACAAGATTGCGATGGAAACCACCGGGGTCGGCGAAATCACCTACGAATGCCGCGACAAAGCCAACGCCGTCGGCCAGACCGAATGGTTCTTTGTCGGCCCCAAAGCCGTGTTGAATGATCGCAGCGGCAAGCCGGTGGGCAACTACTTCGGCCCGCCCGCCACCTGGCAGGCCCAGGATGGCTCGAAAATCACCGGCACCCAACTGGCGGTAGCGCCTTCGAGTGCAGGCAACCTGCCCTATCAACTGGTCAAGGCCAACCCGGCCGAAGGTAAAGGTGCCATGAGTGGCGTCAGTTACATCCAGCGTGTCGCCCTTAAAGGCGGCGTGGCGCCGAGCAGCGAATGCACGGCGGCGAACAAAGGCCAGCAGGCCGTGGTGAAGTACCAGGCCGACTACATTTTCTGGGCAGCCAACTGAGTAAACTCGGCTACGCTGCCTGTGGCGAGCGCGCTCGCCACAGGACTCAGCCCTTTAAGGATGCCGTGTTTGTTTGATTACAAAACCTGCCTGGCGGCGTGTGCCCGTGGCGACCAACGCGCCTTGCGCCAACTCTATGCCGAGGACAGCAGCCGCTTGCTCGGCGTGGCGTTGCGCATTGTGCGTGACAAAGCCCTGGCCGAAGATGTCGTGCATGACGCGTTTATCAAGGTCTGGCGCGGCGCCGGCAGTTTCGACCCAAGCCGTGGTTCGGCGCGGGGCTGGGTGTTCAGCGTCACCCGGCACCTGGCGCTCAATGCCGTGCGCAATCACTCCCGGGAGGTGGCATTGAGCGACGAACACGAGCAGCTCGCCGCCCCCAATGACAGCTTCGAATTCAGCGCCCGAGAAGGTCAGGTGTACCGCTGCCTGGAACAACTCGACCCGACCCGTCGCTCGTGCATCCTTCACGCCTATGTCGACGGTTATTCCCACAGCGAAATCGCCCGGAAACTGGACACGCCCCTGGGCACTGTCAAAGCCTGGATCAAACGGAGCCTCGTCGCGCTGCGCGAGTGCATGGCATGAGCAACCCACTGGATGAACTCGCCAGCGAATACGTGCTGGGCACCCTGCCCGCCGAGCAACGCGCCGAGGTCGAGCAACGCCTGAAGCATGACATCGAGCTGCGTGCGGCGGTGGATGCCTGGGAGCAGCGCCTGCTGCCACTGACCGCCTTGGCCGAACCCGTGCCGCCGTCCGCGCAACTGTGGCGGCGCATCGAGCGCAGCACGGCAAACAACCAGGACGCCGGTGTGCCTTGGTGGAACCTGCTGGCACTCTGGCGTGGGTTGGCCGGCGCAGGCCTGGTGACCACACTGGTGTTGGCGGCCCTGCTGTTGACCCGCCCGCCCGTAGCCGACCCGACGTTTGTGGTGGTGTTGGTTGCGCCACAGAACCAGGCACCCGGCTGGGTGATCCAGGCCAGCCATGACCAGCAGATCCAACTGATTCCGTTGGGGATGATGGAGGTTCCGAGCGACAAAGCCCTGCAATTCTGGACCAAGGGCGATGGCTGGCAGGCTCCGGTGTCATTGGGGCTGGTCAAGCCTGGGCAAACGCTCTCGGTGCCGCTGGACAAGCTGCCGCCGCTCACGCCCAACCAGCTGTTCGAGCTGACCCTGGAAGACCCTCGCGGCTCACCGACCGGCAAGCCGACCGGGCCGATCCAGGCCATCGGCCGCGCGGTCAAAGTGCTCTGATCAACCTGCGCTGGGCAACCACACCCTGAACCGTGCCCCGCCCAGGGGCGACGCCAGGGCCGTCAATGTGCCGCCCTGGGCTTCCATGGCGCGCCGGCTGATCGCCAGGCCAAGGCCAAAGCCGCCAGTGGCGCGGTCGCGGCTGCGGTCCAGGCGATAGAAGGGTTCGAAGATACGCTCGCGCTGTTCCACGGGAATGCCGATGCCGTCATCGTCCACCCATATTTCACAGCCATCGGCACACACCTTGACCCCAACCTGAATGCGCTTGTCGCAATAGCGCGTGGCATTGCGCAACAGGTTCTGCAATGCCCGGGCCGTGAGGCGCGGGTCGAGGCTGAAACGCTCCACCGCGCAGTCAAGCGCCACGTCGATGACGATCTCGGGGTTTTCCAGTTCGTCATCGACGCTGCCCAGCACGCTGTCGATAAACTCGTCGAGCACCACGTCCACCCGCTCCGGCAACTGCGCCGGGTTTTGCAGGCGGCTGTAGGAAAGCAATTCCAGCACCAGCTCGTCCAGCTCGCGTATATGCGCCACCAGGCTTTGCAGGCGCTCGCGGCTGGCCTGGGGCAAGTCTTCGGACAGCGCCAGGGCCAGGCCGAAGTCCAGGCGCGTCAGCGGCGTGCGCAGTTCATGGGACACCGCGTTGAGCAAGTCTCGCTGCTGGTTGAGCAGGCCTTCGATGTCGTCGGCCATGGTGTCGAACACCGACGCCAGGCTGCCGATGTTGGAGCTGGCGGGAATCTGTGTGCGCTCACTGAGGTTGCCCCGGCCCAATTGCGCGGCGGTGCTTTTCAGGCGCTCCAGGTCACGCCAGTGCGGGCGCAGCCAGAACAGCAGGCAGGCGAGCAAGGCCGCGCCAATCAGCACGTTCATCGACCAGTACAGCAGGTTCATGTCCAGCGGGTCCGGGGGGATGCTCAGTTTCACCGCAAACTGCTGGTTGATCGGCGAACTGATGTCTTCCATCCAGCCCCACTCGCCCAGGCGGATCACCGGCTTGCCGTGCTCCAGCAGTTGCTCCTCCTCGGGGGTATAGCTGGCGTCCTGGCGCAGCAGCAACTTGACTTGCAGCGGCGCGAAATCCCGGTTCAGTTGCTCGGTCACGTGCGACCAATGCTCCACCGGCGCACGCAGATACTGCTTGACGATAAGCTTTTGCAGGCCACGGGTCTGCTCGATGTTGTAGTCCATGTAGCGGTGTTCAAACAGCTGGATCACCAACTTGGGAATCAGGAATATCGCGGCACTGAAGGTAATGATGGTGACCAGGTAGAGGCGCAGCAGTACACGAAACATGGATCAGCATTCCCACTCGGAACGGCTGAACAGGTAGCCCTTGCCCCATACGGTCTTGATCTTGCGCGCCTCCCCGGCGTGGTCGTCAAACTTGCGGCGCAGCTTGGAGATGGCCACGTCCACCGAACGGTCGGTGCCGTTGAACTCGATACCGCGCAAACGTTGCAGGATCTGGTCGCGGCTGAGCACTTCACCGGCGTGCCGGGCCAGCACCACCAGCAGGTTGTACTCGCCGCTGGACAGCTCCACCGCCTGTTCACGCCAGGTCACGGTGCGTTCCGACAGGTCGATGCACAGGTTGCCCATGACGATCTGGTCGTTGGCCACCTGTGGCTCGGACAAACTGCTGCGGCGCAGCAAGGTGCGTACACGGGCGAGCAGCACACGTGGCTCGCAAGGCTTGGTGACATAATCGTCGGCGCCCATCTCCAGGCCCAGCACCTGATCGTGGCTGTCATCGCGGGCGGTGAGCATCAGAATCGGCAGGCCCGCCGAGTCGGCACGCAGCAGGCGGCACACCTGCAAGCCGTCGAGACCGGGCAGCATCAGGTCGAGGATCACCAGGTCCGGCGGGTTCAGGCGCGCCCGTTCACGCACATGGTCGCCGCGGCTGAGCACATTGACGTGGTAGCCATTGCGTTCCAGGTAGCTGGCAATCAGCTCGGAGAGTGCGGCGTCGTCTTCCACCAGGAGGATGTTGGGCATGGTGTTTCCAAATAATACTGTTTGTCGGCGGTACGCAGACCCTTGTGGGAGCGGGCCTGTGTGGGAGCTGGCTTGTGTGGGAGCTGGCTTGCCTGCGATAGCATCGCCTCGTTCTCTATGAAAGACCGAGGTGCCTGCATCGCGGGCAAGCCCGGCTCCCACATAAGCCCGGCTCCCACACAGGCCCGGTTTTCACATTTGATCTTTGCTGTTTGCAGGATTGTGCAAGGATATACGCCCTCAAGCGACTATGGGCCGCACCTTACACTTCTTCACACACGGCCTACACAGCTTCACAGCACCACGGCGCAGGTGTCTTTAGGATGCGCCAGTCAATATTGGGATATGAGCATGTCGAAGAATCTGTTTGCGCCATTTTGCCTGCTGGCCCTGACGCTGGCCCTGAGTGGCTGTGGCCAGTCGGCCGATGAAGCGCCAGAGGCGCCACTGGCCAAAGTGCGCATCGAAACCCTGCAGGCCAAACCTCTCTCGATCACCAGCGAATTGAGCGGGCGTATCGCCGCGCCGCGCATTGCCGAAGTGCGCGCACGGGTCGCCGGCGTGGTCATGCAGCGGGTCTTCAAGGAAGGCCACGACGTAAAACAGGGTGACGTGCTGTTTCGCATCGACCCCGCGCCGTTCAAGGCCGACCTGGACAGCGCCCAGGCCAACCTGAGCAAGGCTGAAGCCAACGCATTCCAGGCGCGCCTGCAGGAGCAGCGCTACAGCCAGTTGGTCGAAGGCAACGCCATCAGCGGCCAGGACTACGACAACGCCCGCGCCGCCGTGCGCCAGACCAACGCCGAAGTCGCCGCCAACAAGGCCGCGGTCGAGCGCGCCCGGTTGAACCTGGGCTACGCCACCGTCACCGCACCGATTTCCGGGCGCATCGGCCGTGCGTTGGTGACCGAAGGTGCGCTGGTCGGCCAGAACGAGGCCACGCCGCTGGCGATTATCCAGCAACTGGACCCGATCCACGCCGACCTCACCCAGTCGACCCGCGAACTCAATGACCTGCGCCGCGCCTTCCGCGCCGGCAGCTTGAAGCAGGTCGGCCAGGACCAGGCCAAGGCCACGCTGATCCAGGACGACGGCAGCCTGTACCCGTTGCCGGGCAAGCTGCTGTTTGCTGAAATCAGCGTCGACCCGGGCACCGGGCAGATCATCCTGCGCAGCGAGTTCCCCAACCCGGACCTCGACCTTTTGCCGGGCAGCTTTGTGCGTGTGCGCCTCGAACAGGCCGTGGACAAGCAAGGTATCAGCGTGCCGCAACGCGCCATCACCCGTGACAGCGCCGGCATCCCGATGGTGCTGCTGTTGGATGCCGAACAGACCGTCAGCCAGCAGCCGGTAGAACTGGGCGCGGTGATTGAAGACCGCTGGATCGTCAGCAGCGGCCTCAAGCCCGGTGACCGCATCGTCGTCGAAGGCCTGCAACACGCGCGCCCCGGTGAAAAAGTCGAGGTGGATGACAGCCCCGCCTCCGGCCAGCCAGTCAAGGAATAACCCGCCATGCCGCAGTTCTTTATTGACCGCCCGATTTTCGCCTGGGTGGTGGCCCTGTTTATCCTGCTGGCCGGTGCGCTCGCCATCCCGCAGTTGCCGGTGGCCCAGTACCCCAACGTTGCGCCGCCGAAGGTGGAGATCTACGCGGTGTACCCCGGCGCCTCGGCCCAGACCCTGGATGAAAGCGTGGTCAGCCTGATCGAGCAGGAGCTTAACGGCGCCGATCACCTGCTGTACTTCGAATCGCAAAGCAGCCTGGGCTCGGCCACCATCACCGCGACCTTCCAGCCGGGCACCAACCCGGAAATGGCCCAGGTGGATGTGCAAAACCGTCTTAAAGCGGTAGAACCGCGCTTGCCGCAAGCCGTGACCCAGCAAGGTTTGCAGGTGGAGAAAGTCTCCGCCGGCTTCCTGCTGTTGGTAACCCTGACCTCCAACGACGGCAAGCTCGACGACGTAGCGCTCAGCGATTACCTGGCGCGCAACGTGATGAACGAACTCAAGCGCCTGGACGGCGTGGGCAAGGCCCAGCTGTATGGTGCCGAACGCGCCATGCGCATCTGGATCGACCCGCAGAAGCTGATCGGTTTCAACCTGACGCCAGCCGACGTGAACGCCGCGATCAGCGCGCAAAACGCTCAGGTCTCGGCGGGCAGCATTGGCGATTTGCCGGGCACCAAGACCCAGGAAATCACCGCCGCAATCCTGGTCAAGGGCCAACTGTCGACCCCGGCGGAATTTGCCGACATCGTGCTCAAGGCCAACCCCGACGGTTCCACCGTGCGCATCGGCGATGTGGCGCGGGTGGAAGTCGGCAGCCAGGAATACCAGTTCTCCACGCGCCTGAATGGCAAACCGTCCACCGCCGTCAGTGTGCAACTGTCGCCCGGCGCCAACGCGCTGAACACCGCAACCCTGGTGCGGGCAAAGATGGACGAGTTGTCGCGCTACTTCCCGGCCAACGTGGAGTACAAGATCCCTTACGACACGTCGCCGTTCGTCAAAGTCTCGATCACCAAAGTGGTCTACACCTTGCTGGAGGCGATGGCGCTGGTGTTTGCGGTGATGTTCCTGTTCCTGCAGAACGTGCGCTACACCTTGATCCCCACGCTGGTGGTGCCGATTGCACTGATGGGCACTTTCGCCACCATGTTGTTGCTGGGTTTCTCGATCAACGTGCTGACCATGTTCGGTATGGTGCTGGCGATCGGCATCCTGGTGGACGATGCGATTGTGGTGGTCGAAAACGTCGAGCGCATCATGGCCACCGAAGGCCTGTCGCCCAAGGACGCAACGAAAAAAGCCATGGGCCAGATCACTGGCGCCATCGTCGGTATCACGTTGGTGCTGGTGGCGGTGTTCCTGCCGATGGCGTTCATGCCGGGTTCGGTGGGTGTGATCTACCAGCAGTTCTCACTGTCGATGGCCACCTCGATCCTGTTCTCGGCGTTCCTGGCCCTGACATTGACGCCGGCGCTGTGCGCCACCTTGCTCAAACCGATTGCCAAGGGCGAGCACCACGCCAAGGGCGGTTTCTTCGGCTGGTTCAACACGCGTTTTGAGCGCCTCACCGACCGCTATGAAGGCTGGGTGGCCTATGCCCTCAAGCGCAGCGGCCGCTACCTGTTGATCTATCTGGTGCTGCTGGTGGGCCTGGGGTGGATGTTCAGTCGCCTGCCCTCCTCGTTCCTGCCGGTGGAAGACCAGGGTTACACCATCACCGATATCCAGCTGCCACCGGGCGCGAGCAAGAACCGCACGGTGCAGGTGGCCGAGCAGATCGAAGCGCACAACGCCGGCGAACCTGGGGTGGGCGATACCACCATGATCATGGGCTTCAGTTTCTCCGGGTCCGGGCAGAACGCGGCGCTGGCGTTTACCACGCTCAAGGATTGGTCGCAGCGCAGCAGCGACGATTCGGCCTCGGCAATTGCCGAGCGTGCCAACGAAGCGTTCAGCGAGCTCAAGGATGCGATTGCCTACGCGATCCTGCCGCCACCGGTGGACGGCCTTGGGACTTCCAGCGGCTTCGAGTTCCGCTTGCAGGACCGTGGCGGCGTCGGCCATGCCGCGTTGATGCAAGCACGTACCGAGTTGCTGGCCGCCGCCGAAAAAAGCCCGATCCTGGCCAACGTGCGCGAAAGCGCCTTGGCTGAAGCACCGCAAGTGCAATTGCAAGTGGATCGCAAGCAAGCCAACGCCCTGGGCGTGTCGTTTGCCGATGTGGGCAATGTGCTGTCCTCGGCCATCGGCTCGGCCTATGTCAACGACTTCCCCAACCAGGGCCGCATGCAGCGCGTGGTGGTGCAGGCCGAAGGCGACCAACGCAGCCAGGTGGCGGACTTGATGAAGATCAACGTGCGCAATAACGCCGGCAAGATGGTGCCCTTGTCATCCTTTGTTGAAGCCAGCTGGACCCAGGGCCCGGCGCAGCTGACGCGCTACAACGGCTACCCGGCCATCTCCATCAGCGGCGAAGCGGCACCGGGGCACAGCACCGGTGAGGCCATGGAAGAAATCCAGCGCCTGGTCAGCCAACTGCCGGCCGGCCTGGGCCAGGAGTGGACCGGGCTGTCGTTGCAGGAACGCTTGTCCGGCTCCCAGGCGCCGTTGCTGTTGGGCCTGTCGCTGCTGATCGTGTTCCTGTGCCTGGCGGCGCTGTATGAAAGCTGGTCGATACCCACCTCGGTGTTGCTGGTGGTGCCGCTGGGTGTGCTCGGCGCCGTATTGGCGGTGGGCTTGCGTGGCATGCCCAATGACGTGTTCTTCAAGGTCGGTTTGATCACCATCATCGGTTTGTCGGCGAAGAACGCGATTCTGATTATCGAGTTTGCCAAAGACCTGGTTGACCAAGGTGAGGATCTGATCGACGCCACCCTGAAAGCCGCGCGGCTCAGGTTGCGGCCGATCATCATGACCTCGCTGGCGTTTATCCTTGGCGTGGTGCCCTTGGCGATTGCCACCGGCGCCAGCTCGGCCAGCCAGCAGGCGATTGGTACAGGCGTGATCGGCGGGATGATCACCGCGACGCTGGCGGTGGTGTTTGTGCCGGTGTTCTTTGTGGTGGTGATGAAGCTGGTGCGCAGGCGCAGCGACTAGCATTAAGCGGCAAGTGGCAAGCTTCAAGCGGCAAGTAAGAGCTGGCTTGCCTCTAACTTGCAGCTTGCCGCTTGCCGCTTGCCGCTTGCACCTTGTAGCTTGCAGCAGCGCAACATAAGGTGCTCACAACCTCCCCTGTTGTGAGCACCTATGGCCTTCCTCGCCCGCACCCACCCTCGCCTCTCATCCGCTGCCGTGCTTGGCCTTGCCGTGGGCATCCTGGCGCCGGCCGATACGCTGATCAGCAAAATCCTGATTGGCTGGAACGCCGGGGTCTGGACCTACCTGGCGCTGATGCTGTGGCTGACCAGCCGTTCACGTGCCGATGACGTAAAACGCATCGCCGAGATCGAGGATGAAAACGCCGGGCTGGTGCTGTTCATGGTGTGCATTGCCGCGATAGCCAGCCTGGCTACCATCACAGTCAACCTGGTAGGCAGCAAAGACCTGGACAGCACGGCGCGCCTGCTGCACTACGGTTTTACCGGCATGACGGTGATTGGTTCATGGTTGCTGACCGGAGTGATTTTCAGCGTGCATTACGCCCGCCTGTTCTACACCTGGGAAGGCGACGAGCCCGCACTGCGCTTTGCCGAAGGGCTGCGTAACCCCAATTACTGGGACTTCCTGTACTTCTCGTTCACCATCGGCGTGGCGGTGCAAACCGCGGATGTGGGGGTTGCTACACGCGCAATGCGCAAAGTCGTTTTGGGCCAGTCGTTGATTGGGTTTCTGTTCAATACGGCGATTCTGGGCTTCTCGATCAATATTGCGGCCGGGCTGTTCAGTTGAACCCTGATGGTATGGCGGCAATCCTGATCTAACCGAAAAAGGCTATTGAAAAGCGCTTTTGCGTTCAAAAAAAAAGCCCTGATCTTTCGATCAGGGCTTTATAGGGCGCCGGTTTATTTAGAACGCATAACGCAGGCCAACATTGACAGCGGCTTTTTGCTTGATTTTGTCACTGGTGCTGGTCTCCAGGTCGACATGCGCCTGCAGGTCCTGGGTAAACGACACCGCCACACCGGCACCGTACTTGGTGCGCGAGCCCGACAAATCATTGTTGAAGGTCTGGTTGTTGACCGTGACCTTATTGTTGTTGGCAAACTCGTGGACCATTGCCGCACGCAGGTAAGGCTTGATCAGCGTGCCATCATCGAGTTGGAACTCATGACCAACGGTCGCACCGGCCTCGGCGGTCCTTGAGCGGGTGCGCTCACCGTCCACTTGCAAACCGTTTTTCAGGCTGTACGTGCCACCCTGGACCACAATGGTCGACAGTCGGCCGTAAGGTTCAACAAAGGAACTCTCACCGAACTTGATATGACGGCCGAGTTCAGCCGATACACCACCGCCTACGTTGTTGTAGCCACCCTTGGTCGACGTGTTGTCACTGAGTGTTGCCTTGGCCTGGTTCTGGAACCGGTTGGCTTTGGCCACGGCATCAAAATAGAAACCGCTTTCTTCGTCCATCCAGGTGGCATAGGTACCCAGGAAGTAGCTCTTGACGGTACCGGCAGCGCCGCGAGCCGGGTTTACGTCAGAGTTACTGTGGCCGCCAAATACACCCACCTTCCATTGGCTGTCGCCCAGCGGCGTATCAGCACCGATGGAAAAACCTCGCAGGTTCTGCGAGTAGCCGGTGCCCGAACTCTGGGACACATCATATTGACTGCCGATACCACGGACCCAAAGACCGGTGCTTTTCGAGTAACGCAACTCACCCATACGTTGGCGCAATGAGCCCTCTTCGGCGGTCATGATGGTCACCGGGGTGTTGAACAATGCCGTCACCACGCGGGCACTGCGGCTGATCACACGGGTTTGCGTGTCCAGAAACCAGTCATTGCCTTCCTGTTTCAGGTTATAGGCATAGGCACCCATGTCGACCGGGCCGCCCTCCAGGGAGAACGCCGCGTCACCGCCGCCGGTGTGCACAACCTGGGTTTTGACCAGTTCGCTGCCGCTGGCTGCGAGTGCCAGGCTGTGGTTGCCCGTGGCTTCGCCGGTGACATTGATAAAGTCGGTTTTGCCTTGGTCGAAATCGGTGCCCATGACAAAGGTGCCGTTACCCGAAAGCGTCTGAAGGTTCAGTTGGTAAAACTCATTCGCCGCGCCCATGGTCACCGTACCACCGGCCATGTTCAGTGCGCCCACCTGGCTGTCACCGGTCATGTTCCAGTTGGAAGCATTGCCTACGCTCAGGGTGGAGACGTTCTGCAACTGGCCCGTCAGCTCGGCGTTGTTTTGCAGGTTCAAATGCACGGTGCTGGTGGCATCGGCGATTACATTACCGGCCAGGTTTCGGCTGTTATCCACATTCATCGTTGCCGTGGCACCGCCAGACACCGACAGTAGATTGCCATTACCGCCTTTCAACGTAGAACCGTTGAGTACATCGATAGACACCACTGGCACTCGATTTGGCGTGCCCCTGACCGAGATGGCCGAACCGCTGCGACCCTCAACCACGGACTGGTCCAAAACCAGTTTGCCATCCGTCAGGTCCCCCCGATTACGGGTGAACGACACGCCATGACCATTGCCGATGATAGTACTTTGCGTGGCAGTCGCCGTGGCACCTGCGAGGGAGAGCCCAAAGGCCCCTACTCCCGTGCCCTGCACCAGCGAGTTTTGTTTAAAGTGTAACTGACTGCCGGTGAATGCTTCCGCACCGCCGATAGCGCCACTGATCGTAGAGTTGCTGACCTCAGCGGACGAGCCGCTCGACGTGCCTACAAAACCAAACGCCTGCAACCCTACGCCGCTGGTATTGGTGAGGGTACTGTTATTAATAACCGCCTTACTGCTGTCCAGCCGCACGGCGCCGTATAGGGAATCGCTCGAAGTAACACGTGCAGCGTCCATGTTTACTGTGGAGCCCTGCACAGCATGTACACTATTCGCCATACTGCCGCTGTTCATGTTCAACGTGGAATTTGAAAGGTTGATCGTGGTGGCTGTTGCACGGTTCATCGTCAACGCTGATTGGCCCGACAATTGCCAATCCGTTGTTTGCTCAGTTGCGTCAATGGTTCTTTGCTCACCGCTACCTATCACAACCGCCTGAGCTTGCCCCTGCATCGCGGCAAACAAACAGAATGTAATGGTGGGGACTTTCATCATTGCACTCAAGGGTTTGAGTTCGAACGTGTTCAGTGCCGACATGGTCAATCACTCTTTTGGTAAGGCCTACAAAAGCGGTTCGGCTCACTTCCTGAAAGTGACGCCTTACCTGTGCGGCACGTAGAGTAAGTATTAAACACTCACTCTTATGTAGGATTAATCTGCAACCTATTGGTAAGTAGGCAGCACTTTGGGTCATCTAATCGGTAGGGCACTGTCAGGGAAACCCCCTCTCAGGTTGAGAGGGGAACCCTGCAGCGTATCAATGACGCCTCTAAGGGACGATGATTGCTCCCACGTTATCGCACCGTGTGTAACTCAACGTCGTACGTACGTTAACGCCCGCGGTACCACGCCCCAGCGTGCCGTTGTTCAGCGGCACGGTGTAAGTCGCCTCCGCACGCCCTACTTGGGCATGTTCAAGGAAACCCGCGTAGGGAACCCGGAAGATATGGCCGTTATCTCTAATGGTAGGGGTAACGAGTACGTTGAAACTTTGCGTTTGGTCAAAAAGCCGAGGTGTGCCCGTGCGAGGTCTGAACGCCTCCAGTACCAAGGTCAGTAGCTGACCAACCTCCATTCTCGGGTCACCGTCCACAGCTACCCTGCCTTCCCAGTTTGTCGGCGCCGGTGCTACTAGCGCTTGGCAGGCCCATTGACCATACGGCCCCGTCGTCGCACCGATATATCTGGCCGCCGGCAGGGGTGTAGTTACCGCATCCCGCACTTCAACCTCTCTAGGTAACGCGCGATTGAGGTTAGTGGCAGACGTTGGCGTTGCCGTTGGTGATACGACATAGCTGATGTTATGTCTGCCATTGCCCAGTTTTTGAAAGACACTCCAGTCGATGTCCCAGGTGACAAAGTCTCCAGGTATCTCATTGCTTATTTCCTTAGCGGGCGCGATGAACGTACCGTCAGGGTTGACAAGGATAAGAAACATGCCTGGCGCCGGCAGTTCAGCAGGGTCAGAGGTTCGCCATAACTCGACCGTAACGGTGACCGGCTTGCCAGCCTGTGCAAACTCCATTATGTTCGCTGCCGCCGCGCCGGTCCCACGGAACGATGCTGGAATCAGTCGGGTATTGATACTGCCTGGTATTCCAGGATTGCTCGGCCCCGTCACACTAAAGTCCACTCTGAACGGCGTGGTCGGGCCAGGGACAGTGTCACCATTTTTGCGTATTTCATAGGCGATACCGACCGATTTCGGACCTTTTGCATTGGCATAGTCCGCTACAGCCAGGGGGCTCAGAAAGGCCTGATCCAACGTGATTGGAACCGAGAGAACGCGAGACCATGGGCTCCAAGCTCCATTGTTGTATCGAACCCGATACTCGTCCTTGGTAGTGTCAACGTTCGTATAGGTCGGTATTTCGCCCGTTGGGCCTGATTTCAAGTCTTCAATAGTGACCAAGTCATCAACGAGGTCTGGCGCCTGGTGAATGATAATCGGCTGTAAATTTTCGGGTGCCGGATCCAGCGCGATCGTGAAGGTAATCGAAGGCGCAGAGACCAAACTTGCATTGCCCTGCGAGTCCCTGATTTGGTAAGTAAAGAAGCACGGCCCCCCTTGCGTAATCTCATTGGCGAGCACTGTCAGCATGTTGCCGGTTTGGGCCATGGGCCGGGGTGGAGTCTGCCGGGCTACTTCTGTGGCTGTCACGGGGGTGCCGTGGTTATAGAAATAGGTCAGCGTATCTCCTGGCTTCCAAGCCCCGAGGCCCGTCGTTACGTTGTCAGGAATAGAGAATGGCAAATTGAACTGCGTCAGTTGTGCCAGACTAATAACCTGGCCCGGCGGAAAGGCCCCCGTGTATTGCGGCGCAGGTGGCTGAACCCTTAAATAGGGTGGATCCAAGTCTATTTTATACGTCGAAATGGGTGAGGACTGGCCGAGAGAACCAGGCCTGTCTACGGAGTCTGGAATAGTTGGATCCGCCCCCTCATTCTGGTGCAAGTCAAAACGTACTTGAAAATCACCCGACTGCTGCACTCCCGAGCTCGTAACGACAGGAATACTCGCCGAAAATTTGTCACCTGGGGCGTTGATTACAAATTGCACTTGAGCCACTAACGTCCATGAGTCAGGCAAGTCATTAATGACGTCTCTTCGATAGACTAGAGCCCAGTCACCCGCGTCTGAACCTTTGCCGGAAGTGATGATCAACACCACAGGTTTGTTCCCGTCAGCCGCTGAAATATACCCTGTTACAGGGTCTACTCCTTGGATTTCGGGAGCAACTGCTCCAGGGCTGGGATCTGCCTTTACCGTAATTTTTTTACCGATCATGTCCTATTCTCCATCCGCAATTATATTTTTACCGAATAAAACCAAACGACCAGGGACCTCTGGATACTGAAGCCCCCTCACGCCACTTACCTCACTGCCACCTACACTTCGATCTTCATGAATGGGTTTATGCAACGCTAGGCCGGCCCACAATACTTCCCAGTCGGATATTTAAGGTCAACTTGTACATACCCGACTTTCGATACGCCTATTAATCCGTGGTTTCGAAAAACACTATATTTTGCAGAGGCGCCGGCATAGTCCCTCAGCGGTTTGATTATGTTTTGATAATCTGTAATTTCAAAAGTATGGGACACTTGATTGACGCCCCACGTATGACTCAGGATAAGGGCTGTCGACGCTATCGGGTTGCGATCCGGGTAATTAGCGTACCCCTGGAACGACAGCGTACATACATCCCCTGGGGCTATACCGACTCCGGGCGTCACCTGCATCTGAAATACCTCCCAGGGAAGCGGGATTGGTTTGCCGTCGGGGCCAAAGCCAGGTGTGCAACTAATAATTTTATTAGGATGATTTATATTTTGAGGGAACGTGGGCTTTGGAAAACTTATAGGCGGCGTGATGGTTACGACAACACTTTGATTACCCGATCGTTGCTCGTTAACGCCGTTAGTGCTCACGTAATACACGGGGGCAGTCGTATTACCACCGCCCTGTATGATCGACCAGCTAATGCGATTATCAAAAACGATAAGGGCGCCAGCGGTGTCACCCAACTTGACGGTATAGGTTGCCACCGGCGCTGCCTGCCCCGGCCAGTACAGCAACAGCATGTCACCGACTTGCGGGTTACCGGACAGGCGCGCTTCCACTCTGACAGCGTCGATACTGTCGCGACTGTCCAGTTTATTGGCTGTATTGGACACCGCGCCATAGAGATTGGCCAAGTCCAACAGTGGGTTAAGTAACGCTGGCGCCTGATTGTGATCGCGGCCGAATACCGTGAAATCCATATTGAGCAATTTCAGCGGAGACAGCGTCCCAGGGCCCACCGTGTCGGAAGCACGTCTAATGTAATAGCGAAACGGCACCTTGTCCTTTCGTTGCAGGTCGGAGCCGTTGGCAATCAGCTGCTGCCAGGTCAAGGTTCCGGTAAACGGAAATGAAGTGACAGGTATCGGCGGAAGTTTAACACCCGCCAATTCAGGGATACAGAGATCCCCAGGTATAAAATTGGTGTAGCTGCTGATGCCAAACGAGACGATATTACGCGCATCGTCACGTTTGATGAGTTGATCAAAATCAAACGCAGGCACCGTAGGCACGGGCAAATTGCCGGGCAGTGGCGTTAGGCTCAGCAATACACTTCCGGGCGTGGAAAGTTGACTGATGTTACCCGCCTCATCCTTGACCCGGTACACCGCAAACAATTTTTGCGCACCTGAAAACTTGCGAAATTCCGACACCAGCACCTTTAGAATAATTGCACCTGTAGTAGCAACTATTTTTTCAACGTGAATCGGTAAGCCCGTCGGATCTGAATTGCTGTCCATAAACCACAGGAAGATTTCGTCAAGCGTGGCGCGAACCTTATAATCGCCCGGCACCACGACATCCAGTGTCAAATTATTATCCAGATCAGGATTAGTAATAACTGCACTTGAAAACACCGGCGCCTTAAGCACCTCGCCTTTACCCGGCGCACTGCGGTCGATAATAATCCTGACTGGGGGCGAGAAATTGGCCACCGGTGCGTCGGGCTGGTCAATGTGTATGCGATAAGAAAGATTGAAGACACCGTCATTCATCAGCAAACCGCTAGGAATATACGCCGGCAGTGGAAAGTCGCCGGGAAACAACTCTCCCACGACCGGTATCGGTTCAACGTAAACAGGCAGCGCTAACCCGACGACATGCCAAACAAACACAATATAATCAGTGCTCCCCGGCTTGGTCAGTTCAATCCATGGGCCGGGTATCCATACGAGAAGATCATCATCCAATAAGCGTTTTGGAATCACACCACTTGCCAATCGTCCCTCAACGATTGGCAAGGGGGCTTGAGGCACGGCGGTCACAACTGTGCCGTCGGGCAAACCTGTGGCGCTATTGGTTTGAACATTGCTATTAGTTGGGGGGGGGCTCATATCATTCTCCGTAACAGCAACATTGCGCCGGTCACTGGTTTTTATTGAAGGCTGTGACGTTGATTGAATACCCGTTGGTAACTTCCCGATACTGTCAGAACTAACAGGTCTTACCGCCATTCGTCGGTTGCACGCGCGAATGAGCGCTTGCCGCGCGCTGAATGACACTTGACGTTGTTTCGTGAATGAGGTCTCCTGAAACCGGTTTCAGAACGTCACCACCTCCAATAAGAAAGGCCTGCCACCGTGACTCCTTTTTCCGCCGCCCAGCGCAGCCGCGTGACCATGCTCGACGTCGCCGAACGCGCCGGCGTGTCCAAAGCCAGCGTGTCGCGCTTTATCGGCGAGGACCGCGCCCTGCTCTCCGACGCCATTGCCTTGCGCATCGAACAGGCGATCAGCGAACTCGGCTACCGCCCCAACCAGATGGCACGCGGGTTGAAACGCGGCCGCACACGCCTGATCGGCATGCTGGTGGCCGATATCCGCAACCCCTACTCCATTGCCGTAATGCACGGCGTCGAAACCGCCTGCCGCCAGCATGGCTACAGCCTGGTGGTGTGCAACACCGACCGCGATGACGAGCAAGAGCGCCAGCACCTGGCGGCGCTGCGTTCGTACAACATCGAAGGGTTGATCGTGAACACCCTCGGCCACCACCTTGACCAACTGCTGGAGTTGCAGCGCGAAATGCCCCTGGTGCTGGTGGACCGCAAGGTCGAGCCATTGCACAGCGATATGGTCGGCCTGGATAACCCGGCGGCGGTGCGTGTTGCAGTGGAGCACCTCGCACAGCAGGGTTATCGCGACCTGTTGCTGGTGAGCGAAAAGGCCGATGGCACCAGTTCACGTCTGGAGCGTCAGGCGAGTTTCAATGCCGAGATTGCGGCACGCCCAGGGTTGACCGGCGCCGTGCTGGAACTCGATGGCACGCTGGAAAACGGCCTGCACAGCTTTCTTGCCAAGCCAGGTCCCAAGGCGTTGTTCTGCGCCAATGGTGTGGCTGCGCTGGCCTGCACCCACGCACTCAAAACGCTGGGCTGCACGCTGTTTGATGATGTTGGCCTGATCGCCCTGGATGACCTCGACTGGTACCCGCTGGTGGGCAACGGCATCACCGCCCTCGCCCAACCCACCGACGCGATTGGCGCCAGCGCCTTTGACTGCCTGCTTAAACGCTTGCGCGGCGATGACGCACCACCGCGTACCCTGGATTTTTTGCCCGAACTGATCGTCCGTGGCTCCACCCAATCCCTTGTGGGAGCTGGCTTGCCTGCGATGGCGGTCTGTCAGACGAAGCCGTAGTCGACTGACCCACCGCCATCGCAGGCAAGCCAGCTCCCACATTGGTTTTTCGTATAAAAATGAAACCGGTTTCAGAGGTACATAACAATGCATAAATACCCCGTCTCCATCAGCCTTTCCAGCTACGGCGCCGATCTGGTACGCCAGCAGGGCCAATTAGGGTTTGTCGAACTGTTGGTGGCTGCCGGCGCCCAGCGCATCGAGTGGCGCGAAGAACTGCTGACCACCGAACAACCCACCGACCTCGCCCAGGCCGCTGCCGAAAACGGCCTGGAATCGGTGTTCTCGTCGCCTCTGGAGCTTTGGGTCGCCGGGCGCGCCCAGCCCAACGCTGAACTCAGTGCAACCCTGGACCGCGCCCAAGCCTTTGGCTCGCGCTGGCTGAAGGTTTCCCTCGGTTATTTCACCGACACCAACGACCTGCAAAGCCTGCACGCCCTGCTCAACCGCCACCCGGTCAAACTCCTGGTGGAGAACGACCAGACCCTGCACGGTGGGCGCATCGAGCCAATGCAACGCTTCTTCACTGAGGTGGAACGCCTGGGCTTGCCGGTGAAAATGACCTTCGACATCGGCAACTGGCAGTGGCAGGACCAATCCGCGCTCACTGCCGCGCGGCTGTTGGGCCGCCATGTGGATTACCTGCACTGCAAGGCCGTGGCGCGTCGCCAGGACGGCAAGCTGGTGGCCTTGCCGCCCGGCGCCACCGACCTGCATCTGTGGGAACAACTGCTCAAACATATGACTCAAGGTATTACCCGGGCCGTGGAATTCCCGTTGCAAGGCGATGACCTGGTTGCAGTCACCGCACAGCAGGTCGCCGCCCTCGCCCTCCTTGGCCAACCCCGCGCGGAGAATGCCCATGTCTGAGATCGATATCCTTTCGTTTGGTGAAACCATGGCGATGTTTGTCGCCGAACAGACCGGCGACCTGGCCCAGGTGGCGCAGTTTCACAAGCGCATTGCCGGGGCCGACAGCAATGTCGCCATCGGCCTGTCGCGCCTGGGTTTCAATGTGACGTGGCTAAGCCGTGTCGGCGACGATTCCCTGGGGCGCTTTGTGGTCGACACGCTGAAGAACGAAGGCCTGGATTGTCGGCATGTGGCGGTCGACCCGCTGCACCCGACCGGCCTTCAATTCAAGTCCCGCGAAGAAGCCGGCGCCGACCCGCAGGTGGAGTACTTCCGTAAAGGCTCGGCGGCCAGCCACTTGTCGATTGCCGCGATCAGCCCCGCCTTGCTGCAAGCGCGCCACCTGCATGCCACCGGCATCCCGCCCGCCTTGTCCGCGGCCACCCGCGAGCTGTCCGTGGAACTGATGACGCAGATGCGCAAAGCCGGGCGCAGCGTGTCGTTCGACCCGAACCTGCGCCCGTCGTTATGGGCCAGCCAAGCGCAGATGGTCCGCGAAATCAACGCCCTCGCCGCCCTGGCCGATTGGGTGTTGCCGGGCCTGGGCGAAGGCCGCCTGCTCACCGGCTTTGACGACCCGGCCGACATCGCCGCGTTCTACCTCGACCAGGGCGCCGAAGCCGTGGCAATCAAGCTGGGCGCGGACGGCGCCTACTACCGCACCCACATGGACCAAGGCTTTATTGCCGCCGTGCCGGTGGAAACCGTCGTGGATACCGTGGGTGCCGGTGATGGTTTTGCCGTCGGCATGATCAGCGCCCTGCTCGAAAACCTGAGCTTCCCCGAGGCAGTACAGCGCGGCAACTGGATCGGCAGCCGCGCCGTGCAAAGCCGGGGTGATATGGAAGGTTTGCCCACCCGCTCTGAATTACCCAGCCGATCTGTTGCATGACCCACTCCCTGTTGCCACAACTACAACAAGCTCAGGAGCAACCCCATGGAAACTGTGAAACTCGCCACCCGTCGCTGGTGGTACATCATGCCTATCGTGTTCATCACCTACAGCCTGGCGTATCTGGATCGGGCCAACTACGGCTTCGCCGCGGCCTCCGGCATGGCCGAAGACCTGATGATCACCCCCGGCATGTCGTCGTTGCTGGGCGCGCTGTTTTTTCTTGGCTACTTTTTCTTCCAGGTGCCAGGTGCGATCTACGCGCAAAAACGCAGCGTTAAAAAGCTGATTTTCGTCAGCCTGATTCTGTGGGGCAGCCTGGCCACACTGACCGGCGTGGTGTCCAACGCCTATATGCTGATCGCCATTCGCTTCATGCTCGGCGTGGTCGAAGCGGCGGTGATGCCGGCGATGCTGGTATACCTGTGCCACTGGTTTACCCGAGCCGAACGCTCACGGGCCAACACCTTCCTGATCCTCGGCAACCCGGTCACCATGATGTGGATGTCGGTGGTCTCGGGCTATCTGGTGCAGCACTTCAGCTGGCGCTGGATGTTTATCATCGAAGGCCTGCCGGCTGTGATCTGGGCGTTTATCTGGTGGAAGCTGGCGGATGAAAAACCCGCCGACGCCAAGTGGCTGAGCGAGCAGCATAAACAAGACCTGCAAAGCGCCCTGACCGCCGAACAGGTCGGGATCAAGGCGGTGAAGAACTACGCCGAAGCCTTTCGTTCGCCCAAGGTGATCATCCTGGCGCTGCAGTTTTTTTGCTGGAGCATCGGCGTGTATGGCTTCGTGTTGTGGCTGCCGTCGATCCTCAAGGCCGGTTTGCAGATGGACATGGTCGAAGCCGGTTGGCTCTCGGCGCTGCCCTACCTGGCAGCGGTGATCGGCATGCTGGCGGTGTCGTGGGGCTCGGACAAGCTGCAAAAACGTAAACGTTTTGTGTGGCCGCCGCTGCTGATCGCGTCTATTGCGTTCTACGCGTCCTACGCACTCGGCGCTGAGCACTTCTGGTGGTCCTACACCCTGCTGGTCATCGCCGGGGCCTGCATGTATGCGCCCTATGGTCCGTTCTTTGCCATCGTCCCGGAAATCCTCCCGGCCAACGTCGCTGGCGGCGCCATGGCGCTGATCAACAGCATGGGCGCGCTCGGTTCGTTCGGCGGTTCGTACCTGGTCGGTTACCTCAATAGCAGCACCGGCTCACCCGGCGCCTCGTACTTGCTGATGAGCGGTGCGCTGATGTTTGCCGTGGTGCTGACGATTTTCCTCAAGCCCGGCGCCAGTGATCGCGTGCCGGTGCCAACCCTGGAGTTGAAGGTAAAAACCTCATGAAAAAGTCTGTCGTTTTGTACAAAAAACTTTCCGCGCCATTGATGGCCCGCCTGCACGAACACGTCGACGTGACCCTGATTGACGCCCTCGACGAACCCGGCCTCGCCCGGCTGCGTGACGCCTTGCCTGGTGCCCATGGTTTGTTGGGTGCCAGCCTGCGCCTGGATGCCAGGCTGCTCGACCTGGCGCCCAAGCTCGAAGCGGTGGCCAGTGTGTCGGTGGGCGTCGACAACTACGACATCGACTACCTGACCCAACGCGGCATCCTGCTCAGCAATACGCCGGATGTGCTTACCGAAACCACGGCGGATACCGGCTTCGCGCTGATCCTGGCCACCGCTCGCCGGGTGGTCGAGCTGGCCGATATGGTGCGTGCCGGGCAGTGGAGCAAGAACATCGGCCCGGCGCATTTTGGCACCGATGTGCATGGCAAGACCCTGGGCATTATCGGCATGGGGCGCATCGGCGAAGCCCTGGCTCAGCGTGGGCATTTCGGTTTTGGTATGCCGGTGATTTACCACAGTCATTCGCCAAAACCGCGGGTAGAGGAGCGCTTTGGGGCGCAGTTTCGTAGCTTGCCGGAGTTGTTGCAGCAGGCTGACTTTGTGTGCCTGACCTTGCCACTCACGGCTGAAACCGAAAAGCTGATTGGCGCGCGTGAGTTTGCGTTGATGGGGCCGGAGACGATTTTTATCAATATCTCGCGTGGCAAGGTGGTGGATGAGGCGGCGCTGGTTGAGGCGCTGCAACAACGCACGATTCGGGCGGCGGGGTTGGATGTGTTTGAGCGCGAGCCCTTGAGTCATGACTCGCCGTTGTTGCGCTTGAACAATGTGGTGGCCACGCCGCATATCGGTTCGGCGACCCACGAGACGCGGGAGGCGATGGCCGCTTGCGCGGTGGAAAATTTGCTGTCGGCGCTGGCTGGGGAGCGGCCGGACAATCTGGTTAATCCGAGTGTGTATGCTTGAGCTTGCGGTGGGTCCGTTGGCGGGTTCGGTGACTGGCGTCGCTGCTGTGTACATATCCGTTGCTGCGGTAACGGCCACTTAGGGTTCCGCCCTTACGGCGGCTCACTTTTGGAAAGACCCAAAAGTAAGCAAAAGGTCTTCGCCCCAACACTCGGTGCCTCGCTGTGGCTCGGCATGCCCGCAATCCGCCAGTGATTTGGGGGGCCGCCGCGATGGGCCATCCTTGGCCCAGCGCGGCTAAACCGGCATCCCTGCCGGTTTACCCCCCGAATC